>CAZQNH010000046.1:0-10540 GCA_964594685.1 uncultured Halobacteriales archaeon
TCAACGAGTTCCTCCGGGAACGCACGTACATCACGGCCCGCGAGTGGGCCATCGCGCGGCTCTGCTCGGACTTCCGCACCGAGACCGGGGTCGAGATGACGAAGATCGGCGAAAACCTGCCCCACCTCGTCCCGTTCATGACCGACACCTACACCCCCCAGGCCGTGAATCAGGCCCGATCGGCCTTCGAGACGAAGGTCAAGAAGTCGGGGGCGACGTTCCTCTACGGGGCGATGAGCGACTTCTTCACCGCCGATGAACTCGACGAGGTCATGTACGAGGTCACCGAGGTCGCGAAGTTCCTCCTCGAGGTCGAGGGGGTCGAACTCGCGGTCGACGAGGAACTCGAGGGCGAAGAACGGATCTCCTCCGTGATGCGGGAGGTCCGCTCGGCGAGCGACGAGCTCCGGCACGAGGGGACCACCTGTCCGAACTGTGGCCACGAGATCGGCGGCGAAGAGTGAACGTTCAAGAGATCGACGAGGAAGGGCACGAGGACACGAGATCGGCGGTGAGGCGTGATCGCTCGCTCGGCCGAGGGATTACCCCTGGTCCTCGGCCTGATTGTCGAGAAGTAAGGACGGGTCGTCGAGTCGGAGTTCGATCATCTCATTATCCAGCCGACGGAGGTAGAGCGGGATTCCGGGTTCCTCACGCTCGGCCTCGATGACAGTGTGCAACTTCCCCTGGTCGAGATAGACAGGGACCAGTGCCGCTGTGGACGTCTCCTCGTCCTGGGCCACGATGACCGCGTAGACCATCGAGTCCTCGACCGCCCGGTACACCTCGTAGGTCTCGAAGGAGACCCCCTCGTCGATGGCCGCCGCCAGATCGTCGTATTCATCGCCCGGAAGCAACACGTCCACGCCAGGCTCGCGGTTCTTCAGCACCGTGGTCACGTCCCCTGGATGGAATACCACGGTCTCCCAGCCTGCCTCGTCGAATTCCGCTGCTGTCGCCTCCATGTCGTCGAGAACGGTGCTCCACTGCTCCATCGCCGCCCCACTTCGAGCCGCGCGGGCCCGTGCTTCTTGCTCGTCGCGGGGTTCGTTCGCGTCCATGACAACAGCCTGGGCCCCACCCCCGATTAAGGATTCGGCCGGGCTTCCGGCGGGCCCGATTGATAACTCACGGCGCTGGGGCCCCACCCGGAAGGATTGGGGGTGGTCCCCAGGGGAGTGTGTCGCAAGGTATTTCTTCGGCCACGAGTCAGTTCCGGGCAGTGACCGATCTGCTCTCGCTGTCCGGGCTCCGGACTCAATTCACGACAGACCGAGGAATCGTGAAGGCCGTCGACGGGATCGACCTCAATATCGAAGAGGGGGAGACCGTCGGCCTCGTCGGCGAATCCGGCTCGGGAAAGAGCGTGACCGCCCTCTCCGCGATGCAGTTGATCGACAGCCCCGGTGAGGTCGTCGATGGGGAACTCACACTCCGGGACCCAGATCTCGCTTCGGAGCTCCTCGATTCCTTCAATGGGGCCCAGCGTTACGTGGACGCGAGCGAGGGGACCATCGACCTTCGAGAAGCCCCGGAACCGGCAATGCGAGCGGTCCGGGGTGGGTCGATGGGGATGATCTTCCAGGACCCGATGACCTCGCTCAATCCCGCTCACACGGTGGGTGAGCAGGTAGCGGAGAGCCTGCGCCTCCACCAGTACGGCGGCCGGAAGAAGGACAGCTGGTTCAACGCTGTTCGCGAGATCCTTCCGAAAGTAAGCGGCGGTGACATGGAGGAAGAGATTCTCGCCGACACTATCAAGACGCTCCGCGAGGTCGGCATTTCCGAGCCCACCAAACGGGTCGATGAGTATCCACACGAATTCTCCGGCGGTATGCGACAGCGGGTACTCATCGCGATCGCCTTGGCGTGTCAACCGCGGCTGTTGATCGCCGACGAGCCGACCACCGCACTCGACGTGACCATCCAGGCCCAGATCCTCGAACTCATCGGCGACCTCCAGGAGGAATTAGGCATGTCCGTACTGATGATCACCCACGATCTGGGTGTCATCGCCGAGGTCTCGGACCGGGTCGCGGTGATGTACGCCGGCGAGATCGTCGAGGAAGGACCCGTCGATGAGATATTCCACAACCCGTCACACCCCTATACCTACACCCTCCTCGAATCCATCCCGACAGAGGAAAAAGACCGGCTGACCCCGATCGAAGGCAACGTGCCGGACCTTATCGACATGCCCCAGGGATGTCACTTCGCGCCCAGATGCCCGTGGGTGACCGAGGAGTGCACACAGGGGGAGATTCCGTTCCTCGAGCACGGCAGCACGGAGGCTCCACACCGCTCGAAGTGCATCTTGGAGGACTTCGACACCCGCGAGTATGGGGCCGGACAGGGGGTCTCGGCGGCCGCCCACGAGGTCGGAGAGGAGCTCGTCTCGGTCTCAGGGCTCAAGAAGCACTTCTCCCAAACTGAAGGGTTCCTCGACGAGTTGCTACCGGGCACGCCCCCGAGCGTGAGGGCCGTCGACGGCATCGATTTCTCGGTAAAGGAAGGCGAAACCCTCGGCCTGGTCGGCGAATCCGGCTGTGGGAAATCGACAGCCGGTCGAACCTTGCTCCACCTGGAAACCCCCACAGACGGGCGGGTCCTCTTCGCCGGGGACGACCTCGGGACGCTGGACAAAGCGGAACTGCGGGAGCGCCGGAAGGATATGCAGATGATCTTCCAGGACCCACTTTCCTCGCTGGATCCGCGTCGGACCGTGGGGCAGACGATCATGGAGCCCCTCATCATCCACGACCTTGCCGAGGGGCATCGAGAGGAGCGCGTGGCGGAACTCATCGAGGCGGTGGGTCTCGAGATGGGACAATATGATCGGTATCCCCACGAGCTATCGGGTGGCCAGCGCCAACGTGTGGGTGTCGCCCGCGCATTAGCGGTCGATCCCGATTTCATCGTAGCCGACGAGCCGGTCTCCGCGCTGGACGTGTCCGTCCAGGCCCAGATCATCAACCTCCTCGAGGACCTCCAGGAGGAGTTCGGGCTAACCTTCCTGTTCATCGCTCACGACCTCTCCGTGGTCCGGCACATCTCGGATAGGATCGCGGTGATGTACCTGGGCGAGATCGTCGAGATTGCGGAAACGGGGGAGCTGTTCGCGAACCCGAAACACCCCTACACGAAAGCGTTGCTCTCCGCCATCCCGGAACCCGATCCACGAACGGATACCTCGGATCGGGTGATCCTCCGTGGGGACGTTCCGTCACCGATCGAACCGCCCTCTGGCTGTCACTTCCGCACGCGGTGTCCCTCGGTGATTCCGCCAGCGGATCTCGACATCGAACAGGAAGCGTACAGACAGGTGATGACCTTCCGTCAGTACGTCGAAGACGAGGACATAGACGTGGAGGCCGTGGAGAAGGAGGCGATGGGAGAGGGAGCGTCGGCCGCAGTGGCCGATGGTGGCACCACCAAGGAGTTCCATGACGTGCTCTTCGACCGATACTTCGACGTGGACCTGTGGGGAGAGTCCAAACGCACGGTAGAGACAGCCATCGAACACCTCGAGCGTAAGGACTTCGACGCCGCAGCAACTGTCCTGAGAGAGACCTTCACCAGCGTCTGCGAACGGGAGAACCCCGATCTGGGCGAAAACGAGCATCCAGCGGCCTGTCACCTCTTCGCCGACGAGTAGAGTCAGGCACGGTCTGGTATCCGAGCGGTGTCGGCGACAGGGCCGGAGCCACCATACAGGGATTCGACGTCTGGAGTCCCTCGGCGGGACAAAACGGTGAGTCCGACCACCGGCATTCCCCCTGTTGCTTCGCGGACAGCACTGGTGTTAGACCGTCTACCCGTGGTCGACAACTGAAAACATCGCCATATGAAGGGGTACCCCCGATATGTTTGCTCCAGAAGGCCGGGAAATATCCGGGAAAACCGATAGCACGGCCCCGGGTCCGGTATTCGACACCCTTATAGTGTGGTAATGAGGAAAAGAATACTATGTCGTCTGATACCAAGGCTGTAGATCGACGTAGCTTCCTGAAGGCCGCTGGAGGCGCAACAGTGACCGCAACCTTAGCCGGTTGCACTGGCGGAGACGGTGGCGAGGACACGACAACCGAGGAAGGGGGCGGTGAGGGAGAGGCTACGCGGGTCGTCTATGCCCGCGGGAGTGACTCCACGACGCTCGATCCGCAAGCGACCACGACCGGCGAGGACGCGAAGGTGACCAACCAGGTATACGATAAGCTCATCCACTTCGATCCGGGCGGAACGTCCCTCGTCGAGGGGTTGGCGGAGAATTTCTCCCTGGAGGAGACGACTGCCACGCTCGAGCTCCGCCAGGGTGTCCAGTTCCACAACGGCGATGAGTTCACTGCCGATGACTTCGTCGCCACGTACCGGCGGTTCGTGGACGAGGAGTACGGCTCGTTCATCGGGGTAGAGAACCAGTCCATCTACGGGCCGTACCTTCTCGGCAGCGCGAGTGCGGTCAATGCCGTGGACGACTACACCCTGGAATTCGAACTTGCCTCCCGGTATGCACCGTTCCTGGGGAACCTGGCGGTGTTTGCCCTGGCGGTGATGCCCAAGAGCCTCATCGAGGGCGACCACGACTTCGGGGGGGAGCCGATCGGGACCGGATCGTTCTCCTTCGACGAGTGGGACACTGGCAACCAGGTTATCCGACTCGCTGCCAACGAGGACTACTGGGGCGAGGGCCCGAACGTCGACGAGGTCGTGTTCCGGGCCATCGGCGAGAACTCCACCCGTGCCCAGGCGCTCGACACCGGCGAGGTCGACATCATCGACGGGGTCGGCTCCCAGCAGGTCGACCAAATCGAAGGGTATGATGGTGCTGCTGTCGAGCGTGCTCCAGGGATGACCATCGGGTACATGGCCTTCAACCTCGCCCGGTTCGAACCGTTCCGGGACCAGCGGGTGCGTCAGGCGGTCAGTCACGCCATCAATACGCAGGCCATCGTCGAGAACATCTACGAGGGCTTGGCCATCGACGCAACACATCCGCTTCCGCCCAACGTGATGGGGCACAACCCGGATATCGAAGCCTACGAATTCGACCCGGACAGGGCCGAGGAGCTACTGGCGGAGGCTGGCTATGAGGACGGGTTCTCGTTCGAACTCGCGACGATGACGAACCCGCGTCCGTACTTTGCGTCCCCGGTCCAGACGGCGGAAACCGTGCGGTCGAACCTGCAGGCCATCGGCCTCGACGTGACGATCAACGAGCAATCCTGGGAACCCTACCTCACCTACACCCAGGAAGGCAAGCACGACGCCTGCTTCCTCGGGTGGATCTCGGACAACGGCGACCCGGACAACTTCTATTCGCCCCTCCTCCATCCCGGCGTGGACGTCGCGGACGTGCCGGAGGGCCAGGACTGGGTGAGCAGCGACATGGAGGGAATGAACACCGGAAATCGGGCGAGGTGGGCCAACACCGACTTCATGGAACTCGTCGATGAGGGCAAGAAAAGCTACGACGAGAGCGAGCGAGAAGACATCTACCTCGAGGCCTCACAGATCACCCACGACGAGGCGCCGTGGGTCTTCATGACCCACACCGAAGAGATTCGGGGTGTGCACGAGCGAGTGTCGAACTTCGTGGTCGACGTGATCGGCGGCCCCTTCCTCAACCTGGTCGACGTCTGAGCGGGGCCGTTCCGAGTCGTTTTTAATCAGTGAGCCGAACCCCACGGGTAGCAAGAATGGATGGATCGCCGGATCGGTGCCGCTCGAAGCAGTCCCTGGACAAGTGGTTCTGTGGACCCACCCGGTCCGATCACCAGGGTTCCCCGCATCGACGTGGACGGCCCGACCGGTCCCGACGTGTGGCCGAGGAGAAGCAGGAGAACCCGGACACCCCCCTCGAGACCGCATGATAAGCAAGCGATTCGTCGCGAAACGGTTGCTTCTCCTGGTGCCGGTGGTCGTGGGTGTGGCGTCGTTCGTTTTCGCCATCCTCCATCTCTCGCCCGGTGACCCGGCGGTAGTCATCGCCGGCGAGCGCGCCTCCCAGGAATTCGTCGAGCGAATCCGGACCGAACTCGGGTTAGACGACCCGATATGGGTCCAGTACGGCCGATTCCTATTCGAGGCCGCCCAACTCGACTTCGGCAACTCCTACGTGATCAGACAGGGAACACCTGTCAAAGAGGTCCTCCGAACCCACTTTCCGGTGACTCTCGAGTTGGCGCTTTTGGGACAGTTCGCGGGTATCCTGTTCGGCATCCCGTTCGGGCTACTTAGCGCCATCAAGCAGGACTCGGTCGTGGACCATCTCACAAGGGTCGGCGCACTCACGGGCATCAGCGTCCCGATCTTCTGGAGCGGGCCCCTGGTCATCCTCCTGTTCGCACAGATGCTTGGCGTCCTCCCGACGAGTGGTCGGATCGCCGTCGACTACTCGGTCCCGGCGGTGACCGGGATGGTCACGGTCGATTCGTTGATCCTGGGAGACTGGGACGCCTTCGTCTCTGCGGTCCGCCACCTCCTCTTGCCCTCGCTAACCATCGGAATATACTCCATGGCGCTCATCTCGCGGATGATGCGCTCCTCGATGCTCGAGGTCATCAGGCAGGATTACATGCGGACCGCCCGGGCGAAGGGCCAGGGGCCGAAGATCACGTTGATGAAACACGGGTTTCAGAACGCCCTCATCCCGGTAGTGACCATCATCGGGATCCAGTTCGGCACACTTCTCGGCGGGGCTGTCCTGACCGAGACCATCTTCGGGATCACCGGACTGGGCCGGTTGCTGGTCGACGCCATCGAGGTCGGTGATTACCCGATCGTCCAGGGCACAGTCCTACTGTTTGCCTTCCTCTTCACCTTGGTGAACCTGGGCGTCGACCTGACCTACTCCTATCTCGACCCGAGGATCGAACAATGAGCACGGACACCCAGACCGAGATCGGCGAGACGCGCGGGCTACTCGAGCGGATACGGGCTTCTCCGTTCCTCTCGGAACTGTTGCGGAACCGGCTCGCGCTCTTCGGCCTGGCCATCATCCTGCTGATGGTGATCTTCGCCCTCTACTCCAGGATATTCATGGATCTCGGCGCGATTACCGAATCGAATCTGGGGTCTGCGCCCTCGATGCAGGGGCCGTGTGGCGAACGGGCGGTCTCGGCGATTCCCGGCTCGATATCCGGGTGTACGTATCCGTTCGGGACCGACCTGCAAGCCCGAAGTGTCTTCGAGCGTGTCATGTATGGCAGTTGGCTCGCATTGAAGTTCGGGACCGCCATTGTGGGCATGTCCACGTTCCTCGGGGTGGGCCTCGGCATTGTGGCGGCCTATTATGGCGGCTGGGTGGACAACACGGTCATGCGAGTGATGGACGTGTTGCTGGCGTTCCCACCGCTCCTGTTGGCCCTGGCGCTTGTCTCTATCTTCGGCACGGGCCTCTGGAAGGCGGTGATCGCGCTGACGCTGGTGTACACCCCCCGGTTCGCCCGGGTCGTGCGTGGGGCCGCGCTCAAGGTCATCGAGGACGAGTATATCGACGCCACGATAGCGCTCGGGGCCCGGGACAGGCGTATCCTCGTGAGACACATCCTTCCCAACTCCCTCGCGCCGATCACCGTCCAGTCGACGCTCAACTTCGGCCTGGCCATCATCGACCTGGCTGCGCTGTCCTTCCTCGGCTTCGGCGCACAGGCCGGGACCCCGTCCTGGGGGCTGATGCTCTCGAACGGGGTTGCCCAGGGGCTGCTATCGGGCGAGTGGTGGTGGTCGTTCTTCCCGGGACTCTTCCTGGCCGTCACCGTGCTCGGCTTCAACCTCCTGGGTGACGGGATGCGTGACGCATTAGACCCGCGCATGCGTGAGGCCGTTGACTGACTTTCTCGTTGCCGCCCCGGGTCGGGTGCTGTTGAAGGTCGGCTCGGGGGGGTTTGGGGGCGGGGCGATCCTGACCGTCGCCTTGGTGGCCGTCGGGTCACCGCTGGCCGACGCCAGCGCGTCCGCCTTCTCGCTGGGTACCCTCTTCTTCGGGTTCGGGCTGGCCACCTGGGCGACTGCCCTCTGGATCGGCGATGCACTCCAGGCCTTCTTCGGCCGGAAGGGGAGCAACTGGAATCGGGAGAACGCGGCCCGGGCATTCAGTATCGTCACCGTACTTGGGGTCGGCGGGATGCTCGGTGCGATGGTGGTTACCATCGTCCTCGGCGCACTCGTGGGGTAGACGAGCTCGTCCTCGGCGAATCCGTGGGGGGCGAAATCGACCCCGACACAACCGTCAGGGAGGCTAACAGGCGGGACCGCTCGACCCCGGTGCCTCCCCGCCAGTATCCGGTACACCGGGCCGTTCGTCGGGGGATATGTCGGAGTGGTCCGGCCTTCAGGCATAAACCTCCGGCTCGGAGTCCAGTGGCGATGAGAGCGCTCGGACCCGCAGACGATACGACAGGGCCACCCTCGGCCCGTGATCAGGCCTCGTCTAACCGTTTCCGAAGATTCCGACCCATAGGGTCGCCGAACGTCCCCTCCCCGGCCGTGACGTCATTTGCCTCCCAGACGACGTCGCCCCGGACCATCGTTAACTCCGGGAAGACGCCAGTCATCCCCTCGAAGGGGGTCCAATCGGATTTGCCGTGGAGGTCCTCGCCGCGGATCTCCCGGGTCCGTTCCACATCCACGAGCACCAGGTCCGCGTCCGCCCCCGGCTCGATACGGCCCTTCCGCGGCAGGTCGAATATCTCGGCCGGGTTCCGGGCGGTGAGGTCCCGGACCCGCTCGAAGGAGAGCCGGCCCTCCGCTGCCTCGGCGAGGAGCACGGGGAGGGCCGTTTCCACGCCCGGGACGCCGCTGGGAGCGTCCCAGATGCTCGCGTCCTTCTCCTCGCGAGTGTGGGGCGCATGGTCCGTCGCGATGATATCGACCGTACCGTCGGCAACGCGGTCGTAGACCGCGAGTCGGCGCTCCTCGTCACGGAGTGGTGGGTTCATCCGGCCGAAGGTACCCAACTCGGTCAGATCGTCCTCGGAGCAGAAGAGGTGATGGGGCGTGACCTCCGTCGTGGCTCCCGCTGCGGCTGCCTTGTCGATTCCCTCCGGGGTGCTGGCGTGGGCGATGTGGAGCTGCGCGTCGAACTCCTCGGCCACTTCGACCGCTTGCTCGACCGCGGACGTCTCCGCACGTGCCGGCCGGTACGCACTCCAGGCTCCCGGGTCGTCGCGGTCGCGAGCCGACTCGTCGAAGTGCTCGGCGTCCTCCGCGTGGACGGTCACCACGGTCCCGGTCTCGCTCGCCCGGCGCACGGCCTCCTCGAACAACTGAAGCTCGATGCCCATCTCGCCGGTCGAGTCCGCCAGGAAGACCTCGCCGAGTGCGAAGACCGGCCGCGCGAACAGCGCCTCGGGGTCCCATTCTGGTGTTACCCCGCCGTTGATCCCCCAGTCGACGAGGGAGTCGGCCGCGAGCGCGGCCTTCTGGTCGAACGTCCCCTTGTCGATCGTGGGCGGGTCGGTATTCGGCTGATCGACTACACTGGTGACGCCGCCGGCGGCCGCCGCCTTGCTCCCGGTCTCCCAGGTCTCCTTCTCGGGGAAGCCAGGCTGGCGGAAGTGAACGTGGACGTCGATCATGCCGGGAAAGAGTCGCTTGCCGGTCGCGTCGATCTCGGTCTCGGCGAACAGGTTCGACTGGACCGAGACGATCTGCCCGTCGTCGACCGCGACGTCTAGGGTCCGGCCGTCTGGAAGCGTCGCGTTCCGGAACACCCGCATGGGCCACACGTCACGGGGGTGAAGCGTAAGTCTGCCGGCCACCGTACGCCAGCCAGTCCGGATCTCATCGTGGGTCGACGCGGCCGACGATCATCCCCCACGGAGGGTTTCCACCTGAACCTGCTCGTCGCCAGCGAGTCGGGCCTCGAGGGCATCCTGCACCCGGTCGACGTCGCCTCCGGACCGGGCGACGCTGCCGACGGTGTCGGGATCGAAAGGGACCGCGAGCGCCTCGTAGACTGCCGCAAGAACGCTCGCCACTTCCTGGTGATCGGCGACGAGCATGATGCCCGCAATAACGGCCGCATTGGCGGTCACCCGCTGGGCGATACCAACGAGTTTGCCGTCGTGCTGTAACGAGTGCGTGCCCGGACAGAAGGCCGAGGGTGGTTCGCCAGGGCTGGCGTCGACCCCCACGGCCGCAAGCGCCCGGCCGACCGCGGTCTCCACGCGGTCGTATCGCTCCTGCAGGCCCTGCCGAGGGTCCTCGACCGGTTCGAACCTGGCGAAGGCTATCGTCGTGCCGGTGTATGCCACCGCTCGACCGCCAACGTCCCGTTCGACGGGTGGGAACCCGTGGTCCGCTGCCGCGTCCCGGGCCGCCTCGATTCCCTGACTCCGACGGTCTCGTCGGCCGAACGCCACCTGGCGGTGCGGCCGCCAGACACGTACGGCTGACTCCAACTGCTCCCCGGCCCATTCGAGGAGCGCGCGGGACCGTTCCCGATCCGCTTCCGGGCTCCGCTCGCGGCCGCGAACCACGCGCATGGGACCGACTCGTGTCCGAGAGGGTAAATTCCCTCGGGCCTGTCTGATAGGGT
>CAZQNH010000046.1:10640-19994 GCA_964594685.1 uncultured Halobacteriales archaeon
TCGGGCCTGTCTGATAGGGTGAATTCCATCGGGCCTGTCCGATGAGGTGAATCCTCGCGGTTCCGAAGGAGTAAATTCTCGCGAGACCAACCCCGGGCATGGTCACGCTCGGGGCCGACGTACTCTCCGGTTTCCCTCGCTTTACCCTGTATAACTCCCCATATATTGCACATCGTGAGGGGCGGGCCATCGACCTGTATCCCGGGACCGAGATGGCCCCAAGCCCGGTCGCCGGTGAGGTCCGTCTCACGGAGACGATGGGCTGTCCCAACAGACCGTACGCGGCCGAGAACGACCACCTGATCGTCATCGATACGGGCGAACGGCTGGCCCGGATACTCCATGTCGACCCGACGGTCGATCCGGGAACGGCGGTCGCGGTTGGTGACCCACTCGGCCGACTCATCCGGTCGGGATACTTCGCCCCCTGGGTCGACAACCACATCCACCTCGGCTTCCGGCAGTACGGAACCGACCCGGTGAGGGCAAGGGGGTCCCTGCGACTGGAGGTCGAGGCCCCCCTGGCGGGCGTGGACTGGGACGGACGTGGGACGGTCGCAGAGACGGGGGAAACCTACGCCATCCTCGACACGCCGTCGCATCCGGCTCCAGGGGAACGGTACGTGGGCATCACCGACGACAGCGGCCAGTTCCTGCTCGACGGCGGACTCCCACATTACCCCAACGGCGGGATCGTTCCCGTCCCGACCACGTCCACCCAGGCGTCGGCACCGACCACGTCCACCGAAGGGTCCGTGGGGCCCTGGGCGCCCGAGGCCTCCTCACGAACCACATCCACCGAAGCGCCGTCGCCGACCTCCTCCCCCACGGGGTCGGAGTCCAGATCGTCCAATCCGGATGCAGACGCGGAGGCTGTCGAATTACTCGGCCTCCCCATCGGGCCCCCGGACGGGCGTGAACTCCCCTGGGAGGACGTCCAGGTGTTCGCGAACGGGACGAAGATAACCGGACTCTCGTTCTTCGTCGGCCGCGACGCCATCTACGTGAAGCTGATAACCCCGGAGACCACGTTCGATGCAGGCGAGGTCATCGAGGTCGATCTTTCGAGGACTGGATCGCTGCGTGGATAGGTCCCCGTTACTCGAACTCGATCGACTCGAGGGTGGTCGTCTCGCCGAAGAGCCAATCGGCGTGCTCGAGTGCGTATTCCCGGTGGTCGGACTCGATGTAGCCAACAGCGTCTTCGACGAGCACTGGCCGGAAATCCCGGAGTCCCGCGCTGCCCGCCGTATGGAGCACACAGACGTTCGCGAGAGTGCCCGCGATGAGCAGGTTGTCGATGCCGTGGGTATCCAGATACCCCTCGAGGTCCGTCCGATAGAACGCGTCGTAGGTGTGCTTTACGACGATATGGTCCGCTGGGGGTACCTCGAGGTCCTCGACGATCTCTGCTTCCCAGGAGCCTTCGACGACGTGCTCGCCCCATCGGTCGAACTCGTCGTAATAATGTGTGTCCTCGAACTGCGCTGGCGGATGGACGTCACGGGTGAACACCACCTCGGTACCGGCCTCGCGCCCCTGCCTAAGGAGCTCGGCCACCGGCTCGATCGCCGCCTCGCTCGCCGGGGCATAGAGGCTTCCGTCGGGATGGCAGAACCCGTTTTGCATGTCGACCACGAGGAGCGCGGTTCGGTCGGTGTCAAAGGCCATAGATACACCTGCGGGGCCGAATCGCAAAAAAAAAACGGCTGCCTCGGGCGCCAATATTTTACCGGTCCACCACAGACATGGGTGCATGCGGCCCCGCCTCGGGCTTGTCGTGGTACTCCTCGTCATCGTGCTGGCAGGGTGTAGTTCGGCGCCGGTCCAGGACACCGTGACGAATTCGTCGACGACCACCACCGAGTCGCCGGTGACGACCACGACGGCCGACAAAACGAGTTCCTCCACGCCGACCACGACGACCACGTCGTCCGCCACGGAGATGGTCGAGTCCCACCAGGACCCCGCAAACGACACGCTCGGCTGGGAAGACGGCTACTGGCACAACGAGTCCATCGACGTGAACCGTTCGGACGGTCTCAATGAATCGGAGCTCGACGCCGTCGTCGCCCGATCCATGGCGCGGGTCGAGTACGTCCGCGAACTCGAGTTCGAGGAGCGGGTCCCGGTGAAGATCATCTCCCGGGAGGAGTTCCGGAACGAGACCGAAGAACGGTTCCAGGGCCAGACAGAGGCCCAGCGCCTCCACCAGGACGTCAAATTCGAAGCCCTGTTCTTCCTCGGTGAAGACGAGAGCGCGATCACCCAGCAACAGGAGAACACGGCCTCGAACGTGCTCGGCTACTACTCACCGGCGAATCACAGCATCAAGATCGTCTCGGATAACCCCGAGTCCCTGGAGATGAACGAGATTACGCTCTCCCAGGAGCTCTTCCACGCCGTCCAGGAGAAGACGTTCAACACCTCTGAGCTCACCGCGAACACGGAGGAGCTTCACAACGCTCGAGACGGCATCATCGAGGGGGACGGCAACTACGTCGATCATCGGTACGAGCAGTTATGTGATGGATCCTGGGAGTGCCTCATGCCCCAAGAGGAGACAGGAGGAGGTTCCTCGGGTGCGGATTCGACCCACGTCGGCATGCTCGCCCTCCGTCTCCAACCGTATAGCGACGGGCCAGTGTTCGTCCAGGACCGGTACGAGGAGTCGGGATGGCAGGCCGTGAACGCGGTCTACGACGACGCGCCGGAGAGCACCGAACAGACGATCCACTCGGAGAAGTACGGGGTCGACTCGCCACAGAACGTCTCGATCGAAGATCGCTCGACGTCGGAGTGGTACGTGCCCGACCAGGGGGCGGGGTCGATCGATTACGCCCAGTTCGGCGAGGCGGGCGTCTACGTGATGCTCTGGTATCCGAGCTTCGCCGAGTCCCAGGCCGTCGGGAGTCCACAGACGGTGATTATCCCGGTGAACCACTTCCTCCGGCCGTCACGAGCAGACACCCTCGATCTCTATAATTACTCTCACCCGTACTCGGCCGGGTGGGACGGCGACAAGTTGTTGCCCTACGTGACCAACGAATCGGCCGAGACGAACGAGACGGGGTACGTCTGGAAGCTCGTCTGGGATAGCGAGGCGGACGCCCAGGAATTCGCCGACGCCTACCGCCAGTTGCTGGTCCACCATGGCGCCGAGCCGGTCGCCGAACACCCCGACACCTACCGTATCGAGGACGGCAAATTCGCCGACGCGTTCAGACTCGAACTCGATGGGGAGACGGTGAAGATCGTGAACGCACCGTCAGTTTCGGAGCTCGACGGAGTCCACGACGAATCCGGGTGATCGGTCCGTCGAGCCGGGTCTCCTGCCGTACAGCGCCATCGAGAGGACCGAAGGCAGCCTTTTTCGGCCGGGGGTGGATATGGACCGGTATGTACCCACCCACCGGCGGTGATCCCGGTGTCTGAGTTCGACGTGATACCCATCGCGGACATCGAATCGGGGCGGGCCACCGACGCCTACTTCGATCGAACCGTCACGACCCTCGAGCACGTGGGGAAGAACCCGCGTGTCGTGGCCGAGGTCACGGCGGACCAGTTCCCGGACGGCGAGTTCGAACTCCTTGCGGGCACGAAAGACGCCGTCACGCTCCTCGAGGGGCTGCCGATCGACGTCTGGGCCCTCCCCGAAGGGACCCTCTTCGACGCGGGGCCGGTCATGCGTATCGAGGGACAGTACCTGGATTTCGCGAGGTACGAGACCTCGCTTCTGGGCTTTCTCTCCCACGCGAGCGGTATGGCCACGAACGCGATGCACGCGACTCGGGCGGCGGGTGACTCCCTCGCTCTAAGTTTCGGGGCCAGGCACGTCCACCCCACCATCGCGGCGGTGGTCGAGCGGTCAGCCCTGATCGGGGGCATGGACGGGTTCTCTCACGTCGCAGCGGGGGATGTAATCGGCCGAGAGGCGGGTGGGACGATGCCCCACGCCCTCATCATTTGCTTCGGAAAGGGCAACCAGGAGGCCGCCTGGCAGGCATTCGACGAGGCAGTCCCGCCGGAGGTGCCACGTATCGCGCTCTGTGATACCTACTCCGACGAGACCGACGAAGCGGTCCGGGCCGCCGATGCCCTGGTCGAGGCCCTCGACAGCGTGCGCCTGGACACCACCTCCTCCAGGCGGGGCGATTTTCGCACCATCGTCCAGGAGACGCGATGGGAGCTCGACGCCCGCGGTCACGAAGACGTGGGCATCTTCCTGAGCGGCGGGCTTGGCCCGGCCGATCTGTTCGAACTGCGGGACCTGGCCGACGGGTTCGGCGTCGGCGGCTACGTGAGCAACGCCGATCCCGTGGATTTCGCCTTGGACATCGTCGAGGTCGAGGGCGAGCCGGCGGCCAAGCGCGGGAAGCTCTCGGGGGCCAAGCAGGTCTACCGGACCCCCGATGGCGAACATCACATCGCCCTCGCCGACCGGTCGGGCCCCACGGACGCCACTCCGCTGCTCGAACCGATGATCCAGGACGGCGAGGTGGTGTGGGACTTCGAACTCGACGCCGCCATCGACCGGGCGACGGCCGACATCGAGCGGGTCGACCCCCACCTCCCGGTACACGAGTAAGCACCCGATCCCCGTATCCCCATTCGAACGCAGACTCGGGATTACACTACGAACAGCCCGTCTGTGGATACGAGCCGGGCCCAGGCACCGTATGCTCGTGACCGAGCCAGTCACTCGAGGGGTTCAGAAACGTATCCTCCGGGTTCCGCCTCCTCGAAGACCTGCCCCGAGAGTCGATAGACCGTCACCGCGTCGTCCTCCCAGGCCCCGTCCGGTAATCCCGCCTTCCGGGCGGTCCGATCGAGGCACTCGAGGACCGGCCAGTCCTGGGTATCCGGGACGGTCGGGTACAGCCACGCCTGTGTGTCTCGGCCCTCCATGGCGAGTCCGTCGACGCCAGCGGTCAGATCCGCTTCAGGATCCGCACAGGCCTCGGCCTGCTGGACGGTGAAGACGGACACCGCGAGGTTCGAGAGCTCGGACGGCCTGATCTCACCGCGGGAGGCGTCACTGGCCGCCGTCACCGCGGCGTCGACGATAGCGTGGCCCAACTGGACCGGCTCCCCATCCAGGGAAACCGGTCGTTCGGGCGAGCTGGCACATCCCCTGAGCCGGCCCCGCCCGTCGGCCGTCTCCAGGCGGACCATCGCACCGTCCCGCCGGTAGAACACGTCCCGCATGCTCCCCGGGTTGTATCGACCGCCGTGTGTCACGTAGGTCCGGACCGACTCGCGGGCCAACTCCACCGCTCGGCGACCGTCCTCGTCGCTTAAGGCTCGTTCTTGCCCCCGTGACATATGTTGACGAGTATAGGGGCATCGGCCCCTTCAAGGTGTCTATTATAATATACGATTGTGGTGGTTTTGCGAGCGACGCAGGAACAGGGTCCGACCGGGTTCGTCAGTCGGGATCGGTGAGGTGGACGTCCTCGGGCGCGACAGACGCGACCCGAAGTTGGCCGGGCGACAATTCGGCCGCGTCCCTGGCATCGATCCGTGCCGTCAGCCGGCCGAGGCCGTCACAGGAAAGGAGTACCGTCGCGTCGGTGTGCTGGGTGATGACCCGACGGACTCGACATTCGAGGGTGTTCGGCCCGTGGGACTCCCCGGGTTCGGAGAGCCTGATGGCTCGGGGATGGATGGCAACGTCTACCTCGGCGGACCGGGTGAGGCCGGTGGCGGTGAGCGTCGCGGGACCGACGTCCACGAGAGTCCGCTTACCGTCGGTCCCGACGATGCTGCCCGAGATGATATTCTCCATGCCGAGGAAGTCCGCGACGAACGAGGTCACCGGCCCACCGAAGACCGCTTCGACGGCCCCCTCCTGGACGATGTCCCCGTCGAGCATGATAGCGAGACGGTCCCCCACGACAGATGCTTCGTCCTGGTCGTGGGTCACGTAGACCACCGGGATGTCCAGATTCGAGAGGACATCGCGCAGTTCGAGGCGCAATCGCCGGCGGATCGGTGCATCGAGACTCGCCAGGGGTTCGTCGAGCAGCAGCACCTCGGGATCCGAGACGAGGGCCCGTGCGAGGGCTACCCGCTGTTTCTCGCCGCCCGAGAGTGTCTCCGGGTCGCGGTCTAACAGGTCCCGGATCTCGAGTAGTTCACACGTCCCCTCGATGGCGGCGGCCGACGAGGCGCCGAAGGCCAGGTTCTCACGGACGTTCAGATGCGGGAAGAGGGCATAGTTCTGGAAGACCATCCCGACCCGCCTGTCCTCCGGGGGGCGGTCGTCGATCCGCTCGCCGGACAGCAAGATGGTACCGGCCGAGGGGCTCTCGAATCCGGCCACAAGGGAGAGAAGCGTGGACTTCCCGCTCCCGGAGGGGCCGAGGACCACGGTGACGCCGGGTTCGAAGGTGGTCGTGATCGGCCCGAAGGTAAACGTCGGATACCGCAGCCGGACGCCATCGAGCGCGAGAACCATCTCAGGAACCGAACGTGATGCGTTTGCCCACGTACTGGAGCGCGAACACTACCGCGAACCCCACCGTGAAGAGGGTGATAACCAGCGGGGCCGTAGCGTTGACCCCCTCGGAGATGAAGGTGACCCAGATCTGGGTGGGCATCGTGTGTGGGTGATAGGCGGTCATCATTGTCGCGCCGAACTCGCCCATCGCCCGGGCGAAGGTCAACACGATACCCGCGATGATGCTGCCTCTCGCAAGCGGGAGCGATACCAGTCTGAAGGTCTCGAGCGGCCCCTTGCCCAGGCTTCTGGCGGCCTGCTCGATCTCCCGGTCGATCGAAGCGAACCCGGATCTTGCGGTGATTATCAGGAAGGGGGAGGCCACGAAGGTCTGGGCAAGCACGATCCCGATGTAGCTGTCGGTCAGGGGGATAGAGAGGCCAGCTGCCGCGGCTCCCAGCGTGGTGAACCGGCCGAATGCCGTGAGGAGCATCACCCCGCCGACGACGGGCGGCATCACCAGCGGCAGGACGACCAGGGCGTCCACCAGCGGTTTCCCGGGGAAGCGCCATCTCGCCAGGACGTAAGCCAGCGGGACGCCAAAGACGGTCGCGATGGCGGTTGAAACAGGGGCGGTGAAAAGCGAGTACTGGATCGCCGACAGCACGTCGGGGTCGGTGAATGCCCCCGGGGACAGGCCCTCGATCCACGTGAAGAAGGACAGGAATGGCAAGAGGAGATAGACCAAGAGGACGGCCCCCAGGAGCGTGAGCACGCCTCGTCCGTGCAGGACAGAGGTCCAGTCGCCGTACTCTCCGCGCGAGACGCGACGGACCGCTTCGGCGTAGCTCATATCGAGACACCTCTCTCACGGGTCATGTCGGGACGTCCATCGGACCGTTCGTGGCCGCACTCCAGTACACAGATCATGGCAGGACCTCCTCTGGAACGTCTCCATGCGGCCGCGGGAAGGCGTCGGTCACGACCAATCCATGCTCGCGGAGCATCGAGGGAGTATCCAGGAGGAACGCGAGGAACTCCCGACCGGACGACGCTCGCTCCGCGTTCGCCGGGACGGTCACAGTATATCGTATGGGCGTCCCCTCGAGGGTCTTCCCCGCATCGGTCGTATACGTCGCCGACGCATAGTGATCGGCCCGTGTCGGGTCGGCGAAGTTGAGAGCCGGTGGAAGTCGCCGGAAAGGGAGGTCGTGGTCGACCGCCATGTTCTCATACGCGACAGCCGCGGCCCGGTCGCCGGTCTCGACTGCGGCCAAGAGGTGAGATTCCTGCGGGTCGATGACCAGTTTCTCGCGAAGGGCCGCCGCGAGTCCGGGCTCCTCGTAGTAGTCCTCGGCCAGCTTGAACAGTTGGACGGTGCGGTACCCGAGTGGATCGAGGTCAGGGTCCGACCTGGCGATATCGTCATCGGCGGATCGGAGGACCTCGTACCACGGCTCACCGGTGGCCAGCTTCGCACCGACGGCGGTATCGGGGTTGTATACCACCACCACGGCGTTCGACGCGAAGACCACGTCCCAGGACGCATATTCGGGATACAGGGACTCCCGGAGAAGCGAGGTGTCCGCGCTCACGACAACATCAGGCTGTTTCTGGCCCTCGAGAACTATGCGCATCACCGTGTTCGAACCGTGGAACTCCCCACGGTACCGGTAGTCGGTCTCCCGCTCGAAGGTCGGCCCGACCGTCTCATTGAACAGCGTCGCCAGACTCCCGGCCGAAAGCACGGAGACCGGCGGGCCGGTCCCGCCCGCGATACAGCCAGCCAACCCTGTGGCCCCCAAGAGGGCCCCCGCGCGCAGGAACCGCCGCCTTGACACGGACGGTGAACTCCGTCCCCTGGTGCCCGCTGAGGCAGCCGCTTTTCGACCCGAGGCCTGGTTCAGCGGGGCGACCGGTGCTGTTCCCGGCGACATCTTCGTCTGAAGTAACGATTTCCCGTTTACTTATGCGTTCTTAGAAACCGTTCGAAGTAACACCTCCCCCGGAAGCGGGCCCTGGCGAAACTGGATTCCGTTGCGGTCGGGGGTCGGCCGGACCGAATTCCTTAGGTTCGCGGCCCCACTACATCGACTGGGTAGCGGGCGCCCGGTTCCCGTGCGCGAGCATGAGGAAAGTCCCCCCACCACCGGACAGGCGATCGGGCACAAGCCCGGGGCGGGAGACCGTCGGGCCCTGGAACAGCAACGACACGGCTTCGTCGTACCCATGAGGTGTGCGGATCCGGACCGAATAAGGCCTCGCCGAAAAAGGGATGGAGCGACCCCACCGAGGGCCATGGCGTGAGCCACACACGGCGAAGCACCGATGGAACGGCCACCCCTCGCCGGTGCAAGTCTGCGCGTGCAAGGTAGTCCGGAACGGGGCGCGGACGCTCAGCCGAATGCCGGGAGAACAGAAGGGGGCTTACGACCCGCAACCCGTTTCACGAGACACCCACGAGTGGCGACTCCGGGGCGGTCGACACGCGGCGCCGGACTCGGTTCGGGTCTGGGATCGGGCCGTGACATAATACATCGAATTATTGCGGTCTATCTTCATTGAGAAGGCACTGTTTGCATCCACCGATGGGAGACCAGGTCGGCGATTTTCAGGTCCGAATCGAGGATGGACAGGTGCGCGTGATTCTCGAAGGGGACCTCGATGAGTGGGAGTTCGACCTCTCACCCCTCGAGGCCGAATTCCTTGCCTCCGAGCTCACCGAGATGGCGAACCTGGCATACAAGGAACACCGCTAGGATCCGGAGACAACCCGACGGTGTCGATTCCTATCACCGATTTCCATGCCATCAGCCCGCTTTGACGGATCGCCATACACCCGATTTACCGTCAATCGAACAAGCCCCCAGCCCCACACCCAGGAACACCGAACCGGCGGGTAAACTACCCCA
>CAZQNH010000047.1:0-11031 GCA_964594685.1 uncultured Halobacteriales archaeon
ACTGCCGTCAAGATCGATCCCTACCTCAACGTGGACGCGGGGACGATGAACCCCTACCAGCACGGTGAGGTGTACGTGCTGAAGGACGGGGGCGAGGTGGACCTCGATCTGGGCAATTACGAGCGCTTCCTCGATATCGACATGACTTTCGATCACAACGTGACCACAGGGAAGGTCTACCGCAACGTGATCGACCGGGAGCGTTCGGGCGATTACCTGGGGAAGACCGTCCAGATCATCCCGCACGTCACCGACGATATCAAGCATCGGATCCGGGAGGCGGCCGAGGGCCACGACATCTGCCTCGTGGAGGTCGGCGGCACCGTCGGCGACATCGAGGGCATGGCCTTCCTCGAAGCGTTGCGCCAGTTCACCGACGAGGAGCCCGATGAGAACGTCCTGCTGACCCACGTCACGCTCGTTCCCTATGCCCCCAATGGCGAGCAGAAGACCAAACCCACCCAGCACAGCGTGAAGGAACTCCGGAGCATCGGCCTCCAGCCCGACATCATCGTGGGCCGGAACGCCGACCCCCTGGAGTCCGACGTTCGCGAGAAGATCGCCCTGTTCTGTGACGTTCCGACCCGGGCGGTATTCTCGAATCACGACGTCGATGACGTGTATCACGTCCCGCTCGTCCTCGAGGAGGAGGGCATGGACGACTACGTGATGGACCGACTGGATCTGGACGACCGCGCACTGCCGAAGGCCCACCGGAGCAACGAGTGGCGCGAACTCGTGACTCAGCATACCGAGACCGAGGTCGACATCGCGCTCGTTGGTAAGTACGACCTCCGGGACGCCTACATGTCGGTCCGCGAAGCCCTGAAACACGCCGGCCTCGACCGGAACGTCGAGGTGGACGTAAAGTGGGTCGATTCCGACCGGATGGACGAGGAACACGAGCGCCGCCTGGCCGAGGCCGACGGCATCGTGGTGCCGGGCGGATTCGGCAGCCGGGGGGTCGAAGGGAAACTCGAGGCGATCACGTACGCTCGCGAGCACGAGGTGCCGTATCTCGGCCTCTGTTTCGGGTTCCAGCTCGCGGTCATCGAGTACGCCAGGAACGTCCTGGGTCTGGACGGAGCCAATTCCACCGAGATCGACGAGAACACTGCCTATCCGGTCATCGACCTCCTCCCGGAACAGTACGACCTCGAGGACCTCGGTGGGACCATGCGGCTCGGAGCCCACGAGACCCAGATCGAGCCCGGAACCCTGGCCCACGACCTCTACGGGGCAGCGAGCTGTACCGAACGCCACCGCCACCGGTACGAGGTCAATCCCGAGTACATCGAGGAGCTCACTGAAGGGAATCTGGCGTTCTCCGGGGAGGCCGGCAACCGGATGGAGATGCTCGAACTCGACGATCACCCGTACTTCTTCGGGACCCAGTTCCATCCCGAGTTCCGGTCCCGGCCGACGCGGGCGAGCCCACCCTTCACCGGACTGCTCGATGCCGTCCTGGCGGACATCGAGGCAGAACGAGAGGTGGAAGCCTGAGATGGTGGATGTCGAGTCCTTCATCCCGGAGGCCGAACGGGAGATCGCGGACACCCTGGGGGAGCAGACGGCCATCATCGCCCTCTCCGGGGGCGTCGACTCCTCGACGGCCGCCGCCCTGGCCTACGAGGCCGTGGGCGAGCAACTGGTCCCGGTCTACATCGACACCGGGCTCATGCGGAAAGGGGAGACCGAGGACATCCGCCAGATCTTCTCCTATATGGAGAGTCTCCGGATCGTCGAGGCCCAGGACCGGTTCTTCGATTCCCTCGACGGGGTCACCGACCCGGAGGAAAAGCGGAAGGCCATCGGCGAACAGTTCATCAGGGAGTTCGAGCGCGTCGCCGAGGAGGTCGGCGCCTCGTATCTGGTCCAGGGAACCATCTATCCCGACCGCATCGAGAGCGACGGGAACATCAAATCACACCACAACGTCGGTGGACTACCCGACGCCGTGGATTTCGAGGGCATCGTGGAGCCGATGCGGGACCTCTACAAGGACGAAGTCAGGTCGGTCGCCCGTGCCCTCGACCTCGAGTCCATCATCTCCGAACGGATGCCGTTCCCCGGTCCGGGTCTCGCGGTCCGGGTCGTCGGGGAGGCAACTCCCGAGAAGGTCGAGGTCGCCCGGGAGGCGACCGCCATCGTGGAGGACGAACTCGAAGCCTACGACCCCTGGCAGGCCTTCGCCGGCGTCCTGGGCAAGGCGACGGGCGTCAAGGGCGACAACCGGGTCCACGGGTGGGTGGTGTCGGTGCGGTCGGTCGAGAGCCGTGATGGCATGACCGCCCGCGCTCAGGATATCGACTGGGAGACCCTCCAGCGGATCCAGAGCCGGATCACCGGCCAGGTCGATGCGGTCTCCCGGGTCGTCTACGACGTGACCCACAAACCGCCTGCCACGATCGAGTACGAATGACACGAGCTATCATCGCGGGTCCCGACCGAGGTATCGAATCCGAACTCAGCCGGCACGGCACGGAGACGGTCAGGCTCAACGGCCTGGCCACCGGGGAGTCCCTCGACGAGGCTGACATCGGGAGTGCGGACGTCCTCTTCGTCACCGACGCCGAAGAGGCAACCGCCGTATCGGTCGCAAAGGACCGGAATCCCGAAGTCAGGGTGATCTTCTACATTCCCGACGCCGTTCCGGAGTTCGTCCGGGGACAACTCGATCTCGCCGTGGATCCTGCGCTCCTCGGCCCGGACGTCGTGGTCGAAGAGGTCGTCGGCGCCATCGAAGACTAACTTCGGGGCCAAAGGGCGCCATCGAAGAGTAAGGCCGGGGGCGAGATGGTTCCATCGAGGACCGGGCCTGTGACGACTCGACCCATTGAATAACAGGCCTTATCGGCCTGGTGCACAACGGTTACCCTTCGAGGCACCGAGGGGTCGATATGGCACTCGATCAGCTTCAGGCCCTCGACCCTGATTCGGGGGAGGTTCTCGACGCAGAGGTCGCGGTCACCGACGATGTGCTGGTGAAGGTCTTCGCCATCGGTCCCGGCGGGGCCATCGATCCGCACGCCCACGGCGGGTCAACGAACGTGTTCCACGTCCTCGAGGGAACCGTCACGGTTACCCAGGACGACAGCGAGGAATCGGTGCGATCGCCCGGGGTCGTGGTCCACGACCCCGGAGTCGACCACGGGGCACGCAACGAGTCCGACGAACGTGCTGTGCTTACCGCGACCTTCGCCCCGCCGCCAGGATAGCGGGTTTGGTCCCGGTGGGCACCGTCAGCTGAACTCTTCGGTCAGCGGGAGCGCCAC
The DNA here is from genome assembly GCA_964594685.1 of uncultured Halobacteriales archaeon. GTDB lineage: Archaea > Halobacteriota > Halobacteria > Halobacteriales > Halobacteriaceae > Halodesulfurarchaeum. The sequence continues at coordinate 3,276 of CAZQNH010000047.1, forward strand.
GGGGCGGTTCGTGCCTTCGACCGGGAGGTCCACGACCGCGGAGACCGGACTCACGTGCTCCCAGCAGACGAATTTCGCGACCCGATCGGGGTCGTAGAGGAAGAAATCCGCGTCGGCCCGACAGAGCGTACAGCTCGGGTCCCCGTCCACGCTCGAAAGCTGGCGCTCGAGAGCGGCCTCGGCCCGCTCGACGTCCGACTCGCCGGCGTCCATCGAGCAGTCCTTGCCTCTCATCCCGTTAAAAGGTTCGTCGGGATGGGGCTTTATCCCATGCCATATCCGTTGAATTACGAGCGGAGCCGTTCGAGGATCGGGATCTGATCGATCTTCGAGGACTCCAGGGCATCCCAGTCGATCCCCTCCGGCCGATCGCCCCGCCGATCCGTCTCGATCACCCGCTCCGGTGTGACGATGCGGTCCATCGGGACGTCGTGGTCGTCGGTCCGAACTTCGATATCCGCTTCGAGGACCTGCATCTCATGGACCGTCGTGATGATCGTCGTGTCGCGGTCGATGAGACCCGCCTCGGACAGGATGGCGTACTCGAGGTCGCTATACCCCTCACCTTTCCCGATACGATCCCCGTCTGGAGTCACGGCCACGCTGCCAGCGATGATGAGTTCCACGGGAAGCATGGTCCTCGGGGCGACCTGCTCCGCGTACCGATCCGCGCCGGAGATGGTGGCCGCCTCGTCTTTGTTCTCGATACGCTCGGGGTCGAGTCGCATGAAGCACTTCTCGTCCCGCAACCGCGGTACTGCCATATAGACCAGCTTCCCGGCCCGGAGCGCCCCTCGTCTGACGGGGAGCTGCGGGGAATCGGGGTTGGATTTCAGTGGTGTCGCCCCTTCCCACTCGGGGCTTGCTTCCAGCCGCTCGGCGGCCGCCTCGGCCCCGTCGAAGTTCGGGATACGGTCGTGCGGCGGAAAGGGGAATCGCGCCACACCTTCGGCCTCCATCCGGTCCCAGATCTGTTCGCGGATGGTCTGTTTGTCCATATCCTGTCCAGCCCCCGACCCCATTTGAGTGTCGGGGCGCTGTGGGGTCCGAGACCGAACTGCCTGAGCCGCCCCTGGTGTGCCCCGTCTCTCCCATCCCGAAACAGCGAACGATGACCCTGCCACGGGCCCGCCTTCGCTACGCGTCGTGCTCGTGGCTGCCGCGCTGGGCCAGGCCCGCGAGATGGCCGACCTGGGGGAGGATGACCGATTCGGTCCCCAGCCGGACGGCGTCCACGCTTCCCGGAAGGGCGAATACCGGGACGCCATCGGCGACGCCGGCGGTCGCTCGAGTGGCGACGACCTTCGCGCCGATGTCCTCGTAGGACTTCCGGCGGAACAGCTCGCCGAAGCCCGGCAGGTCCTTCTCCAGCAGCGGCTCGATGGCTTCGATGGTCACGTCGTCCGGCGAGACGCCGGTCCCGCCGGTGGTAATGACCACGTCCACGTCGCGACGCCCGATAAGCTGGTTGACGGCCGACTGGACCCCGTCGAGACTATCGCCGACGAGTTCCCGGGTGACGACCTCGTGGCCCGCCGCCTCCGCCGCGGCGGCGATGGCGTCGCCACTCGGGTCAGAATCCAGGGATCGGGTCGAGGAGACCGTGATGACACCGATTCCCACGGTGTCTATATCGTGGGCATGGTGGTCATGTTCCTGCTCGGCGTGTGGGCCATCGGCGTCCTCCTCGGGTGCCGCGTCCGCCTCGGCGTCCTCCTCTGCATCGGGATCGAGACCGCGGCTCGTATCCCGCTTCTGGAAGTCGACCATGGCCCAGGGTTCGCAGGCGGGGGCCAAAGTGCTGACGCCGAGAAGTCCAGTGTACCGGGAGTCACCGGAGGTGGGTGGGGGCGAACATCGGGAACGGGGTGGGATCAGTGCATAGGAGGGGGTGGTCCGGCTTTCATTCAAAAACGTATGGGCACAACGGAGGTCCTTAACGGAGCAGGGATGAACGTTCGGAATCGGCGAGGTGGGCAGCGGGTCCATACAGTTTAGGGGCGTTGGGAGCAGATTGAGGACATGGAACGTCAGGGTCACCGCGTAAGGCGGAACGAACGCCTCGAGGACGGACCGCGCTTCGCCGGCGAATATCGATGAGCGAGGACCGATCCGGTGGACTGTCGGGTCCTACGGGCTGGCTGGTCCTCGGGGTGCTCGTCCTCCTCACCCTCGTCGTTCCGGGTGTGCTGATCCTGACGACCCCACGAGGGATGGGGTCATACGGGCTCTACGTGACCATCGCGATGCTCCCCGCCCTCTTGTTCGGCGCGTTCGGGGTGTGGACAGCCCTGCGGTACGGTCGCGAATAGACGGTCTCCGGAGGTGGGCGACAGTCACTCACAGCCCCCTCTCACGCCGGATACACTATCTCCTTGGGCGCTACTCGTTCTCCGCGGCCCTGACCGCCACCGCGTCGCGTTCGAACGCGTCACCCGTCCATCGCCAGGCGTCGAGCACGGGACGTTTCCCGCCGAGCGAGGCGATGAGGTAGTGATACCCCTCCCAGGTGGCCCTGGCGTGATCGGTGGTGCTCGGGCCGTGGGGTCCCGCCGGGTGCGAGTGGTAGAAACCCACGACTTCGAGCCCAACGGTGTCGATCTCGGCCATGAGTCGGTACTGCTCCTCCGGGTCGATCTCGTAGGTGGTCGTCGGGTTCTCGGCCACGTTCGTCGCCCGGTAACTCGCCGTCGCGGTGGCTTCCTGGGTCCGATGCCCCGCAAGCAGTCCGCAGCCTTCGGCAGGCTTCGCCTCGCGGGCATGGGCGAGGATTGCTTCGTAGACGTGAGTGGCGAGCACGAGCATGGCCGGGTCTGGCCGGATTACCCCAGGTCCCGACGCATCGCGATCTCGAACCAGGGGCAGAAACGGAGCTGTCGGTACTGGCGGCCGTTCTCCCGGAGATCCTCGTAGTCGGCCCATAGCAGCCCGCCCACCTCGGTCGGGTCCGGATCGAGGTCGAGGTCCGTCACGGTCGCTTTGAGCACAGCACAGACCTCCCACTCCACCCCTTCATCGAGGTAGAACCGCTTGTACTCGAATCGGTCGGTGACCCGGAGGTCCTCGTACTGGTGGGGCTCGAGCCCCAGTTCCTCTTCGAGACGTTCTTCGGTCGCCTCGATCTGGGTCTGCCCGTCGACTGGATGGGAGGCCACGGTTCCGTCCCAATAGGTGTCCCAGAGCCGCTTGTCGTCGGCCCGCTGGGCCAGGAGGATGCGTCCCGTCTCGTCGAAGAGCATGCAGGTAAACGCGCGGTGGCGGATGCCCTCGCCAGTGTGAGCCTCGAGCCGGTTTGCCGTCCCCTCCATCTGGTCGTCGGCGTCGACCACTACGATGTCTTGTTCGGCGTTCTGGTGGGAGACGTCGTCCGACGAGCCGCCCGTGGCCGGAGAATCGCTCATGGGGTGTGGAAGGTCGAGGCTGGTCTTGTAGCCACCGGTCTCGTGGTCGGGATTCCGCTTTGGTCGGCCGGGTTCCTTATCCCAGTGTCTCCTCGAGGATGAGCCTGGTCTTCGTGCTCATCACCTCCTCTTGCTCCCGGGCCCGGGTGATGAGTTCGTTGACGCCCCGGGTATCCGCGGCGTCGACCACCAGCACGATGTCCTCTTCGCCCGAGACCTGCCAGACGAAGTCGACCTCGTCCCATTCGGCCATCCGGTCGGCCACCGCGTGGGTGTTCACGTCGACCGCAACCCCGATGTCGACCATCGCCTTGACATTCCCGGTGCGGGTCGCGATGGTGAACCGTTCGATGATCCCGGTCTCCACCAATCGGTCGACACGGTTCCGGACCGTGCCTTCAGAGACGCCGATCCTGTCGGCGATCTCGGTGTACGGGGTCCGGGAATCGCGTCGAAGGATGTCGAGGATCTCTCGGTCGAGGTCGTCCATGGCGGACCCAGGCCCGCCTCCGGCTTACGTGTTTCGAAATTCGTAACTTTGTTTCGAAAGCAATGTTTATAGTTCCAAGAGTGTTTGGAATTCGTAATGCCGGACGCCTATCTGGCCCTCGAGACCGGCGAGGTCCTGTCCGCCAGGAGCCGGTCGCCGGGAGCGGCCCATGGCGAACTCGTGTTCACCACGTCCTACACGGGCTACGAGGAGAGCCTGACCGACCCGTCCTACGAGACCCAGGTCCTCACCTTCGCGTATCCCCTCGTCGGGAACTACGGCGTCCGAGCCGAGCGTTTCGAGTCGGACCGAGTCCATCCCAGCGCGGTCCTCGCCCGGGAACTCACCGACGAAGTCGCCTTGTGGCTCCGCGAGCAGGGGGTCCCGGCGGTCGACAGTATCGACACCCGGGATCTGGTAGTCGATATCCGCCAGGAGGGGTCGATGCGCTGTGGGATATCGGCCGGACCCGAGGCCTCCCCGTCGGAGGCGGTCGCCCAACTGGAGACCTGTCCGACCACGAGCGACATCGGGGATATAGGTGAGCGGGTCGGCGTCGAGGCAGTCGAATATCATCCTACCGGCGGGGGCAGCGCAGGCCATAGGGACGCCACAGGCTCACGGGAAGACACGGGTCCAAAAGACGCCACGGGCGTACGGGAGGCACGGGGCGCAGCGGGATTCGGGGTTCCAACGACGGCGCTCATCGACTGTGGGACAAAGGCCAGCATCGTCGACGCTCTCACGGGTCGGGGCTCGGAGGTGTTTATTTTCCCCCACGACGCATCACCGGTGGATATCGAAGCGGTCGACCCTGACCTTGTCTTCATCTCGAACGGGCCGGGTGATCCGGCCACGTACGAGGCGACCGAAGCCCTCGTCGAGTCGGTCGCCGGCGACCGCCCGATCGCGGGGATCTGTCTGGGGATGCAGATCGTGGCGCGGGCTATGGGCGGCGAGACGGCGTCGATGCGGTTCGGTCATCGTGGGGTCAATCAACCGGTCCTCGACGAGCGCACGGGACAGGTCGTGATGACCACCCAGAACCACGGCTACCAGGTCGTCGACCCCGGCGAGTTGTCGGTCACCCAGGTGAACGTCAACGACGACACCCCCGAAGCGCTCGAGTCGGAGTCCCTCGACATCATCACTCGCCAATACCATCCCGAGGCACATCCCGGCCCACACGATACCGTCGGGTTCTTCGACGCGGTGCTGGCGACGGCCGAGCCCCCGCGGCGCGTCGAACCTGAGCCAGCGGAGTAGTCTCGTTGGCCACCGAAATGTAATCCATCGATCCGGCACTCTCGCGATCGACCTGGCCACGGCGTCGAACGCGAACCGGTTCCATGGCCGATGAGTGCAAACCTGTTTCGGGGTCTTTGCACGCGAACGGGTTCAGCATCCGCCGAATGGAACCGGGTTCCATCCCGCCCGAACCCGAGCCATTCGCCGTCTTCCCGAAGCCGGGTGCCTTTATGACTCCCGCATTAATCATTCACTAATGGCACACGATTACGCCGACCGGATCCGCGAGCAACGAAAGCAGAAAGAGCAATATTTTGCCGAGAACCCCCGATCTCCAATCCCTCACGACCTGCAGGAGGACTTTCCAGGGTTGGAGTATTTCCCGGTCGACGAAGAGATGCGGTACGAACTGCCGCTTCACGAACACGACGAACACGAGACCTTGACCGTGGAGACGACCACCGGCAACCGGCAGGAGTACCGGCGGTGGGGCGAGTTCCGGTTCGAGGTCGAGGGGACCGAGGTGACCCTGCAGGCGTACAAGGGGGACCCGGACGATGACCGGCTCTGGGTCCCGTTCCGGGACGAGACCAACGGCGAGGAGACCTACGGCGCGGGACGGTATCTCGACCTCGAGCGGGACCACCACTTCCGAGGCGGGAACTGGAGCCTCGACTTCAACCAGGCCTATAACCCGACCTGCGCGTACAACGAGACCTACGAGTGCCCGCTCATCCCCACCGAGAACTGGCTCGAGGTTCGCATCGAGGCGGGGGAGAAGAACTACCCCGGCGACCCGCACGGTCTAGACCACGAGCATCATCACTGAGCCCCCGGTGGCCGGACCCTCTGTGACTCCGTAGGGACCTGAACTACCTTCTCGAACCCGGAATTTCAATAATATACTAATAATGATGATAATGATGATAATGATGATGATAATGATGGTAATGATGATATAGTGGTGATAATAATGATAACAATGCTGACCCTTCGATCCCCCCTGGCCTGGGACTGACTCAGGCGGAGGACGCCGCCGACCGCTGGCCCCTCGCCGACCTGCGTTCAGTCCGAAACGCCCCAGCTCTCGATCCGGGTCGGACGGTCGGTGATCGGTGTGACGGAAAGCGGGTCGTCCTGCGCCTCGAGGGCCTGGAGTACTGCGTCAGCGGATGCCTCCGTCGAGAAGGCTGGAATCGATTGTTCGACTGCCATCCGCAGGCGGTCCGGATTCCCCGATATGACGAGGTCGATGGCCCCCGATTCGAGAGCGTCCCGCGGATTCGGTTCGGTCTCGACGCCGATGACATCGAAGTGCTGCGCGAACGCATCTTCGAGTGCCCGCCCCCCAGCGTTGTCCAGTTCCTGGAACCGCGCGTGACCCAGGTCGAGCAGGGCCGTTCCGTCCGTCGGGATCGGTTTGCCGACGGCCATCTGGGCCTTCTCGAAAGCCTTCCCCGCCGTCGACGCCGTCCCCATCACCTCACCGGTGGATTTCATCTCGGGGCCCAGAGTGGGGTCCGAACCGGGAAGCCTGTCGAATGGCAAGACGACCTCCTTGACCGAGACCTGTTCCGGGATGCGCTCTTCGACGTCGAGCTCGGAGAGGCTTGCCCCCGCCATCACCGTCGCGGCGATCTTCGCGATCGGAACCCCCGTCGCTTTTGCGACAAAGGGGACGGTGCGAGATGCGCGGGGATTCGCCTCGAGCACGTACACTCTCCCGTCCTTCACGGCGAGTTGGACGTTGAGCAGGCCGACGGTCTCGAGGCCGTCCGCGATGGTCTCGACAACGCCCCGGACCCGCTCCATCGTGGCGGACGTGAGATTCTGGGGCGGGATGATCACGGCCGAGTCACCGGAGTGGACGCCGGCCCGCTCGACGTGTTCCATCACCCCACCGATCAGGACGTCTTCGCCGTCCGCCACGGCGTCGACATCGAGTTCTACCGCACCCGAGAGGTACTCGTCGACGAGGATAGGCTTCTCCGGAGAGACGCGGGTCGCCTCCTGGATGTAGGTCCGGAGTTCCCCATCCGAGTGGACCACCTCCATTCCCCGGCCGCCGAGCACATAACTCGGGCGGACCAGCACCGGGTACCCGATCTCGTGGGCGAGGTCGAGGGCTTCGCCCTCGCTCGTCGCCGTCCCGCCGTCGGGCTGGTCGATGCCGAGTTCAGACACCAGGCGGTTGAAGCGGTCTCGGTCCTCGGCCAGATCCATCGCGGCCACCGAGGTGCCCAGCAGTTCGCAGTCGAGCCCCCGGCGCTCGATCTCCGCTGCCAGGGGATTCCCGACGTTCACCGAGGTCTGTCCGCCGAACTGCACCATCGCACCGTCGGCATTCGTGGCTTCTATCACGTCGGCGACCTCCTCGGCGGTGATCGGTTCGAAGAAAAGTCCGTCGGAGGTGTCGTAGTCGGTCGAGACTGTCTCCGGGTTGTTGTTCACCACATGGGCCTCGATGCCGGCCTCGCGGAGTCCCCGGACCGCGTGGACGGTACAATAATCGAACTCGACTCCCTGGCCGATCCGGATGGGTCCCCCGCCCACGATCACGACGCTTTCCGCGTCCCGATCGACCTGGACTTCGGTGCGGTCGGATTTCGTCGTTTCG
>CAZQNH010000047.1:11131-18663 GCA_964594685.1 uncultured Halobacteriales archaeon
GTCGTTTCGCGGGTGTCTCCCGGCTGGCGCGCGGAATAATAATACGGCGTCGACGCCGCGAACTCCCCCGCACAGGTATCGACCTGTTTGAAGGTCCGCTGGGGGACAGAACGCTCGACCCGGTCCACCGAGACAGCCCCAGAGCCGTCGGAAACAGGTTGTTTATCGTCCGCCGCACTCGGTTCGACGGGGGTGCCCGTCGGACCGCCACCGCCCCCACGAGCGGTCGTATCCGGTTCGCCCACGGTCGCCATGTGGGCTATCTCGGCGTTCGTGAATCCGTGTTCGGCCGCCATCTCTAGATTGGCTGCGGCCCCGGTCGCCCCGGCCGCCCCGGCTGCCGCGGCCTCCGCGGCCATTCCGATGTTCTGGTGACGTTCGAGATACCACTCGTGGATGCCGGTGAGATCGGCGACGGACTCGACCTCGTAGCCCCGCCGGAAGGCCTCGAAGATCGCGTACGGGCGGTCCGGCGTGGGCGTCTCGAGATAGGCCGTTTCGAGTTCGGTATCGTCGAGGGACGTCCAATCGACGGCCGGCTCGTACTCACTCGACCGAAGCGCCTTGAGGAGTGACTCCTCGAAAGTGCGCCCGATGGCCATCGCTTCGCCGGTCGATTTCATCGCGGTCGTGAGTTCGAAATCGACCTGGGGGAACTTCTCGATGGGCCACCGGGGGACCTTCGACACGACGTAATCCACCGCCGGTTCGAAGGCTGCCGTCGTCTGGCCAGTGATCTCGTTTTCGATCTCGTGAAGGTGCTTGCCCAGGGCCACCTTCGCGGTGACCCGAGCGATGGGGTACCCAGTCGCCTTCGAGGCGAGCGCCGATGAGCGAGAGACCCGCGGGTTGACCTCCACGACGCGGTATTCCCCGCCCGGGGTCCCGTCGTCACGCCAGGCGAACTGGATGTTACAGCCGCCCTGGATGCCTAGATCGCGGATGACCTCGAGGGCGGCGTCGCGCATCGCCTGATGGCCGCGGTCGGGGATCACCTGACTGGGGGTCACCACCACCGACTCCCCCGTGTGGATCCCCATCGGGTCGATATTCTCCATGTTGCAGACGATGACGGTCGAATCCGCCCGGTCCCGCATCACCTCGTACTCGAGTTCGATCCAGCCGTCGATGGATTCGGTTATCAGCACCTCGCCGTTCCGGGAGAGCGAGAGCCCCTGCTCGACACGCCGGGTCAACGCCTCGCGGTCGGTGACGACGCCGGAGCCCGCCCCGCCGAGCGTGTAGGTGGTCCGCACGATAACGGGCAGCCCGCCGACCCGCTCGAGCGCCTCCTCGACTTCCGCTCTGGAGCCGACCGTGATCGACCGGGGAATCGGCTGCCCGAGGGCCGCCATGCGCTCGCGGAACTGCTCGCGGTCCTCGGTGGCGTAGATGGTCTCGAGTGGGGTGCCCATGATATCGACATCGTACTCCTCCAGGACGCCACGCTCCGCGAGGTCGGCGGTCACGTTGAGCCCGGTCTGGCCACCGAGCCCCGCGATGACCCCGTCCGGATCCTCCCGCGCGATGACCTCGGCGATGGCCTCGGGGGTGATCGGCTCGACGTAGACTGCATCCGCCATCTCCGGATCGGTCATGATCGTCGCGGGGTTCGAGTTCACCAGGACGACGCGGACGCCCTCCTCCTGGAGCGCTCGGCAGGCCTGGGCCCCGGAGTAATCGAACTCGGCTGCCTGTCCGATGCGGATGGGGCCGCTGCCGATGAGGAGGACGGTGCGGTCGTCGTCCATGCTACTCGTCCGGAGTCGCGTCATCGTAATAAAGACGGTGATTTCCTCCAATATTCGAAATAGATTTACGAATATCGTAAACTTCCGGGAAATCCAGCCATCTTCGGCTGGTCGGCTGTCTACCCAGTCCGATTCTCGAGAGAAATCGAGTGCGTGGAATTTATGGAGGGCCCCTGGAGTAACCACCGGCGGACGGAACGGTTTTCCCGATACCTGACCAGCATTCGAACATGCGACGACGGTCCCTCATCGCCACCCTCTCGACGCTCGGCTCGGGCTTGGTCGCCGGGTGCATCGGGTCCACTGGCGGGGGGCCCACGACCACTGGAGCGATTGATGATGGCATCGAGTGTCCCCGGTACAGTGATCGGGTCGAAACGGTGGTCTGCACGCCCGAACCGGCGGATTCCGAGGCACAGATGGCGATGCGACCGGCGCGACCGAGTGGGTCCCTTCCGGAGACGGATTTCGAGTTCACGCTGGCGAATGAACGCGGGAGTCGCTACGAGACCAATTTCTACGCCTGGCGGCTCCAGAAATACGTCGACGGGACATGGTTTCACGTTGTCCCGCAGGGCTGGCCGGAACGGCTCATGCAGCTCGAACCCGGTGGGAGTCATTCCTGGGAGATCGCCGTCGACAACACGGACCGCGAACGCTCGCTCCCGGGCTCGCAAGGGGCTGATTCGGCAACCGTCGTCGGCCTCGGGGGCGGCATCTACTCCTTCGGGGTCGAGGGTCGGTTCGCGGACGACCCGGCGGATGCCATGACCGCGTTCGTCACCCGTTTCGGGCTGGATGGCTCCGAGTTGACGTTGCGACCGACGCCGGGCGTCGAGAACAGGGTCCGGGATGGTGATGCAGTGAGGCTGACCTGGCGCCGGGAGGAGGGTGACCCGGTCACCTACCGGGTGACGGCACTGAAATCGGTGCCAGCGGATGCGGTCCCGGTGATCGTCGAGCAGGTGATCCGCGACGACGCTCTTCGCAATGCCCTCGCGCTCTTCGAGCGCTGGACCCGGTTCGTGGAGATCGAGACGAGCACCGCCGCCCTGTCAACAGGCCTGCCCGACGACCGGACGATCGAGTTCGCGGGAACTGCCTATCGCATCGAGACCGACCGCTCGGGATGAGCAGTCGGTTGCATGGAAGTCTGGGATCCTCGTTTCTGGGACCACGGCCACTACCAAGTGCGGGAGCAGCGTCGCATATCGGCAGGTTCCGGATATCGGCATACCCTCGGAAATCGGCCCGGTGTCGGACATCGGCTAGCTTCGGAAACGCTTCTCAGGCCGCGCTTTCACTGATGAATGTGTCAGCACCAGTAGCGAGTCATCGGCACGAGCGAGACAGAATGGGCAATTCGGCGCGGCGCCAAAGGAGAGGGTCGCCGACTCGGCCACGAGCAGCCGCTTTATCTGGTCCCCGCAGGCCGGGCATTCGAAGCCGCCCCGGTTTTCGACGGTACTCGTATCCCGGTCCTGCTGGACGAGCTTGAGCCCGTGGCGGTAGTCGTGGACCGAGAACTCAGCGTCAACGTCGAGGGTGGTCATCGTTCCGGCGGGCGTCCGGGAGGAGGAAATAGCCGTCGGCGGGGAAACCAGCTGTGAGCGATCGTCAATACAACTCCCCGACGCGCTCGTCGAACAGGTCGGCCAGGCGCTCGGTCACGGGGCCGGTCTGGAACTCAGTCTCGTCGAGTCTGGCGACCGGCCACACCTCCCCGGTTGTATTCGTGAGGAACATCTCGTCGGCGGCCCGGACGCGCTCGAGAGGATATCGGCCGGTCTGGATGGGGATGTCCGCTCCCTCCGCGAGTTCGAGCACTACCTGCCGGGTGACCCCTGGGAGAACCGATCCGTCGAGCGCGGTAGTGTGAACCACCCCCTCTTCGACGAAGAACACGTTGCTCGTGGTCCCCTCCGCGACGAGCCCGTCACTGTCCAGGAGGAGGGCTTCGTCCGCTCGGACCGAGCCGTCGGGCTCGCGGAGCTCGAGTCTGGCCAGGAGTCCGTTGAGGTAGTTGTGAGTCTTGAGATCCGGGGGGATGGCCGCCGGGTCCGGCTTCCGGACCTCGACGGTCTCGACCGCAGCCGGGGCGTCCCATCGGGCTTCGCCGTCAGGGCCGCCCTTTGGCAGTTCCGACACCACCACGATGACCGACGGGGAAACCTCGAACCGAGGCGTAAGCGTCCCGGGTTGGATGCCTCTGGTGATCGAGACGCGGACGTAGGCTTCGGTGAGGTCGTTGGCCGCGAGCGTCTCGGTCACTCGCTCCTTGAGTTCCTCGGGGACGACAGGTCCCATCCCCAGACCCTCACACGAGTGTTGGAGGCGCTCGAGATGGGCGTCCCACTCGAAGAGCACGCCGTTGTACGCGCGCACGGTCTCGAAGGCCGCGTCGCCGTACTGGAAACCCCTGTCGACGACCGAAATGGCTGCTTGGTCCTCGGGGACCAACTCGCCGTTTACGTGGTACTGCATACATCAACTACGAACCGCCGGACGATTTCTTTCCCTCGATTCGTGAGTATGCTTTCGGGGTGGAACTGCACCCCCAGATGCGGGCGCTCGCGGTGGCGTACCCCCATAACGAGCTCGGGCTCGTCCTCGGTCCAGGCGGTCTCCTCGAGGATATCGGGCAGTTCGCTACGCTCGACCCCGAGGGAATGATATCGCCCGGCCTCGAATGCTTCGGACAGTCCCTCGTAGAGCCCTTCCCCGTCGTGTGAGACCATCGAGGACTTCCCGTGGACCACGCCAGGCGCGTGGTCGACCGGGGCGCCGTGGACCGCACAGAGGGCCTGGTGGCCCAGGCACACGCCCACCGTTGGGACATCGAGTTCGGCAAAGATGGGCATCGAGACGCCCGCATCCTGGGGGACGCCTGGGCCTGGCGAGACGATGATGCCGTCCGGGTCGATCTCGCGGATCCCGTCGAGGTCGACCGCGTCGTTCCGGCGGACGACCATCTCCGAGGCGAACTCGCCGGCGTACTGGACCAGGTTGTACGCGAATGAGTCGTAGTTGTCGATGACGAGGATCCGGGTCATCGGTGTTGGCCCTCCCGTCGGCGGCATGCTGGTTGGGCAACCACCGCGTGGTGGGAACGGGGTCGCCCTGGCGGATGGGAACTCATTCACGCACCTCCATGTCGCCGCGGTCCGCCAGGGCGACGTCGACCGCGTTCACGAGCGCCCGCGCCTTGTCGAGGGTCTCCTCGTATTCGAGGTCCGGGACCGAATCGTGGACGATCCCGCCGCCCACTCGCAGATGGTATTCGCCCGCGTGACGCACGAGCGTGCGGATAATAATGTTGAGCGTGGCCCGGCCGTCGAACCCGATGGCCGCCATGCTCCCGGTGTAGGGGCCCCGGCGGGTCGACTCCATCTCGTCGATGATCTCCATCGTTCTGGGCTTCGGTGCCCCCGTGATGGTACCCCCGGGGAAGACCGCCTCGATCGCGTCAGCGAGGGTGTCTTCCTCGCGCATGGTCCCCGAGACCACCGACACGAGGTGCATCACCTCCGAGTAGCGGTCCACCCGTCGATACTCGTCCACGGTCACCGAACCGTACGCGGAGACCTTTCCGAGGTCGTTGCGCTCCAGGTCCACGAGCATCGCGTGCTCGGCCCGCTCCTTCTCGTCCTGGACCAGATCGGCTTCCATCGCCTCGTCCTCGTCGCCGGTCGCCCCTCGAGGCCGGGTGCCCGCGATGGGCTCGGTCACCAGCCGGTCGCCCTGGCGGGAGAGCAGCAACTCCGGACTCGCGCTCACGAGGTCGACGCCCGGGTACTCCACGAGGCCGGAGTATGGGGCGGGATTCACCGCCCGAAGGGCGGCGAAGACATCCACGGGATGTACCGCGGCCGGGGCTGCGAGTCGCTGGGAGATGTTCACCTGGAAGGTGTCCCCGTCCCTGATGTACTGTTTGACGGCCCGCACCCGGTCGGCATACGCGTCCCGGTCGGTCTCGCTCGTGAACTCCACGCCGTCGTCTTCGACCGTTGGCGGGTCGACGCTCTCGTTCCCATCAAGGGCTCTGCGGGCGAGTGCCGCTATCTTCTCGATCCCTCGCTCGTACGCTGCATCGGGGTCCCCGTCGACTGTTGGTGTCGCGATCAATCTGATCGGGTCCGTCTCCGCCCGTGGCTCTGGCCAGGCCGCGATCGCGTCGTATGTCCCCAGTTGCAATCGCGGGAGGTTTCGGTCGTCGACGGTCGCCTCGGGCAGGCGTTCGAGATCGCGGACGATATCGTAGGAGAGCCAACCGAAGAAGCCCCCAGGGTAGGGCACCTCGCACTCGCCGCGGACCAGGGCTTCGTCCTCGAGGACCGGCTCTAGGCGGTCGAGCGCTCCCGGTCCATCGACGGACAGGAAGTCGGCGGGGTCGACCCCGAAATAACTCCACCCGGGCTGGCCGCCGGACGTCTCGAAGAAGAACGCGGGTTCCGTTCCCCGAGCCCGCCGGTAGGCGGTCCACGGCCCCAGGTCCAGGGTTCCGACCACGGGAACCCGAGTGCCCGCCGGGACCCCGTCCGCCGCGTCTCGAACGGCCTCCCTGGTTGTCCGCACCGTCACAGCATCCATGGGTACGGAAGGTAGCGCGCGGTTCAAGACGCTTCGGGTGCCGGTCTTGGTTCTCTGGAGCAGTTCTTATCTACCCGATGCAGATACCCGAAATCCCCCGACAGCTCGCCTCTTCGGTGGCGCCAGCACTCCGCTCAGTTGCCACCCCATCGCCGGGATTTCGTTTCCCTCGCTGACGCTCGGTCGCGATAGGGCCCGCCGAGGTGCAGGGGAGCCGCGGCGGCTTTGCCGCCTTCGAGAGAGCACAGCCACCGCACCGTCCCGAGCGGGAGGGGGCTTTCCTCACTCGTAGTAATTCAAATGTGCTCGTCTGACCTGAGCACTCAACCAGGACCGCATCCAGAAACCCACTGGTTATCCAACTCCTGTTCGTTATACCGGCTGATCCCACTCGTCCTCGAAATCGCGGACCTCGCGGTACTGGTCGACGAAGGCCGAGACGTCGAAATCCAGCATCTCCGCTTCGAAGGCCGTCATCGCCGACTCGTCTTCGGCGTGGCTCACCGCGTGTTCCATGAGTTCGAGGACCAGTTCGACGACGATCTCGTGGAGCCGGCGGGAGTCGAAATCCGTGACCCAGACCAGCGCGTAGCCGACCGTGCCGTCCTCGGAGGCGTCGTAGGCCACCACTTGCTCCGGGTAATCGTCCATGACGACGCCCATGATATGGATGGTGCCGAACTCGTCGAACTCGTCCTCCGGACTCGTGGCGATCGCTTCCTGGAGGGCCTCGACGACCCCCTCGGGGAAGAAACGGGCGGGCGGATGCGGATCCATAACCACCGCGTGGCCTTCGCCGCAAGCACATCGGTACTCCCGCATGCCCAGATCGAGGTCTTCGATGCGGATTGTCTCGCCACAGGGGAGATCGAGCGTGCCGTCACCACCGACGCCCGGGATGCCGGGTTCGGCCATCTACGGCCAGTCCTCGCGGTCGGTCTCGCCGTCGGCGGCTTCTTCGGGGCCGACCTCCCACTCTGCGGCCGCCGCGGCCTCTTCGACCGGGAGGTACTCCCAGCCGGCGGCCTCGGCGATGTCCTCGTCCGCCTCGCCGGTGCCGACGAGGACGTACCGGTCGGACTCGAACTGGTCTTTCACGCTCTCCAGGGTGCCCTGTTTGCCCCGCGGACCGGAGAAGAAATCCTGGCGGATGCGTCGTTTCCGGGTGTAGTTGGTGACGACGTAGGTGGG
>CAZQNH010000048.1:0-17875 GCA_964594685.1 uncultured Halobacteriales archaeon
GCGTCAGTTTGAATCGAGGGTCACCAGCCGTGTTAGTTTCGGGCCGAGGGTCACCGGCCGCGAAAGTTTCAAGCCGTGAACGTCACGAGTCTCCTCAGCTTCTCCGCCGCGTCGAAGACGTCGATGAACTCGAACCACTCCTCCCCGCTGGGTCGCAGGAGTCGCCCTCGCACTGCCGCCCCAGTCGGACCAGTATAGACGGTCTCGATGACGTGTTCGGTGTCCGTCACCGGCCGTTCGTCGCGCATGAACGCGACGAACCGATCCCGACCCTCGAGGGTGATATCGCCTCGATCCTGGACGAAATCCGGGGCCAGGACCGAGGCCAGCGCGTCGTAATCGTCCTCGTCGATCGCCCGGTAGTACTCCCGGGCGAGAGCTTCGGGGGTCACGCGTCCAGATTGGGGCCCGAGCCCATTATACTGCTGTTTCGGGACAGTTGCATCGGATGGCGTCGGACGTGAAATCGGTTGAAGTCAGCGGCGCAATCGAACCGAGCCCGTCGGTGGTGTGGCATCGAGCCAGTCGGTGGAGTCGGCTGCAGCCGGACGATGGAATCCCCGCAAGCCGGAACCAGGCCCTCGCCCGAGCATCCCTACGACGGCCCGGGGATGGCCGGCGGCTCGAAGTCTCTGAGCCCGTAATACGTGATGAGGGCGGCCCCGAACCCCACGAGAGCGACCAGCCCGGCCAACAGCGAGCCCACGAACGGGACCAGCCCGGCGATCTCGAGGAGCACGACCAGCACCGCTGCTCCGATCGTTGCCCGATAGCGGGCCTGCTCGATACCCAGTGGGCCGACCAGTCGATACCCGATGGCGACGTGGCCATAGGCGATCGTGAGGAGCACTGCTCCCAGTCCCAGGATGCTGACCGGGAGCAGCACGAGCGTGAACGCCATGAATATCAGCAGGACCATGACCACGGCGGCCGAGAAGCCACCGGTCACCGTGCTCACGCCGGGATACTGCGAGACGGCCCGGCCCACGGTATCGAGGAGATCGGGTCGCCATCGGCCGATGAGATAGCCAAGCGCCCCGAGCGCCACAAGCTGGGTCACCAGCAAGAGCCCTCGACCGCCCGAATCTTCCGCCCGCGAATCGACCTCGACGACGGACCGTCGCCCGATGTCGGCGCGCCCGGAGACGGTGCTGGTTCCGCCAATGGTCTGGAATTCGCCGGTGATCGTGCCGGTGTCAGGGACCGTCACGGTCCCCGCTAACTGGGTGACGGGTCCGTCGATCGTCCCCGCGACCTCGAAGACACCGTCGATCACGAAGATCCGACCGTCGACGGCGCTGCCGTCCGGAACCGTCACGGAGCCGCCGGCCACGATCAGGACCTCGTCGATCGACTCGACGGTCCGGTCGCCGGCAAAGTGGATCTCCATGGCGTCCGGCTCGATGCCGTTCGCGGAGAGGAGCAGGACGATGACGATGAGCAGTGGGATGGATTCTGTTGGTGTCATGAAGGGTCACTTCGAGTAACGTGACGCCGCGCGTTGCCGAGATACCAGGCGAGGACCAAGCCCACGAAGACGAGTAGAGCCAGCGCATTCACGATGTTGAGATGGGAGAGGAGCCCAACCTCGGCCTCCTGGAGGCGCAGTGCCAGCGCGGTGCTCGTGAACGTCGCGAGCCAGCCCGACACCCCCACGCCGACCGCGCTGTGGGTTCCGATGGTGTCGACAGTCGAGAGGTCGGGCCAGAGCGCGAAATTGAGGGTCGTGTAGACGCTGACGGCGATGGCATACATGGCCGGGTTGAGGATCGGTGGCCCACCCCCGAGACCCGGGAACACTGCGGCCAGCCGCAGGTCGAAGGTATACAGCAGATGGGTGAGTGAGAAGAGGCCGAATATCCAGAGGTAGAGCGTCCGCTTGTGGAAATTCCGGTAGAAGACACCTGCCACGATGGCGCCGAGCACGTGGACGATCGCGATCACGAGATGGTCGCCGAACTCTGGCGACGCCCAGGAGGAAAGCACCAAGATTGGCTCCTCGATGATTCGGAGAAATCCCAGGCTGTCCACGAAGAACACCGCGAAGGTGAGCACCAGCAGCGAGCCGAAGGTGAAACTCCGTAGACGGACTGGTTCCGGATAACAGAACCGACCGACGCCGAACCGCTCGTGTTGGTCGGCCAGGGCGCTCACGAGCCCCGAGCGTCCGAAGGCCAGCCAGCCCAAGAGGAACAGCCCCGGGACCATGGCCGCGAGCATGGCGGTGCTGAACGTCTCGATGCGCCAGTCGAGCGGGTACACGTTCGCCATGAAGTACGCACCTGCGGTGATGGCCGCGGCGACGTAGCCCCGGTCTTCGGCGGGGATGAGGTCGACGGTGAGGCCGAAACTCACGGGGACCCCGACCCCGAGGGTCACCGCCGCGGCGACGATCCAGGCCCCGAACCCGACCTCCGAGCGGATGTGTGGGGCCACGGCGGTGAGGAGCACCTGGACCAGGACCACGCCGAAGAGCAGCCGGAGTTTGGTATCCAACTGCCGGCCCAGTCCCCGGCGGTCGAATGTGATGCCCACCAGCATCGCGACGACGACGGTAAGCAGAGCCAATCCCGCCATCCACCAGGCGACCGCATTCCGACTCAGACCCACGTGTCTCGTCCCGAGATCGAGCAGTCCGAGCTGGATGAAAGTCACATTATAATAGTACCCGGAGGCCATGAAGACGGCGTAGAGTCCGTATCCGGCCACCGTGGCCCATTCTCGGGCCCGGAGAAACCTGGCGAGCAACATCTACATCTGGGAGTCGTCGCTTCGCCCGACTATAATATTGCTCCATTGACGTATGGTGCCATCCGTCTCAGGTAGTGGCTGGTGTCTCCACCCGCAGTGCACCACGTCAGTCCCGGCCACTCCTCTCCCTCTCCCCCTCCTCTCTCTTTCTTCCCCGCCTCGCATCCCTCTCCTTCCCCGCCTCCCAACACCTCTCTCACTTTTCTCTTCACCCGGACAGCAGATCTCAGGTGCTGGACCAGATATGCACATCCCGGTAGCCCTGGCTCGGTTCACCAGCTGGCAGGCCGTGAGCTTATCATCGACCGCGTTGTAGCGCCTTTCGTGGACCTGCACGTGCGGTACGAGGGCGATGACGACCCCGAGAAGTGCACCGCGAAGAAGTTAGACCGCTTCGACCTGGCGACACTCCACCGATCATCGCGGGACACACCCTGGGGACTCGTGCTCGACCCCTTCGCCGACAAGGCCCTCTCCCCGGCCGACCGCTCGGTCTCGGATACGCTCGTGGCGATGGACCTCTCGTGGGAGACCGCCGAGAGCGAGCATTACCAGCTCGATGGCGAACACCGCTCGTTGCCCTTCCTGCTCGCCGGGAACCCGGTGAACTACGGGAAACCCTTCCAGCTGACGACGGTCGAGGCCTTCGCCGGCGCCCTGGCGATCCTGGGGGAAACCGATCAGGCCGAGGCCATCCTCTCGAAGTTCCGGTGGGGTCAGACCTTTCTGGATCTCAACGAGGAACCGCTCTCCCGGTACGCCGAGTGCGAGGACTCCACCGAGGTGCTCGCGGTCCAGGAGGAGTACCTCGACCGGTAGTACCAAGCCGTGCGGGGAAACCGTCTCCCGGTCAGACCCGTCTTCACGGGGCGGATAGTCCGGAAAGCCGGCACCCTCGCTGATTCGAACAGCTTTTACCTCTCAACGGCAAACCTGGGGTCATGCCAAAGCACCTCTCCATCCAGGACCGCCTGCTGGGCAAGCAGGTCTGTATGCGGTGCAACGCCCGGAACCCGCCACGGGCGACCAGCTGCCGGAAATGCGGGTACAAGAACCTCCGGCCGAAGGCCAAAGAGCGCCGCGCGACGTAAAGATCGCTCGCTACCTACTTTTTGGAGGCTATTCTGCGTTCCACGGCCCCCGAGCGAGGCGTTTCTCTCCTGCATGCGGCGAGATGCGTGCCTCAGTATCCATTATGAGTGCGCCATCGAAGGCTGGCCGAGTCGACCCCGAGATCACGATTCGATGGCTCAGGCGCCGCTTTCTCCGCTCGGATCCGACACCGACGCCTTCCGGACCAGAACTCAGCTATCCATCGCCGCCCGCCACTCATCCCGCAAGATCGCGTACCGGTGGACGTCCACGTATGTCCCGTTCATGTACGCACCCTCTCGGTGGACGGCTTCATGTCGGAACCCGAGCGTCTCCCAGAGCCGCTTTGAGGCCTCGTTATCGTCGAAGACGCGGGCCTCGACTCGATGGGCGCGGAGGTCCGCGAAGGCATGATCAACCAGGAGGCGACTCGCCTCGGACCCGTACCCCCGACCCCAATCGTCCTCGCGGATCCAGATACCGATCTCCATGCTGCCGTCCGGGTCATCGACCGGGCCGATGCCGATGGTGCCGGCGGGGCCGTCCTCGCCCACGACGAGGAGGTCCACCCGCGAGTCGTCGCTCACCTGCTCCTCGAACCAGGACTCCTCCTGTCGCTCGTTCTTCGGCGTCCTGACCGTGAGGTGGTGTCGGACCGAGGGATCGTTGATGTGTTCCTGGAGGAAGGGAACGTCTTCGGCCTCGATGGTATGCAGGTCGACGGCCTCCCCAGAGAGAAATACCGGTCCGGGCATACCCTATGGCGGACACTCGGAAGGAATAAGCCTTGGCCGGGAGTGGGTTCAACTCACATGCGGTACTCGGCCCGGAATGCCCCGTCGACGGGGAAGGCTCGGTGGAAGTGGGCGGTTGGCACCCGCCGGTCGAGCGGACGGAGGTGGCCCGGCTGACCGATGGTCCCGCTCCAGATCAACGGGAGCGATCCGGCCGCCGCCCTCGCGATGACCCAGGCGTTGGCCTACGCGTTCATCGCTCTTGCCTCGATCGGACTACTCTATTATCTCTACGTGTATGGTGCACAGGTCCTGGCGGCCAGAGAGACGCGGCGGAACCTCTGGTACTTCGCCGTGGGCAACGGGGCCGCGATACTCTATGGCGCCTCGGGGCTCTTCGCGCTCCGGGCCCAGGTCCCCTGGGCGGAGGCCTTCTCGGAAGGGGCCACGCTGTTCTTCATCATGTTCTACGCCCTCGGGTTCCGGTCGGTCTACCTCTCTGCGCCCAACGTCCGCCGATGGCAGGTCCGGTTCAACGAGGAGGACATCTTCCGGGCCTACTTCCCCGCGTGGCTCGACTATCTCATCATCGGCGGGTACATCGTGGCGTGGTGGGGCACCTACCTGTTCGCCACCTCGCTGACGGGCGTGGTCGTGGCGGTCGGGTGGCTACTCGCGTCGGGATGGGCATTCGTCTGGGCGGTCCTCCTGGTGAGGGACCACGAGGGGACCAGCCTGGCCGCGCTGACCCGGCACCTCTTCCCGGCGGTCCTGGCCTTCAGCGTCACCATCCTGGCCGACCTGGTCGGCACCTATGTAACCTCGGTCACCAACCTGGTCACGGCGACCTGGATCGTGGGCACGGTCCTCGTCGGCGCCTTCTTCATCACGACGGCCATCGCGCTCCGCCAGGAAGGTGGTGAGGTCGAACGGATCTACGACTGGACCACCTACCGCGGGACCGACGAAGGCGAAGCCGAGTGACGACCGCGTCGAACCCGGAGAGCCAACCGAGGCGTGCGAACTCCCCGCTATTCTTCGGGATATTTGGGCTCGAAGCGCGCTGCCCGCTCGAGGGCTCGCTCGATCACCCCGCGGACGTCTCCATGGAAGAGGTCACCGTGGCCCGCGTAAAGCGATTCGACCCCGTCCGGGAGCCGGTCCAGGAGTTCGTGGATACTGGTCACGAGTCTCTCCCGATCCTGGCCGGCCATGTCCGTCCGACCGAAACTTCCGTCGGCGAAGGCGGCATCGTTATACACCACCAGGTCGCCGCTGAAGAGTGTCGATTCCCCCACGAAGGCGAGGTGATCCGATGCGTGGCCCGGGGTGTGGACCGCTTCGAAGCGCCCGTCGCCGATGGCTACCTCCTCCCCGTCCTCGAGCGTCCGCGTCTCCGCCAGGAGCGGCTGGAAGGCATAGACCGCCGGATCGAAGGTCTCGACTACCTCCTCCAGCCGGGCGACGTGATCGCCGTGCTGGTGGGTGATCAGCACCGTATCGATTGTTTCGACCCGTGAGGCGATGACCTCCGAGACGCCCTCCATCGCCCCCACGTCAACCAGTGTATTCGTGTCCCCCCGGACCAGCCAGGCGTTCGCGGTGAACGAGGTCGCCGCCGCGGTGACACACGATACGTCCATGGCCGATCAGCCGGGCGCCGGCGCAAAAAGCGTAGCCGTACGATCAGGCTCGCGGCGCTGCCGGCAGGAAACAACTCGACCCGGTCGGGTGGGGGCGGAAGATGAGGCAGCGTCGACCCTCCGTGACCCGTCGTCGGGTGACTGGTCGGGAGGGTCGGCCTCGACGGATTCGGCTTGCGACACCGAATGCCCTGGATTCCCTGATCGATCGGGCCGGACCTTTTTTGTATTGCACCCCCTATATTCACATATATCATGGGTTTCGGGAGTTACGACGAATCAGAACAAGAACGACAGGAGCTCGACTCCGAGGACCTGGACGGGAGTGAAGGAGTCGCCACAGCGGAACACGACCACGAGGGAGATATCGACTTCGAGATCGGCGCCTCGAACGACGAACTCATCGACAAACTCAAAGACATCAAGGAGTAGTCGCGGGTGAAAGCGGGCGTTCGGGCCCTCGGCGTCGCCGAATCGTATCGGGCCAAGAAATCTGTTCTCGCCGGTACGGTCGTCACGGCTTCCCGGGCAGTCGACGGCTTCTCCTTTGCCGACTGTAGCGTCGGTGGTCTCGATGCCACCGAATCAGTCCTGACCCTCTACCGGGACCTCGACCGCGAGGACGTGCGCTATCTCTTCCTCGGGGGCGTCGCCCCGGCGTGGTTCAACCTGTTCGACCTCGAGACCATCCACGAAGGCGTCGACCGTCCGGTCCTGGCGGTCAGCTTCGAGGAGAGCGAGGGCCTCGAGGATGCGATCCGGGAGGCCTTCGAGGGCGAGGAGCGTGACCGCCGGCTGGCCCGCTACGATGCACTCCCCCCGCGGGCACGAATCTCCGTGAACGAAGAGACGGTCTTCGTCAGGAGCGTGGGCCTTCCCGAGGAGGACCCCGCGACGGTGGTCAAGGCTTTCACGCCGGTCGGGGGTCGCCCGGAACCATTACGGGTCGCGCGATTGGCTGCACGCGGTGTGGATCAGTATCGTCATCGAGGATAGCCCCATTACTCGTGTGGCCAAGGCGGACAGCGGACCAACCTGAACGGTGCACTCTCGGCACACGGGCCAGTTGCGTAGCGGTACATCGAGTTTCCGTCCGACCGCCCCCATCGGATACGCATCCCCCCAGTTCCCGACAGCCGAACCCGGGGCTTCATTTTGACCCGTCCCTAGCCCCCGCTATGGACGAGTCGGCGGTCGCGGTCGAGGCCTGCACCCGGTGTGCGGACCTGGTCGAGTCCCGGAGCCGGATCGTCAACGGTGTCGGCCCACTCGACGCCGAACTCCTCTTCGTCGGCGAGGGGCCTGGCGAGCAGGAGGACGTGGAGGGCGAGCCGTTCGTCGGTCGCAGCGGCGATATCCTGGACGAGATCCTGGCCGAGCACGGGATCGACCGGGAGGCGGTCCGCATCACGAACTGCGTGAAGTGCCGGCCACCCGAGAACCGGGACCCGAGGGCGGGGGAGCTGTCGAACTGCCGGGGATACCTCGACCGGGAGATCACCGTCGTCGATCCCGAGGTGATCGTGACGCTGGGGAAGGTTCCAAGCCAGCAGCTGCTCGAGCGGGACGTGGCGGTGACGAACGAGGCGGGGTCCTTCGACTCGATGAGTATCGACGGAACTGGGTACCGTGTACTCGTCTGTGTGCATCCGGCAGCCTCACTCTACGATCGAACCCAGCGTGAGACTTTGGAGTCCGCCATCCAGACAGCCGCAGCATCCGTCGGGGCGACGGAGCACACCGGCCAGTCCCAGTTGGGAGATTACTGATGGCCGAGACGGGGGAATCGAACACGAGCGGACTGTAATATCTCAGCCCCGAAACTCAACATGGTCGCGATGGGCCCTACTTCTGGTCGGGGTCGACGCCCCGTCCGATCCACTTGTTGCCGTCACCCAGGCTCATCAGCGATTCGATCAACCCTTCGCTCTCTCCCTGGCCTGGCCGTAACCTGGCGCGGAGTCGCGAGGAGATCATCTCGACGCTGATCACGATCAGGATGACCACGAGGATTCCCGCGGCTGCCCGGGCGTACTGGTCGGCGGAGACCCGCTGCAGCCGGAGACTGATGTACATCCCGATTCCCCCGGCTCCCACGACACCCAGCGAGATAGCGATCCGGGTATTGATCTCGAGGATGTACAGTGTCCAAGCGATGAAGGAGTTTGACACCTGGCTCAACATCCCATAGACAACGGTCTGGGGACGGTTGGCGCCGGTCGATTCGATGGCCTCGATAGGCCCCTCGTCGATCTCCTCGAGTTCGTCGGTGAACAGTCGTCCGAGATTGCCGATGGTGTCTGTCGCGATCGCCAGGACGGCGGAGATCGGCGAGATGCCGGCCAGCGGGATGAAGACCAGGATCCACACCAGTGCCGGAACCGCCCGGATGGAGCTCATGGTGCCCCGGAAGATGAAGTTGAAGGGGAACGGCGTCACGCGCTCCGAACCCAAAATGCCAAAGAGCAACGCAAGGGGGAAGCCGATTACCGTGCCCGAGAAACCGATGATGAGCGTGGTTATGGCCGCGGGGATGAGTACGGACCCGCTGCCAACTGGGGCGGTCGCGATACTCTCCCAGATGGTTCCAGGATTGGCGATCGTCGTCCAGATGGCCCGGACCCCCTCGATATTATTGGACCGGGTGAAGTCTGTCAGATCGACGAAGTCCGGCCGGAGGAACGCGCTGACGAAATTCAACCACTTGGGGATTTGCCGGACGATGTCCGCCAGCGTGAACCCGAGGTAGGTCATCATCCCGGCAGTCGCCAGGAGTACGCCGATGATACCCACGACACTCAAAATTCGAACGAGGCGTTGCTTCCTATCCAGCCGTTCCCGGACTGTCTTGATGGATTCCGTCGCCATGATCAGGGTTCTGCGAACTGCTGGATATTCAGGTTCTGCTCCCCTTTGCCCCCTTCCCCGTAGTAGATCCTGTCTACTGCCTCCATCGTGAGGTCCTCCTTCGTTCCGTCGAAGACCACCTTACCATCCCGCAGACCGATGAATCGCTCCCCGAACTCCCTGGCGATATTCACCTGATGAAGCGAGACGAGGGTAGTGAGGTCCCGGTCGTCGGCCGCGTCCTTCATGTAACCCATGACGTCCTCTGCGGCCTTCGGGTCGAGACTCGCGACTGGTTCGTCCGCGAGCAGGACCTGCGGGTCCTGCGTGAGCGCCCTGGAGATACCGACTCGCTGCTGCTGGCCACCGCTCATGCTCCCCGCCCGCTGGGTCGCGAAGTCAAGCAAGCCGACGGTTTCGAGCGCCTCGAGCGCGATTTCCTTGTCATCGCGCTCGTACCAGTTGAGGATGCTCTGGACGGTGTCGGTCCGTCCGAGGGCGCCGGTCAAGGCGTTGCGATAGGCCGACATCCCTTCGACGAGGTAGTGCATCTGGAAGACCATTGCAACGTCGTGACGGCTCCCGGTGACTTCCTGGCTCCCGATGGAGATGCGACCATCGGTCGGGGTCGTCAGTCCGTTTAGTAAGCGGAGTAATGTGGACTTACCCGCCCCAGAAGGGCCCAGGAGGACGAGGAACTCCCCGTCGTCGACATCGAAGCTGACATCATCGAGAGCAGTCACCTCCTCGCCGTACACTTTCGTTACGTTCTCGACCGAGACATGTGCCATGGATATGGGAAACGGAAGGGAGTCCTCCGTGAAGCTTATGACTAGCTTTGGAAGATTTCTTCGCCGTATCCAAGCGAATTAGCCACGTCGACGACCGGTTGGTAGGTATCTGCGTCGGCTTCGCGGACACCATCGAACCAGAGGTCGTCATCGGTGCCTTCCTCGCCGTCAGCACCATAGTAGAGTGAATCGGAGGCTTGTGTAAACGCTTCTTGAATCTTCGTCGTTTCCTCATCTGAGAGTTCCGGCGAGACGACAATCGGGGCCCGGGGGATGTCGCTTTCGATGGCGACTTCCCTGATCCCCTCGGTGTAATCACTCGCCTCGTAATCCCAGACGATGAATCGGCCGACGCCTGCGGCGTCTGCCTGGTCGTTCTCGAGGGCCGTGACTGCCTCCGAATGACTCGACCAGGTCGGATTGAAGTTTGCGCCCTCTGGACTGCCTGGTTGATCCGGGATCGAGAGCCCTGCCTCCTTCAACATATACAGCGGGTACAGCGATCCGGAGGCTGACAGCGGATCGGCGAACGCGACATCATGGCCTTCGAGGTCAGAAAGCTCCTCGACGTCGGAGTCTTCCCTCGTTACGATCACGCTAAAGTACGTCCAGGTTCCGAATCCCTTTCGCTGGAGGAGTATCGCCGCCTTTTCGGTGTCGACGCCCAGTGCAGCGGCGAACGGGCCGGTCTCGGCCACGTCCCCCGTCCCACTATTCATGGCTTCGAGGGTGGCCGAGTAGTTCGCCGCGTACTGCATTTCGATCTCATCGACCTCCTCGATGTAGTTGTTCAACCGTTCCCCGATGGGATCGTATTGGGCCTGCATCTGCTCCTGCGGTTCCGTCGGCGACATGAGGAACTTGATCTTCCCATCGACGTAGGGTTGTTCCCCGAACTCTCCTATGCACCCCGCGAGTCCGCTCAGTCCAGCAGTACCAAGTACACCGGCCGTTTTGAGGAAGTGTCGTCGGGTCGCCATAGCGGCTCACCTAATTGGTCTGCAGGTGGGCTGTTAAAAGTTCCTAGTCGGAGTATATAGTTCTCTGAAATGAGGCGTCTCCTGGCAGGGTTGGCCGCGTTTCCCGAACGGAAACCCACTTGACTATCGCCGGCGGAGATGATATCATGCGAACCGAGCCCAACCCGGACCCGGGCCACTCCGCCGAAGTGGTGGTTCTGGACTACGGCCTCGGGAACCTCAGGAGCGTGACCCGGGGGCTGGAGCGGGCCGGAGCGACGGTGACCATCTCCGAGGATCCCGAGGCCATCTGGGACGCCGACGGCATCGTCCTGCCTGGGGTGGGGGCGTTCGGCGACGGGATGGAGAACGCGGGCCCGTTCCGCGAGGATCTCATCGAGGCCGCCGATTCGGGCCGCCCGCTTTTCGGTATCTGTCTCGGGATGCAGATGTTGCTGTCCTCGAGCGAAGAGGCCGAACGTGCCGGCCAAGGCGACGCCCGAGGCCTGGACCTGATCCCCGGACGGAACGTCCGCTTCAAGAGTGCGGTGAAGGTACCCCACATGGGATGGAACGACTTGACGGTCGAGCGCGACCACCCACTCGTCGATGGTGTCGACGGCGAGTACGCCTATTTCGTCCACTCCTATTACGCCGATCCAGTGGACGAGGCCGCGGTGGTCGCCAACACTGAGTACGGCACCGAAGTTCCTGCCGTTGTGGCCGACGAGGCCGGGACTGTCTTCGGGACCCAGTTCCACCCGGAGAAGAGCGGCGACACGGGTCTGCGAATCCTGCGTAACTTCGTCGACATCGCCGCCGACTGAGCCTCATTCTTCCGGCGGTTGATACCTATATAGATTGTCTGACGCGCGTCAGATATCGGGGGTTAGGAGCCCTCTCAACACTGTATTATATAATTGCTATATAGTCCCCGACTGGCGATCGACGCTTGCCCAGCAAGCGGGAGTTCGACTTGAGGGGTTCCACGCTTTGTCGCTAGATAAATTCCCGAACGTCCGAATACCACATGTCGTGATGGTCGATGGCGTCGATGCGCTCGGCGATCGCCACGGCGATTGCGTGCCAGCAGAGATCGGTGGGATCCTCGGCGTCGAGGTTGTACTCGGCGTCCTTGCAGGTGCAGCCGTCGTCCTCGACGATGTACTCGTCGTCGTGGCCCACGACCACGGTGAAGTCCCGGTATCGCTTCACGCGTGACTCCGTGACCGCTTCGATGGCCCGCTTGCCGCGGTCGCCGTGTGCATCGAGGATCGCCGAGACGATAGCGGGCGTGAGTTCGCCCGCATCGGCGAGTGCCCCACGCCAATCCTCGCCGGGTTCCACACCCCGGCTTCGACCCGGAGCGCAAAAGGGTGTGGGTTCGCCAGTAGGTAATTTTGCGATATTCTCGAGTGATACCTTCGTGGACGAAAGCCCCGAGCGTTCGGCCTCTTTCGAATTACCACCCGAATGGGTTTTTTCACTCGGTTCCCGCGGGATGTTTCCCGCTCCATGACATAGTGGCCGAGACGCTCACTGAGCAAGATGGTCGGCCGAATCCGACCGGGGATGCGTCGGTTCGACCCGACCGGTTTTTCCCGGGCCCGACCGCAGGACGGGTATGGAGGTCACCGAAGGCGGGGTCACGGTCGAGGTTCCCGAGCAGCCGGGGGACGAGCGGACCGGGGCCGTGTTTTACAATCCGGACCAGGAACTTAACCGGGACCTCACGGTCGCCGCCCTCCGGGCCTATCGGGACCGCGAACCACGGGCCGAGCACTACCTCGACGCCACGGCCGCAAGCGGCATACGGGGGGTTAGAGCGGCGGCCGAGGGCTGGACGGTGACGATGGCCGATGTCGACGAGGAGGCTGTGGGCCTCGCCGAAGCGAACCTCGAGCGGAACGACCTCGAGGGGACCGTCGTGAACCGGGACGCGAACGCGCTGCTCCAGGACCGAGGCTGGGTCTTCGACATGGTCGACGTGGATCCATTCGGGTCACCGATCCCCTTCGCCGACGCGGCGTTCGCGAATGCCCGGGACCTGGTGGCGGTGACCGCCACGGACACGGCGCCGCTGTGCGGGGCCCACTTCGAGAGCGGGATCAGGCGCTACAGTGCGGTCCCTCGGAATACGGAATACCACCCCGAGATGGGGCTGCGGATCCTGCTCTCCGCCATGGCCAGGACGGCGGCCCGATACGACGTGGGTGTGACCCCGATCCTCAGTCACGTCTCGGATCACTACGTCCGGACCTACCTCGAACTCTCCCGGCGGGCCACCGACGCGAACGCCGCCATCGAGGAACTCGGTTACGTCCATCACTGCCCGGAGTGCCTGCACCGGGAGACCGAATCAGGCATGATCTCCCATCCGCCGGGGACCTGTGGGAACTGTGGGAGCGACCAGGTACGCACTGCGGGACCCGTGTGGTTGGGTCGGACCCACGATCAGGACTTCGTCGCGGCCACGGCAGCGGCGCTCGACGAGGAGCTAGGCACCGCCGACCGCGCCGGCCGACTGTTGGACCGGCTGGGCGAGGAGATCGACCAGCCGATGCACTTCGATCAGCACACGCTGTACAAGCGGTGGGCCGAACCTGCCATCGGGATGGACGAATTCCTCGGGGTGCTCCGGGAGGCCGGGTTCACCGCCTCCCGTACGCACTACGGCGGAACCACATTCAAGACGGACGCCACGGTCGGTGAGATTCGGGCGGCCATCGATCCGGGCTGAGACCGAGACGCGTTGTCGCCGGAATCCGGGGGTGGGAGAAGGCGGTGAATGACCCGTCCAAGGCTCCCGGTTCACGGGTGGACCGGTAGTATTAGTGGGAGCCGTTCGAACCCGGGCCCGTGTCGCGTCTCCGCACCGGTCTGGGTATCGGTCAGGCGGTCCTCCGTGCAGCCCAGCAGGCCCAGGTACCGTTCCTGGCCGCGGCTGTCGCGTTCTATGGCTTCGTCTCGGTCATCCCGCTGGCCCTTTTGGGTGTTGCGACGGTCCAGTACCTCGACATCGGTGTCGAGGAGACCATCGTCGCGCAGGCTGGGACATTCCTCTCACCGAGCGCGCTGGACATCGTGTCCCAAGCGGCCATGAGCAGCGCTGGCCGGGGCGGAGCGACGGCGATCGGCCTGGCGTTCCTCGCGTGGTCCGGGATTCGTGTCTTCCGCGGGCTCGACATCGCCTTCTCGCAGGTCTACGGGCTTGGAACGCCGGAATCGCTGCCCGACCAGCTACTCGACGCGGTCATCGTACTGGGGGCCATCCCTGTCGCCATCCTCGCGGCGGCGGTCCTCGGGGTGGTCCTGCCGCTGTTCGAATCGGTCCCGTTCGTGGGCGTGGCGAGCCGGCTCGGCCTGGTAGGCGTGCTGTTCGTGGCGTTTTTCCCTGTCTACTACCGGTTCCCCGATGTGGCCGTGAGCCCGCGGGAGGTCGTCCCGGGGACGGCCCTGGCGGCCCTCGGCTGGGCCGGGCTCGCCGCCGGCTTCTCCCTCTACGCAGAGACAGTCGGGAGTTACCACCTCTATGGCATCTTGGGTGCGGGGCTCCTCCTCGTCACCTGGATGTATCTCGGGGGGAGTATTATCATGGTGGGTGCGGTACTCAACGCCGTGTTGGCGGGACGACCAGACGACGGCACGGAGCGTACCGACGGGGTAGACCGGATCGAGGGGTCCGAGCGTACCGACAGGACCGACCGGACGGCACCCGAGCCGGCCCCGGATCTGGGAGCGGTCGCCAGCGAGGTCCGTGACCTCCGGGCGGACCTCGACGCGAAGACCGTGAGCCGCTCGCGTCTCGAGGCCGAGTTGAAACAGTACGTCCGGCGACGCCTGCGTCGCGGGAAAGCACGGGGGTGGGGGCCATATCTCGTCCTCCTCTACGGCACGGCGATGACCCTCGGTGCCTTTTACTGGCTCTCCGGCGGCTGGGCCATCCTCGCGATGATCGTGGTCTGGCTGTCCACCCTGGGGCTCTACGTGTTGATGGTGCTCGTGGGAGCGGGGATCAGCGTTGCGGGCGTTCCGGGTCGAGTCGCAGACCGGCTCCGCGACCGGCGCTCATGAGAGATCTGGGAGTCACCAGTTCCCTCGCACCGCAGGTCCCCGAGGCACTGGTGCCGGTCATCGCGGCACTCACCTTCCTCGGCAGCCCGACCTTTCTCGCGGTCGCGACCACTGCAGGGACCGGTCTCGGGGCCTATCTGGGTCGGATAGATCGGCAACAGGCACTCCGTTTCCTGACGATCGTCTTCCTTGCATTCGGGCTGTCGATGGTGGTGAAGAACGCCCTCGGATTGCCCAGACCGCCGACCGTCATCCACCGGGTCGCGGAGGACGGGTTCGGATTCCCGAGCGGGCACGTGACGGCGATAACGGGGGTGACCCTCGCGTCGGCGGCCCTCTCACGATGGCGGACCGCCCGATGGCGGTATACGCTCGCTGGGGTCGCTATCGGCGTCATCGCCACGACCCGCGTGCTCCTTGGCGTGCATTATCTAGTGGACGTTATTGCGGGTGTGATGGTGGGTGCGGGAGCGGTCTGGGTCGGTCTCGAGCTTTCGCGTCGGCACCTTGGCGGAACGGTAGCACTTGCTGGGGTGGTCCTGGGGACTGGCCTGGTCCTCAAACTCGGCTAGTCGGTCAATTGGTCGACGAAGGAGAGCCAGCGTCGCGTCCCCTCGACGTATTCCTCCCTGGTCCGCTCGTTGAGGTCCGTCTCGTAGAGGTTCTTGAGCGCGTTGATGGCCCGCTCGATCCCGACGATCGAGCGAGCGAGTTCCTGCCCTTCGGCCGCCGTGATCTGCCCGGAGGCGAGGCGGTCCTTCCGTCGGTCACGCTCGGCTTTGAGCTTCGCGCGGACGGTCTGGACCTCCTCGCGCCGCTCGGGCGGGACCCGGCCCTGGCGTTTGGTCTCCATCACGAACTCCCTGAGATCGAAGGGCTGGTCCTCGATATCGATGGTCTCGGGGATCTGCTTCCCGACGGTGGCCGTCTTCCGGGTTATCGCTTCGAGGAGTTCCTCCCGCTCCGCCGGATCGATCGGCTCCGACCCCGAACCCTCCATACCTGACAGAAGAACCTCCAGCCTGGCAGTCGTTTCGGTCCTCGCTTGCAACACCTCGATCATCACCACCATCACCCCCAACGGCGACACCGAGAATCCGCCGGGTCCAGCCCGTCGTGCTTCGGTGCCGGTTAGAACTTCTCGAGGTAGCGTTCCCGCTCCCACTCGGAGACCTCGGCGCGGTACTCGGCGAACTCCTTTCGCTTGGCCTCCACGAACTTCTCCGCGACGTGGTTCCCGAGGGCGTTCCAGATCACGTCGTCGGCTTCGAGGGCGTCGATCGCATCGCCGAGGTTCGCGGGCAGCGTCTCGATGCCGTATTCCTCGCGTTTGGCCTCGTCGAACTCGTAGATGTTCTCCCGGACCGGGTCCGGGGCTTCGAGGTCGCGTTCGATGCCGTCCAGCCCGGCGTGGAGCATGACTGCGATGGCGAGATAGGGGTTCGAAGACGGGTCCGGCGACCGGAGTTCGATCCGGGAGGCCGCTGGCGCCCGGGTCGCGGGCATGCGAACGAGCGCGGACCGGTTGACGTCGCTCCAGGCGATGTATACCGGCGCTTCGTATCCGGGGACCAGTCGCTTGTACGAGTTCACCGTGGGGTTGGCGACCGCGGTGATGGCCCGGGCGTGATCGAGGATCCCAGCGAGGAACTTGTAGGCGACAGACGAGAGGTCGAACTCGTCGGTCCCGTCATAGAACGCGTTCTCGCCGTCGGTGGTGAAAAGCGAGAGGTGTGTGTGCATCCCGCTGCCATTGATGTGGGCGATGGGCTTGGGCATGAACGTGGCGTGGAGGTCGTGGAGTTCGGCTGTCGCCCGCACCACGGACTGGAAGGTCGCGATGTTGTCGGCCGTCGTGAGCCCGTCGTCGTACTTGAAGTCGATCTCGTGTTGGCCCTCGGCGACCTCGTGGTGGCTGGCCTCGGTCTCGAAGCCCATCGACTCGAGGTTCACGATGATCTCGCGGCGCAGGTCAGAGGCGAGGTCCTTCGGTGCCAGATCGAAGTAGCCCCCAGCGTCGTGGGTGATCGTGGTCGCCCGCCCATCCTCGTTCTTCTCGAAGACGAAGAACTCGGGTTCCGGCCCGACGTTGAGGGTATATCCCATCTCTCTGGCCCGTTCGAGCGCCCGCCGGAGCACGTAGCGCGGGTCGCCCACGAACGGTTCGCCGGTCGACGTATCGATGACGTCACAGATGAGTCGGGCGGCCTCGCCGTTCTCCTTGCTCCGCCACGGGATGATCGCGAAGGTCTCCGGATCCGGTTCGAGTCGCATGTCCGACTCCTGGATGCGGACGAATCCCTCGATGGAGGACCCATCGAAGTAGATCCCCTCCCGCAACGCCTTTTCGGCCTGGCTCGCGGGGATCGAGACGTTTTTCACGGTTCCCAGGATGTCGGTAAACTGGAGCCGGAGGAACTCCACGCCGTCCTCCGCGATCCGGTCCATGACCTGCCGCTCTTCGGGGGTGAGCTCCCCCTCGGGTTTGTTCGTGGCGTTCGTCATTGGTTTCGACAACAGAGTTCAAGACACGGTGTTTGAAAGCACTAACGGTTCGTGCAACTCCTGTATTCCCAATTATAATTGGACATTCGTTAAATTCTAATGGGTGGGGCGTCGAGGGGGACGTATGACCTATGAGAATCTCGACGCGAAACTCATCAACGAACTGCTGGGGGACGGTCGGGCGAGTCTCCGAAGCCTCGCCGAGGCACTCGATGTCTCGGTGACCACGGTCTCGAATCATCTCGGTGACCTCGAAGAGGCCGGCACCATCACCGGATACACGCCGGTCATCGAGTATGACACCCTCGGGTACGACGTGACCGCCATCGTCCAGCTCAAGGTCGAGGGCGACGCGCTCCCCGAGGTCACCGACCGGCTTGCCGGGGTGACCCAGATGATCAACGTCTACGAGGTTACGGGCGAGTTCGACATCATCGCGGTGGGGAAGTTCCGGGATACCGATAACATGAACGAACTCA
>CAZQNH010000049.1:0-17098 GCA_964594685.1 uncultured Halobacteriales archaeon
GAGCGAACACCACCTCGCGGACGGCATCCTCGGGGCAGCGAAGGAACGCCCGGCGGCGCTTACCGATGGCGGCGCAGCGCTCACTCAGGAGTCAGCCACGGACGCCACGGTCGATGAGGGCCAGTTGATCCCCGACGCAGATGACTTCGAGGTCGTGGCCGGGAAGGGCGTGATCGCGTCACATGACGACCGCGAAATCGTGGTCGGCAACCGGAATTTGCTCGAAGACAGGGCGATCCCGATCTCGACCGAAGTCGCCGAGTACGTTCGGGAGCGCGAAGAGCGGGGCGAGACCGTCGTCCACGTGGTGCTCGACGGCGACGTGGTCGGCGCCATCGCGATGCGGGACGAACGCAGAGAGACCGCACGCGGCGTCATTGACGATCTGCAAGCTGCGGGTATCGAGACGGTGATGCTCACCGGTGACAACGAGCGAGTGGCCGCGGCTGTCGCCGACGAGATCGGCATCGACGACTATCGGGCCGAACTCCTCCCCGCGGACAAACAGACGGTCATCGAAGCCTTCCAGCATCGGGGCCACGTCGTCGCCATGGTCGGCGACGGCATCAATGACGCCCCATCGCTGGCCACCGCCGACGTCGGTATCGCCATGGGGGCGGCGGGCACCGACACGGCGATCGAGACCGCCGATATGGCGCTCATGGCCGACGACCTCGAACGTATCCCGTATGCGGTCACCCTGAGTAAGGCGACCCGCTGGAACATCTTCGAGAACGTCGGGATCGCCGTGCTGACGGTAACGCTACTGCTCGCAGGCGTGCTGACCAACTATGTCTCGCTCGCCGCTGGCATGCTCGTCCACGAAGCCAGCGTCCTCGCCGTGATCCTCAACGGGATGCGGCTGCTTCGATACTGAATCGGACCGCTATCGAACAATCGACCCAACGCACCGACCAATGACACGGAACACATCGAAACCCGAGTCGAACCGGCCCGCAACTGACCTTGCTGTCGAATACGACGCCGAGCCGATCCGGATCCGCGACCCCGTGGCGGAGGCCCTCGGGGTCCTCGAAGAGGGCGACCCGTTCGTGATTACGTATGAAGACGTGGTGAAAGCGGCTGGACACTCGTGCCCGACGGCGTCCGGCGCGTTCCGAATCGCACAGACCGGGCTCGATGCAGTATATACTGCGGAATTGCCAGTTCGGAGTGAGATCGAGGTCCGGGCGGCCGGGCCGCGAGACGACGCAACCTACGGTGTGATGGGGCGACTCATCTCGTACGTGACCGGCGCCGCTGGGGAGGACGGCTTCGGGGGGCTCGGTGGCGGACTCGGGAACCGCCGGAACTTGCTCGTGTTCGACGCCTTCGAACCAGATACCCCGTCCCCGACGTTCCGGTTCCATCGGACCGACACTGGCGAGAGGGTCGAAGTAACTTACCACGTGAGCGAGGTTCCTGAGGCTGGGCCAGCGATGGGGTATCTCCAGGAAATACTGGCGGGATCGGCGACCGAAGCGGAGCGAGACGCGTTCGATGAAGCGTGGCACGGTCGGGTCCAGGCCGTACTTTCGGATGATTCACTGTTTACCGTGGAGACAGTCTCGACCGCGACATCCACTGCAGCGGATGAAGACAGGTAGGGACAGATTTGATATGCTTCGACGCAGGGCTGATCACCCAGTCGCCATGGGGACAGGCGGGAATATTCACGGTCTCGGTCCCGCTTCCACTGGGCCGTACCACTCCACAAGGTTCCTGACCGCTCGTCTGAGCGTGTCACTGGCCGTCGATTTGGTCACGCCGGTCTCCGCGGCGACGTCCTCGACGGACGCCGTTCGGGGGATCTCGAAGTATCCTAACTCGTATGCAGCGGCGAACACTTCGGCCTGGCGGTCGGTCAGGTTCGGTTGGGTGGCTGCCGTACTCGGCCCATCGTAGCCGACGTACTCGACCTGATATTCCATCCCTGCCTCCGCCAGATGCGTACTCAGCGACGAGAGTCTGTCCTGGGACGTCGTGAACTCCCATCGCGCGGTTCCATCAGTGATGTGGATCGGGGTTTCGAGCGGCACGCCCGCTGCTGTAAGCGGTTCGAGGATACCCGTTTCATCCGTCTCGATCTGGAAGACGGCGCGTGTGTTCCCGACGGAAATGAGATCGACCTGGGCAAGGTCTGCTTTGTCCTGTAAACTGACCAGGATCTCGCTCGGGTGCGTGGACTCGACCTCGACGACGGCATGACCCGTTCCGTTACTCACGAGTATCGTCAGCACACGGAAATCCACGTTCGGGTAGGCGGTCGTGATATCGTGGATCCAGGTCGTCTCCGGCATCGAGAGGGAGAGTTCGACGGCTGGCATCTATGTCCCGTACCCGCTGGACCACTATATAAATGAACACGCACATGTTCGACTCTACCCACATGTTCCCCACAACCCCTACTCGAACGTGGGGCCAAAGCGGGTCCATATGCTACGTGGACGTATCATCGTCGCGCTGGTGGTTATGACGAGTGTCGCCATCGGTCCCGGCATCGTGGCTGGCACCGAGTATCCGCGGTTCGAGGCGGATGTGGGCAGTACTGTCGTGACTCCCGGCCAACCCGAGCAGTTGTCTGTAACGATCGTGAACGACGCCGAGGACCCGGAGGATGCCGTCGAACCCGCGACGAACGTCAAAGCCGAGATGAAACCCGGGGACACACCCTTTTCTATCAATAGCGGGCCACGTCATCTCGGGACCCTGACGGACGGCACGCCGGTCTCGACGGATTTCTCGATCGACGTCCCGCGGGACATCGAATCCGGGACCTACGCGATCCCGATCGAGGTGACGTACGAATACGACGGTGACGAGCGCGAAACTACCACCGTTTACGTGACCGTGACCGTGACGGACCGGGCCGCATTCGAAGTCGTGGACGTCGAGGATTCGGTGGCGATTGGCAACGACGGATCAGTGTCACTCACGATCGAGAACGTGGGCTCGGAACCGGCCGCGGACGCGTCCGTTCGGATACA
The DNA here is from genome assembly GCA_964594685.1 of uncultured Halobacteriales archaeon. Lineage (GTDB taxonomy): Archaea > Halobacteriota > Halobacteria > Halobacteriales > Halobacteriaceae > Halodesulfurarchaeum. The sequence goes on from CAZQNH010000049.1 coordinate 2,988, forward strand.
GTCCAAGACCTCGATGGTGCATTTCGGCGGCTCGGACTCCCAGACCAGATACGTCGAGGAGTGGGGCGTCGGTGAGGAACGGACAGTCACCTACGCTGTCGGCAGCAGTCCCGAGGCCGAAGCCGCGGCGTATCCGTTGATCGCGACGGTGAAATACGACGACCTCGATGGGAACCGGCAGGCCTCGGCGCCGTTGCCAGCGCGTGTGCACCCGCAACCGACGACGTTCGACGTCGAGGCGGTCGAGTCCGGATTGCAGGTCGGCACCGACGGGAGGGTAACCTTCGAGATCACGAACACGGGCGATTCGGCCGTCTCCGGTGTGAGCCTGGAAGTCGTGGGAACCGGTCCGAATCTGGACCCGACCCAACGGACGTATCCAGCGGGGACGATCGAACCGGGAGACACGGAGAACGTCTCCGTGTCGGTCCGGACCGCCGACGCGGCAGCGGCCGGTGATCGGGAGTTCACGGTCCGGGTCAATTACGACGACACCGACGGTGACCGGTCCGCCGGCGATACGACAATCGAGACCGTCTCGGTCGCCGATAGGCAATCGTTCGACGTGTCCGTGATCGAGAACGATCTCCGCGTGGATCGGGACGGCGATCTCACGGTCGAGGTCACGAACACCGGGCCGAAGACTGTTCGGAACGCGAACCTTCGGATCGCGGATACCGGGCCGGCGGTCCATCCGGAGAATACCGAATACTCGATCGGAACCCTCGCCCCGGGTGAGACGACAACCGCGAGTTTCAGTCTCGACGTCTCCGACGGGTCGTCTCCGACCCCGCGTCAGTTCACGCTCCAGTTGCGATACGACGAATCCGACGGGGACCGACGGGCTGCCAGCCCACGTTCGATATCCGTGGACATCGCCCCCGAGGAACCGATATTCGACCTCGATATCATCGAGGGCGAGGTTCCCGCGGGAGAGACCGCCTCGGTCACGGTCCGCATCGAGAATACTGGCAACGAGACGCTGACCGGCATCAACGCCAAAGCATTCACGGATGCCCCGGTCACTATCACCGACGATTCCGCCTACGTGGGTGAGCTCGGGCCCGGAGAGTCGAGGACGCTCGAGTTCGGTGTCAGCGCCCCTGGAGACGCACAGACGAAACGATACCCCATCTCGATGGATTTCCAGTATACCGACGAGGCCGGTGACACCGAACTCACCGATACCTACGACCTGCCCGTGGCGGTCGACGAGTCCGAGGGGATACAGGAGACGATCGCCGGGCTCTATTGGGCCCTCGCCGACTATCGCAATGCGCTCGCCGGTGGTGCGGCTGGGCTCGGTCTGGCCGGTTTCATGGTGTTCGTCGTGACCCTCCGGAAGCGTCGGCGAAACGATGAGTGATGAACCTGGGATAGCCGGGCGCATTGCGGGCGTCGTGGTCGATCGACCCGGCACCGTCGTGATCGCCTTCCTCCTGCTGACTGCTGGATTCGCGGCGGGCCTCCCGAACGTCTCCATGGAAGGTGGGACCGGCCAATTTACCGATGCCTCGCCCGCCCAGGAGAGTTACGACGCCGTCCAGCAGGAGTTCGGGTCGTCCTTCGCGGTCGAAACAGGGACCTCCCTGGCGATCCAGCGCCACGACAACGTCCTCTCGAAGACGGGGCTCCTTCGCATGCTCGACGTCGAGTCGGCCGTCATTGCCAGGGACGACTTCCGGGTCCAGCGAACCTCCAGCCCGGCGACCTTCGTGGCGTTAGAACTCGACCCAACAGCCCGTACGATCGTAGACCAGCGGCGTGCCGTGGAGGAGGCGTCGCCGTCGGAGATCGATGCCGCGGTGAGGGCCGCAGCCGACTCGCCTGAATTCCGCGATCTGGTCAGTGATGACTTCAACCGGGAATCCGCGACGGCTGGGGCGGCCCTCGGGGTCATCAGCCACGAGGTTCCCGGTCGCGACGAGACCGCGGTCGGCGTGACCGCGGACAGCGCGTTCCGCGAGACCCAACTCGATGTTCGGAGTGTCGTGTCGGCACAGGACGGGGATTTCACCGTCTACGGCAGCGGGATCATCGCCGCGGAGTTCTCGATGATTATCGTCGACTCCCTGCAGATCGTGGTCCCTGCGGCGCTCGCGCTCATCCTCATGTTCCTCTTCGTCGCGTTTCGCGATCTGGTCGACTTCGCCATCGGACTGTTCGCCCTCGGGACGGCGATCGTCTGGACCTTTGGATTCATGGGGTGGGCGGGCATCCCGTTCTCGCAGCTGCTGATCGCCATCCCGCCCTTATTATTGGGCGTCGGGATTGATTTCGGCATCCACGTCATCAATGGGTATCGAGAACGTGCGGATGCCGATTCCATCGCGGCCGCCATGCGCCCGACGATGCGTCCCCTGGTCGTGGCCTTCGGGATCGTCACTGGGACGACGGTGCTTGGCTTCTCGGCCAATCTCTCGAGTCAGCTCGGCCCGATCCGGGACTTCGGGGTTATCGCCGCGATCGGGATCCTGTTCACCTTCCTGGTCTTCGGCATCTACCTCCCCGCATTGAAGATCCTGGTAGACCGGGGGAGAAAGCGCCTCCGACCGGAAAGCGAGCCGAAGGCGCCGATCGGGAGCGACGGGAGCGTCCTCGCCCCGTTCCTCACAGCCGGGATATCCATCGGGCGTCGAGCACCCAGGCTGTTCCTCGTCCTGGCGCTTCTCACGGCAGGGATCGCCGGCGCGTACGGGATGGGCGTGGAGACCAGTTTCTCCGACGAGGATTTCCTGCCGCCGGAGGATATTCCCGATTACATCGAGGGGGCCCCGGAACCGTTCGGGACCGGGACCTACACCGTGACTGCGTCGAGTAACTTCCTCGAGGACAACTTCGAGGCGGCCCAGACCGAGTCCGTGGTGATCTATTACGAACGTCCGATGACCTCGGATACCAGCCTCGAACTCATCCAACACGCCGGCGAGCGCGAGCCGGACGGGATCGCCGCCAGCGGTCGCCGGACTGAATCGGCGAGTATCGTCACGGTGATCGACGCGTACGCTGCCGAGTCGCCGGAATTTGCGGCGCTCGTCAGGGAGAACGATAACGACGGGGACGGGATCCCGGACGAAGATCTCGAGACGGTCTACGACGAACTATTCGCGTCACCCTACGCGGCGGAGGCCGGCCGATATCTGAGCGAAGACTACCGGAAGACGGTTATCTACTACGAAGTCGAAGGTGACGCCACACAGGCCGAGGTCGCGGCGGCCGGTGACGAGGTCGCGGACCGGCTCCGTGGCGATGCCTCGGCTACTGGCAGTACGGTTATCTTTCACAGCATCTCCGAACTGATATACCAGTCAGCCGTCCTGAGTCTGGCGATCGCCCTGGCGGCCTCGGCCATCTTCCTGGTGTTCGTCTATCATCTCCTCTTCCGGGAGTGGTCGCTGGGTCTCGTCAACCTGCTTCCCATCGTGTTGACGGTGACCCTCGTCCTCGCGACGATGCGCCTGTTCGACATGAAGTTCAACGCCCTCACCGCCACACTCCTCGCCGTCACCATCGGCATGGGAGTGGATTACTCGGTCCACCTCGTCCACCGGTTCGTCGAGGAGTTCGAGGGGTCGGCCACCGTCCTCGAGGCACTCGATCCGACGATGCGGGGCACGGGCGGTGCCCTGACGGGGAGTATGGTCACGACGACGGCGGGCGTCGGTGTGCTCGCTATTGCGATCACGCCGATCCTGCAGACGTTCGGGATTCTCACGGCCGTCAGTATCCTCTTCGCGTATCTCTCCTCGATGTTGGTAACCCCGTCGGCCGTAATCGTGTGGAACGACGTGGTGAACCCCTCTGCAGATCCCATAGCGACGCGATCGGGTGATGGAGTCGACCTGACAGAGACACAGGGGACCGAATCCGAGTTCGTCTGGATGACTGGAGAGTCATCCGAGGACTGACCTGGTCGGAAACCGGTCTATTCCGCCATATCGAGCGCCTCGAGGTTTCGTTCCAGGCGGTCGCTCACCTGTCGACTTCGGTTCTGAATCTCATCTGCCCGTCCGGCGAATTCTTCTCTCGCACGGCGGTCATCCAGATATTCGAGATTCGTCCGCACAGTATAGAGCGCGGCCCGGAGGGCAGCCTGGGTCACGAAGATTCCAGTCAATGCGTCCGGAACGACGTTCACGTTTGCCGACGCGATGACCGATTCGGCTTCTTCTAGAATGTCGAGACACGACTCGGCGATACCGAGCGGGATACCAGTTGCCTGGGTCATCGCCGTCGACTCTCGGGTATCGTCCGGCGAACCGAACACGGAGGCGACGACGCGAGCGTCTGCATCGGCGAGGTCGAGAAGCCGTTCCCGATGTGTGTCGAAGGCCGACCGCGCGTTGCTGATCGCCTCTCGATCGATGTCGGTGTCCGGATTCGTGAGGGTGTGAATGGCCGCCATCTCGCACAGTGAGGCCCCCACCGCTGCGACGACAGCCCCGGCGGTCCCACCGGCCGGCGCCAGGGTCTCGGAGGCGATATCGTCCAAGAACGTCTCGATCTGTTGGCTACGATGGTCCATGGTGAATCGGCTCCCTGGTGGTCTGCTATCTGGTCTGTCGTTCCCACGGCAACGAAGGTTTCCCCCGAACATGTCCAGCGGTGTGTGTTACCGATCCAGTTCCGCTCCACTGCTGTCCCGCAACGGGATGGACAGTGGAACCGCGGGGGCCGGATCGGATCCTCCCTTCATTGTATAAATGCCCGAATATGTCCGTGAGAAGGTTGAGGATTTTTTCGACGGTAGGGATTTCTGGGGTGGAAATCCCCAACAGTTGGCCCAACGCCTTGCCGGTCATCGACGAGACGTCGGCCCGAAACCCATCCCCGTCCCCCATCTCCGTCTTTTTGACTGGCTCTCCAGACCTTCGAATACCCTATAGCCGTCAGCGGAGAGCAGGTGCGGGGTCAGTCGTCGGAGGGGAGGGCCCGTCCGGCGACGGTCGCCGAATCGCTCGCCGGGGATCTGGTCCCGTAGAGTGCCCGCCCGGTAGCGAGAAGGTACAGGAACGAACCGGTGATGAGGAGGAGGTCGCCGGGCATCCTCGCCCACATGAGGCGCTGGATGAGTGGGGTATTGTAGAATCCGACCGACCGTGCGACATCGTACCCCGAGGCGACGACGCTTTCGAGCTGGAGGAAGCCGATCGGGATGACCGACAGGAGCAACATGAGCGCGAGGCCGACATTCATCGCCCAGAAGGCCTGCTTGAAGCGGGCCGCCGGGAAGACAGTCGTGTCGGTCGTGTACCGCAGCACGAAGGTCCCCAGTCCGAGCGCCAGCATTCCGAAGGAGCCGAAGAAGGCCGCGTGGGCATGGGCGACCGTGAGATACGTGCCGTGCTCGAAGTATCCCACCACCGGGAAGTTGATGACCGTCCCGAGGATGCCCGCTCCCAGGAAGTTCCAGATCCCGCTTGCGATCACGAACATGAGCGGGACGGTGTAGGCGAAATCGGTCTTGAGCCCACCCATCACTCGATACTGGGAGAACGCATCGTAGAGGATGATGATGAGCGGCACGAGTTCCAGCGTCGACCACACACTCGAGACCGGCATCCAGGCTTCCGGCATCCCGATCCACCAGAAGTGATGGGCGATCCCGACGATGCCGGTCCCCATCACGAGGGCCGCCTCCAGCAGGATGGCTTTCTCGGCGACCCGCTTGCGGAGCAGCCCGATGGAGAGGAGGATACCGGCGATCGCGGCGACGATGAAGAACTCGAAGACCCCCTCGACCCACATGTGCACGACCCACCAGCGCCAGAACTGGGTCGTCACCCAGTTACTCGCCGGCGTATAGAGGAAACCGGCGAGGAAGAGCCCCGGGATCGACACGCCGGCGAACAGCAGCATGTGTCCGATCCCGTACCGTTGTTCGCTTCTGAGGACTGGTCTCAACGCCCGGTACATCAGCCCCACCCAGAGGAGGAAGCCGACCAGGACACCCACCTGCCACAGCCGGCCCATCTCGAGGTATTCCAGACCCTCGTTGCCGAGGATCCACCAGAGGTCACCCTCCAACAGGCCGAGGGTCCCGGCCCAGATGCCCAGCAGTGCCCCGACGCCGACGACCGTCACCGCGCCGAGCAGCACGTTCGTCAGCGTCTTCTGCCACCGGGGTTCGTGACCGGACAGCAACGAGGCCATGAAGAGGCCGCCACCCATCCAGAGGACAGCGACCCAGACGATAGCTAACTCGACGTGCCACGCTTTGACCACCTGGAAGGGGAGGAGGGCGACAAGGTCGACCCCGAGCAGTTCGCCGAGTCCGTAGAAACCGCCACGCTCGATATAATAATGTGCCATGAACCCGCCCAGTAAGGTCTGGACGAGGAACAACCCCGCAGCGAGTAACATGAATCTCGCCGATGCGATCTGGGAGGGAAGCAGCGACAGGTCGCCGGGTGAGGGAATGTCGACTCCCTCGGATTCGGGTTCGGGGAGTTCGACATAGAAGAACAGGGCCACTGCCGCCCCGACACCGATCACCAGGAAGATGAGCGCGAAGACGCTCCAGAACATCGCCGCGTCAGAGAGCCCGTTGCCAGTTCCGGGAACGTACGGCCACTCGTTCGTGTAACTCGCGTCACCGCCGGGTCTATCGGTGTGAGATATCCAGGCGGTCCAGAGCGCGAAATCAGCGAGCGCTCGGGCGTCCGCTTCCGAATCGACGGTCCCAGCGGCGATACCACGCTCCAGGTCGCCCTCGTGATACCGTTCGACGTAGATCTCACGCACCTGCTCGTGGGCATACGCTTCCGCAGCCGAATAGGAGATGACAGACGAATCCCCATCCTGGGGACCGTCGAGGTCAGAGACGACGGCCGCGTCCACTGACGCGGTCTGTTCCGGCGTCAATCCCGAATATGCCCCGTCATATCGCTCCTCGGCATAGAACTCCCGCATATAATCCCGTTTCAATGCTAGGGCGTCGGCCGTGAAGTCCTCGCCATAATAGGACCCTTCGCCCAGCACGGAACCGAAGTCCATCAACCCGTTGGACTGGAAGGTTTCCTTTCCAACCTGTACCTGCGGGGCGGTTACGATCGTGTCCCCGTCCGGCCCGACCACCGTCTCGGGCACCTCGGGAGCTTGTTCGTAGGTGTACCAGGCACCGAGGCCCATCACCACCAGGTTCAGGACGAAGATGCCTGCCAGGATCTTCGCCAATGTGCGCCGTTTGACCCGCATGCTGGACATTCATCCCGACGAATAGGTGTATGTTCTCGCGAACATATTTGGGCGCCCTAGAAACCAGTACTTGAATTTTCCTCAATCGTCCCAACAGATCCCTCTCGTCTGTCATATCGGGTGGGTCGCTTCGGGTCCCGCGCCATCTCCACACCGGGGAGACGGCCGATTCGATGGACAGGCGACGACGTTGATGACCGGACCGAACGAAACCTGGCCAACGGCGTTATCTTCTGTGATCAGCCGATAGTGATGGTTTCATCGGCGGCTTCGACAATCTCGAGTAGATCGGCCATGGTGGAGTGCGGTCTGAGTTCGTCAGGTTCCATGTCCCGGGAATCGAGACAGGTTCCACAGGCATACAGGTCACCACCCTCGTTCGCGAACTTCCGCATCACGCCGTGTGGATTGAACTTCTCGGTTTTGACGTCAGGGGCCTCGACCCCGTCGCCGAGGAGAAATGCAGCGACCGAGTGATCCGCTTCGAGTGCGGTGTTGGCCAGTCGAAAGCCGTTCCAGACCCGTTCCGGATCGTTGGACTCGATGATGAGACCCAGTTCCATATCACGAGGTCCGAGGCCGTCTCTATGTAGGTTTTGGAAATTCACGATATCTAAATCGAGCAAGATAGCTGACGGGAACGACCGGCCTGCTCAGTCGGACACTGGACCGGCGCCCTGCAGTCGCTGCGCCGGGAGCGGGCCGTCATACTCCGCCGGAACGTGGGGACAGAGGGGATCGCTCTCCAGTGGGTCACCCGTGTAGGCATACGCCCGAGAGCGACTCCCGCCACAGACCGACCGGAACTCACAGCTGCCGCATTTTCCGCGGAATTGGTCCTCGTCTCTGAGTGTCTCGAAGAGTTCGGAGTGTCGGTACAGGTCCACGATCGAGTCCTGCCTGACCGAACCCGCCGTTTTCGGGAGGAATCCGGACGGATACACCTCCCCCGTATGGCTCACGAACGCGAACCCGTCACCGGCCCGGATACCAGTCCGGCGCCCGATCTCGTCGGCACCCGGTAGCTCCCCGGTTCCATCCTGTTGATGCTGTAGGGCCACACGTCGGTAATGGGGTGCTTCAGTGGTCTTGACACCGAACGACCGGGTCTGCGATTGTTCGAGGAGCCATTCCATCACCTGGTCGGCTCTCGCCGGCGATATCGGGTCCAGGATTCTTCCCCGCCCGATCGGGACGAGGAAGAAGACCGACCAGAGGACGGCCCCCAACTCCTCGGTCAGTGCGGCCATCTCCGGCAGGCAGTCCACGGTGTCCTTCGTCACCGTCGTGTTCACTTGCAGCGGTACCCCTTGTTCTCTCGCGTATCTGGCCGCTGCCACCGTCTGCTCGAAGCTTCCGTTCTCGCCGCGGAAGGAATCGTGTGTGGTGGCTGTCGGGCCATCCAGGCTGACGGCGAGGCGTTTCAACCCGGCCTCAGACAGTTCGTCGACGACGGAGGGGGTGAGGGAAGAGGTCCCGCTGGGAGTCAAGGTCATCTGGAGTCCGTTCTCCGTTCCATACCTCACGAGTTCCATCAGATCGTCTCTCACCAGCGGATCCCCACCAGATAACACGACCAGTTGTCCGTCGCCGAATTGGGAGGCTTCATCGAGGAGTGCCCTCCCCTCCCGGGTATCGAGCTCGGCCGGATGCCGCTCCGGTTGGGCATCCGCTCGACAGTGTTCACATTCCAGGTCACACGCCTGGGTCACCTCCCAGATGAGGACGAATGGGCGGTTGTCCGTGTCTATTGAGCTATGTGGGGCCCCCATCACCAGTTCTATTCTCTCTCGAGGGCCAAAGCGAAACGCCCGAACATATTTGATATGCCGCGATCGTTGTCGATACGACAGTCAGTCACTCTCGATCACCGGGAAAAACCAGATTCTCTCGTATCGTATAATGGGATCACCGGGCAGGGATAGATTCCTTCGAGCACCCGACAATCGCGCAATGTTCACCCCAATCAGTGGCACTGGATAACGGCAGCCCAGTCACCGACTCTATTGCTGTATGCAGCCATACTACCCCACAGGCTCGCCCATGACTATCCACGTGGGTACCTGTGGCTATTCGTACTACGATCCAGGTGCGGACTGGCAGGACGAATACGAGAGTAAGCTGCAGGCCTACTCGGCGGCGTTCCCGGTGGGCGAACTCAACCGGACGTTCTATTCGCTTCCGATGGTCTCGACGGCCGAGCGGTGGCGGGAAGAAGCCCATGTCGACTTCGAGTTCACATTGAAAGCCTGGCAGGCGATGACCCACACCTGGGAGAGCCCTACCTGGAACAACCACCGAGACGACGTTCCCGAGGACCGGACAGACGATGTCGGCCACCTCCAGCCGACTGACGCCGTCGAGGACGCCTGGCGGGAGATCAAACGGCGAGCGAGGGCCCTGGAGGCGAACGTCGTGATCATCCAGACGCCGCCGGGATTCGGTGCCACCGAGGAACACGAATCGTGGATGCGGACCCTGCTCTCCGACATCGAGCGGGAGGGACTGACCCTCGCCTGGGAACCACGCGGAAACTGGCTGGCGGATCTCGAACGAGTCCGACGGGTCTGTCGAGCCCTCGATCTGGTACACGTCGTGGATCTCTTCCGGGAACGGCCTCGATCAGAGCATGAGGTGGCCTACATCAGGCTCCACGGTCGGAACGAGCCACGGTTCGATTACGACTACGATTATAACAACGAGGAACTCCGTACACTGGTGGACCGCCTTCGAGAGCTCGAAGCCGATCACGAGACTGTATACTGCTTGTTCAACAATTACGAAATGTATCCGAACGCACGACGCACGATGGAGATACTTGCAGAAAGGGACTAGACTCGGGGAAATATGATGGCCTGTGGCTAGGTGCCTCGGCTAGCCAAACCGTTCGAGGACGCAAAGGATCTGAGAGGAGTGGCGATGTTCCGGGGGGCCAGGGGGAACTTGTATTTGGGGCAATGTTGAGTGAGTGGTGAATCCCCCGGGACGACCAGGTTAGTCTTCCGTCGGAGTGACGTCCTCGTAATGGCTGGCATCTCCTCGGGGGCCAAGCGTTGGATCGATGGGGCCACTGGAAAGGGTCTCCCCGCTCCAGATTCGTTCCAGGGGGGACATCTGTTATTTATCGAGGCGCTCGAAACGTCTTGGCATGCTCGACACCGGGACCCGGGCTCCAGGATTCGAACTGCGGAATCAAGACGGCGAGCCGGTCGCTCTCGATGAGTTCTCGGGGGAATACGTGGTAGTCTACTTCTACCCGCGAGCCGATACCCCCGGCTGTACCACCGAGGCCTGTAGTTTCAGGGATTCGTGGGGGGATCTCGCGGACGCCAACGTCTCGGTGGTGGGAATCAGCGACGATCCGGTTCCGGATATCAAGGCCTTCGCCGAGAAATTCGACCTCCCCTTCGACCTTCTAAGTGACGAGGATGGGTCGGTCGCCAGCATGTACGATTCCTACGGGGAGAAGACCATGTTCGGAAATACCTTCGACGGCGTGTTCCGGAACACGTACGTGGTCGGTCCGGAGGGCGACATCATCGCCACCTTCGAGGGCGTGGACCCGGAGGGCCATGCAACCGAAGTCCTCGAGGCGGTCGAGAACCACCGCGTGTGAGCGGAGGCGCCCATTCAACAGACGGAGGGGTTGCATCGATACACCTTGGGTTATCCCGGTCGTCACGGGACCCCGTCGCGAAGATTGCGTTCTGTCATGATCATTGGGCTGACTCCCCGCCCTAAAATCCAACCAATCGTAGGGTGGATATGGGATTCAGTACAACGTTGAGAAGAAATATCAAGTAGTTAAATAAAGGTCACTGAGTATCTGAAGGCGGACGTTGACGTCTCATAATGCACATTTCCGGTGCGAGAGGTTTACTATATTCCAGCAGTAGCCTTTTTCCATGACCAATTAGAAATACTATATAGAGACCGATGGATAACGATAAATCACGTGACTCGGAATATACGGAATCCAGATCAACATCGGGTTTTCATACAGATCAATCAGAGAAAAGTACTAACAGACATGGCGATCGTACCTCCGGTAGTCAGAATGCATCGACGGATAATTCATCCGGGATAGAATCACACACGTCGGGTGACTCACATTTCTCCGATGATTCTGGGGAGTATGAGTTCGATGTACGTGTGGAAAAGCCCTCCACGAAAAACCGTGATCCGCTACCAGAAACGGATTTCGACGGACTATCACTATATCATCCCGTGGAGCATGTGAGTAAACTGTATCTAACCAAACACCTTCAAGCTCATCTCCACGAACGAAACACAGATAGATGGGATAATACCGAGCTTCCGAATGACGGGACGGACCTATTCTATTTGACATTCTTAGAGCAGGCCGATGATATGTTGGAGGAAGAAGGATTCGATCGATCGGAATTCGAGTTTTCAGAGACCACCATCGAGGCGTCGCTTCTGAGAGTTGCTTTAGATCTTTTTGGAAAGGGTACGATGGGGGAGTTCAAGAACCGCTTAGAATCTGTTGATCAAAGAATCCTTGATAGTTTGAAAGTGGACACACCAGAGGATATTCCATTCGGAGAAATGGTTTCTTTCCGTTCGACTATTTCTGGTGAATCCGCCGACCGATTTTCCCGAGCGGCAATAAGAGCCGTATTTGCCGTCTACCGTCATGGCGTTAATCTTCCCACTGAAACTCAGGAGAAGTATCATCTTAATAAACTTGACACGCCTCATAAGCCAAGTGACATCGATCCAAAAAACCGCAGAATGGAATTAGTAAGTTGGGTCCGATTGCTAATCAAGGAAACAATCGGTCCTCTCACATTCGAAGACGATAACGGCGATATTTTGGGATATCTTGGCCTCTTCGCAATGTCCGCAATGTCTGACTCGGGTTTGGCAACCGCAGTGGAAGTCGCCGATTGGGACCACCCACGTGATTCGATTCCTGGTCATGCCTCCCCACCACGAAATATTAAAGATCTAAAATCTGAACCCTTGTATCCTGAAACAGCCATCAAGTCGACGAACTCCGAGAACACTGATGTCCCGTCTATAGAGGAGCAGTTCGATCAAGTTCACAAAAATACACTGGATTTAGCTGAGGATCTAGACTTATTCCCGGATGAAGCCGCGATCGCTATTGATGGTGTGTATATGCCCTGGACGGCTGATGAACTCCCATATACATTCAAACAGGCATTAACCCAGTTTCGAGAACCCAACAATTATTGGTCCTTCACCGTCGGTTCTATCGTCGGGTCCAGTTCCAGATTCACGATTGGCACGAGACTGAACCCCGGGAGAGATTTCTACCCGAAAGCTTCCAGAGTTTTATTGTCGAAAATCTCGGATTATATCAACTGTGACGGAGCATATGCCGATGCAGAATTACTTTCCGCCGAGTTCATTGAGGAACTTCAAAACGTCGCTGGGAATGATTTTATCATTAACGCTCCCGACGATAAACGATTTGAAAAATTCATTAGACTATCCCCGACGGACCGGGCCACGTTTATTGGAGATATTCCGTGGTCTTATCCGGAGGAGGCGACCCTAATCGCGTTTCCATATAAATCGAAGAAATCGACACAAGGTGAGCTTAAGCCCACTATCAAATTCCCTGGAAAGTTCATCGGTAATAGTGGAGGTGTATCCACGTCGATGGTTGGGAAAGAGCCTCCGAGTCAGGACACACTCCCAAATGACCTAACCATCGACAAGAATTATGATGATTCAGATATCCTTGTTTATCCGGATGACATAAACGAAAGCCAGCTAAATGCACTTCCTGGTGTTGGGAATAAGAACACCCATGCGACTCGAATTACGGGTCGAGACATCGGTGACGCGTCTGTAAGTGGTGCCATCTTCGACTATTTCGATCGAAAAGGGATCGAGAAAACGATGTCCCAATTAAAACACCAATTCCGTGGCCATACGGAAAGTAAAAACGAGCTGGTTCAACTATACTTCACAAATATCGCTATACTCTTCCAAAATTGGCAGATAATCATTAACCGTGCGCCCTCACCGAATCATGGATACTTTATGGAAGTTAAAAGCCAACAACTCCTGAAAGCCATTCAGTACGTAGCCTTCTCAGATCCGGATATATCTCCATCAGTGCCTGAGGATCTACCACTATAGCTCCGTTTTGACAAGTCATTCCCTCTCCACACTACAGAGTTGAAGGTTAAGATGCAATGTTCAGCGAGAACATGACGGTTCAATAACGCGGGGAAGGAAATACGATGAATTGCTTAGACCGTATGCCGGAACCCTTTATCGCTGCCTTCGGCTGGCCGATACGTGTCTTTGACACGTCCACTATTGGTCTCCACCCCACTCCCATTCACGTTCTCCGAAATTTCAGACACGTATCGATGGAGGTCGCCGAAGATAGAGGTGGAACCACCAGTCCGATAATGCTTCGTCGGTCAATGTTACGGTGAGCGTTGCCCGGAGAAAATGACGAGCGGCTCGTTAGATCTGGTGCACACTGGCCCAGGAATGCAGACATTTGTCGACGCTTCCCCTAAGGAGGTTATATAGATTAGCTAGAGACCAATCCGCGTATCGTCCTTCTTCGATTTGTATGGCACAACGAACCTGTAGAGATGACTAACAACTCAGAATTTTCACTAATTGATTTCTCCATAACCATAGTTTGTCACTTTGTCAATGTGAAGGTGGATTCCTTAACCAGAATCAATTCTAACGGGAATTAAAGATATCTAATGACTAAAGGAAATCCTAGCGGTTCTATCCAGTTCTAAGCGCTCACTCAAAAGGCTGATTCACCCACCAATCCCATGATTTCTCGGTGCTGGTCAAGCCGTTTGCGCCATGAGTAAATCAAGATTTTTACAGGTGCTGTTCACTTGATACGGGCCAGATAGATAGCTAGATTCTGCGCCGAGTGT
>CAZQNH010000050.1:0-16923 GCA_964594685.1 uncultured Halobacteriales archaeon
GAACTCGATCGCCCGCGCTTGCGCCGGGCGCGTCGTCGTAATGCGACATCGTAGCTACCTCCTTGTCCATCTCCTACATAAGGCTTTCTTGCTGACAGTCCCGCCGGACCGCGATAACTATTATTGACGTTCGTGAAGGATTTCGAAGAATCGACCGCTTGCGTGGGGGTCCGTTTTCGGCGGCTGGGCTCGAAATGGGTATGATATAATGACACACGATCGCGGTGACGGGCCGGGTATCCGTCGGCTATATCGGCGCGCGCAGATCGATGGCGGTGCCCTTTACCTTTCGCTCGCTTCGATACACCCCTGCTATCCCAGTATGCTGTCTGGGAGGATTGGCTGCAGGTCCAGGGCCTCAAGGGTCTCGGGTTCTGGGATCCCCTCCCGATTCCAGCCACGTTTCTGGTAATACTCCTCGAGCATGGTCTCGAACTCGTTGTCGGTGATCGCGTTGCCCTCGGCGGGACCGGCCCGTTGGACCGGCTGCTGGATTCGGGCGGGTATCGTGTCCGACTCGCGGTCGAACCCTTCGCGCACGTTGAACAGGCGGGTCATGTTCCAGGCCCGTTCGCCGATGGTCCGGAGATCTTCGGTGCCGAGGTCGTATCCGAGTTCGTCGAGCCACTCCTCGACGTATCCGTAATTGTAGCCGGTGAAATCACAGGCCACCATGCTATAGAGCAGGGCGTTCTCGTCCTGTCCGTCGATGACGGCATCGGCGTGGCCCTCGGTCCCGAAGGGGTCCCGCTTGCCGCCGAGTGCGTCGGTGCCGATCGGCCAGGCCCGCTGATGACAAGCCCCGCGATCCGACGTGGCGTAGGCCAGGCCCATACTCTGGGAGGCACGTGGGTCATAGGCGGGGAGTTCCAGCCCCTTCACCTCCACGGCGGCCTCCCTGGCCTCCGTGGCTCCGTTGGCAACTTTCTCGGCGGCCCTGGCGGTGCCTTCTGCCAGGTCGTCGCCGATCCCCTCGCGGTAAGCGACCATCTCGACGAGGTCCTTTGCGGCCGTGGCGTCCCCGAATCCGATGTCATACTCGACGTGTCCCGCCTCGCTCATCTCCATCGTCCACGAGAGGACGTTCCCCAGGCTGATGGTATCCATTCCGAGGCGGTCGGCGGTGTCGGCGAGTTCGGTGACCCCAGTCACATCGGTGATGTCCGTGTTCGCGCCCATCATGCCGATGGTCTCGTACTCCGGCCCCCAGGCCACGCTGGCCTCCGGGAAAGCTCCGTCCAGATCCGTCTCGGCGAAGGCGGTGACGTGGCCACAGGCGATTGGACAGGCCGAGCACGAGTCGGTCCCGACGTGGCCCGGTTCGAAGGCGTCGATGTTGATGTCGTCGATGTCCTCGACCTGTCCGTTCGTCCAGTTGTGCGAGGGGAGGGCGCCCACCTCCTGGGTCCAGTCCGGGACCAGTTGGGTACCGCCGTTCCGGGCCCAGTCGGTGTCCTCGCTCGTGCCCAGACGCCTGGTGTGCTCGGCCCGCAGTTCGCGGATCGCTGGGGGATTCGGCAGGTCCCCACCGGTCGCGACGACTGCCTTGAGGTTCTTCGAGCCCATGACCGCTCCCGTGCCACCTCTGCCAGCGTGATGGGTCCCTTCGTCGGAGGTGATAGTCGCAAAGCGCACCTGATTCTCGCCGGCGGGCCCGATCGCGGCCGTCTTCGTCTGTTTGCCTTCGAACTGCCTGGCCGTCTCCTTGGTGTCCATGCCCCAGAGCTCCGCGGCATCCTCCAGACTGGCCGCCCCATCCGCCTGCACCCGCAGATACACCGGCTCCTCGGCAGCCCCCTCGAAAAGGATCGCGAGATAGGTGGGAAGCGCGTGGCGGAGCATCGTGGGGAAGTGCCCACCGGAGTAGGAATCGACGTAGGTACCCGTCAGCGGTGACTTCGTCACCACTGCATATCGCGAGGTTCCCGGCGCGAATCCCGTGAGCGGCCCTTGCATGAAGAAGAGGGCGTTCTCGGCCGAGAGTGGGTCGACGTTCGGCTCCGTTTCGTCCATGAGGAGGGCAGCTCCGAGTCCCTTGCCGGAGACCAGCCGGTCCCGATATGCCCGGTCGACCTCCTCCGTTTCGATCGTCTGTTCGGTGAGATTTACCCGCAGGAGGTGACGCATCTCGGGCAGGCCGTCGCTTGCCTGTGCCATATGAGAACTTCCGCTGTTGGCCACTAATATTTACCCGGTTCCGTCGCGATGGATCCGCTAAATGGCGTCGGATTCGATGGCCGGCCGAGGATGCGCGGCGGTGCACGCTTGCATCGGAGAGACGGAGGGCCCGAATGCAGGGGACTGAGCCTCACGTCGTGGTCGTCGGCGCCGGGGTGATCGGCTGTGCCGTCGCCGAGGCGCTGGCGCCGGACGTCGAGGTCACCGTCCTGGAACGCGACCGGATCGGATCAGGGGCGACCGGCCGGTCGGCCGGCGAGGTGACGGTGGCCCCCGCCTACTCGGATTACCCAGCGATCGCGACTTTTGCGACCGACTCCTTCCGTCGTCTCTCCGGGACCGGCGGGTTCGTCTTCACGGAGCGGGAGAGCGTCGAGTTCGTGCCCCCCGACCGGCTCGGCGAGGCCCGCCGTCGGGCGGATCGGCTCGCCGACGGAGGGTTGGCCACCGGATTCCTCGGGCAGGTCGACGCCGGGATCGACTATCCAGTCTTCGACCTGTCGGGGTACGCGGGCCTGGTCCGTCACGAGGAGGCGGGCTTTCTCGATCCGACCCAGTTGGTCCAGCTGCTGGCGACCCGTGCCCGGCAGCGCGGCGCGACGATCGAGACCGGCACCGAGGTCCAGGACATCGTCGTGAATGACGACGCCGTGGTCGGGGTCGAGACGGACAACGGGCTGGTCGAGGGCGACGTGGTCGTGGTCGCCGCCGGGTGGCGAACGCCACGGCTCCTGGCCGACCGGGTTACCCTGCCGGTCAGGCCCTACCGCACCCAGGCCGTCGTCGTCGAGATTCCAAGTCTCCGGGACTGGAACGGTGATCTGCCCATGGGGTGGGTGCCCGAGAGCCGGGTCTACTTCCGGCCGATGGGCGGGGCCCGGGTGCTCGTCGGCGGGTTCGCCGACCCGGTCGACGAGCCGGAGGCTGCCAGCCGGGACGCCGACCCGGCGTTCCGTCGCCACGTGGCCGAGTTGGTTCCCCGCCTGTTAGCCGACGCGGCGGGGTCACGTTTCGTCGACGGGTGGGCCGGCCTCGACCTCGCTACCCCCGACACCAGGCCTATTATCGATGCGCCGGTCGGTGGCCCCGACGCCCTCCTCGTGACGACGGGCTTCCACGGTCGGGGGGTGATGACGGCTCCGGTGGCGGGTGCTGCAGTCCGGGCACGAATCCTCGGTGGGGAACGTCCGTTCTCCCTGGCGCCGTTCGACGCCGACCGCTTCGCGACGACCTCGCCGGACTTTCCGTTCCTGAGCACCAGCGCCGGCCGCGAGGTCTGACGGCCTGGGCTGGGATTTGCGTGTCCTGTTGGTCGAATCCACGGCATCGGGTTCGAGGCTGCCCTGACTCGGACCCACGATGGATTGGGCCGGTTTTCCGGGATAAGTGTTTGTCTCGTCGCTCGGCCGATCGGTTACGAGAGAGGGGGGTCTACCATTCGGATTGGCGGTCGGCGTTGGATATGGTCGGGCGGCTACGGGTCCGGGCACGAACTGGAGGGATAGCATCCGGGTGGCATCTCACGAATCCGTAAGGTATCCACCCGGACACCGACCACTCGCCGCGACCAGTACGGCTTTGTCAGGCGGGCCCGACCTCCCCGGCATGTCCGCGGACGATGGGACTGGGTTGCCGTGGTACGTGGCCCCGCTCCCGACCAGGCTGGAGGACCTCGCACTCCGGCTCGCGTGGCTCATCGCGGCTGTCAACCTGGCGGGGACTGCCTTTGGCTTCTGGTACTACCGGTTCCAGTTCGCCGCGACCCCGATCGTGGCCTGGCCCCTCGTCCCGGATAGTCCGCTCGCCACCCTCTTCATCGGCCTTTCCTTCGTGGCGTACAAACTCGACCTCGACGTGGATTGGCTCCATGCGCTTGCGTTCTTCGGGACGATCAAGCTGGGACTCTGGACGCCATTCGTCCAGCTCGTTCTGAACGGCCAGGGCGATCTGGCCCTCTGGCTCTACCAGTTCCTCATCTGGAGCCACCTCGCGATGCTGCTCGAGGCCTTCGTCATCCACCGATTCGCCTCGTTCTCCGTCGGCTCGGTTGCGCTGGCACTGTTCTGGTACGGCCTCAACGACCTGGTCGATTACTTCGTCCCCTTCGCCGGCCAGATCCATCACACCTGGCTGCGGGCCGAACTCGTCGGGGGGCAGTTCAGCCACGCAGTGGCGGCACACGACCTTGCGGCCGCCGCGGCTGTCGTCCTCACGTTCGCGGCGACATTCCTGGCGCTCGCGACGCGCGTGAAGCGTCTCGAGGCTCGCGTCGAGTCCGAGCCGGTCGACTGATCCGCTCCTCGGGAATTGGGAGACTACCGGCGTGACCTACTGATCGGAGGGCGGCCGAAGAAGTCGGAACGGGGTCAGGGTTGATACTCTTCGATGATCTCGGGAGCCGGATCGATGGTCCGGCAGACCAGATCACAGAACGCACTGCCGAAGCGCAGGAAGAGCAGGACGAGGCCCGCGACTGCGGCCCCCAGGAGGATGCCCTCTGCCATCGCATCTAAAGATACGCAATTATGGATTAAGACCATTTGCGTAGACTATTCGATATTTTATATAGGGGGAGGTAATCCGGGGATGGGCACGGCTTCAAATGATGGGAGAATATCGGCTCTATCCCCGGATTTATGGGGTCATCTCGTGCTGAGACGAACATCGGCTGTTTCGGGGCTTTCGAGCCGTTATTTCATATTCCTATCATAGGGAATATCCCGTTGTCCACCCGCTACCGGGACCACTCCGATCGGGTGGATGCCACCTCGGTGGGGCTGCTCGGAGCGATCGGAGCGCCCAGTGCCACGGACCTCGGTGGACTCCCGTCTCGGTCGGTGCTGCTGGCGCTGTTCAATTACCTTCGAGGGGGCGTGTTCGATTTCGGTACCCGAACTCAATCGGCACCCAGGCTATCGAAATACACGGCCCGTTCCTCGCCCGGCGAGGCCTGTGTGGCCACCGAGACTCCCACAGTCACCACGAGCCCGATAGCCATACCGAATAGGGTGAAATCCCAGCCCCAGAGCGTGTCGGGGACGGCGGTGAACACACTCAGGAGATAGGCGGCCTGACTGAGGCCAACCCCGGCAATCATGCCTGTCCTGTTGGTCCCTGGCCAGTAGAGGGCCACAATCACCGGAAGTGAGAGTTGGGCGAAGCCCCCAAATGCGGTGGATCCGATGTCGATGAGCGTTCCCGGTCGGAAGAGACTTGCCACGAAGGAAGCGGTGGCGAAGACTGCCACCCCGACCCGGCCCAGCCGGTCCTCGCGGCGGTCCGAGGCCCCCGGGTTGACGAAGGGTCGGTACAGGTCTCTGGTGAAGTACGAGGACCCGGACAGGAGCATCGAGTCCGAGGAGGACATCATGGCTGCCAGGGCGCCGGCGATGACCAGCGCGGCGAACCACCCTGGGGTGTATGTATTCAGGAGGACCGGCAGTACGTTCCCGCTCTCGGCCACTTCCAGGCCGAGACCCTGGGCCCAGGCCCCGAGCAGGAACGCCGGGACGAACAGCAGGATGACGAGTACCGGCCAGAGGGTGAAGGATCGCTTGAGGACGGCAGCGGACTTCCCGACGAAGAACCGCTGGTTCACCTGTGGGAACATCGTCACCCCGAAGGCGATCCCCACGGCTTGCGAGATGATGAACTGTGGCGAATAGACGCCGCCACCGAGTGCCAGGAATTCGGGGGCGGTCCTCCGGAGGCTTTCGCCCAGGACCGTCGGCCCGCCAACCGTCGCCACGATCCAGAGGACCGCGGCCCAGATCATCCCGAGCATGAACACGCCCTGGAGGGTGTCCGTCCAGGCGACCCCCCGCATTCCCGCGAGTATCACGTAGACGATCATGAAGAGGGTCACCAGTCCCGCACCCGCCCAGTATGGCAGGGCACCGTCCGTCAGGGCCTCGAGGGCAGTTCCCGCGCCCATCTGCTGGAGCATCACGTAGGGGAACAGCCAGAAGAGACTGATAGCCGCGACCATCCCCCGAAGCCCCATCGAACCGAACCGATCACCCAGCATCTCGCCGAGGGTCACGTAGTCGTTATTCTGGCCGACGACCCACTGCTTGAAGCCGACCACATACCACAGGATGCCGAAGAGCACCCCATCCATCACCCCCATCACCAGGATCCATTCCGGTCCCGAGCGGTAGGAGATGTTGGGCCCGCCGAAGAAGGTAAACGCGGAGAGGAGCGTGGCGAAGGTAGTAAAGAGCAGCACTACCGTTCCCAGGGTCCGGGACGCGAGGAAGTAGTCCTCGGCCGATCGACTCGTGACGCGGTAGGCCACGACGCCGATCCCGAGTGCGAGGAGGAGATAGCCGACGACGATGCCGATCTGGACCGACAACGTCATGTCTCGACCCCCGTCCAGATCCCCCAGCTCGTCCTGGTAAAGACGTAGAAGACGGCCGTTGTGAGGCTGAGCCACCCCACGTGCCACCAGAGCCACACCGGGATACCGTACCAGGTAACGTCCACGCCCCAGAGAAACCAGGGGACCGCCAGGACTGCGAGGACCACGAACGTGGTTCCCCAGATGATGGACTCGGTGGCGCCACGCATCTCTTGGTCGAGATTCCCCGTTGGGCCTGATAAGGATTGCTCACCGGCCGCCTCCAGCCTTGATTCCCCCTCAAACCCAGGGCGGGGTCCATTCGGCAGAACGCCACCGCCGAATCGGTCCTGGGCTCAAATCTATTCACCGCCGGACGAGGACCCACTGCCACGACCACCCCATGCGGCCGACGATCAGGACATCCAGGTCGGTGAATCCTATCCACCAGTACGACAGCTATTTGCCTCCCCGACATGTACCTCCGGCGTGATATTGCGTCCATGGAGGACACGGGAAAATACCTGATCCACGCGACGTTCGTGGCCGATGGGGTCGTCGAGCGGAGCGACGTCGTCGGCGCGGTCTTCGGACAGACCGAGGGCTTGCTCGGGGACGAACTCGAACTCCGTGACCTCCAGGAGTCGGCGAAACTCGGACGGATCGACGTCGAGGTCGAGAGCCAGGCCGGCACCTCGAAGGGCGAGATCACGATCGCGAGCAGCCTGGACCGGGTGGAGACCGCAACGCTCGCGGCCGCACTCGAGGCCATCGAGCGCATCGGGCCCAGCCGCGCCACCGTCGAGATCGAGCGGATAGAGGACGTCCGTGCCGCAAAGCGGCGGGAGATCGTCGATCGGGCGAAGGAACTGCTCGCCACGGCCTTCGATGAGGGCGTGCTGGACAGCCGGGCCATCCTCGAGGAGGTCCGTGCGTCCATCCGGGTCGAAGACATCACCGAGTACGAGGGCCTCCCTGCCGGCCCGAACGTGGAGGCAAGCGACGCCATCATCGTGGTCGAGGGCCGGGCGGACGTGCTCACCCTCCTCCGGTACGGCATCAAGAACGCGATCGCGGTCGAGGGGACCGACGTCCCGGAGCCGGTCGCTGCACTCACCGACGACCGCACCGTCACCACCTTCCTCGACGGTGACCGCGGCGGCGAACTCATCCGCCAGGAACTCGAACAGGTCGGGGACCTCGACTACGTGGCGCTGACTCCACCTGGCAAGTCCGTCGAGGACCTCACCCGCGAGGAGGTCCACGTCGCGCTTCGTGACAAGGTCCCCATCGAGGCCTACGACGCCGACCAGCAACCGGCGGTTCCCGACGGGAGCCAGGGAGGGGGCATCCAAGTACCCGAGTCCAGCGCCAGCCCGTCGGAGACCGCTGGGGGCCAAGCCGGGACAGAGCCAGATCCCGAGACCCTGGGGAGCGCTCCCGGTTCGGTTCAACTAGCGGATCCGAGGGAGACGGCCCCCGGGGTCGACACCCAGGACCCTGCCGACGAACCCGATCCGGACTCGGTAACGGACCCCGAGCCATCCGGTGCGGACGCCGCCGCGGAAACCAGTCGAAGCCTTGCCGACCACGTGGACGAGGTCGAGGGCTCGGAGAGGGTCCGGTTGCTCGACGAAGACCTCGAGATCCGCTCCGAGGGCGAGGTGGCAGACGCCTTCGACGCACTGCGGGACGCGGAGTTCGTTCCTCGGGCTGTCGTACTCGACGGCGAAGTCACCCAGCGGTTAGTCGACGTCGCCTCCCAGCGCGGCATCGGGGACGTCGTGGGGGCCTCGACGGGGGAATTCGTGAAACAACCCACCTCGGTGCGGATCCGGACATTCGCGGAGATCAGGTGAACGCGCCCGTGGCGAATGCCATCTTTTCAGGGCCACGACTCCGCAGAGAAACTGTCAACTGATTCCCGTTAGCCCAGCACGAGCAGCCACAGCAGCGCTCCAGTCACGGCCCCCACGCTGGTGGCGATGAAGTTGACCGACTGATTCCCGATGAGATGTCCTTCGATAGTGGCCCCGGCCAGACTGTCAGCGGTCATGCCCGCGAGCCCGGCGATCACGACGAACACGACTCCGGCTGCGGAGATACCAAGCAGCCCGTAAGACAGGACCCCGATAAGGGCCGCCCCTGCAAGACCCGCGACCTCCCCCTGCCAGGTGACGGCACCGTCGGTCCCCGGCTCGACCGGGGTGAGGGTGGTGATGAGCCGCGGTCGGTCATAGAGGCCCCCGATCTCACTAGATAATGTATCGGCAAGCGCGGTGGCAACCCCCCCGGCGAAGGCCAGGACGAACACCTCCCCCTCGACGGGCATCCTGGCGTGGGCCGCGTAGAGGAGTAACGCGATCAGCGCTGCGAGCGAATTCCCGAGGACGTTGCCGGTCCCTCGGGCCCCCTGGTTCGGTTCCGCGACGCCCCGCGTTAGTTTCTCGTCGTAACGGTACTTCGTCGAGAGGCCGCCGATCCCGAAGAACGCGAGGAGCACGATGAACCAGCCGTATCCCCCGAGGACCACGGCCAGTAGCGAGAGGAATACCCCGGTGAGCATCCCCGGGATGGAGGCCGTCTCGAGTCGGATCGACAGCGCCCCGAAGAGGAAGGCGACGGCGAGGGCAACCAGGATGTCCGCCCATCCGACAGCAACCGCGAGATCAGCGAAGAGCCAGAGAAGCACGGTCACGAGACCCAGGACGAAGGGGTCGCTCCGGGCGAAGAACACCGACCTGAGCAGCGCCCCGAGGATCGCGGCGCTGGCGGCAAGGAACAGGAAGGCGGGCAGATCACCGAAACCGACGCCGTTCTCGAGGACGCCCACGATGGACTGTCCGGCCACCCCAGCGGTCGATCCCAGGACGACGAAGCCGGCGATCCCGGCGGCTTCCGCCTCCCAGTACTCGAGCACGAGGCGACGGCCGAGGTCGCCGAAGGCGATGGCCAGGATCGTCGTCGTGTAGACCGTGGGCGGCACCCCAACCGTGGGTATCAAGGCGGCGAGGGCGGCGGCGGTCAGCGCGAAGGACACCAGCGTTCGCAGGCGCCCGTCCTGCCGATCGGGGGCGGTCGAGAGCACCTCGAAGATCTGGCCCTCTCGCGGCAGGGACGCGGCCGCTGCTATCGCGAGGAAGCCAGCGACGGCGAGCCACGCGGACCGGGCCGCGGTCAGCGAGAGCAGGGAGACGAGCGCGAAGACCGCAGCCCGCGTGAGCGGACGGGACACGTACCGGCGGCTTTCGACGGGCGGAACTTAAGTATCCCGAACCGGGATAGGGCCCCGCTACCCGTGACTTTCCATCCGGCCGGTTTTATGCTCGGGGCCACCAAATGCCCCGCGTGGCGCTTTACGACCGCTACCTGGCGTTCCGGGTCGGCCTGGCCGATGGTGACCCCCCGGCCCACGTCGCGCTGGTCATCACCGAGCGAGACCTCCTCGAGCAGGGCGCCTACGAGACACTGGAACGATTCGTCCGTCTCGCCTTCGATGTCGGGGCCGAGCGACTCACGGTGTACGTGAGCGTGCTCGACGAGGCGGTCCTCGCCACTATCAAACGCGAACTCCAGCGACTGGCGTTCCCCCGGGAGACGGCGATCAGGGATCCCGACACACCCCAACCCGGCGAGGCCCCCATCCAGATCAACCTCGGACTGGGCGGCAAGGAGGAGTTCGCCACCGCCGTCCAGGCCATCGCCCAGGACGTCGAGGAGGGGGAACTGGCCCCAGAATCCATCGACGAGACAGAGATCGAAGAGCGGCTAATCTTCGCCGAGGAACCGGACCTGGTGATCAAGACGGGCGAGGAGCGCCTCTCGGACTTCATGATCTGGCAGTCGGTCTACTCGGAGCTATACTTCACCGACGTGAACTGGCGGGATTTCAGGGACCGGGACTTCTACCGGGCGGTCCTCGAGTTCAAGAATCGCCAGCGCCGATTCGGTCGCTGAGCGAATCCGCCGACAGCTCCGGTCGACGAGGAGCCCGACGAATGGCGGAGGTGCCTGTTGTCGCTCTCGATGGAAAGCGTTCCAATCGGACGAAACCTCAATATCCACCCGGGTCTGACTCCTCGTGTTCGATACCGGCGAACATCGTGTCCACGCCCGCCTGTTCGGGGCTCATGGCCGCGGGGTGAAGCCCCACGGCGACCACGTAGTCACTACCGTGGTTGACCCGGGTCAGGTGAACCGTCACGTCCACTTGCTGTCCCTCGTATTCGATGGTCCCCTCAAAGGTCACGACATCGGTCTCCGTGCCCAAGACGGACTCGGTCCTCGTCCCCACTCTGTTCACGCCGGTGACCGCCTGGCCCTCGAGAAGCCGGTCGAGCAGTTCGCGGTCGGACAGCGAGCCGATGGGGTTTACCGTCTGCCCGGCGATCGAGACCTCCGGGGTCGCGAGCACGGCGACTGTCCCCGGGGCAGGCGTTGTTCCGACGGTGAGGTTCCGCTGATACGTCGCCACCCAGTTCGTCACCTGCACGAACCGCTCCTGGTCGGCGACGGTGAAGCTCCGGTTGAGAGTCCGGCGTTCGACGGAGACCTCCTCGTAGTCGGCGTCCGCGGTTGCCGAGTTCGAGACGGTGGCTTGTGACGCGTTGAATTCGAGTGTATCACTTGACAACAGGGCACAGCCGCTGAGTGTCAGTAGCATGAGGAGGCCGAGGACGGCGAGGGTACGGCGGTCCATGGAGGCCGTAGAACCCCGAATGACGTGTCCCTTGTGGCTCTACCGCCACTTTCGGTTCTCGTGAGATGATTTCCGACTGGCGGTCCCGGGAACCCGTGCCAGAGACTCATTGCCGGAAACTCGCGACCCCGAAGGCACCGGTATCGGCTGCTCATACCCTGCAAGAAGAACGTCCTCGTCAGTCCGCGGGCTTATCGACGTCCTCGATATCTGGTGGCGGGTCCGGCAGCGAATCGCGGAACCGGTCGAGGATCCGCCGGGCGTCACGGACCTCGTCGCCCAGCGCCCGGACCAGTGCGAAGGCCCGACTGGCGCGGGTCTGCCGCCAGGACGCCTCCCGCGCCTCGTAGGTCCGGATTGCCCGCAGGAAATCGATCTTCGAGAACTCGGGCCAGTAGGGCGTACAGAAGAAGGCAGCGGCCTCGTTCCCGTTGGCGTGCCAGGGCAGGAAGTTGCTCGTCCGCTCGTCCCCGCCGGTCCGAACGATGAGGTCGACGTCCCTGACCTCTCCGCCGTACAGCATCGATTCGACTGTCTCCGAGTCCACATCCGCCGGGTCGAGATCGCCACGATCGACGGCCCGCGCCACGTCGCGGGTCGCCTTGAGCAGCTCCGCCCGCCCCCCGTAGGCGATGGCGATATTGAGCGTGAACTCGTCGTAGTTCGCCGTCCGGCGCTCCGCATAGTCGATGGCGTCGCGGACCCGTTCGGGGAGCCGTGGGGTCTCGCCGAGAGCGCGCACCTGGACCTCGTCCTCGTGGACGCGGTCACTGTCGGCGAACTCGTAGAGTTTCTCCTCGAGGAGGTCAAAGAGGTCCTCGCGTTCATCCCGCGGGCGGTTGAAGTTCTCCGTAGAGAAGGCATACACCGTGAGCTCCTCGATTCCGAGTTCCGCACACCAGTCCAGAACCTGCTCGGTGGTCTCGGCGCCGGCCTCGTGACCGGCGGTGGCGTCGGCGCCGTGCTTGCGGGCATATCGACGGTTCCCGTCCTGGATGATCGCCACGTGCTCGGGGACGCCGGAGAGCTCCCGCCGGAGCAGCCGTTCGTAGACCGACCGGATCTGGCGATTTACCCACTCCCGCATCGTTCGGAGGAAGCCGCGTAAGCGGTATCAGCTTTCCGTTCGACCGGGACCGGAGCGGCTTTACCACGAAGCCCGCTATCCCGAGCCATGACCCACCCCCAGGACGCCGATACCCCAGACAGCGACCTCGAGCTCTACGAGCAGGCGGTCTCGCTCCTGGAGCCCGGGGAATCCACGCTCGCCGGGGTCGTGCTGCATACCGGCCTCTCCCGGCACGCCGAATCGGCCATGAACAAGCTGATGCGGGCCGCTGGCGACCGCATCGCCGCCCACCTCACCGACGAGGAGACCTACCTCTACGCGGGCGAGGATGACGAGCGGTTCGGGGTCGGCCAGTTCCACGGCCGCCGACTCTCGGACGACGGGGTGGTCTGGGAATGCCAGCAGCTGGTGCGGGACGGGACCTTCGACCTGGTCTTCTACTGGGAGGACGAGGGCGAGCAGGGGGCGATCGTCTCAGACCTCGGAGCACTCGACGCCGAGCTGGTGCCCGTCACCGAGGACGGGTACGAGGCCGAGTGAATCGCCGCCACCGTTCTTCACCGCCGGATTCCGGCGCAGCCAACGCTTTTGCAACTGGACGAACAGGGTACTGGCATGCCAGAGCGACTGTCCGACGAGGAGATCAGTGAGCGACTCCCAACCGGCTGGGAGCGGGAGGGCGACGAGATCGTCCGGGAATTCGAGTTCGAAGATTATCTCGTGGGTACGTCCTTCGCCGTGGAGGTCGCCGAACTCGCCGAGGAGGAATTCCACCACCCACAGATCGTCATCGACTACGAGGCGGTGACGGTCCGGTTTACCACCCACGAGGTCGACGGCATCTCCGAGCGCGACATGGAACTTGCCGAACTCGTCAACGACCTCGTCTGATCACATGTGGCCCACTGCTCCGGATAGGGATTCGGACTGAACCGCCATGGAACCCAGATATGTATTCGGCGTGACCATCCGTCTGGAGGCGTCCGGTATGGTGTGGGTGGAGCCGGACACCTTCGAGACGAAGCTGTACCGACCGGCGGATCCGCCGGGGCAAGAGGGGTGGCTGTTCTTCCGGGACAACCTCTGGCGAGGGGAGTTGGCCGACCCGGATCATTTTCGGGACCTGGTGGACGCGGCCCTGACAGCCAATGTGGCGGCGGTCGATTATCGGTCCTTCGAGACGGACGAGGATTCGCTCCGGCGCTTGAAAGCTGAGATGCGCGCCCATCTCGACGACCTTCGGTCGGACTCGGTTGCCGAGGCTATCAATACGTACTTCGGGAGTTCGATCGAGGTGCGGTGACCGGGAGACGCGACTGTCGGGGGCGTCTCCGGATGTGCGAGCGGTGACCAACGGGAGCCGCGAGACTGGCGAGGACGGAGTGGAGCGAGGAACCCGCTGACTGCGCGACCGTCTCTGCAGGAGAGGGGAAGGGGAGGTTGGACCGCAGGAAACCCCTCCAAATGACCCACGAGCCGCAATGAGCGTGAGCGGACGTGACCTGGGAGCCGAATTGATCCAGTAGCCTGGTCAGGGGGAGCCGAACTTATCGAACCGGCGCTTTGAGATTCTCCTCTCGCTCTCTAACCGGTTCGGGCTTTGGCTGCCAGTCGCGTTGATACCGCCCAATAGTTGGGCTGAAAGGAGACGACGAAACTGTCACGAATTACTGTGTTCAGCAGTAGAAATCTATGATCGCAACTATCGTAAATACTGTCCGAGTTACGCGGAAATCTCCGTCCGCTCTGTGTCTACATGAACTGCCGATGGGTCGATCCAGATGATGAATCGCTCATCGGAGCGAATCACCCCGCGAACGGTTTCTTCATCCGATACGGACTCTATCTCATCCGCCGAGACATCCGCGACCTCGTGGACTTGATCGACGAGCCATCCGACCGGTCGTTCCGTTTCAGTCTCGAAGATTATCACCCGTTCCGGGTCGGTCGCCGTGCCAGTGTCCAATACCAATTTCGGGTCGATGATGGTCGTCGTTTGGCCGCGAAGATCCATCACGCCCCGCACATGATCTGCTGCGTTCGGGATTGCGGTCAGGTCGCCCTTCTCGACGATCTCGTTGATCGTGTCGATACCGACACAGTACTTCGTGTCTCCCAGCGTGAAGACGAGTACCTGGTCGGTCATGCCTCCTCCGATCCCTGCCGATCCATCAGGTTTCGCGATGTCTTCTCGTCGGTCCCGCCGTCCGTGGCGGCTGGCATCCGCGCCCCTTCCAGCTCAGCTTTTGCCGATCGGCCACCAGTCTGTTTCACTTCGAACTGGTCGACGAGTTCGTGGAGTTCTTCAGACACTTTCGAGAGGTTCTCCACGTTCTCACCGACATCCGTCAGTGAAGACGTCTGCTCCTCCGATGCGGCGGACACGTTGCTCGCTTCCGCGGCCGTTTCCTCTGCGACGCTTGAGACTTCGTCGACCATCGCCACGACCTCCTCCGTCGAGGACGCCTGATCGTCGGTGGCGTCGCTGATCTCCGTGACCCCGTCCTCGACCTCCTCTATCGATTCGGCGATGTCGTCGAACATTTGGATCGTCCCTTCGATCGTTTCCGCCCCGTTCTCGACGCTCTGCTTCATCTCTTCGATACCCGAAACGGTCTCGTTCGTCGACGTCTGGACCTCGTTGATCCGTTCCTCGATCTCCGTTGTGGCCTCACCAGCCTCACCGGCCAACGTTTTGATCTCGTCCGCGACGACGGCAAAGCCCTCACCCGCTTCGCCCGCGCGGGCCGCCTCGATAGACGCGTTGAGTGCCAGGAGGTTCGTCTGCTCCGCGACGTCATTGATCATCTGGACGATCTCGCCGATCTGCTCCATCTCCTGGTCCAGACTCGACACCTGCTGGACCGCTTCCTCCGCCTCTTCCTCGATTTGGGTGATCTCCGTGGTGGCTTCGGCGGCGCTCTGCCGACCGGTCTGGCCCTGATCGACGGCCTCGCCCGCGTTGTCTTCGACCTGTGAGGCTGCGGAGGCGATCTCCTCGACCGTCGCCGAGAGGTCATTGAGTTCATTGGCGGCCTCCTGCATGTTCCCGCTTTGTTCGTCGGCACCGTCGGAGATCTCTTGGACGGATTCGGCCACTTCCTGGCTCGCGGATTCGATCTCTTCCGTGCTGGCGGTCACTTGCTCGCTTGTCTTGGCCACCGTATCCGCTATCTCCTGGACCTGCGCGATGCTCTCGTTGACGTCGGTGAATCCCGCTTCGAGGTCGGACAATGCTATGCCATATGTCCCCGGCAATTCGGTCTCGAACTCCTGGTTCAGTCGCCGATTCTTGAGGCCCTCGCTTGCCCGGAGGATCTGTGAGAAGCCATTATTCAATTGGTCGATCGCGTCGTTCAGGTCCCTCAGGATAGCGCCGTACTCCCCGGGCTTCTCGGCGTCGAGTTGCTGGTCTAATTCTCCCTCGCGGAGGCCGTTACTGGCTTTGCGGATTTCGTCGAAACTATCATCGAGCTGGGAGACACCAGTCTCCATGCTCGTCATCACGTCACCGTACGCACCCGGGAAGTCCGTTTTGATGGCACGGTCCAGCGTCCCTGATTCGAGACCCTCGCTCACGCCCTCTATCTCAGTGAATACTGCCCGAAGATTCGCTCGCATATCTTCGAATGAATCGACCATCATCCCGATTTCGTCGGTACCACTGTGGCCCGCTAAATCCGAGTCAAAATCACCCTCGACGAGGTCACGTGCCGTCGCGGCGAGTTGGTTGACAGGCTTCGAAATTCGCCCAGACATGAAGATCCCGATCCCGAAGGAGAGGATGAACGAGATCACACCCATGCCAATGATGATGTTACGGGTTTGGGATTCGGTGGCGTCAGCCGATGCCATTGCCGCCTCCATATCCTCCCCGGCAAGTTCCTCGAAGTTCTTCAACGCAGGAAGGAGGTCGGTTTGGGCCCTATCATAGGCCTCCATGTGTTCCGTTACTTCTGCAGAATTGCCAGCCTGCTTCGCATCCATGGCCGCTTTGCCATGTTGCTGGGTTTTCTCTTGTTGGGATTTGATTTTCGATAAGACCTGCTGTTGTTCATCGGTGAGATCTTCGCGATCAACCATCCTGGAATACCATGTATCGAAGTCCTGACTCGCGGTCTCGAACTCCGCTCGTGCTTCTTCCTCTCCCAGCAGATACTCGTGTAAGGCTGCACGCTCTCGTTCGACGGCGATGTGCATTTCCATCGCCGCATCGGCGACCGGCACCTCCCGTTCAAAAATATGGTCGGTCGTCGCACCGACTGTTCCGACACCCTGCACTCCAACAATCCCTGTTATTGCAACCAGCAGCGCCACGATACCGAAGGCGACAATCAATTTTGTCCGTAGGTTGAAACGGTCAAGTCTGAATCGCCTCAGTAGATCAGTGTCCAAAAGGCTCATTTGTCTAGGTGCCCCTTCTCGGTAACCCTCCTGGCCACCGTCCAGAGCTCTCCTGTCTGTATTTCTCAATAGTATATAGTGACACAGGTCCTATTTTCAGGCATGATAACTCCGAAATAGACCGACAATCTGAGGGAATCTTCCTGTCTTCTTCGGCAATCCGCTGGTTCGGCCCACAGTATCAGGGGAACCCAATCATTCGGGTAAACATATAGTATACTATGTTGAACA
>CAZQNH010000051.1:0-15516 GCA_964594685.1 uncultured Halobacteriales archaeon
CCTTTGCCTCCCTTAATGATGTCATCAGCCCCATCCAATTCCCCGGATTTTCCTCCTTCAATATCGCTAATCAAAGCTTCCTCCTCGTTGAAATTTTCAAGACTTGGGTCTTTAACATCAAGTATAAATGTTTCGTTCTTTTGAAATTTTGTCAAATTTGCCCTCCCTGGTTTTAGAACTTCATCATCGCCAGATGATAGATCTCCGGCCGTCACGTAGTCAGATGAACCAGAGGTTAAAATCGACTCATTATAGTCCAAATTTACGGAGCCAGAATCTGAAATAACATCGAAGACTCGTTCATGTTCAGAGGTGTCATCAAACCCAAGAATGGGAGCTGATCCTTGCGACAAAACAGTCGAATTACCGGTATTTAACTTTCCTCGCTCTAATTCACTTGTCTGGTTTAATGAAACAACTACCTCACCTATGTCATATGAATCTGATTTCTTTGAATTGGGACCAAAATAGGTTTCATTCTGAGGGGTGTTCCTAAAAGCGATAAGTTTTGCATTTCCAGATTTCTGAATGCTGTCAGATACACTCATCGAGTAATCCTGGTTTTCGTCATAGAAGATTATTTCATCGTTATCCAGTTCATAATTAGAATTGCTGTCGAGAATCAGATATTCCATCCCAAATTTTTGAAGATAGGCCTCGTCAGTGGAAAATTCTATGGAAGAGTGCAATATGTCAGATATATTGATTACTGTTTCATTCCGACTGTAGGACTTATCGCCAAATGAACTATTTGGAATATAAACGGTATGAGCTTCTGATTTTGTCCCGTTTAGGGGTATGGTGGAAGTATTCGTATCGGTAAATTCCTCCCCCTCACGAATGATACTGTCATTACTCCCGAAGGTCAAGTTCAAAACTGGTCGATTTGTATTTGAACTGGTTGATGATGTCGTGGTTTGGGGTTCGGCAGTATTGAATGATGCTAGTCCGACACCAGTAGGAAAAATTACAGAATAAGATAGGATAACAATAACTATTAAAAATATCACCGTTTGTTGTTGGTTAAACGCTCTCATAAATCGATACTAATTAAAATTCCAACTACTTTACGCCCGAATAGTTTATTCCATTCAGCCCGAGTCTGTATCAGTAATCTCACACAGGGAGTATTCGGTTCCCCAAAATAAATCTTAAGTATTTGGATGATAATTGTAATATACCCTATTATATAATCTCGATTTAATTATTTACCGAAGTTTTCGCACATTGTTGTTTAGATATATTCGGTTGGCCTCAGGACTACATCGCATTGGTAATCGTTTTGGCGTATGCTCTCAGGATATTCAACATATAGCCAGAATGTCTGCTAAGAAACCGAACTAGCCCTCGGAGAATCACCGCCGTGTGGTGTCCGGCGAGGCCAAACCTGCACAGTCACCGCTGACTCGGTGGTATCATCGATGACGACAGCTTCGCCGACGCCCTCCGGCAGTCGCTCGACCACCGACTCTTCGAGGTAGGTCGGTCTCGCGGTCGAAAGCGCCTCCACGTCCGCGGTTGCGGTCAACCGATGTGAGACGATCAGATCCGCTTGCGAGATAGCGACCGGGGGGATCGCCGCCGGCCGCTGGGTGCCGAGAACCAGACTTACCCCCGGATGCCGTCCCCGGGTGACGATCGTCCGGAGCGGGCGTTCGGCAACGGTATCCACAACGGCGTGCGCTTCGTCGACGAGTAGCCACGGGAGCCGGTCAATCTCCGTTCGGGTGGCCAGTTCGTATAGCTCCGTGGCGACCGCCGCCGTAACAGCCCCGACGGCGCGTCTTGAAATGGTCGAGGCGTCGATCACGGTCACTGCCGGTTCGAGCAGGTCCCCGGCTTCGATTCCCGCCGGGTCGAAGACGTCCCAGTCGCTCGCGAGTTCGAGGTGATTCCGCACCGCCTAGAGGGTCTCCGGGGGAGCCTGGGCGTGTTCGACGGCGTGCTGCATCCCCTCGAGACTCTCCGCTGCGTCCGCCACCCGCCAGAGGAGTGCACCCGCCGCGGAGGTCGTCTCCAGATCGAGGAGCGAACACCAGGTGCGGGCGTCGAGCGAGGCCGCGGGGATGGCGGGGTTCTCGATAATTGTGGCGGCCCCCTCTTCGGCGAGTCCGTCGAAGACGCCCATGGGATCGACGAGGACACCCGTCACCCCGTCGGCATCCCCCAGTCCCTCCGCGATGACCCCGAGCGTATGCGATTTGCCCGAGCCGCGCTTGCCCGTCAAGAGCCCGACGTGGGGGAACTCGAGGTCCAAGCCGACCCGGGCACCGTGGCTTCCGTCGCGGGCCAGAAACGCCCCCAGGTCCGCCACCGGTCCCGCCGTCGTCCGTCGTCCGAGTACGTGAGTCACGTAGCGGGGTGGTCCGGCCTTCGGTCTTAAATCCTCTGGCGAGTCTTTATCCCGGAAAACGGGACCACTTGGGCCCATGCCGTCGATCAGACGACTGCTCGATGACGAGCGTGGGATCGAAGGGTTGCCAGTCCGACTTATCATCGCCTTCGTGGTGGGCGTGGCGACGCTCTCCGTGATGTTGAACATGATCTCCGGGGTGGAGTCCTTCGCGGTCTCCGAACTCGACGCGCAGCCGGAACCAGAAGTCATCGGACCTGGCGACGCACAGGTGGCCATCACGGCTATCGACAGCGAGGGAGCCCCGGTCGCCGATGCGACCGTCCTCGTCAAACGCGGAAGCGCCTCCATCGATTCGGTCGCTATCGCGAAAACCGGTCCCGACGGAAGCGCGAACGTCTCGATATCAACATCACTCGGGCCGAATCAGGCCCAGGGGACCCTCTCGATCGAGGTGAAACCACCGAGCGGGTCGAAGTACATGGACCGGCGGGAGAACACGGAAATCCTGGTCGTCGAGGGGGCCTAAGGAATTCAGAGGAAGCGAAGCCGTGGCTCTCGACCTGGCCCTGGCGGGGCCTGAATCGGGCCTATCGCTCCCAGTCGATCCAGTCCTGCTCCCAGCCGCGCCGGCGCTCTTGGGCCCGCATCGCCCGCTCGTGTTCCTCGCGAGCGGTCCGGTTGCGCTCGACCGCGCCGTATTGCTCACCCTCGACGAGGAGCGGTTTGAACCCCACGGCCCCGAAATCCGCGACCTGCTCGCCGTCTTCGAAGGCGACCAGTCGCTGGTCGCCGTACCCTACCGGCATGACGAGCCTGCCGCCGGGGGCGAGTTGCCGGCGGAGGGTCCTTGGGGGCTCGGTCGCCGCGGCCTCCACCAGGATTCGATCGAACGGGGCGTATTCCGGAAGGCCCTCGGCGCCGTCTCGGCAGTCGACCAGTACCGCATCGTAGCCAGCGGACCGAAGGTTGTGGCGGGCATCCAGGACAAGCTGCCGGGTGATGTCCACCGCGTGGACGTGCGTGGCGCCCACAATCTCGGCGAGGACCCCGACCGTGTAGCCGACACCCGCACCGACGACGAGGACAGAATCGTCGGGCTCGGGATCGAGTGCCTGGAGCAATTGGCCCGCCAGGCTCGGGGAAAGGACCGTCGACCCTCGGTGGGAGAAAGACTGGTCCATGTAGGCACGGTGTTCCTCGTCAACGAACTCGTGTCTGGGGACCGTTCGCATCGCGGCACCCACGGGGGCGGCCTCGATGACACTCTTGGTGTCGTGTTCGAGGCTGTCGACCATGTCGTCCCGGACCGCCGCGTACTCCATGTATAGGTGTACGGCCCGACGGGCAAAAATCGAGCGCCTTACCCCTCTCCCTGCATCGGCACGAACCGGACCCGGCTCAATCGCTCGCGGTTCAGCGAGCCGTCGGGTTGCTTGACCCCGCGGACGAGCCACTGCGAGCGGTCCCCGACCGGTGCGAGCAACGTCCCGCCCACGCGGAGTTGATCGACCAGGGCCGCGGGCAGATCCGAGGTCGCGCAGGTGAGATAGGTCGCGTCGTAGGGCTGGTGAGCAGGCCACCCCTCCCTTCCGTTGCCGTGCCTGATTGCGATATCGCCGTATCCCAGGCGGTCGAGGCGCTCTCCGGCCTCCTCGGCGAGCGAGCGGACGTACTCGACGGAGTACACGTGGTCAGTGCCGACCACCTCCGCCGTGACCGCCGCGTGATAGCCACAGCCTGTACCGATCTCGAGCACGTCATCTCCCTGGGAGATATCGAGTTTCTCCGTCATGATCGCCACCATGTGCGGGGCACTGACCGTCTGTCCCTTACCGATTGGGAGCGGGCGGTCGGCGTAGGCCCGCGACCGCTGTGACCCCGAAAGGAACTCCTCGCGTGGCACCGTCTCCATGGCTCGCGTGACCGGTTCGCTCAGGTTCTCGCGACGCTGCAAGCGAGCCGCGAGGTCACGTCGCTGCGCCTCGAAGTCGCCACTCCGGTCCATCTCGATTCACCAGGCTGACCACCCGCTCTCGCTTTGCTCGTCCCGGGCATATACCCGCTTTATGTCCTTGGCCGCCACCGCGTCACCGTCCTGTCCCAGCTTCTCGAACGGATACCGGTCGATCGCGGTCTCGCGCACGTGGACGTCCGTGACCGTGAACTCCTCGTCGCCGAGGGACGCCGTCTCACCCACGGTGAACTCGAAATCGCCGGGCACGTAGACGGTCACACTTCGGGTCTCGTCCCGGTCACCGTCCTTCGGATGGAGTGTGACATCGACGCTCACGTTGTCGACCGCCCGGGTCCAGAACGTCTCGACGTCTTCGACCTCCGCCGCCGAGACGCGCTGTTCGGGCCCCACCTCGATGTCGGTTATCCGAACCTGCATGATGGCCGCTTCGGTCTCGACGATGAACTCCTCGCCCACACGCACCCGCTCCGTCGCTGGAGCGGTAACCGTCGTCGAGAGTGACTCCCCGTCCTGTGAGACGATCACGTCTCGTTCGAGGGTGCGTTCGACCTCGATTTCGGCCTTGTGGACGTGGTCGCACTCGGTACACCGGACCGTGGCCCGCCCGCCCCCGCGGGAGAGGACCGCATGGACCGTCTCGAGGTCCGGCGAACACGACGGACAGGTGTGGGCGACCTGGTCCGATTGCTGACTCATACCCCGGAATAGCGAGCCTGTCCCTAAATATCCGCCGCGTCGGGGGACGGGAGTTCGACCCGCTTGCCGTCTGCCCGGACGGTGGGGTCTCGGAGGACGCCGTCGAGATGTATCGGGGCGTCGGTATCGCCCCCGATGCCGGCGTCGTCACCGATCGCGAGGTGGACCGTCCCGGCAGCCTTCTCGTCGAGTAGCACCGACCCCACGAGGTCAGACACCGCGATGTTCGCCCCGATACCCAGTTCTGCCAGGTTGTACGCGGCGTCCCCGACCGTCTCGGCGGCCGATTCGACTTGTTCGCGGATCTCCGGGTCCTCGATGTTCGTCACGGCCCCATTCCGGACCTCGAAGGCGAGACGCTGGCCCTCCGAGAGTCGACCGTAGGGCATCATCGTGCCGTCAACTACGTAGCGTCCTTCAGCGTCTTCCGGACTCACGAAGACCTCCCCCGCCGGGAGATTCGAGAAGTCACCGGGCTCGCGGATGATGCCAGTGTCGTCCCGCCAGTCCCGCTCACCCGGGCGAACGGTGATATCGGTTCCGTTGGGCGCGGTGACCTGGACCTCTGTCGCGTCGGCCAGCTGATCGAGGAGCGAGTCACAATGCGCCAGTATCTGGTCGTAATCCGCCTGGAGCCCGGTCTCGAACACCGTCTCCGTGATCCCCGGAAGCGTCGCCCCCCGCGTCCCCCGGTCGGTCGCCTCACTCCGGGCTCTGGTGTGGCTCAAGCTCTTCGTCGTGGGGGCGAGGAATGCGTCGGCGGCCCCCATCGCGGCCCCGACCGGGTCGCTCGGCTCCTCGCCGTGCTGTTCCCCGGGCGGATAGCGGATGATAGATACCGATCGGGTCACCTCCGTGGCGACGTCGTAGAGGACCTGCCCGATCGACTCGCGCTCGTCGTCGGTGACGATCAGACACGTCTCCCCGGGTTCGAGGCCGAGACACTGATGGACGGCCGTCTCGGCCGCGTTCCGTGCGCTCATACATCGGCATCGAAGCCGGCCCGGTTAGCGCTTTCGTCCGCGAAGAGTCGGCCACCAACGTGTCCGGTCCCCAGGCCCGCATCGGGACTTTCCGCAGTTAGCTTTTCGGCTATGCCATGATATACGGTGATAGATAGTATCGGGTCCTTCGAAGGCCCCGCAGAAGCAGGTACCGTTCCCGCTTCCGATTCCCATTCAATGGTCGGACTCGTGCAGAATCTGCATCGCCTCCCGGATGTGATATCGTGCTTCCGGGTCCTCGATGTGCTCCAAGGCGGCCTCGAGGTGGACGACGACCCGACCTGTCCGTTCGGTGTGGGCGTGTAGCATATCCCCTTCCCTCAGGTGGATGTAGGTCGTCTCTGACGGTAATACCCACCCCTCTATATCCGCCGTCTTCACGTTTCACCTCGAAACCGTTTTGCCCATCCCGCCGGGAGACTCCGACATGATTCGCGTGGGCATCAACGGCTACGGCACCATCGGGAAGCGCGTCGCGGACGCGGTCTCCCGACAGCCAGACATGACCGTCGAGGGTGTCGCGAAGACCCGACCGAATTTCGAGGCCGAGCAGGCGGTTCGGCGCGGGTATGACCTCTATAGGGCCATCCCGGAACGCGCCGAACAGTTCGGCGACGCCGGGATCGAGACCGCTGGCCCGGTCGCCGACCTCATCGAGACGAGCCACGTCGTCGTGGACGCGACGCCATCAGGCGTTGGTGCCGATAACAAGTCCCTGTACGAAGACGCCGACACTCCCGCATTGTTCCAGGGTGGCGAATCCGACGAGCTCGTCGACGTAAGTTTCAACGCCCGGTCGAACTTCGATGCCGCGGCGGGCGCGGATTCGGTCAGGGTCGTCTCCTGTAACACGACCGGGCTCGCCCGGCTCGTGGCCCCGCTTCGCGAGCAGTTCGGGATCGAGAAGCTCCGCGCGACCCTGGTCAGACGGGGTGGCGACCCGGCCCAGAGCGGTCGCGGACCCATCAATGACATCCTTCCCAACCCGGTCACGCTCCCCTCTCATCACGGCCCCGACGTGAAAACCATCTTCCCTGATCTCCCGATCGACACCCTGGGGCTGAAGGTGCCAGCCACGTTGATGCATATGCACTCCGTAAACGTCACCCTCGAGTCGGCGCCGACGGCGGAGGTGGTTCGCGACCTTCTCGCCGGCGAGGACCGGATCATGCTCATCGACGAGACGCTCGACATCGATGGGACGGGGATGCTCAAAGAGTATGCCCTCGACATGGGACGGCCGCGGGGCGATCTGTGGGAGAACGGAGTCTGGTCCGAGTCGGTCTCTGTCGAGGGGCGGGACCTCTACCTCTTCCAGGCCATCCATCAGGAATCGGACGTGGTCCCGGAGAACGTCGACGCCATCCGGGCGGTGCTGGAGGCGACCGACGCCGAGACGAGCATGGGCCGGACCAACGAGGCGATGGGGATCGAATAGTCCGAACTAGATCGGTTCGAATCCGGGCCAGGCGGTCTCCTCTCTCGACTCGACGCCCAGCCGAATGCTTTTCCGCGGTCGGAGCCAACCAGTCCACATGAGACGGGACGACCGCGACGACCCATTCGAGGAGCTGTTCCGCGAGATCGAGCGCATGATGAACGACGTCGTCGGCGAGGGCCAGAGCAGTGGCGGTTTCGGCTCAGGCGGTGTCGAGTCCAGTGCCACGACACACGTAGATGTCTACGAGGAAGAAGACACCGTCCGCCTGGTCGCCGACCTCCCTGGCGTCTCGAAGTCCGATATCTCGCTCCAGAGCGACGGCGAGGTCGTGATGATCTCGGCCACGACAGACACCAGAGAGTACGACGAACGGGTGAGTCTCCCCGCGCCGGTCGACCCCGAGACCGGGTCAGCCACCTATAATAACGGCGTTCTAGAGGTCACCTTCGACCGCATCGAGCGCGCGACCGACATCGACGTCGAGTAGTCGACGGCGAGTCTGTCAATCATCCCTTCGATATCCGTATTCAGTCCCTGCCAGCAGAGTGGATATCGAGTCCACACCATCATGGTCACGACAAGCGGCCCAAACGGCGGCAAACTATCCAGCTGGGCCGTTCCTGATTCCCCGTTTCCGGTGTTATCTCGACCCAGCAGCGGTCTCGCGAACGAGAGCGGCGAGCCGATCGTAGAAGTCCTCGACGTATTTTTCCCGGGAATCCACCGTGGGCCGGGCGTTTGTCTCGCTGACGAGAACCCGTCCCGCGGTCGAGAGGAGGTCGACCCCGAGAAACGGGATATCCATGACTTCGGCCACCCGCTCGGCGAGAGTCCTGATCTCCGGGTCCGGATCCACAGCCGTCGCCGTCGCCCCGGCGTGCACGTTGTGCTTCCACCGGCCACTCTCTCGCGCTGACGCCGGCAATGATCGCTCGACGGCCCCAGCGTATTCGCCATCCACGACCATCACGCGGATGTCTGTGGCACCTGAGAGGTATTCCTGCAGCAGGAACGACCGATCCCCAGTGGCGGGGAACTCGTGGATGAGATCCAGATAGTCCGTCGCTCCGCGGAGGGAGTCCGCGTCCGAGACCTTGAGGACGCCGGTCCCACGGGTGGTCGAGTTCGGTTTGAGGACGACCGGCGGCGAGAACGCCTCGAAGGCCTCGTGGATGGCAGACGATTCGACCGGATTGGAGACCAGGACCGAGCGCGGAACGGGGATGCCGGCCGTCTCGAGTCGGGCGAGGGTCTCGGCCTTGTTCCGCGACCTGAGGACGGCATCGCGGTCGTTCACCCAGGGGACCCCGAGGAGCGCTTCGAGGACCCCACCTTCCATCACCCGGCCCGGGTACACGAAGCCGGCGTCGACCGTGGATGCGTCGACTGGTGGGTCGAACAGTCCGGTGGTCCCCTCGCTGAGCGAGACGTACTCGACCCGGATGTCCCGTGCCGCGAGGGGCTCCTGGATCCGCTCGAAGGTCTCGGCCCGATGGGCGACCCCCAAGGTAAGCATACTGAGTCTTCACCCCCAAGGCGAGAAAGATGCATCGGTGCCAGCAACAGCAGACCCGACAGGCAGACTCGTCTTCACCCGACGGGAGAGAGCCGATGAGAGAATCGACGAGCGGTCAGAGAGAGATGGCTGGACGCAGATTTCAGGATCGGCACTCGCGCCGCGAAAATGCCCGGGAGGTCCTTACGCCGTGAGGAGTTCTTGGCCCCGTTCGACGTTGATCTTGCACGGGGGAGTAATCTTGTTATAGGCCCGACGGAAGGCGTCTTTCACGACGGGAGCCTGCTCGGGGGTACACCAGGCGGTGAACAACTGGTCGCCCTTCTGGACCCGCGCGGCGGTCCCGACCGGGACGCCGAACGATTGGCGCATCCCGTCCGAGACACGGTCCGCCCCTGCCCCGGTCGCCTGTTTGTTCTCGCGGAGGATCTGGTGAGGGAACTTCCTGAGTACCATCTTATAGTTGCCCTCTCCCAGCTCCTTGATGAGGTGCCGGTTCGCCGAGAGGCGGGCCGCCTCGAGGGAGCCGTGGCGGATCTGGACCGCCTCATCGGGGACGAGGCTGATCTGGACCGGATAGTCGTCCGGATCTGCGTCCAGATCGCCCATGTTGTGCTGTGCGATCTTCGATCCCGGGATGCCGGTGATGTACTCGCGGCGCGTGTACGCCGGCTTGTCGATGTCCCGGTACATGGAGGCCGGCTTATCGGTCATGGGTATTATCGAAACCCATGGCAAGCGCGTGTATAAGGGCTTCGAACCCGACTCTCCGGTGGTCCTTTCACCGAGCCCTCGCGCGAATTTAATAATGACGGGGTTGACAGGATCGAAGCATTTCCATGTGAGAGGTGGCGTCGAGGGGACCGAAGCATATGGATGGCAAGGACCGCAGGTCCCCATACGCCTCGGTGTCACCGTCTTGGGACGGCTAGCCCCACGAAATATTGGAACTGGTGGAGGGTCGGCAGTACTGTCGCTCAACCAGTCGCCTCCAGTACTGCCACGTAGGCGTCTGCATAAGACTCAGCCACGGCCGCGGGATCCGTCCGACGGTCACTTCTGAGTGGCGGGAGGTCGGCCGTCGCGACCGGTCGGATGAGGTCGACGACGTCGCCGACCCGCTCCTCGAGGCGTCCCATGTCGGCGTTCCCGGATGCAACCTCGGCTGCCCGGCAGTACCGGTCTCCGTCATAGACTGCCAGGTGCCCGGGACCGACGACCGCGACGGCGTCGACAGCGACATCCTGTAAGGGGCGGGCGACATCCGAATACGATTCGATGACGACCGGCTGATCCGTCTCGAGCAGGGGCCGAACCCTATCGAGGGCAGGGCGGTGGCGTTCCTGCATCACCTCGTTCATCTCTGGGAGAGATTCGACCCGGAGGGCACCATCGAGGTCGAAACCCCGCCTGAGTTCCTGGGGCATGTCGACACCTGCATTCACCACGTAGTCGTCGGCGACCCGGTCCACCATGAATTCCGAGCGCTCCCGGCCAAATATCGCCCCCGTCCCCGTCTCGAGGGGGCGCCACAGCCGATGGAGCGGATTCATCGCCGTCGGCTGGAGATCACCAATACTTGCCCTGGCCAGGCGTTTCGCGTCCTTCCCGACGAGGGTCCCCGCGCTCGCGGCGCCCGAGACCCTATCGTAATCGTACCAGTAATCGTTCCCGGCCCGGGGTTTGATGCCGATTCCGTCGAGTTCGTTGAGGAGTCCAACGGAGAACGTGGTCTTCCCGGCATCGACGTTGCGGGAACCGGCGACGAGGATCGTGGGAACGCGCTGCATGGTTCGGAGGTATGGCGGGCTATCCGTGCCGCGATTGAAACGTGTTCTGTCTCGCCGGCCGAACCGCTCCAGGCTGTCATCGACAGCAAGGCCAGTTGCCCCAGGATTTTTTCAACATTCGCGTCGACGGTCCAGCCCCAGAGAAGACGGCACTATGGGCCAGCGCTCAGCGATTTCAATAGATGTCGTTCGAGACCGAGACCGTCAGATTCCCCGTTTCGACGAGCGCGGTTCCCGAAGGGTCCGGTCCGACCGAGCAGGTCTCGCTGTCTCGACCACAGCTCTCGGCCTTGACGGTAATCTTGTAGGCTCCCGGGTCCAGGACCCCAATCTCGCTGCGGAATTCCCCGGGGTCGAGGTAATACGTCCACTCGAAGACGGTCCCGGCTTCGGGGTCCTCGGCCGTGACGTGGAGCGTGTATCGCCGGTCGATGTCGTAGTTCCGGATGAGGAGATCCTCCGAGACGGGTGCGTCGCCGGGACGTCGCCGACCATTTCCATCGTCGGTTCGGTGCATCGGGCTTTCATCGTCGGTTCTGTGCGTCGGGTCCGGTTCGGTCACCGGGGTCGACTGCGGGGTTGGGCGTGCCATATCTCCGTAGAAGATACCCAGCATAAAGAGGGTACTCGAAGCTCAAAGAGCGGTTTTTCCATCCCGGCCGACCCGCTCCATACCCGGGAGATTATCCTGTAGGCCGACCAACACCCGTCCATGACCGAGGACGCCCTGCGCTGTGACAATTGCGGCACGCGAGTGCACCGGTCGGAGGCCTCCGAGTGCGGAACGATGGGCGATCTCGATTCCGACCGGTGGCAGACGCTTTGTTGCCCCGCGTGCGGGGCCCGACTAGAGACCGTATTCGTCGAAGAGAACCAGGGTTGATCGCCGCCGGTTTCCAGGGGCGAGAAACGGCGAACGTCCGGGAAAACCGGGAGTGGCGACGGGAAGGCAAGGAATCTGGTGAGGTG
Source organism: uncultured Halobacteriales archaeon (assembly GCA_964594685.1). Lineage (GTDB taxonomy): Archaea > Halobacteriota > Halobacteria > Halobacteriales > Halobacteriaceae > Halodesulfurarchaeum. The sequence continues at coordinate 11,748 of CAZQNH010000051.1, forward strand.
GGAACCCCTAAGTATGGATGCGGCGAACGTATGAGTAGATGGTAAACGCACGCTCCCTACTCGTCGTGGTCGTGACCGCAGGGCTTGTATTCGGTATGATCCCCGCGCCAACGGCGGGCCAGGACGTCGTCACGCTCACCATTACGGTCGAAACCCCGGACGGTGAGCCAGTCTCAAACGCGGACCTCACCGTCACGTGGGACGGGGGGTCGGAAACGGAAGATACGGCCTCGAATGGCAAGGCCTTCGTCGATGTCCCGGCCGACTCCACCGTCGAGATCGCCGTCGATCATCCGGACTATATCAGAAATGATCCTTTCGTCCTCGAGAACGCCGCCGAGGAGAATGTCGAGATCACGGTGTATGAGCGAGCGACGACAGCCGTCGTCGTCGAGGACAGCGACGGCGCGGTCGAGGATGCACTGGTTACGTTGTACAAACACAACCGGGTGGCGTTTTCCGGACAGACCCAAGAGGGCGAGGTCTCCACCGGGGACCTCGAAGCCGGCGAGTACCTGCTAGTGGTAGGGAAACCGGGCTATTTCCAAGAATCCCAGGAGATCATGTTAGAACCAGGGACCAATCCCGCGTTCGCTGTCGATCTCCAGCAGGGGACGGTGACCCTCCAACTCAACGTGACTGACCCGTACTTCGACCCGCCGCGACCGATCGCCCAGGTGCGGGCCGAAGTCGATGACGTCGGGACCGTGCAGACCCAGTCCAACGGCAAACAACAGATCAACGTCCCCGTGAATACCGAACGAACCATCACATTCACCAAAGACGGGTACGAGACAGTCCAGCGGACCGTTCAGGTCAAGGAGGAGAGTCTGACCCTCGACGTCAGTATCCGACGCGCGGATGCCATCAATGTCACCGTGCTGAACGACGAGGTGGTGGTGGGACAACCGGTCTTTATCGAGGTCGTCGACGAGTACGGAGATACGGTCGCGAATGGCACCGTGCTCCTCGACGGAGAGACGGTTGCCACCACCGACGCAGGCGGCCAGGCGAGGTTCGTGATCGAGACCGAAGGCGACCACTCGATCAGGGTGCAAAAGGACGGCATCGATTCCGGTGAAACCCTCGTGACCGGGGTCGTTCCTGGCGAGACGACGACAACAACCACCACCGAGACGACGAGTTCGGCGACAACAACACCGTCCACAACGACAGCCACGCCGACCACGACGGAGGCACCAGTCCCCGGCTTCGGTCCGGTCCTCGCAGCGGTCGGCCTCGTGCTGGGCGTCGGTCTCGCCATCCGTCGCCGCGAGACATAACGCACCCAGGCCCAATTCGACGTTTCCCTGGGACCCCAGTCTATTCAAGTCCGGGGGATAAGTCTTCGACAAACGTAATGGCGACTCAAACCATGCCGCCCAAAACCAAAGCGAACATCGCGACGTGGGTCGCAACGGCCGTCGGTGAGACCAGCCATATCGAGGGGCCGGGATCGAGGGTCAACGTCTCGGCCAGGTATGTCGCAAACGCTGGTGACTACGAAACCGTGCTCGTGCAGGCCGAGGGGCTGTCTATCCCGCTCGATGAACGGTTCTCGGCCACCGTAGACGACCGCGAGATCCAGTTCATGGCACTCGAGGAGCGCGGAGACGGCCAATACCTCCTCCGAGTGAAAGTAGACTAAGTTCCGACGGCGTCAAAGCCCCCGATCGGGTACCCGACTGGTATTTCCTTCCCCACAGTGTGAGAGCTACGGCAACACCCCGAACAGCAACCTCGAGCCGATTCCCATCCGTGTCCGGCGAACGGTGATCGGTACCCACAGATGAAAAACCCGGGCCCGCTCGCGGCCGAATCAGGCCGAATCCAGGTAGACCAGCTCTTTCGATCCACAATCCGGGCAGACCCGGTCGTCTGCTCGATCGATGCGGAACGTCTTCCCGCAGTCTTCGCACTCGAACTCCACCCAGTTGTCCGGGTGCTCGAAGGCCGCGGTCACTTTCTCGATGATACCCATTGTCTCACCCCCTGCATTCGAATATTATACTCAAATCGATATGAAATTTTCGATATTTCAAATTCTATCAAAATGAGATATAGAGGATTCTCTTTGCCAATATATTGGGGTTTATTTAACATGTGAAACATCGAATATATGACGATATTATCACTATAACAATAATAATGATTTGAGCGTCGCTGGCCCGCTCGGCAAGAACCTGCCGTTCGTTCCCATGCCGCTCTCCAACTATCAGCGCCTCGCTTGTGACCTGATTCGCGACGAGTCGTTCCGGATCGGACTACGTACTCCCGAGTAAGACCGGGCGAAGGACGCCGTCGGTCCCCCGACGGATGCGCTCCGAGGCTGCCTGATTCGACACGCCCAGATCCTCGGCGAGTTCGGCCAACGTGATCGACCGCGGGACCTTGTAGAAGCCCCGGCGGACGGCCATCGTCAGGGCTTCACGTTGCTCCATAGTGAGATCGATTGTCGAACCCTCGGCGTCTTCGGCCAGCACAAAGACGTCCCCGACGTCAAGGGCGATGTCCCCGCCGGACACGAACGCGTAGAACTCCGAGAGCCGCTCGTCGTTCGGAAATCTTAGCTGGAACGTCCAGGTGCTCGCCCCCGAGGCCTGGAGGATCGCCCCCTCGGTCTGTTCCATCCCTTGGATAAGGTCGCCCTCGGGCCCGTCCCACCTGACCCGGTACAGCCGCCGGTCGCCAACCTCGTCGAGCAGGGTCAGGTCCGTCACCGACTCCACCTGCAGGACCTCCCGCTCGAACTCCTCGAAATCTCCCTGGGAGACCCAGACGTATGGTATCCGTGATTCACCGTTTCGGACGATCCGCTCGAGTTCGATCTTCAACGGGGGCTGTATCGCCAGCGCCTCGCCGAACGCGAACGCGTCGGCGGGAATCATGAACTCCACGACCACGCTCATACCTCGACCAAGCCCTTCGAGGTATAAGACATATCCCCCTCATCGATGGACCCGTGAAAGGAAAGGTCGACGGGATGACCCCCGTCCCCAGGTGGGGTTGCACCCATGATCCGGTCTCTCCCATCCCACCCGGAGATGGGACCGATGGATCAGCGCAGGCCGGTTGCCCGATCAGGACTGGGTCCTCACGGCGCCGTTCGACACGGCACCCAGTCCATTAGGGGATAGGGAGGGCGTCAAGTATAAAAGTATTGCATTAATAATAAGGTCTATCCGGATATATCGGGCCACGTGACACCGGCCCCATCTTAGACCGGGAGTGAACAAGCAGACCCACCCTCCACTCGATGGACTCCGGTAGGAAAGGACAAAGAGTGCAGAATTGCCTCGCCCGCGAGACGGTCGGGGGCGGGATATGTGATCGATCAGCCGTATCCCGTCTCCTATCGGGATTGCAACCGTCTACGTCGTCGATTCAATTCAACAGTGCAGGGCCGGACGATCTCGACCAAGCGGGAAGCCCCGGAACTGGGCTACAGACGGTCAGATCCGTTCGCGGAGCATCCGCACCGCTGTGAAGTGCGCTTCACCGCCAGATCTGGGGAACGCTGGCGGGCCAGTAGTTTGTTCCCCATCTGTTTGTGACCGAGTGGTCGCCGCTGGCGACCCGATGGAGTGAAAAGCGGGATGCCGTCCCGAATTTGAATCAAAAGAGGACGTGCTCGCTCGCGTGGCTCGCTGCGGTCGACTTTCAGGGCTCAGACCCGCTCGGGAGCATCTTCTCTGTTTCATTTGGTCGAAAGAACATGCCGCCTCCCGGATTTGAACCGGGGACAGCGCGATCTTCAGTCGCGTGCTCT
>CAZQNH010000052.1:0-14911 GCA_964594685.1 uncultured Halobacteriales archaeon
GCCCCCCACCCGTGGGTCATCCACCGCGCTACCTCTCTTGCGATGCCTGGGGCCAGCCGGATCCAGATGGCCGCCAGCGACCAGAGGTTCTCGAGTTCCTTGACCGGACCGACAACCGGGCTCCCATCAGGCGTAATCGATATCAGACCATCGATGGAGTGACGGATGCCAGCATCGGGATCGTCGAGAATCTCTGGCATGATCTCGAGTGCGTGTTTCATGGATTCCTCGAACGCATCCTCGGTGAGCGGGAGTTGCGTCGGGGAGAGTGGGGCCTCCTCGTTCGAGGGGATGTCTTCGACGTCGTAGAGGATCGGCCGGTGTTCGTACGAGCCGACTTCCAGATCATTGCCGTGCTGGCGTTCGTACATCCGAACGTCCATATCACGGACGATGGGGAAATTGACCTCGCCCTCGAGTTCCTGGAATTGCTCAATCGGCCCGACGCTGATCATCTGATGTGCAGCCGGAGTCAGTGGTATCTTGGTCCCCGCCATTTCCGCGAGCTTGGGACTCCAGACCCCCGCAGCGATGACGAGTTCGTCCTGTACCTGTACTGTTCCCCGATCCGTTTCCACGGCGGTTGCCCGGCCGTTCTCCACGATGATGTCAGTGACCTCCGTGTTCGGTGAGATGGTAAACGCACCCATGTCCTCGGCCCGTTCTCGCATCACCTCGCCGAACCGAAGTGGATCGCAGGTCCCGGCATCGGGGGTGTACATCGCTCCCTCGATGATCTCCTCGTTGATGTGTGGGACGAGCGCCTTGACCTCCTCCGGCCCCAAGATCTCAGCCTCGGTTCCGAAGGCATTTGCCGATTGTACACGTCGCCTGAGTTCGTCCATCCGGGTTTCCGATCGCGCTACCTCGAGCCCACCGGGTTGGTTGAAAACGCCGACTTCGTCGAACTGGTCGATAGAGTCCCAGGTCAACGCGGTCATCTCAGAGGTGTGTTCGATAGGCATGATGAAGTTAGAGGCATGGCCAGTCGAACCACCTGGATCCGGGAGCGGTCCCTTGTCGATCTGGAGGATGTCCTGTTTGCCCTGATCGGCGAGATGGTAGACGAGACTATTCCCGACGATTCCGGCCCCGATAACAACCGTCCCCGAGCTTTCGGGAAGCGTCATCCCACTCATAATGAATCGGCCTCATCCTGGTTCACGACCGGTCGCTCAACCCATTCGGTACCGTTGATGGGATGGTCCCTTTGGTATACTCTATAGCCAGGGCGTAGACCCATACGTGAGAGGGTTGAGGCTACGACACAAATACCTAACGAAGCAGGGTAATATGGGGATTTCAGTCGGAGTCGTACCGATTTTCACCGAAGTCGTATGAAGATCGACGTCGGCTCAGCGTCTACAGGGTGTCGAGTTCATCGACTAACCTCTCTGCCGCGTCCATCGTGGTGTCTAGTTCCGACACGGTATCCTCCGACAGCGGCATTCTCGGGTCGGACTCCAGTACCCGTTCTGTCTTCTCCCGAGCGTTCTCGACCCCCTTGTCGTGGGTCCATTGTGACCCCTCGACGGCATCGAGCAGGTCCGGGAGGAACAGTTCCTCTCGGCCGAACGTCTTGGTATGGGGCTCAGCCAGGAAGTTACCACCGTGGTCCACGGCATCGATTACGTCGAGGGCTAGTGACTCATCCGTCATCGTCATCCCCTCGACAGCATGCTTGATCATCCCGATCATCTCGTCCGTGAGTGTCAACAGTTCCAGGCTACCAACGTCGCCTCGGCCGGCAAATCCGAGGTCATGGATGAGGTTCTGCCCTCCCAGCACGGACCCATATAGCGAGAGCGCCGACTCCATTCCAGCCTGGAAGTCAAGCGTGTAGGCGTTCGTACACCCCCCGGTCCCGAAGACGGGGATGTCATAGAGGTCACCCATCCGGCCGGCGGCTGACTGAAGCACCAACATTTCGGGAGAGTAGTACACATTGATGCCGGTCTGGAGATTCATGACCAGGGGCGATATGCCGATGATAACAGGTGTCCCCGGGTTGTTCAGCTGTGCGATGGTGTTCCCGCCGAGCGTCTCTGCCAGCGCCTGGACGAAACTCCCTTCGAGCGTTACTGGCGCCGTGGCCCCGGGTTTCTGCGCGGGATACCAGATAAGGGGTAAGCCGGCATCGGTCCAACGGAGTATCGATTCCATGTTCTCGCTGCGGAACGTAAGCGGGGATACCGGCTCCGAGTACATCGTAACGAGGGGGCGTTCATCGATAGCCCCGTCGCTCGCGATGTCGATCATCTCGATGAGCTTCTCCGTCAATTCCCCGCCGTACCAGTTGACGATACCCCCATGTTTGGTGGTCTCCGTAAGGAGGGTGTAGAGATTGTGAAAGCCCAGCATCGGATCATCGGGCATCGTGAAAAAGCCCCAGGAGACGTCAACGTGCTCGAGGGAATCCGCGAGTCGGACCGCCCGGGAGATATCTGTCGTCGTGGGCTTGCGCCGCTCACCTGTCTCAATGTCCCGGACTGACGTCACCCCAGTCCCCGGTGAGAACACGGCGGTATCCGGGGTGAGTGTCCGGTCGTTTGCCTCGTCCTGGCCGCCCAGGACGATTTCGGCCGGAGCGGTCTCGATCGTCTCTTCGACGAGGCTCCTCGGGAACCTCGCGTTCTGTGCCTCTCGATCGACGTCTGCCCCGTTCTCCTCGAGCAGTTCCAGTACCGCGTCGCTCTCGATCTGGATCCCTTTGTTCTCGAGAACATGGATGGCTGCATCGTGAAGCTCGGTCACTTGCTCGTCGGTCAAGAGTGATAGCTGTCCAGTTTTCGGTGCGGTCATTGTTTTATGGATGCGCCCAGGTGCGCTTCGAGATCCGCGACGGCCTCGAAGGCATTCTCGCTGTACAGGTCTGCATCTATCTCCTCTTTCCACTCTTCACTACAGGGGGCCCCGCCAACCATCACGACGACGCCGTCTTTGAGCCCCGCTTGTTCCAAGCGCTCGACCAACTCCCGCTGTTTCTCCTTCGTCGTCGTGAGCAGTGCAGACGCACCGACCGCTTCTGCGTCATGCGCTGTGATGCTCTCGACGAACTCGTCCGCTGGAACTTCCACCCCCAGGTCGATGACTTCGAACCCGTTTGCGGTGAGGAGCGCACCGAGAATCTTCTTCCCGATGTTGTGGATATCCCCTTCTACAGTCCCGAGGACCACTGTTCCCGCGTTATCGCGAGTCCCCCCTCGTTCAACGATTTCCGCTTCGAGGATCTCTCGAGCCGCGTTCATGGCGTCGCCGGACGCCACCAGATCGAAGAGAAAGTACTCTCCCCGGTCGTACTTCTCACCGATCTCGCCCAACACGTCCGACGCTGCTTTGATCGCGTCCTCCGGGTCGGTCCCTTGGTCGAGCAGTGCTCGTGTTATCTCGCACGTCTCCGCTTCCCGTCCGTCTTCGATTGCTTCTTGGAGCCCATCGAGTGTCGCTTGCATTGTGGATCTCTCCTGCCCGCGTTGACCGTTTGCCACGATACCCCGAGCGGCACACCAGTATGGAGTCGTCTGCGTTCCTCCCGACAGGTCCGCATTCCAGCGACACTGGTGGCTGGAGTGCCACGCTTCAACGTGACATATTCGAGAATGATTGACAACCTCACTAATAAGTATCGCCGAATGTTGTCCTTCGGGAACGAAAGGAGGGAAGCCCGTACTCCAGTCATCGGAGACTCCGACCTTGCGGTCCGAGACGGAACAGGAGTACCAGGCGACGGCGGAGGACCACCGCGCTCCAAGACGACGATGGCGTTACGTCTCTACTGCCTCGCAGTTACGATAGCGCGGCAACGGGAGGTCAATCATACTCAGCAACCCGGGATCCGCGTCGACGACTCGTGGTGCCACGTTTCTAACAACCGCTGTCGTCGAAACATCCCCATGGTAGCCACCCCTGACACTGATACTCACGGGCGGAGTTCCATCGAAGGTCACCGTGTCTCGCGGGTTATCTGCCCCAAGATACATCTGAAGATCTAAGGTCACCAGTTCCTCCTGTCCCCGGAACCCACGAGCGATCTGACGGATGCCGGCAACCTCGCCGGCTGCAACCGAAATGTAGTCACTTTGGACCGCTTCCTCGGCTACCACTGGTTCAATCGTTTCTTCGATGTCCGTTATCTCCCATCCGAGCGCATCTGCGAGCATCGCAACCGATTCCGGGCTCCCGACGTGCCCTGCTCCCTCGACGATTTCCTCGTTGAACGTTTCGACATCCAGTCCCGCACCCACCTTCTCTTGCAGCGGTTCTCGTCTATCCGCCGCGTTCTGGATTCGCTCAACGCGAACCGACTCGATCGAGTCCATCGGGGTCGAGAGCACCGTCGGCATCGCGTCCATCGCGAATCCGGGGTTGATCCCCGCCCCCAGACAGGTCACGTCGTTCGCCTCCGCGATCTCGGTCAACGCCGATGCGATGTCGGGATTGGACCACCAGGGATACGCCAATTCTTCGCTTGTCGAAACCACGTTCGCCCCTGCCTTCAGTGCGTCTTCGAGTTGTGGTTTGGCGTCCGCCAGCGACGATACCGTCGAATGGAAGACGACATCCGGCTCCGCAGCCAAAGCGTCCGCGGGATCACCGGTGACCGTGACCCCGAGGTCCTGACCCAGCCCTGCGACATCGCCCAGATCCTCGCCGATCTTGTCGGGGTCGATGTCGATAGCCCCGACGAATTCAAACCCGCAATCGTGCGTCGATTCGACGATGCGACTCCCGATCGGTCCGATTCCGTACTGAACGGCGGTGAGACTCCCAACCGATGCCATACTCGAATCCGCTTTCGGGGAATGCTTAATCGTTATGCAATCGCATGCGTCGGACCAGCATGGGTCTCCGGGGGCGGCCAGCTGCCAGGTGATAATCGGAAACATCACCGTCTCCACGCCACTGGCCCAAGAGCTAAGTTCTGCATGTGGTAACATGTAGTATGGCCCCTGAGGACTTCACACAATATGCTGGCCCTCTCGAGAAGCTCACCGACGAGGGCATCTCCCGGATCCACGAGACGAGTCTCGATATACTATCTGAGGTCGGCATCCAGGTAGATTACGAGGAGGCTCTCGATTTACTTGCAGACCACGGGGCGGATGTAGATAGAGAGGACAACTTGATACGGTTCCCTCGAACCCTGGTGGAAGACGCGATCGACGACGCACCGGAATCGTTCACGCTTCACGCACGGAATCCGGATCAGTCGGTCACCATCGGCGAGGGTGAAACGGTCTTTTCCCCAAGTGGGAGCGCCCCGAACGTCTTGACCCTCGACGAGGGGCGACGACCGTCACAGCTCGAGGACTATACCAGATTCGTCAAACTCGCCCAGATGGAAGATCTCCTCGGGACTGCCGGGTACAATACGTGTGAACCGAACGACGTCGACGAGTCGATCAAGCATTTCCGGTTGATGGAGCAGGCTATCAAGCTCTCGGACAAGCCGCTCAAAGGCGAGGCCTGGGGCGCCGATCGTGCTCGAAATGCCCTCGACATGACCGCCATCGCCGTTGATGACCCGGATCTTTCGAAGCCGTACGTCTTCGCGACGATCAACACCGTCTCCCCTCGCACCCTTGATACTCGGATGACTGGCGGACTACTGGAATACGCAAAGGAGGGACAGGCCACGATGATCTCTCCAGCTGTTATGGCAGGCGCGTCGGGTCCGGCAACGATGGCGGGGACCTTCGCGCTCGGAAACGCCGAGGTCCTGGCAGGCGTGACCGTCGCCCAAATTGCAAACCCCGGGGCGCCCGTACTCTACGGGTTTCCGACGTCAAATATCGACATTCGGTACGGATCGTTCGCGATCGGGAGTCCGGAAAGTGCACTCAGTGTGTCCTTTGCCGCGCAGATGGCTCGCTTTTACGGGATCCCCTCCAGAGCCGGTGGGGGGCTCACCGATTCGAAAGCGGTTGACGACCAGGCAGGGGCGGAGTCGATGTTCACCCAGACCGTCGGTGTCCTCAGTGGTGTCGATCTGATGCATCAATCGATGGGAATCCTCGACTCCTACTCGACCACGTCACCGGAGAAGTTCGTCCTCGACGCGGAGCGATTGCGATATTTGCAGCAATTCCGCAAGGGATATCGTGTTTCCGAGGAGGACTTGGCCATCGAACTCTCGGAAGAGGTCGAGCCGGGTGGTCATTTCCTGAACAAGCGGCACACGCTGGAACACGGCGAAGAACACATTCGACCCGAGCTCTTTTACCGAGACTCGTATGACAATTGGGCCGACGCGGGTGAGAAAGATGCATTCGAGCGCGCGCACGAATATGTCGAATCACAACTCGAGGCGTACGAGCGGCCCCCCATCGATCAGGACATAGAGAAACGACTTGACAGGTACGTGAAGGAGTCCATCGAAGAAGTCAAGAATGCCACGTAGACTGCAGTCGCACGACCACCGACTTTTCTCCTTTGGCTCGAGCGCTGGGCCTCCCCACCAAATGGGTCTGTAGTCGCTCGTTTCGAGGGGTTTTGACGACATCCCGTCAAGCGTTTGGTGTAAAACGGACAGTGGATTCCTACAGGGAACAGTGTTTTCGAGATACGAACAGAGACGTCTGTATCCATCCGTCCAGATCTGGTGAAAGGAACCTGCTAATGCCCCCACAACATGTAATCGCAGGCTTAATCGCCGGATAGTATCCTCGCAACGATAGCGAGACTTTGCAGAATCCCCCCTGCCAAAGTGGAAGTTGGACCGATCCTGTTCCCCGTCTGCAAACCGAGTTCCCGATGGCGGCTGTTTCGCATTCGGCAGATGCATAACAACTGTACGATTGTTACGACTACGTGCTTCGCACCCACGGAATCGTCGAGGGATACAATCTTAGTCTCGTCATGAGACGAATGTTCCATTTGCTGTTCGATTTGCCACCTCGGGAACGTTCGGTCACTAGGTTATCGAGATGATACTGCTGGATAGGGAAGATTCTACCGCTCCGGGGGGGCTGTCTCGAGGTTCAATTCGATCACGTTGGCAGTTTGGAGAACCAATTCGGGGAGTTCCGCTTCGAACCACTCTCCTTTCATCCGACTCACGGGGCCGGAGACGCTAACCGCACCGACGAGCCCGCGTGTCGATGTCTGGATCGGTGCCCCAACGGCTCGAAGGCCCTGTATCTCCTCCTCGTCGTTGACCGCGTACCCCCGTATCCTCGTACGTTCGATCTCATCATAGAGTGTTTCGCGGTCGGTGATCGTGTTCTCGGTCCGCTTCGGGAGGCCGTACTGGTCGATAACGGCCTCAATGCGGTCATCGGGCATGAATGCGAGCACCGCTTTCCCGATCGCCGAATGATGGAGATGGTAGGGTTTCTCGAGGTTTAGGTCATGATATGCCTCGGCCACAGCTTCAGCACCTTGCGCTTTGTGGACGTGATACCCCATTCCGTGTTGTTCGGCCATCAGGTGGCCGTATTCCCCGGTCCGTTCCGCCAACTCGTCGACCTCGTTCTGGCCGGCCTGATACAGCGCGTTCTGGTGTTTCACGTACTCCCCCAGGGCCATAAACCGCAGTCCAAGGGAATACTCCTCGCCCTCCTGCACGACGAAGTGATGCCGGGCCAGCGTGCTGAGATGGTTATGGACTGCAGCCTTCGATAGGCCGAGGTGGTCGGCCAGTTCGGTCACGCCTGCACCATCCAGTTCTTCGAGACCTTCAACGATGGAGATCGTCGTTTCCACCGTCTTGAGACGCCGTCCAGATGGTTCGAGAGACATAACGTGACATGATACCCCACCACATATATTTGTTTTCCATGCGCAAACGCCTGGGGAGGAGGTCCATCAGCGCTATGCGGTATCGGGAGGCATCGAGACTCCTCAAGGGGAGTGTTGGTGTCCCAGTTCCATACCAAGCCACCAGTGCGTTTTCTTATCGAAAACGAAGCCAGATCGATCCGTGCCGATTCCGCCGTTGCCTCGTGTGCCAAAGCAAGTAATCGCCAGACTCCGGAGCCAAATCGGGGAGCCCACACAGAACTGCCACAATCGACGGACGAAGAAACGAAATGTCGGTCCAGGAGCGGAGGAGGCCTTCGGGATCATTGTTCCACAGAGTCCCGGTAGGAGAGAACCGGGTTCCGTTCACGAGCTCGAGTGAGTTCGGCGGCCGATATAGTACCTGCCACCGAGCCTGGCTCCGTGCCGGCCTCTTCCTGAATCGTTCCGCCCGGCCCGGCGATCAGACTATGACCAGCATGGTCCCGCCCCTTTTGATCCCCGATATGATTAGAACCGACGACATAACTCGTCGTGTCGAGCCCCCGAGCACGGGCGAGAAGCCGCCAATCCGAGAGGTAGTCAGTTCGCCATGCTGCGCTCACTGCCAAGACATCGACACCGTCCGCCGCATACTCGAGGGCGATCTCTGGGAAGTTCAGATCATAGCAGATGAGAAGTCCCACGCTGCCCACCGGGGTGTCGACCACGACTGATTCGGAGCCTTCAGCGAACTGTTCCGTCTCCTCCCCCCAGAGACGCCGTTTTCGATACGCCGCTGCGAAGCCCTCTGGACTCACGTACACCAGCGAATTATATAGCGTGGAATCAGCCCGTTCCGGAAGTCCCGCAACGACATGAATTCCATAGTCTGCGGCAATCTCACCCAACCGTTCCGTGCTGGGACCTGGTATCGACTCGGCATGCGTTTCGGCAACCTCCAAAGAATACCCAGTGACGGCTAACTCGGGGAAAACGGCAACGGAGACGTCTTCAGGGAGTGCGTCGAGGTGTATCGAAATCCGGTCCAAATTCGCCGCCACGTCCCCCAGATCCGGTTGGAACTGAACCGCAGCCATCGCCGTTTCCTGCATTTGTAATGATTAGGACGGACCAACTAAATATATCTTGATGCTTGGTAGCACCCGGTCGGCTCCAAAACTTTAGACACGCTTTTACGTCCACTTCTACAGCCTCCACTATGGCCGACCGTGTACTCCTCACGACCGCAGACCACCCGCCATGGAGCGAGCAGATGGCCCGCGAACTGGTACAGATCGAATCACCCGACACGATCGTTTCGATCCTCTACGTTTTCGACGAGGAAGACCGTAAGTCGACCCAACGGAATCTGAACTTGCAGGGACGGATCGTCGACGCAGAGAAGTTGGCGGCGCGGAAAGAAGTGGTAATGGAGGCCAAGTCGGTACTCGAGGAGTCCGGGCTGCAATACGAGGTACACGCCGAGGTCAACGAAGACGGAGCCGAAGCTATCCTTGACGTGGCTGCAGAACTGAAAGCGGACCGGATCTATGTGCCCGGCGAGCGTCGGAATCCAGTCGGCAAGGCAGTGTTCGGAAGCGACCTTCAGGACGTCATCCGTTGGTCGAATGTCCCGGTAATCGTAAGCCCAGTCGGGGCGCACTGACTGGGTTTCCCAGCGTGTCACCGGCTCCAAAGAGAGCGCGTCGGACGGGCAATATTGTCAAACGATATTGTTGTGGAGGTGTCGTGCCAGGGAGCAAACATGGGGTTTCAAATCCCATCGTGAAAATTTGTGGAAAATGTTTAAGGTTGCGGTAATCTATGTTCCAATGAAGCATGGGAGTCAAAGACACGCGTATAGATAGGCGCACCATCTTGAAACATGGGGCAGCTCTCTCGGGGGCTGCGTTCGCTGGTTCGGTGGCAGGGTGTCTCGGAGGCGGTGGTGGCGGTGTCGGCTCCATCGCGGTGGGCTCAAAACAGTTCACAGAACAACAAATCCTGGGCACGATGTCTGTCCAGTGTCTCAACGCTAACTCCGACGCCGAAATCGTCGATGAAACCGAGTTGGGAGGAACGGTGACGAACTTCGAGGCGTTGAAGTCGGGAGACATCGATCATTACTGGGAGTATACAGGGACCGCCTGGGCAACGTTACCTCCGAAACATGATGAGGTGATCGCAGATCCCGAGGAACTGTATAATAAAGTAGCCCAAGAGTTCCAAGATGAGTATGACTTCGAACTGCTGGACCGGGCCTTGTTCAACAACACATACGTTCTCGTGGCCCGACAGGGGTGGGTCGAGGAAACCGGCGTGGAAACACTGTCCGATTTCGCTTCCTACGTGAAATCAGGGAATACTGATTTTACGGTCGTCATGGACGCGGAATTCGCGGACCGATCCGACGGCTGGCCGGGGCTAATCGAGCACTACGGATTCGCAGATGCCGCCGAAGACCTCAACATCCAGCATGTCGGTCCCGCGCTCGGATACCAGATTGTTGGCCAAGAGGAAGCAGACGTAGGGATGGGTTTCAACACGAATCCGAAGATAATCAAATGGGACCTTGAGGTTCTGGACGACGATCAGCAATTTTTCCCGGTCTATAATCCGGTCCCGATGTTCAGGGCGGAAATTCTCGAGGCAGACGAGAGTATTGCACCCCCACTAAATACCGTCGCCGGCGAACTCGACACGGAGACGATCCGTTCATTGAACAAGCGGGTAGCCATCGACGGAGAGAAGACGGTCGACGTCGTCGAGACATTCCTCACCGAAATCGGTGTCCTATAACGGAGTGGGTCACGTGGGCTTCCCCACTTTCTTTGAAGTAAGCCCGATCATCCTGGCGGTAGTAGACGAATATTTCCGATTTATCTCGACCCACCAGACGGAACTCGTGACACGGACCATCGAACACATCCAGATCATCGTTCAAGCAATCGCCGTCGCGATACCACTGGGGGTATCCCTCGGTATCGTAATCACGTTCAACAGGCGACTGGCGACCGTCGTCATCTGGCTGGCGGGTATCATGATGACGATCCCCAGCATCGCGTTGTTCGGGCTGCTCATCCCGTATCTGGGTATTGGACAACCTCCAGTGGTGTTCGCACTGATCCTGTATGCGCAACTGCCGGTGGTCAGAAACACGTATATCGGCTTGACACAAATCGACCCCGCGGCGATCGAAGCAGGACGGGGCCTCGGAATGACACAGATTGATCGGCTTCGCCAGGTACAACTCCCGATGGCACTTCCCGTCATCATGGCCGGGGTTCGAAACGCGGTCGTGATTCTCATCGGAATTGCGGCCATCGGTGCGTTCATCGGGGCTGGGGGGTTGGGGTTCTTCATCTTCGACGGAATCGATTATCGGGACGTTCCGAAGATCGTCGTCGCGACCGTGGTTCTGTCGCTCCTCACCTTGTCGATAGATTACCTCTTCTCCCTGGTCGAGCGATACTTCCGCGCACGCAACGGCGAGGACGTAACGCTCCCGCGACTATTTGCGCCCTTTGTGGAGGCTGATTGGACACCATGATCGAGTTCGAAAACGTCACAAAAGTCTACGAAGACGGAACCGTCGCCATCGAGGACGTGTCGTTCCGGGTCGAAGAAGGGACGACCACTGTACTGGTCGGACCGTCCGGTTGTGGGAAAACAACGACGATGAAGCTCGTCAATAGGCTCGAGGACCCGACCGAGGGCACGGTTTACTATCAGGGTTCCCCGGTCACCGAAATGGATCCCATCGAACTCCGACGGAACGTCGGATACGTGATCCAAGAGATCGGACTCTTCGACCATATGACGGTCGAGAAGAACATCGGTACCGTCCCGGAACTGCTGGACTGGGAGGACGATCGGATACAGGATCGGGTGACAGAACTCCTGGAACTCATGGATATGCCGCCGGCGGATTTCAGAGACCAATATCCACGGGAACTCTCTGGTGGGCAACGACAGCGGGTCGGCGTGGCCCGAGCCCTGGCAGCGAATCCGGACGTCCTGCTCATGGACGAGCCGTTCGGCGCGTTGGACCCGATCACCCGAGAAAGTCTCCAGGACGAGTTCTTAGAAATCCAAGAAGAGATCAATAAGACGATCCTGTTCGTTACCCACGACATCGACGAAGCGCTCAAGATGGGCGACCGCATCGCACTCTTTGAAATCGGCTCTCTCGTCCAGTACGCACCCCCAAGAGAACTACTGGAGAATCCGAAAAACCGGTTCGTGGAAGATTTCATCGGTGAACACAGAGCCCTGAAGAAACTCCAGGTGACACCCGTCAAGGAGGTAATGGAAGAACGGTCGCAAGACGAGCTGAGTGAAAACCTCATGGCAATAGCCCGGGGTGAGATCGACGGAATCGAACCCTTGAAACCGACGGACAGTACCCAGGTCGCCCTGTCCCAACTAATCGGAAATAACCTCGAGGAGATACCAGTCGTGGATAACGGAGACATCGTCGGAGTTGTGACCGAGCCGGGCATCCGGGGTAGGGAAGCGTTCGAGATGGAGGGGGCCTGATATGGGCATCGTCACAGACCTCTTCGATGCCTATACATACCTCTTCGAGAATTTCGACCAATTCAGTGAGTTGTTCACCCAGCATCTACAGTTGGTCGTAATCTCTGAACTATTGGCGATCGCGGTCGCCATACCGCTCGGGATCATCGCCACGCGAAGCGCCCGGCTACGAGGGCCCATCCTCACGGTCGGAAACGTCGCTCAGACGATTCCAACCCTTGCCATCATCGCGTTGGTGTACCCGTTGTTAGGGTTAGGATTCAAACCCTCTCTCGTCGGACTATTCGTCTATGCAATCTTGCCGATTCTCACGAACACGATCACGGGGATCGAAGACGTCGAGGAGGAAACGATCGAAGCCGCGAAAGGGATGGGGATGACGAATTTCGAAATCCTTCGAAAAATACAACTCCCGCTTGCCATCCCTGTAATCTTCGGCGGTATCAGAACCAGTTCCGTCATCAATGTCGGGGTTGCCTATCTCGCATTCTTCATCGGTGGTGGGGGCCTCGGCCTCTGGGTCGTCGGCGGTATCCGCCTGTATAATATGCCACAGGTCCTGGCCGGGGCGATTCCCGGGGCCCTTCTGGCTATCGCCATGGACGTCGTGTTCGCACTGATAGAGCGCCGGATCGGAGGCGAAGCCACGGCCGGCGTCCAGAGTGCGGGCGCCTAACTTCCGTCTTCGGGAAACGACGTCATGCGCAGATAACCTACTCGAAGGTATCGCGACAGATCTCGATCACCGTTTCGTCGGAGAGAGCCACGGGATTGGTTTCCATATTGACGTTCGGAACGGCACGGTCCGCGACACGGTCCCAGTCGGGAGACTCGGGGAGCCCGGGCAGCTCCGCATCGAGTCCGACCATCTCACGAAGGGTCTGTAGCTGTCGAGCGAGCACGTCTCCAGGGGCATCGGTTTCCTTCGTCACAGCAGCGTACGTCCCGAAGGCCCTCCGAGAGTGAGCCGCGTTGGCCCGGACGACGGCGGGGAGGAGAAGGGCGTTGGTATGCCCGTGCGGCGTGTCATAGATCCCACCGATAGCGTGGCTTATCGCGTGGACGGCTCCGAGTCCGGCATTGTTCATCGCCACACCGGCAAGATAGCTGGCCGTGAGGAGATCGCCTCTCGCCTGGAGGTCGTCACCATCCGTGACGGCTACGGGTAGTTGCTGGGTAGCCATCCGATAGGCTGCCAGGGCGAAGGGACGTGTCAGGAACGAATCCCCCGTCGCGACCATCGCCTCGACCGCGTGAGCGATCACGTCGAAACCGCTTGCTGCGGTCACGTACGGTGGGAGAGACGTGGTCAACTCGGGATCCAACACGGCCAATTCCCCGCCTACGGTGGGATGGCCCACACTTAATTTCTCCGAGCGGTCATGGTCGGAGATGACCGCCCAATGGCCCGTTTCACTGCCCGTCCCTGCGGTCGTCGGTAAGAGAACCAGTGGAACCGCTGCCCCCGGTTCTGGGGCGGGTTCCGCCACCGGCCACTCGAGTAAACGCTCGAACGCAGCATCGACCCCCTCCGACGGGGCCTCGAATGCCGGCAAGGCCGTCGCTGTTTTGGCCGCGTCCATAACGCTCCCGCCCCCGACGGCCACGACGACATCCACCTGCGAAGCCACATCACTAATCTCTCGCACCGTAGCACGTGTCGGATTCGGCGTGATCGCGTCGAAGCAATCCACGGTCCCCGGCAGTTCGGCAGCGACCTCGTCTGCAACCCCCGCATCACGGACACCCGCATCCGTTACGAGAAGTGGGTCCTGCCAGTCCTGTCGCTCCAAGACGGGTCGAAGTTCGGTGATGGAACCGGAACCATGGATAGTCTCCGGCGGCGGATGGAACTGGGGCATGGCGTCTGTTCGAAATGCCTCGGCCGTCACCATATTTCCTCGGATGCGGACGATACCGGTCTGGTTCGACGACGAACCGATGCAACCTCTGTATCCGGGGACGAGCTGCATACCCTGGAAAATAGTACCGACAATTCTATAACGTATATATCAAAAATACATATTAACAAGAGTGAATTTCTCTCAGAATTCGATTCTGTTCAGAAAATGAAATTGAAGGGGCATTTTATGCGTGCATTCGGTGGAGTCTCTCAATATTGTGTTTTCCACATACATCCTGGAAACCGTCCGCATTGGGAAGGTATAGGCGAACACCGATGGAAATTGTGATTAGATAGTATGATTCACCTCTTCGACCACAGGGGCACCACCAAGCACGAAAAGACCCGAACGCACATGTTGTAGGAGCGCATGTCGGGTATGTAAAACTACAACTCTTGATCCTCGGGAAACGGAGAGACCACAAGATCTTCTGTTATTTAAATACCATGGGTTTTCTATAAAGGATTTATGATAATATAAAGTATAATTTCTACCCAGTAAGCTCATTCTATAATATTGTTAAAGTAATTTCTATCATAAATTATGAACTAAGAGTGCTCATTTCGTTTGCCATCAGCTAACTAGCGGGTTTGGGCCCCCTGAGAGTTTTATCAGGCGAATATTTCCCTTCGGCCCACGGAGTGGTGACTCGTACCTTTCCCTTTCCGCTCGATCCCTTTCTATTAAGTCGTCGTTCGGGAATACCACCGTGTCCTCAGGCCGTCTCCTGTGCGTGCCGCTGACCG
>CAZQNH010000053.1:0-14512 GCA_964594685.1 uncultured Halobacteriales archaeon
AAGCGTTCCGGCGGGCCTCGCTCACGGGCCGCCGTGAGTGAGGAGTGCTGATGGAAAGGTACTCACTTACTGATCCAAGCATCTTCTCCTCACCCCCCCCCCCCAAATCGTACACCTCGCCCGAAACGCGTAAGCGCCGTCCCTGTGAGGGTCCGGTATGACACGGATCCCGTTCGGCATCGCGCGGCTGGATTCCCGGATCGGCGGCGGCGCCCCGTCGGGCAGCGTGGTCCTCTTGTCGGGGGAGAGCGGCGCCGGAGCCAGGGAGTTCGTCTATACGAGCGCGGTGATGAACGGCCTCGAAGGGGCCGACCAGGACCTCTTCTCGCTTCACTACGGGGACCTCTCGGCCGGCGCAGCCGCACCCGACGAGATCCACTACCTCTCTTTCACCGCTGGCGCCGCCGAGTTGGCCGCCGAGATCATGTACACCATGGACGACGAACTCGTCGAGGCGGGCCTCGAGGCGGTCACCTTCGAAGACCTCTCGCCGGCCTACTTCCAGCTCAGCCCCGTCCCACGAGAGTGGTATGCAGGCGAGCACCGCGATATCAACGACCTCGGACGGGACGCGGAGCGCCGGGAAGTCCTCTCATCGTTCGCTGACTACCTCGACGAGCACGCGAGCGAGAGTCTCGTGGTGATCGACTCGCTCACCGACCTCCTGGCGGCTCGGGGGACGAATCTCACCTTCAGCGACATCGTGTTAACTTTGAAGGGGCTCCGTCGGGCGGCTCGTGACTGGGACGGGCTCATCCTGCTTCACCTCACAAAGGACGCGGTGACCCCCCAGGAACTCGGCAGCCTGATGACCGCCGTCGACGGGACCATACAGTTCGAATGGGAGACCGGTGGCAACGAGCGTGTCCGCACGATGTTCGTCTCGGAGTTCCGCGGCGTCCTCTCCCAACTCGAGGAAGAAGACATCATGACCTTCGAGACGGAGGTCCACGACGGGGGGTTCGACGTCTCGAATGTGCGAAAGATCCGGTAGGTTGCTACCAGAAGGCCGACTGGGTCTGTCTCAGGAGAACAGGGCCCGCAACGCGAACAGCACGTTCTCTTTCCGCTCGCGGACGCGCCGATAGAAGTACGACATCCACTTCGAGCCGTACGGAACGTACTGCCAGACCTCGTAGCCCGCTCGGGCGAGCCGTTCCTGTTCGTCGGTCCGAACGCCCATGAGCATCTGGAACTCCATCGGGGTCCCGTACTCGTCGTGGAGATCGATACCGTGTTCGATCATCTCCGGGTCGTGGCTCCCGATGGCGATCCCGTCCTCGAAGTGCTCGAACATGTACTCGATGTCCCGGCGGTACATCTCGTTGACCTTCGACTTCTTCTTGTAAGAGAGTTCCTTGGGCTCATCGTAGGCGCCCTTCACGATCCGGATCTTGCCCGGGAGGTCAGCCACCCGCTCCAAGTCCTCCCGGGTTCGTTTGAGATTCGATTGGAGGCAGAGCCCCACACCACCGTCATATGCGGTCGTGAAGTCCTCATAAGCATCGAGGGTGACGTCCGTCGTGGTGTGATCCTCCATGTCGACCCACACGAAGACGTCGTGACCGTCGGCGAACTCGACGATCGCTTCGAGGTTCTCGCGGAACGTGTCCTCGCCGATGTCGAGGCCGATCTGGGAGGGTTTGATCGAGATACAGACGTCGGTGTCGGTCCCGGATATCTGTTCGATCAGGTCCTTGTAGGTGTCACGGTCCTCGGCCGCCGGCTCCGGGTCGTGGTAGTGCTCGCCCAGCAGGTTGAGGATGGTCTTGACCCCGTGCCGGTCGAGGTCGGCGGCATGTTCGAGTGCCGCCTCTTCGTCCTCACCGGCCACGAACCGGTCCGCGATAGGCGGAATCATACGGCCAAGTGCACACCCCGGGTCCGTGTAGTTGCCGGTTTGGGAGTCGGTGACGAGCGTGCCAGGTGGCGCTTGCAACTCAACTCTGGAGTCGGTGACCAGCGGGCCAGGTGGCGCCTACGCGGTCAACTCGTGAGCCGTCCCGACTTCGTCAGCGAGGTCGTGGAGATCCAGTTCCTCCAGGGTCTCCCGGAGCGGGACCCCCTCGAGATTCCAGCCGCGAGCGGTGTAATACCGGTCGAGTTCGCGCTCGTACTCCTCGACCGAG
The DNA here is from genome assembly GCA_964594685.1 of uncultured Halobacteriales archaeon. Taxonomy (GTDB): domain Archaea; phylum Halobacteriota; class Halobacteria; order Halobacteriales; family Halobacteriaceae; genus Halodesulfurarchaeum. Next base: position 2,130 of record CAZQNH010000053.1, read on the forward strand.
ATGGACTCGCCTTCGCTCGGGCCGTCAGGAATGGTCTCCTCGAAGCGGGGGATGAGACCGTCGTCCTCCCGGCCAAAGCCCTCGCGGAGGTTGAACGCCTTCGAGAGGTTGTACATGCGCTCTCCGGCGGTCAACATCTCGGAGGTCGAGAGGTCGAACCCAGTCATGGCGTTGACCAGTTCTCGGACGCCCTCCGCCAGCGTGATGCCGCGGGTGAACTTACAGACGCCGGTGATATCGTAGACGGCCATCAGGTCTTCCATGGCTTTGAGCGCCAGCGCTTTGCCATCCATCCGTCGCCGGTCGTACCCCTCGAACTCCCAGAAGTCCCCGCCCATCTCGAGGGCGTAGAGACACGAGGTGAGGTGGTCGGCACCGCGGGGCGCGACGCCGAAGGCCAAGGCCATCCCTTTGATTCCGCGAGCCTCGAAGCCGGCCGGAGACTGGTTCTTGGAATGCACGGCGAACTCCTCGCCGACGCCGAGTTCCTCGGCCGCGTGGGCGTTGCCGTCCATGAGAAGCTGGGCGAGTTGGCCCTCCCCGTGGGCCATCTTCTCGAGAAGTTCCAGGACCGCGTCGGCGTTCCCGAACTCCAGGTCCGCGTCGATGGAGTCGAGATACTCGTCGTCGAGCAGCCCGCGATCGGCAGCCTCCATGGCCCAGGAGATAGCGTTGCCCGCGTCGATGGTATCGAGTCCTTCGTGATCGCAGATCTCGTTTGCCTTCGCGACCGCCTCGATGTCGTCGACCTCGACGTTCCCGCCGAGGGCGTATTGGGTTTCGTATTCGGGACCATCCACCGCGATGTCGCCGTACTTGGTGTCCTCGGCCTCGAAGTACTGACTGCATGGCTTCGTGCAGTACGGGCACGGTCGCTTGGTCTCGACGTACTTCTCGGTCCAGTACCGTGGGTCGACCGAGACGCGGTCGTTCTCGGGGTCCTCGAGCCGGTCGTAGGCGCGTTTGAAGTAACTCGACTGCCAGTTCCGCGTGGGGTAGACGCCGAGTTCGGTGTTCTTGACGTCGAAGGCCTCGCCGGTTCCGTATTGTACGTCGACGGTCGCGTCCCCTGTGCCCTCGATCTCGAGTTCGCCACGTCCCGTCGTCTCGAGGCGCCACTTCTTGTTGAGTTCCTCGAGTTCATCCTCGCGGGCCACAGGGACACCCTTCGAACCGTTGGCGGCGATCGCTTTGAGGTTCTTCGAGCCCATGACGGCCCCGCCCCCACCGCGACCGGCCTGCCGGTCCTCGCATTCGATCATCGAGATGGAAGAGCGGTTCTCGCCCGCGGGACCGATGACCGCCGTCCGGAAGCTCGACCCGTAGGCCTCCTTGATGGCGTCGTCGGTCTCCCAGGTGTCCAGGCCCCACAGCTCATCTGCCTCTTCGATCCGCACCGCATCGTCCTCGATGACCACCATCGAGGGCGAATCGGCGGCGCCAGTCACGAGCAGGGCGTCATAGCCCGATCGTTTGAGCTGGTCGCCCATCTTGGCGCCCACGAGGGACTTGCCATACCCGCCCGACAGCGGGGATTTGAATCCGAAAGTAGTCTTCGAGCCCGTCGGAACCGAGGGACCGACGAGCAGTCCCGGGGCGACGATGAGCGCGTTGGCCGGATCGAGTGGGTCGACGTCGGGGCCGACCTCGTCGTAGAGCAGCCGGGTCGTGATGCCCGCTCCACCAAGGTACGTTCGGAGGAACTCCTCGGATAACTCCCGCGTCTCGAATTCGCCCGTCGTGAGGTCGATCTCGAGCAGGCGTTTCCAGTATCCCATACCAAGAGCGTTGGGATTCGAGTACAAGGAACTTACCGTCATACCTCGGCCAGATTTTCGAGGTGATGTCGTCCATTTGAGAAAGGCGTGTCCGGAAGATTCAGGTCGGGGCCGACGTTGTGGCGAGCGAGCGACGTGAGGCGCCAGGGGAGTGTCGGAATAAGCGAAGGGGAACCGGGAGACGCGAGTGAAGCGAGTGTCTGTACCAGCAAGCCGCGAGCCACACTGAGCCGTGAGCCACTGTGTGCCACGAGCCACGAAGCCGCCAGCCAAAGTGAGCAGTGAGCCGCCATGGGCCGCGAGCCGGAGGTCACCACGAGCGACCCGAACGGTCGAGCCGGAGGGGCTTGCGTGGCCCTGTACTAACGGAAAGAGTCCGAAAAACGAACCGAGAAAACCGGTGGGACGACATTTATAACGCAGTGCCCGAAATCAAGGGTACAATGGCGGAGCAAGCGGGCGACGACGCCCTCGAATCCGCGTTGGAGGATGGATCCGCCGCGGAGTGGGCAGCCGAACGCGCGGCGGAACTCGATCTCGAACCCCACGAGTTTCTCGAACGGATCATGCTTGCCTACCGGGCGGCAGAGGTCGGGATGGACGCTGACCCCGCCGTGGGAGTCGAGGCCGACGCACTCGAGGAACTCAGAACCGACATCGAGGCACTCGAGGACGACCTCGACGAGATGATCCAGGACGTGCGGGATCGGGTGATCCAGGTCAAACGGGAGACCGATGCCAAGGCGCCACTCGAACATACGCATCCGAACCTCGCCGATACCGTCGAGCGCCTCCAGGGCGAGATGGAAGCGTTGACCGAGCGGACCGAGACCACAGAAGAACGCCTCGACGGCGGCTTCGAGAACTTCGAGGAGATCCTCTCGGTGCTGGTCGATCGGACGGACGAGATCGCCGAGGACATGGAGACCCTCGGCGAGGCGATGGTGGCGATGAAAGAAACCCTGGAGACGGTGACCGCTCGCGAACAGGGCCGGGCCAGGGCCGACCGGCTCAAGCGGAAAGGCGCCAAGCATGGGGTCCGGTCGGCGAAGTGCGAGGAGTGTGACTCGAAGGTCGACCTGGGATTGCTGAGTTCGGCCAGTTGCCCGACCTGCGATGCGACCTTCCAGGATCTGGATCCCAACCCGGGCTTCTTCAGCACTTCGACCCTCGAAACCGGGGTCAGGCCGGCACTCGAAGCCCCCTCGGATGTCCCGAGCGCCGACGAGATCGAATCGGTCGCCACGGGGTCCGAGCGGGCCACGATCCCCGACAGCGAGGACTGGTTCGTGGGCCAGGAAAGACCCGCCTCGACGGCGGATGAGGACGATGACGGGAAGTGACGAGGACCCGAGTGAGGGCGGAGGTGAGGAGTCCGACGTGACAGAGCGGGAGGTGACGGATGAGACAGAAGCGGCGGCGAAGGACGATCACACCGAAGAGCCGGGAGTCGATGGGCCCGATGCACGAGATGAACAACCCGACCAGACGGGAACAACCCCCGAGAAGATTCCCTTATCGGAGTTGCGGGAGGAGGTGGCCACGGATTCGGTCGAGGAATCCCACGTGGATGAGGTGACCGCCGTGGACGACGCAGAGGAAGCGGACCAGGACCCGGGCCGGGACGCGGGCATCCCGCTTTCCGAGCTCAGAAACGACGTCGTCGATGGGGCCGACGGGCCGGAGACCGTGGGAGAGTTGTTCCACGAGGAGCGGGTCGACGAGGTCGAGTCGGAGGCCGTCTGGGCCGACCTGCTGATGGGGTCCGGGGAGACCGATGCGATCTTCGACCCGACGGCGGTGGAGGCGGAGTTGGGGCGCGATTACCAGATCGTCCCCAAGACCCTGTGTCACCGATGCGAGTACTTCGGGGACCCGCCGACGCTTCATTGCACGCACGAGGGGACCACCATCCACGAGACAGTGAACATGGACCACTACCGCGTCTCGGAGTGCCCGATGGTCCGAAGCGACCACGATTCCCGCGAGGAGTGATTGAAGCGCCCACAGACCCACATCTCTTCTACCTCCCACCCTTCTCCAGTCGCGTCGTCGCCGGAGCGGTGAGATTTTTTATGCCTGACCCCGTTGGGCGGATAGGGATGCAATTCTGTCCGGAGTGTGGGTCCATGATGCACAAGGACGGAAAGACGATGGTCTGTTCGAGTTGCGGCTACGAGGAGGCGGTCGATGAGGACCGGGCCGCGGAGTTCGTGTCGACCGAAGCGCAGGACGAAAGCGACGTCATCGAGACCGAGGAGGGCATGGAGTTCGAAGGCAAGCCCAAGACCCAGACGGACTGCCCGGAGTGTAATAACGACGAGGCGTGGTACACCATCAAGCAGACCGCCTCGGCCGACGAGCCGCCCACCCGGTTCTTCAAGTGTACCCAGTGTGGCGCCCGCTGGCGGGAATACGCCTGAGAGTGCTCGAACCGTATCACTCCTCTTCTCCCACCGCATCGACCGCGATGATCCGTCCATCGAACGCGGGAACGTCGTCGAAGCCAGCCGTCATTGCAGCGGCCACGTCTTCGAGTGCCTCCTCGCGATGTTCATCGACCAACGGGAGGGCCAACTCGACACCCACCACGGACTGTTCCAGGTCCATGGCGGCGACCTGGAGCAACCCGCGAGCCCCGGCCGCCGAGATGGTGACGGGTCTCGACCGATCGGGCTGTGGGTCTTCCTGTACCGGAAGCGGAACGAGTACCAGGCCGTCCTCAGCGAAGTGCGGGACCGCCTCGCGGATCGCGGCAAATCGGCCCCGGAGGTTGGTCCGGATCACGTCATCGAAGGCGCTGTAGGAGACGGCCGGCAGCGCCTGGTCCCCGTTGGAATCGTGGGCAACGATGGCTGCGGGAATCAGGACGTCAATCGGGCCCGCCTCCCTGGCCGCGAGCTCGACGAGCCGCTCGAGGTCGAACTGGTCACGGGCGTCCGCCCGGACACCGCACGCTGTCCCCCCGGCCTGTTCGATATCACTGGTCACCGACTCCACGTCCTCGGCATCGGGGCCGCCGTACACGACGGTCGCACCCTGGACGCCGAACGCTCTAGCGATGGCCGCCCCGAGGCCGTATGCCGCACCGGTCACGACCACGGTCTCGTCCATACCGGATCCACGGGGGTCGGCGTGGTAAACATACGCCTTGGGGCAGGCGAGTTGATCGACGAATCCCATTCCCGGGATTTCGAAATCCGATGCGAATGCCCCACTCGAGATATGTCTGCGGGGTGGGAAAAATCGATCGAGCATACGGAACCATGGGTGTGCAATCGCGATTTCAAACAGCTGCTTCCACCGATAATATCGGTGATATTGGGGGTCCTATCACCGCTGCATAGCCACTGGCTGTGCACTCGAGTGGCTCCGGATGTGCACTGGAGTGGCCCTGGCTGTGCACTCGAGTGGCTCCGGATGTGCACTGGAGTGGCCCTGGCTGTGCACTCGAGTGACTCCGGATGTGCACTGGAAAGCCGCTCGAATGCAGCATCGGGATTCCGAAGGAACGGATGGAGACAGATACGCCGAATAGATTCGGGAACGGCCACTGGGTTTGGCCACGAATGGGAAAAGCGGGTCTCACGGGACCTCCTTCGGTGGCACCAGGGCGAGCGCGAAACGGTTTTGCACCGACGGGCCCAACCGGAGGACCCGATGGGCTACGACGCGGTGCTCCTGGACAATGACGGGGTTATCACCCGCATGACCGACCGGGCGGTACTGGCCCGGGCCGTCCGCGGGGCGTTCCGGGACATGGGTGTGGCTGAGCCCGACCCGGCGGACGTCGACCGACTGGTGGTGGGCGTAACCCCCGAGGACCTCGAGGCGGTCACCACCAAGTACGACCTCGAGCCCGACGCGTTCTGGTACCGCCGTGACCTCCGGTCGTCCATTGTCCAGGTGCGGGAGTTGCGGGCCGGGAACAAGCCGCTCTACGAAGACGTCGACTCGCTTTCGAGGATCGAGCTCCCGATGGGCATCGTCAGCTCCAACCAGCACCGGACCATCGAGACCATCCTCGAGCACTACGAGTTGACCGACCGGTTCGGCACGTTCTACGGTCGGGAGATGGAGGCCGACAGCCTGAGCCGGAAGAAACCGGCCACGTATTACCTCGATCGGGCAGTCGCGGATCTCGGGGTGTCGAACCCGGTTTTCGTCGGTGATAGCGAATCAGATATCCTGGCTGCCCACGCAGCAGGCATGGACTCCGTGTTCGTCCGCCGGAACCACCGCAAGGGCATGGAACTCGCCCGGGACCCGACCTACGAGATCGGGTCCCTGACCGACCTCCCCCGGATCGTGAACGGAGACCCCGGCTGAGAGAGGTTGCACCTGCGCAGGTCCAGTCCGGAGTGTCCGCTCCCTGTGCGGGTCCCGTCGATCCGGCAAACCGACTCAGTGGCGTACGTGCGTTCGAAAATCGGTCCCCCGAGGACAGGATTTGTATGGGGTCCGTGACCAGAGGTGCCGGGAAGTGACCCCGTTCCCATCATCGGGGCGGTCGGGACGACCGGATTTCCCTTCCCCCGGCTGATTCGATGACCACCACCGGATTATACTTACTTCCTGCACATCGTTTCACCGCGTGAAAATACCGTCAAGATTTTCCAATCCTGCCGCCGTCTGGCACTTGTTATCGACCCGCACCCCGGGCGAGATCGAGACCTGACGGGGGAACCGCCTCGTTCCGGTAGCTCTCGTAGACGTCCCTGGCCCAGCCGATGGCACTGGGGGATTCACTGAGGATGACCCCCTTCATCGCGTCCTCATCGTCATAGATCACCATGATCATGGTCTCGGTCTCGGGTTTCTCGACCACGAACAGGCCGTATGGCACCAACTCGTGGACCTGGATGTCCAGGTTCTCGGCCCCGAAGAACTGCTGGGACCAGTCCAGGGACTGGATGTGTCGATAGAGGTCGACGGAGAGGACGTTCTCGACCGGCCGGTCCTCCTCGATCACCTTCTCGTAGTACACGCTCGCCGACTCGCGTTCGCTTCGGGTCCGACCCATCCCGACGATCCTGACCGCCTCTTTGAACTGTTCGTTGACGCGTTCCCGGACCTGGAAGGAAGCCCCGGGTTCCACCGGCTCGAAGGTGCCCTCGTTCAGGAGCCAGGACTCGAACGGGGCATCCCTGGGAAGATGCTCGAAGAGCGTGTCCGCCGACACGATCCCGGCCACCTCCTCGAGGTAGCGCCGGTGGCTCTCCAGGAGCGCTTCGCCCAGCCGTGAGGTTCGATACTCGCCCTCGGCTCGCTCGACGAGGTCGTACTCCTGCAGGTCCTGGATCGCCCTCGTAACGGTGGACCGGGAGACGTCAAGCGCGTCGGCGATCTCCGCCTGGCTGTGTGGCCCCGCGGCCAGGTACTCGAGGACGTCGCCACGGCTATCGATGACGGTTGTGAGCCCCTCCCGATCACCTGCCATGTATCCCTGGCTCGGATGAACGCCGTTAATTCTTTCTTTCCACCTGCCCGCGGATCGGGACCCCATGACAGTATGAGATGGCTCGGCTGTCTGGTCGGGCTTTTCGGGGAGGCTCCCAGGAACGCCGCCAGGGAGTATGGCCGAACTCCCTCGGGACCCCGCTCGTGATCGACCTTCACCTCGTCCGCGAGGCGGCATTGCGGGACTTCCTCGATCCCGTCATTGTGCCTGGAGCGGCCACGGTCACACGGGCGAGACGGCCGCCTCCTTCGGTCTCGAGCCAGAACGGTTTTCGAGCGGGAGCGGGCCTCGTAACACGAATCCGATCCGGTCTCGGAGGTCATCGACGATCGGATCGGATCGGGATATGACGTGGATATCTCGATTCCGGCGTCTTCACTGCTGGGTCGCGGTGTCCGACCGATCCCCGCGACCAACCGCTCGTCTCCGGGAACATCTTTGCCGATTCAGTGGGCCCGTCGCAAGTTCCCTCTCGTCCTGCCCGCAGGGCTGCAGCCGCATGCGCTGCGGTAGCACGCTTCTCTGGGTTATTTATCCGTGTGCGGACCGTATATCGGGTGTGACTGAACAACGCGAAGAACGGAACCTCCGCATGCCGAAGGGGGCAGAGCTGTTCGGTGTCGTTACACAACATCTCGGCGGGAATCACCTCCGAGTCCATTGCGAGGACGGAGAGACCCGCCTGGGCCGGATCCCGGGCCGTATGAAGTACCGGACCTGGATCGAGAAGGACGATGTCGTCCTCATCGAGCCGTGGGACTGGCAGGACGAGAAAGGCGACATCGAGTGGCGTTACACCAGTGCCGACGCGGAGCAGCTCCGCCGCGAAGGCCATATCGACTGATTTTCGACCGACGGGCGGCGGTGTCCGGAGTGCATCGGGCCGTGCCCAGCGCCTGCAGGAGAGCCACAGCGATTAACCCCCTCGCAAGCAACGGAGAGCTATGAGCGAGGTCGTCCCCCCGCCTGCCGAGTCATTACTCGAAAGCGAACCGCTCGTGGCGTTCCTGGGGACCAGTCGAGACGATAAGCCTCACGTGGCGCCGGTCTGGTACCGCTACGAGGACGCCTCTGTCGAGATCGCAACGACGGGCCAGAAGCTCGAGAACATCCGGGCGAATCCGCGGGTCTCCCTCGCCGTCCAGAAGGCCGAGAACGGTATCCCGGAGTGGGTCGTGACCCTCCGGGGGACGGCTACCGTGATCGATGACGAGGGGGAAACCCGGCAGGCCCTTCGACGGATCAACCGGAAGTACGGCGCCGCCGATGACGCCTGGGCCGAGAACACGCTGGTCCGTATCGACGTCGGATCCACGAGTTACACCGAGTATTGAGTGTTCGGGTCCGTCGCCGATTGTCACTCCGGCGGTGTGATCGGCTCGGGCCGGTACGCGCGACTGATAGCCTTCCACTTGCCGGTCGAGAAACGGTAATAGTTGATGATCGCCGAGACCAGCGTCTCCCCGAAGAAGGAGAGATAGATGCCCAGCAACCCCAGCGAGGTGGTGGCGCCGAGATACACGAGCGGGATCGAGAAGCCGAAGAGCCCGAGGAAACGGCTATAAAATGGCCACCGGGTGTCGCCAGTCGCGTCGAGGGCGCCGGCGATGGTGCTGTTGACCCCCTGCGGGATGATCGCCAGGGCGGCGACGTATACCATCGTGATGGCGAGGGGTACCGAGGCATTCGTGCCGTCCTGGATGAAGAGGTAGACGATTCGGTCGGCGAAGGCCACGACGAGGACCGCCGAGACCAGGTAGGTCGCCACCGAGAATCGGGTGATCTCGTAGCCGAAGGCCTCCGCCGTCCCCTCGTCACTCCGGCCGAGTTCTTGGCCGACCAGGCTGCTCGCCGCGAGCCCGAAACCCCATCCCGGCGTATTCATGATCCCCCAGATGCGCCGTGCGATGATATACGCCGCCACGACCGAGGACCCGAAGAACCCCACGAAGGCCAGCATCGGGAAGCGGGCCACGGTCCAGACCGAGTTCCGCCCGATCACCGGCGTCCCGATCTCGATCAGATCCCGGAAGTTGCCACGATCGAGGTACCGCCCGAAGGGAGAGACCTGGATCGGGAACGCACCGATACCCGGCAACCGCCCCCTCGCCAAACCTACGGCGAGGGCCGTGGTGACGAAGACGTTGGCGAGCACGGTCCCCAGCGCCGCTCCGACGACCCCCATCCCGAGCCCGAAGATGAAAATAGCATTGAGCACGATGTTGCTGACCGCCCCGGAACCCCGGAGCACCATCGGGATCCATGCGTCGTCAGCCCCGATGAGGGCCCGGCTCCCGATGAGGTTGAGGGCCGCGAATGGAACACCGATCGAGAGCATGTGGAGATACGCTGCACCGAATTCCAGGGCAGCCGGATCGCCGGTCAGGATCGAGATGAAGAACGTCGGGAACGACCAGAACAGGACCGCGATCGGCACCGTTACGATCGCGACGAGGGCTGCACTCGAGCGGATGGCCTGGCCCAGCGCGTCGAACCGCTGTGCGCCGTATCGCTGCGAGACCAGGGCGATCGTCCCGGCCGCGAGCCCACCGCCCACGCTGAATGCACTCCACCAGTACGGCGAGGCAAAGCCCACCCCGGCGATGGCCGCCGGTCCCAGCGCGATGCCGACCATGGCCACGTCCGCCGCGTTCTTCGACATCCGGGCGATGCCGGTCAGGATGCGGGGCCAGGCGAGATCGACCGTCTGTTCGGCCCGCTCCGTCGTGATGAGCCCCAGCCGCGCGAGGACCACTCCGATTCCGAGAAGGAGCGCCCGGAGCGGGTTGCGCAGACTCGTCCGAAGGGGTGTCTGCAGGAGGGGCACTAGCTACGGGTATCAGGACGATCCTCATATGGATTCTGTATCCGTTCCACCGGATGGCGGCCGAGTCTGAACCTGGGCTACCCAATCCGTTTCGATGACGCCAGCGTGGCCAAAAGAACCCCCGCCGCGGCCTCCTCGATCGCCCAAGTCCCCACCCCAGTATCAGGGGGAGAAGCGCCGCGTGGAACAGGAACGGTACGTGACGTAGACCGTCGAATCGTCGATGGCCACGCCAATCCCGTTGTTCGCCCAGGGGCCGCGCTCGAGGACCGCGATACTGTCGAGTTCCTGGAAGCCAGCCAACGCCTGGTCGGCGATCTCATCCCGGACTGTCATCGGAACCGGGACGGTATCGGTCTCGCTCACTTCGACCGGCACGGCAAACTGCGTGCACCTGGCCCCCGGATTCGGGAGCAGGGGGTCATCAGTGATGCCAGTGCCGGAGGCTAGTGGCCCGCGCAAACGCCCTTCGGCGGCGAGCCGTTCGGCGGTCTTCTGGGCATCGATCTCTACCTGGGCCGTGGTCGAGGCGGCAAATCGATCCTGGTCGGCCCGGTAGTCGTTCACCCGTTCCCACACCGCCGCCCGGATCAGCTTCTCGGTGTCCTCGGCCGGGTCCTCCGGGAGGTCAGGGTCCTCGGCGAACTCGACCACCTGGTACATCGCCCCGAAGACGAACACGAAGATGACCGCGATGGCGAAGACGGAGAGTTGGCCCTGGGCACGGGACATCATGTGAGGCAATGTCAAGGTCCTCGAAAGGTCTTTTCGAAGGCGCCGTGACTGCCGCAATCGGGGAGGTTTCACACGCCGACCGCTCAGCCAGGCCGATCTATTCGCGGGGACCACAACACGGGGCTTCGTCACCGCTTGCGTGGTGGTAGCAGGCGCGAAAACCACACTCCGGACACCGATAGACGACGTAGCCGACCCCGGTGTCGGCCACCGTCGCTTCGGTCGGCTCGTGGTCTTCGTCCCCGCCGCCGGTGCACGTGACGGGTTCGACGAGTTCCCGGATGTCACCGACGCTGAATTCCTCGACCGGCCAGGAAGCGTCGGCGGCTACCGGCTGGATCATTGTTCACAGTTGGTGCCGAGTTCGCATACAGTCTCGCCCCAAATTTGATGGTGGTCGAGTGGCGGGCGACGCAGCCCCATCACGACCGACCCGAGGAGACCTCCGACCGGCGCAGGGGACCGACCGGAGGTTGCCTGATATGTATTTTCATGGTCACAAATGTTTCCGTGGGTCCGCCTGGACTGGCAATATGGACAGTACACACGAGTTGCCCGCGGACAGGCAACGGAAAATCGAGCGGTTCGTGACCGACTGGTTGAGCGAGGAGGGGATTCCAGGCGCCGCACTCGCTGTGGTTGATGGTGATGAGACGGTGTATGCACAAGGATTCGGCGCCCGGGACCTCGAGACGAACGCCCCTGCCACGCCGGAGACTCGCTACGGAGTTGCCTCGATAACGAAATCGTTCACGGCGATGGCGGTCCTTCGGCTGGTCGAAGCGGGCGAGGTTGGCCTCGATGAGCCCGTCTCGAGTTACGTTCCCTTCTTCGATGAGGCGTCCGTTTCCAACGAGGAGGCAGGGCCCCCGACCGTGGCCGAGCTCCTGAGCCATTCCTCCGGGATGCCGAGTGACGGTGCGAGCGTTGCATTGATATCCCGTCTCGTGGGGGGAGACCCGGAACCGGTCCCGTTGAGTTCCAGGGCCGACCTCGAGCGGTACGTCTTTCACTCCCTATCGGAGCGGGTCTCGGACGACCGGTTCTTCTATTATAATACCGGCTACACCGTCCTCGGGGCGCTCGTCGAGGCGGTGGATGGCCGGGCATTCCGGACCTACGTGGGTGAGGAACTCCTCGAACCGCTCGGAATGGACCGGTCGGTGCTCGCTCCACCGGATTTTGCGGGCCTCGAGAACGCGATGACTCCCTATCGGGAGGAAGATGGGGAGCGGGTCGAGACGTCGTTCCCAGTGAAGGGCCTCGGGGCCGCCGGCGGCCTCGTCAGCACGGTCGCGGACCTTGGGGCTTATCTCGAGTTCCAGTTCGACCCGGACCCGGCGGTCCTCGACCCGAGGCTGCTGACCCAAGCCCGACGGGCCCAGACGCCCCGACAGGAGTTCCTAGACGGCACCGGGCAGGGGTACGGCTACGGCTGGATGCGCCGACCGTTCCTGGGGGACGATCTCATCGAACATAGTGGCAGCCTCGGCGTTTCCACCGCCTATGTCGGTTTCCTGGACGACCGGCAACGTGGCGTCGCCCTTGCTTGCAACGACTCACCAAGCCCGTCTCCTAAAGA
>CAZQNH010000054.1:0-14312 GCA_964594685.1 uncultured Halobacteriales archaeon
GGCTACACCGGACCTGCGAGCGAGTGTGACCATCCTCACCTCCGACTCACGCCGCATCCAGGCCGGACCCCGTCCGTGATCGGATTTCCCGACCCGCGACTGGGCCAGAGAGGCTGCCAACCTTTCATGCCGCTTCCCACCCCCTCCCGGCCGCTCTGCCCGCATCCGGTTCGCCGATCCCCCTCACCCCGATCCCACGCTGAAATTCCCTACCGGAGGTCGGTAAAGCGCGGGGTGGCCAGATCGATCATCGTGGCCAGACCCGGCGGGCCCTGACGGACCCTGGGAACTGAATTCACGACGACGGCAGGGGTGGTGACATCACCGTGGAACCCGCCATCGACGGTGATCTCGAGGGCTGGCGTGCCCTCGATTGTAACCACGTCGCGGGGATTATCGGCGCCGAGGTACATCCGCAAATCGAGTTCGATCGCCGGGTCGCCGTCGACGACGCCGGTGCCGACCTGGTGGATCCCGGCCGCCTCCCCCGAGTCGACCGCGAAGTACTCGCTCTCGGTCGGGCTCTCGGCCACCACCGGCTCGATGGTCTCCTCGACCTCGTCGAGGTTCCAGCCGAGCGCCGCGGCGAGCATCGCGATGGACTCCGGGAGCCCGACGTGGCCGGCCTCGGCGGCGATCTCGTCGTTCCACCGCTCGACCGACATCCCAGCACCGACCTTCTCCTGGAGGGGTTTGCGGCGCGTACCAGCGTCCTGGACCCGCAAGACCCGGATCGATTCGACCTCCTGACACGGCGCGGTGAGCACGGCCGGGAGCGTGTCCATGGCGAAGCCGGGATTGATGCCGGTCCCCAGGACCGTCCCATCGTGTTCCCGGGCCAGGTCGTCCAGGGGGCCGGCGGCGTCCGGATTGTGGTACCAGGGATAGGCGAGTTCCTCGGTGGTGGAGATCACGTCGGCCCCGGCCGCGACCGCGGCCTCGATCTGGGCGTCGATGGCCGTGATGTCCGAGATCGTCGAGTGGAAGACGACGTCCGGTTCCGCCTCGAGTGCAGCCTGGGGCTCGTCGGTCACCTCGACAGCGAGTTCCTCCCCGAGGTCCGCGACCGTCCCGAGGTCCACGCCCACCTTCTCGGGGTCGATATCGATGGCGCCGACGAACTCGACGCCCCGGTCGTGCGCCAGCTGGACGATGCGACTGCCGATGGGTCCGATGCCGTACTGGACGGCGGTGGTCTGGGCTGTCATGGTTACAGGATACCCTCCGCCTGGAGGTCGCGGGCGACCGCCCGGCTCGCGGCCAGGAGGTCCTCGATGTGGTCGTCGGTCGTCTGGTACGAGATGCTCCCCATATGCCCGGGGAGGTGGTAGTGGCCGTGATCGATCAGCCGGCGGTGGAATTCGAATAGCGCCTCGCGGTTCGTCGCGGTCTCGACCGCCTCGACGTCCGTGAGCGGTTCCGCTGGCTGGAAGTGTGGCATATACAGGGAACTCGTCCCCAGCAACTCGGCTTCGATACCGAGGTCCGCGAACTCGTCGACCAGCGCCTCGCGGACGTGCTGGCCACGTGATTCGGTGTAGTCGTACACCGGCTCGTCCTCGATGACCGCCAGGCTGGCCAGCCCGGCGGTTGCGGTCATCGGGTTCATCGTGAACGTCCCGCCACCGGCCAGAACCCTCTCACCGGCAGGTACCTCGACATCGGGCCGCGCAGGCTCGAAGAACGACGCCCGGCCGGCCAGTCCCCCCACCGGAAGCCCGCCGCCGACGAACTTCCCGAAGGTGCTCAGATCGGGATCGATCCCGATCCGCGCCTGATAGCTGCCGGGCGCGACGCGCAAGCCCGTGACGACCTCATCGAAGATCAGCAGAGCATCTCTCCCGGTGGTCTCCTCCCGGAGGAACTCGAGGAAGGAATCCTCACATACCACGCCGCCGCCGGCGAGGAGCATCGGTTCGATGATGACGGCCGCGACCTCGTGTTCGTCGAGTCGTTCCCGGACCGCCGCCTCGTCGTTCACCGGGAAGGCGTGGACGTGGTCTGCCGCCCCCGTCGGGAGCCCCGTGGTGGTCGGTTCGTCGAAAGGGGTGTGGACCGCCTTCGAGAGGTCGGTACTGCCACCATGCCAGCCACCCGCCGCCTTGAGAATGTCGTTCCGTCCGGTCGCCGCCCGCGCCAGCCGGACCGCATACATGGTGGCCTCCGTCCCCGAGGAGGCAAAGCGCAGCCGCTCCGCGGCCGGAAAGGCCTCGAGGATCCGGCGACCGAACTCGAGGGCGGTTTGGTTCGGCGTCCCGTAATGCAGGCCCGTGGCGGCCTGTTCCTGGACCGCATCGACCACGTCGGGGTAGGCGTGTCCGAGGACGCTACTCTGATGGTTCATCCAGTAATCAACGTACTCGTTCCCGTCTACGTCCCGGATAGTCGCCCCCGAGGCTGACTCGACGTAGAGCGGATGGGGTTCGTGATACCGGATATTATGCGAGACCCCGCCTGGGAACACCTCGGTCGCCGCCTGGTGGAGCGCCATGCTCCCCGACCGGTCGGCGTCGGAATGTGATTTCTCGTGACCCGATCCCATGTGCGGAGGATTCGCACGGTTCCGCCAATATGCTATCGATACCGCGCCACGGTCGACGGCTGGGCCCGAACGGGCACTTCCCCACCCGTACACGCTCGGCGTCGTCGTGAACTGCAGCACGTGAATCGTGGAACTATGGCTCGGGTATCGGGAACCCCCGGGAGCCGGCTCGTGGAACGCCGGCTGGCCTATCGAGCACACTCGACAGGAGCCTGGACCGGAAAACGTGTGGTAAGCAGTATCTTGGTAATTGCCAACAATTAAGCGTCCGGCGACGGTCTCCACGGCAGAGAGTCGATGCCGAACCCCGATGATGTGGCGGACGACCACCGGTCCCGTGCGGAGAGTGAGGACAACCGGCCGGTCACAGATGCGGGCAACCCTCGACCGGACGGCGGTGGAGACGATTCAGAACCGGACGAGCGACGGCGCCGGGTCCTCCTGTATGCCGCCCTCGGGATCCTTGGTGGGGCCGGGGTTGCCGGCGGGTGGTTGCTTTCACAAGAGGACGACGCTCCGGAAGCCGCGGGAACACCAACACCGGAGCAGACGGCGACCACCGCCACGACGGAGACGCCGACAGAAGCGGAACCGTCTGAGCAAGTGCCTGCACTCGTGCGGCGGTTTGCCCCGGACCTGTATTTCGGGGCGCTTGAGAAGTGGTATCCCACCGATCCCCGGAACTATGTCGAAGAGACAGCGGATGGTCCCGTCGTGGACGGGTTCACCGCTCTGGAGGAGTACTCCGGGGCCTTCGACGGAACCGGGACGCCGCCCAAGCCGACCGTCTTCTATCATGTCCTCGAAGCGGCCGACGGCGTCGATGCCGTCCAGTTCTGGCTGTATTCGGTCTTCGACCAGTTCACGGTCAATTTCCACTGGCACGACTGGGAACTCCTCCAGGTGTTCGTGGACCGGGAGTCGGGGTCACCGTTGCTGGTGTCGGCGAGCGCCCACTCCCGCTCGGTCCCGAACAACGAGTTCCTGGGTCCAGAGACCCTCGCTGACCGCCGACCGGGCATCCTTGCGGAGGTCGGCTCACATTCGAGTGCGAGCGAGGTAAACGAGGTGGTCCCGAGTTTCGAGCGGCTGCCGGACGAGGACTGGAACTCCGACGTGACCAACGACCTCCTCGATCTGACCCGAAACGTGGTCGCTCCGTTCGCCTACGGGCTGCCTCGCGGCGAGGGGGCCCGGCTTCCCTTCGTGATGCCGGAACTCGATGGGGGGACACTCGACGAGCATCCGGAACTGACCGTCGATCGCGAAGACTTCGTCGACGAGCAGGTGACCGTGGGGTCCTGGCTCGGCCTCCCGCGTCCACCGGCGGACATCCCTCTGCGGGAGGAGGGACTCGCGATGGCATATCCAGACAGCAGTCTTGCAGCCGACGCTGACGCAACCTACGATCTCGTGCCGATCGAGGCGGTTCGAACGGCGGCCGATGATTTCGTCGGCCCGCAGTTGAGCTTCGAGTTCACCATCCCGGGCTTCGTCGAGGACCAGTTTGCCAGCCACATCACCAGCGTCGGGATCCCGTGGGAACAAGATCGATACGCGAATCCGCTCACGGATGTGACCGACCCCGCCCACCGCCGCCGGCTCGACGGGGACGCCCCGCGCGGCCTCACCGACCGCGTCGTCGGTCGGGTCCGACAGCTACGTGCCGGGGCCGAGGGTGCGCTCGAACGGGTGACAGACGAGGCACGAGACGCCCTCGAGGATGCCATCGACGTTTCACTGTACACCCTCCCGGTGGAGGCAGCCGTGCAACTCGCGAGCGAGGAACCGGTCGCGACAGTTACGCGGGGAGGCGTCTTCGGCTACCTCCACGTCGAAGAGGGAGCCCACCGGCTCGTCGTCAATGGACCCGGCCTCGCCCCGCTTGCAGTCGGATTCGTGCACGAGGGAGGGGTCCAGCAGATTGGAGCGGATGGCGAACTGACGCTGGTCGCGAACGAGGATGCCGGATGGCTCCGCGGTGACGGTCGGGAATCGTCCGGGATCGAACAGGTCCGGGTGATCGAGGACTACGCCGGCGTCGTCTTCGAGGGGCGGCCGGTCCAGACAGACCGCTTCGCCGTCGCGGTTCATCGCGAGGGACAGTACACCGTGGAGGTGGTGGATAGCGAGGGACGAGCCGGGGCCTATCGGGTCGGTCCGGAATCATTCGGTGACGACGGGGAGATGGTCCGTGAGACTATCGAGACCGGCAAGGGCGCCCTCGCGAACACACTCGAAGAGGAGATCGCAGCAGTGCGAGACCTCGCTTCCGGGCTGGTAGACGCGGACGGTGGTGGCGGGGAGACTCTCGAAAGGCTGTCCCGCGCCCAGGAGGAGGCCGCTGCGGCCGCTAGTATCGCGGCGCGAGGCGAGGCCGAGGCGGCCAACGAGCGCCTTTCGACGGTCGTCGCGATACTGGAGGAGGTTCTGGAGATCCTCTCCAGCGAGCGTCAAGACGGCTATTCCGACGCAGCCGTCGCGGCGCTCGTCCCGCGGGTCCAGTCCGGGATCGATCGGGCCGCGGAGGCTATCGAGACCGAACTCGCGTGAGCGTAAGGGCGGGCGGGCTGGCGGGCGCCGTCGGGTACGACCTGGTGGCAGGGGCGAACGGCGGGTCGGTGCCGTGCGAAGGATAGCGGCCTCGGCACTCATAGGGCTCGTCATCGCCGGGAGCCTACACCGGCTCCGCCCGGTAGTTCGTCATCGGCCAGGTGCCCCTATGCACCCCGGGCGAAAAGCCGCTACGGTCGGATGCACGGTGGTGGCCTCCCCACCGGCGACCCGTCCGAGGCGAAAGTGACGGACTCTTATTGGCCCGTCACGCTGGTTGGAATATGACCGAGGAAACGAAGGACAATGTGATCCCCGGCTCCGAGACGGAGCTCGAGGGGCCCGACGTGCGGGGGTATGACTTCCGCGGGGAGTTCGATTTCGGAGACCTGCTCGCCGCCTACGAAACCACCGGCTTCCAGGCCAGCCACGTCGCGGAGGCCATCGGCCTCATCGAGGAGATGCGCCAGGCCGACGCCAAGATCTACCTCACCCTCACCTCGAACATCGTCTCCTCCGGGCTCCGGGAGACGGTCGCCGCCATGGTCAGGGAGGGGCTGGTCGATGTGCTTATCACGACCTCCGGGTCGGTCACCGAGGACATCATCAAGGCCGAGCTGCCGTTCAAGATGGGCGAGTGGGACGTCGACGAGGCGGAATTGCGTGAGGAGGGCATCAACCGATTGGGCAACATCTTCGTCCCCTCGGACCGGTACGTCTGGCTCGAGTCCTACCTCAATGACTTTTTCCCCGAGTTCTTCGCCGAGGAGAAGATCCGGACGCCCACCGCTTTCTCCCGTGAGATCGGCGAGCGAATCGACGACGAGGATTCGGTGCTTGCCCAGGCCGCCAAGCACGACGTCCCGGTGTTCTGCCCGGCGCTGACCGACGCCGAGGTCGGCAACTTCCTCTATTATTATCGCCAGAACGAGGAAAGCGAGGTGGGTATCGAGATCCTCGAGGACTACGATGCGCTCATCCAGGAGGGACTGCTCGCCGAGGAGACCGGACTCATCGTCCTCGGGGGCGGGGTCCCCAAACACCAGGCCATCATGACCAACCTGTTCCGGGGCGGGGCGGAGTATGCCGTCTACGTCTCGACGGGGATGGAAGGGGACGGCTCGCTCTCCGGTGCACCGCCAAACGAGGCGGTCTCGTGGGGCAAGATCAAGGCCGGGGAGAAGAACTACGTCCAGATCCAGGCCGAGGCGACCCTCGTCGTCCCGCTCATCGTCGCTGGGGTCCTCGAGGACCGATGAGGACTGGTTGACGCCCGAGTAACTGCCCGGAGACCGCTAATCGGACTCCGAGAGCCCGGTTCTGTTGAGGTCCGGTGTCCCCACCAGATAGATGCCGGCAGCGACCAGCAGGAAGACCACCATCGAGGCCGCACCGACAGGACTGGCCACGAGTTCCGAAAGGACCGCGCTGTCGGCAACCGTGTAGGCCAGGACCAATCCGCCGGAGGCGTTGAAGACGCCGTGGAAGAACACCGCTGCCAGGACCGACCGGGCCCGGACCACCAGGAACGTATAGACGAGCGAGAACGTGATGGTCGCAAGCGTCATGACGACGATCCCGATCATGGGGAAGGAGGCGTAGTTGTATCCCTCTACGATGACCGGTGCGTGCCAGACACCCCAGACCGCGCCGATGACGAACGACGCCCGCCAGTATCCCAGCGGGGCGAGTTCCCAGAGCAGGTACCCGCGCCAGCCGAACTCCTCGCCGAATGCGAGAAGCGAGTTCACCGTCACGCCGAGGACCAGTACGAGGCCGAGCGTGGCCAGCAGCCCAGGGATGCCGCCCGGGAGTTCGAGGCCCGGAATGAGGTCGACGGCCGGATCGAACCCGATACTGGGGAGGAGTAACGAGAGCCCAAGGGTGGCATAGACGATCACAAGTGGAAGGACAGCCGCGATGAGGAGCCACTTGTATCGACCGAGACGGAGTCCGACCTCGGAGAAATTCACGTCGCTGCGCCAGACGGTGATCGCCCCCGCAACCATCGGGGTGAACATGTAGATGGGCGCGACCTGAACCATGGGCACACCCGAGCTGATGGAGAACACCTCGAAGAGGATCGCCAGACCGACCAGGACGCCGAAGAAGGTTCCCAACCGGGACTGGTCCAGGTGGCTCATCGGGACCACCCCAGCGGAGCCCTGAAAAAATCGAGATCGATGCTTCGGGGACGGGAAGCGGACTGCGAGGGCGACATGATATTTCAGATTGGCAACACCACAGTACGTAAAATTTCCGGGACGGGCCGCTCCGGATCCACGAACTAACTCAGAGCCCTGTCGGGGCCTCGATGACTCGGGTCTCCGGCCCCATCTCCTCCACGATCTCGGCGAGGGCCTGGACACCAAACGTTTCGGTAGCGTAGTGACCCCCCAGGAACACCGAGACGCCGGATTCCTTCGCCATATGGTAGATCTTCGCCTTCCCCTCGCCGGTGACGAACGCGTCGACTCCGGCCGCCACGGCCTCGTCGAACCAGTCCGCCCCGCCGCCGGTCACGATGGCGATCGATTCGATGGGGTCGGCCCCAAAGTCGAGGGTGTGGACGCCCTGTCCGCCGTGGTCCAGGGCGGCTTCGAGTCGCGATTCCACCTCACTCGGCTCCAGGGGCGACCGCAGAACCCCTCGCTGGCCGACATAGACAGCCCCCATCTCGCCGAATTTCTCCCGGTCTTCCAGGCCGAGAACATCCCCCACCCCGGCGGCATTCCCGATTTCTTGGTGGCCATCCAACGGGAGGTGGGCGGCGTAGAGATCGATCTCGTTCTCGACGAGCCCCGCGATACGATCGAAGGTCCGGCCGGTCACCCGATCGATGCCGCCCCAGGAGAGTCCATGGTGAACCACGAGGATATCGGCCCCCCACCCGGCAGCGTTCTCGATGGTCTGGACCGCCGCGTCGACGGCGAACGCGGCCTTCTCGACGCTCCCGTCGCCGGCTCCGACCTGGAGGCCGTTCTCGCTTGCATCGACGTCGGCATAGTCCTCGAGGGCCAACCGTTCGTTCAGCCGTTCGAGGAGCAACTCGGTGTCCATATCTCGGTAATCGCCGGCGACGCGCAAAAAGGTGGGCGGATTGATTAGCTCTGGATATACACTGGAGTGGCTCTGGATGTACGCTGGAGTGGCTCTGGAGTGTCATCGGGCCTCGAGATGGATCCTCAATCAAGTCTGACAAGCGAACAGGTCGCGGAGAAAACGGCGGGTCAGACGCCCGGATGTCCAACCAAGTGATTCGAGAATGAGTCCTCGAAAGGCCGGCCGCTTCTGCGATCGAAGAACGAACTCAATCGGCTGTCGCGGCGTGCTCGTAGACGAAGGTCCGCAGGAGTTTGCCAGCCAGGGAGGGGGCCTGACCGTCGTCCCGGTCGTTGACCTCAACCACGTCGAAGCCGTCGGCATCGGGGGCCACAGCCCGGACGACATCCCGTATCTCGCGGGGTGAAAGCCCGAAGGGCTCCATCGTGCCGGTCCCTGGGGCCACCGAGGGATCGGCGCCGTCGATGTCCACGCTGAGATAGACCGAGGCGTCCCCGAGGTCGGGTTCCCAGTCCGGGACTGCGTCGGGTGGAACGACTGTGACATCTGATTCGGCCGCCCGTTCCCACTCCGCTTCGTTTCCGGTACGGGCCCCCAGGATGATCGCCCGGTCGGCCACGTCGAGGACATGACGGGTCGCCGTCGCGTGGCTCCACTCGTTGCCGGCGTAGTCCTCCCGCAGATCGAGATGGGCATCGAGGCACACGAAGATTTCAGGTTCGACAGCTTCGACGCCGGCGACGGAGACGGTGTGCTCGCCGCCGAGAAGGAGTGGGACCGCGCCCTCCCGACGGACATCGGTCACCACGCCGGAGAGGTACGCCAGGTAATCACGGGCGTCGTCCCAGGCCTCCACGTTGCCGTGGTCGTGGACGGCCAGGTCGGTGAAGTGCTGGTCGGTGCGATGCTCGTAATCGTCGAAGGTCCGGGCGAACGTGCGGATGCGGTCGGGGCCGAACCGCGCTCCCGGCTGGAACGTGGTCGAGACGTCGAGTGGGGCTCCCAGGATAACGTATCGGGCCTCCTCGCGGTCCGCGTTCGCCCCCGGGAACATCTACCCGAGTACCTTCCGTTGACCCTCGAACTCGAGGTACTCGATCTCGTCGTCCGAGGAGAACGAGGCGTCCTCCGGGATTCGCATCGTGAAGGTCTCGTAGGTGTCCAGATCCATGATCTGGGCGTCATTGCCCTGCGTGGAGACGACCTGGCCCTGCTTGCGGTCGATGATCGGGACCCAGACCTTCTGGTCGACTGGCTGGGAGAACGATCGCTTCTTGCTGTCGAAGACGCCCCGGCCCTCCACCCGGGCTTTCGCACTCCCGTGTTTGCCGGGCTTCGCGGTGCTGTAGGCCGTGATCTTGCACGGCGCTCCGTCCATCATCACATAGTTGCCCTCCTGCAGATCGCGGACTTCCTTCTGCTCTTTCGGCATACCGCGGAATTTTCGCCTGTGGTGTATAAACCGTTTGGAACCGCCGCGCCCGGGCCCCAGACCCCGGGTTTGGGGTTCCGGCCGTCGGGAAAGACCGGCCCGGACTGCTGTCGCAGACCGCCGGCAGCGTCCAAAAACCGGGGACAGATCAACTCCCCTAGATATCTTCGCACTCCGAGGTCTCAACGCCCAGAACTCACACGCGGCGAACGCGCCTATGCACCGAGGAAGGACCGGAGCCTGCCCAACCCCGTCTCGAGTTCCTCGGTGGGCAGGCCGAAGCCGATACGGAAGTACTCGTCGAAGCCGAACACATCCCCCGGGGCCAGAACCACGGATTCGGCCTCGACGAACTCCCGGCAGAACTCCCGGGAGCCCGCGAACCCCCCGGGTACGGTGATGAACCCGTTGACCCCGACGGGATGGTACCACGAGAGGTCGAGATCATCGATAGTCTCCGCGACGATGTCGCGATTTCGGGCCGCGAGTGCTCGATTCTCCTCGAGGATCTCCGCCTCCTGGTCCCCGAGCGCCTGCTCGGCCACGTGCTGGCCGATCTTCGTCGGCGAGATGGTGGTGTAGTCCTTCCACTGCCAGGCGCCGTCGATGACTCCTTCATCGGCGACCAGCCAGCCGAACCGGACCCCCGCCAGGCCATAGGCCTTCGTCAGGCTGGTCGTGCTGATGCCGTGTGGGCCCATCGAGGCCACGGTGGGCAACGGGTCCGGGGAGAGAAGGCGATAAACCTCGTCCGCGAGGAGGTGTGCATCGACGTCGGCCGCCAGATCGTAGAGAGCTCGGACCGTCTCCAGTGAGTGATATCTGCCAGTGGGATTGTTCGGGTTGTTCAGCACGACCACTTGGGTCTCGGCCCGGATGGCATCGGCCACGGCGTCCACGTCGAGGGACCACTCGGGCGGTTCGAGGGTGACACGGGTGACGTCGGCGATGGTGGCCGGAAGGCTATGGAGCGCCTGGTAGGTCGGCGTGATAACGACCACGTGGTCCCCCGGGTCGAGAAGCGCCTGGAAGGCGAGGAAGTTGGCCTCCTGGGTTCCCACGGTCAGCAGGACCTCCTCGGCAGATCGGTCGTACCGGTCTCCGATGGCCGCCCGCAGACCGGGGTCGCCGTTCGTGGGGATCACGTAGCCGAGGCGACCGGGGTCGAGGTCGAACCGGTCGGCAGACAAACTCCGGATGCCCGATTCGGCGAGCATGATGTCGGCGTCGTGCTCGTACCGGGCAAACCACCGCTCGAGTTCGAAGGGTGGGACCTCCATGACTGATCGCTTCGCTCCCGGCGCCATTAATACTGGCTGGTACTCCCCTTTGGACGACCCCGACGGGTTCGGATCAGGGGATGGGTTCGAAACCCGCGGGCGAGTGCTCCCCGTCACGGATTCGACGGAGATAATAGGCGATTCCCGGTTGGTGAGCGGCACCAACCAGGAGGTGGACGGCCGGATAGTCACCGGTCTCGAGGACGGCATATTCGGCCATCCGCTGGTTTCGCGCGTGGGTCATGATCTCGAGTTCCGGGTCATGACGCCGGAGCCATTCACGTTCGAGCGGCTGGGGAAGAAACACCCGTCTGTAGTAGTTCTGGAGCGTTCGCAGAAGCGACGGGTCCGATGCCGCATCCCGGGTCTTCCGAAACGCCTCGTACTCAGTGCCGGTGGCCAGGTCCTCGTGACTGGTCAGAAACGAGGAGGCAATGGCACCCAGGGTGGCCCGCACGGCCGATTCTTCGGAGCCTCCGTATTGCTCGATGAACGAGAACACCGTGTTCCGGAACGTCCTCGCCATGGTATCGACCTCCTCGAGTAGCCCCCCGAACTCCCTGGCCGGGGGCAGATCCAGGTGTGACTCGCCTTCGAGTTCCCGACACGTCGCCCGCGCCCACCGGTAATCGTCCATCTCACACACGGCTGGCCGATCCTCGAAATACATCGACCGGATCCCCTGCTCGCAGTATACCGTTGCCCGCGAATCGTCCAGACCGCTCTCGAAGGTGCGGACATATTCGCGTTCCGCCGCGGTGTCGGCGTGGGTGATCCCGTGGACGACGAACTCCCGGCCATCGACCGTTACCGCGGTCCCCGGAAGACCGTCGCGTTCGTGCTCGACGGCCAGTTCGATCCGCCGGAGTTCAGCCCACTCCGCTTTCCCCCGGAAATACGCCTCGTGCTCCGAGTCGGCGCCCACCAATTCGGCCAGTTCGGCGAGGCTGGTCGTCGCGCGGAACGCGGCGAGGCGGTTCCGCTGGGCGTCTGTGAGGGCCCGCTGTGAGCCGTCGTCGCGACCCATTATCGAACGAACGGGGTCGAGACGGGAAAATACGCCGGCACGGGCAGCACGACCCGGAACGGATCACACCACCCGGAACGGTCACCGACACCCGAAACGGCCCGACCCCTCAACTCCGCCTACTCCTCGGTCTCCCGATGCTGCTGTCGCTGATCGATATACTGTCGGGTAAAGCGCGGGGCGGTCCGGATGCCTCGCCGCCGCCGGTAGCTCCGGACCAGGTACGCCAAAGCCAGGATCGTCAGCGCCCCAGCGGCCACAGTGGCCTCGATCTCTGCGCTGGTGTAGAAGATGGCCGCGGTCGGCAGCCCCGCCGCCATGATCATCCCCACGATGAGTCGCTTGGCGAAGCGTTCGAGGACTTGCTCGCTGTCCTCGATTCCCGCCCGGACGTACAGGGCGTCCCGGTCGATGCGGTCCAGGGTGCGGTCGAGTTTCGGCGGGATAGAAACCGTCGCCCGGGCTGCTTTGGTGAGGTCCTCCCCAGTGGCCTCGATAACCTGTCTGACCGACTCCTCGCGGTAGCCGCGTTCGGTCAGGAAGGTCGACGCCACCTCGATGAAGTCGAACTCGGGGTCCAGGGTGACACAGACGCCCTCGACCACGGTGGCGACCCGCATAATGAGGGCCAGATTCGAGGGCAACCGGAGCGGGAACTCATAGATAGTGTCCTCGATGCGCGAGATGATCTCCTGGACCCGCCAGGTTTCGATCTCCTCGCCACGGGCGTCCTGGATGGCCAACTCCATGACCTCGGCCATGGTCTGGCGGTCGGCCTCCGGCGAGAGGGTGCCCATCCCGATGAGGATGTCGAGGATCTCGTCGATGTTCCGGTTGGCCACCGCGATGTAGAACTCGATGATCTTGGTCTGGATGAACTCATCGACCCGGCCGCTCATCCCGAAGTCGTAGAACACGATGGTCCCGTCTGGCTGGACCGCGAGGTTGCCCGGGTGCGGGTCTGCATGATAGACCCCGTGTTCAGTGATCATCTCGAGGTAGGTCCGGGTGAGGCGCTCGGCGACCTCGGTGCGGTCGATGCCCCGGGCGTCCAGTTCCGCCAGGTCCGTGATTTTGGTTCCCGGGATGTACTCCATCGTGAGGACGCGATCATCGGAGTGGGACTCGACGACCGGGGGAATGGCGATCCGTGGGGCCTCGATGAAGTTGCCGCGGATCTCCTGGAGCATCCGGCGCTCGCGGTCGTAGTCCATCTCCTCGCGGATGGTCTTGGCGAACTCGTCGGCGAGATTTTCGAGCGAGAACGACCGGGCCTCGTCCACGAAGTAGAGGATGATCGGCAGGCTCCAGCGGATGGCCTGGAGGTCGGCCTCGACGAGGTCTTCGACGCCCGGCCGCCTGACCTTCACGGCAACCTCCCGGCCGTCGACGGTCGCCCGGTAGACCTGTCCCAGGCTCGCCCCGCTGATGGCGTCGGTGTCGAAATCGTCGAAGCGCTGCTCCACCGGGCCCAGTTCCTCTTCGAGGACCACCTTCGCTTCCGGCCAGGGAGCTGGGGGCACCTTGTCCTGGAGCTGGGTCATCACGTCGATGTACTCGGGCGGCAACACATCCGGTCGGGTCGAGAGGAGTTGGCCGAACTTGATGAACGTCGGCCCGAGGGTCAGAAGCGAGTCGAGGAGCCGCTGGGCTCGATCGCGGCGCTGGTCCGGGGTTACCCGACGAGGGCCCCCGAAGAGGACGTACTGACGTCTGTCCCGCAGCCAGCTCACCAGCAGCGGGAAGAACTGCCAGGTGACGAGGACGAATCGCCAGTACGAGCGGAGCCGGACCACGGTTACTCGACCGGGATCTCCCGCCCGCTCCGATCGGCCCGCGGCAGGTGTATCTCCAGGACGCCGTTCTCGATGGTGGCGTCGGCCTCAGACGATTCGGCGTCCATCGGGACCGGAACGACCGCGTCGAGGAAGAGGGACCGCTCCTCGGTGCGATATTCGAAGCCCTCCGGGACGGATTTCTCGCGTCGAGCCCGGATCTCGAGGCGGCGTTCGTAAGCGTCGATCTCGACGTCCTCCCGCCGGACCCCCGGCAGGTCGAGGACGAGCAGGTAGGATTCCGAGGACTCCAGGAAGTCGGCGAAGACCGCCTCCGGCAGGTTCCGTAGGGCCTCGCGGATCGGTTGCATGACTACCCGTTCGTCGTCAGGGTCGAAAAAGGCGATGGTGCCGGCACCGCCCGGTGGCCGGCTCCCCATCCAGTGTCGCCGGCTGCACCTCGTGGGATTGCCGTCGCGTCGCAGGGGCCACAGTCCGGATGGACTATGGCCCGGTCCACGATCGACGGGGTTCGTCACAGCGGCCACCACGTCCGCAAGACGCGGTAGCCGGCCCGAGGGTGGAACCCACGGCAACCAATCCGTGGGCGCCCGGTGGCATGGCCAGGCGGTGACGGGCA
>CAZQNH010000055.1:0-14167 GCA_964594685.1 uncultured Halobacteriales archaeon
GGCCGCCGGCGAAGCCGAACGTCTCGAAGCCCATCGACTCCAGGGCGACGTTCCCCGCCAGGACAATCAGGTCTGCCCACGAGAGCTTGCGACCGTACTTCTGCTTGACCGGCTGGAGCAGCCGGCGGGCCTTATCGAGGTTGATGTTGTCAGGCCAGCTGCTCTCCGGCGGGAGGCGTTGAAGGCCGCCGGAGGCGCCGGCGCGGCCGTCGAGCGTGCGATACGTCCCGGCGCTGTGCCACGCCATCCGGATGAATAGCGGCCCGTAGTGGCCGTAGTCGGCCGGCCACCAGTCCTGGGAGGTGGTCATCACCTCCTCGATGTCCGCCTTCACCGCGTCGAAGTCGACTCGCTGGAACTCCTCGGCGTACTCATAATCCTCACCGTACGGACTGAGGTCCGTGGCGTTATCGTCGAGGACATCCAGTCGAAGCAGGTTCGGCCACCAATCTAAGTTGGACCATGGCATGGTCGGAGAGTTGTGGGTTCGGCAGGTTAATGTTGTCGTATCGGAAAGGAATTCTTCGCCAACTCCGAAATTTTTCGCGTTTAGACAACATTATTATTAGTGATGGAGACGATCGAAATATCCAGTGTGACGGCTGAGACGTGTCACGTCTGTCATAGCTTCGGCCCCAATGCCTCACCCACGTTGGGCGGACGAAACGAGGCGGAGCCGCTCGGGATGGACCCCAGCGTAACCCGCATAGCCGCCATCCCCCGGCACGCCCACAACCCGAGCCGTGATTACACCGGAGCGAGAACCCACATTCGATGACCCTGGACCCCGTCCACTACGACGGGATCGCGACGCTAGCCGAGCGCATCCGCCACGACGCGGACCCCGAGGAGCACCGGGAGCTTGCGGACACCGTCTGGAACGAGTTCCTTGATCCGCTGTACGACGACGGCGAACCGGTCCTGGAACCGATCGACGAGCAGGCCAAACGGGCCGCGCCCATCGAGTCCCTCGCACTCCAGGACTTGCCGTTCGAGACCGTTCACGGCCTGGACTCGGGGACGATCAATCCCACGACGTTCAAGAACGGCCTCCTGCTCGACCTGTCCCAGGCCGCGATGAGCAGTTCACCCTCGGTCCTCGAGCTGCACCGGGCCCGGACATACATCATGACGGTCCACTCGAACGACACCACCGTCGACCACGGGTCCGACGGCTGGGAACCATTCGACGAGGACCACGGCCGGGGCCGCATCGTGCAGACCGAAGGATTGGCCCGGGACCAGGAGCGCATCGTCCACGGACTGGCCCTCTATCTCGCCGAGAGCCACCACGCCCTCGAACACGCCCACCAGGTCGACGAACTCCTCGTGCTCGATGGTCCCCTCTATCCCAAAGGACTGATGCACTGGCTGGGCCGCCACGGGACCATCGCCGACCTGGCCAGCCAGGATGACCTCGTGGCCGAGGTGCTCCGGAATTACGTCGCGCTCGTCGAGGACTTCCTGGCGCGCAAGGTGCCACTCGTCGGTTTCGTCAAGAGCCCCCAGTCCCGCGCCTTGGTCCGAACCCTCAAGGAGGGTGGTCGCCCGAGCCCGTGGGCCTCTGACACCGCGTTGTTCTCCCAGGTGCTGGAGCAGCGCCAACGGACCGGGGGGGCGTTCGAGCGCGTGACGGAGGATCTCACCTGGACTAACTGGTTCCGGTCGCGGCTCGGAGCGGATGGGGTTTTCTCGGGTCCGGAGGCCGAACTCGGCGTCGAAAGGGAGCGGCCGCCGGGGGACTACGAGGTGACGTTCATGCTCGTCTATGACCCCCGGACGGATCTCCTCTACAAGGTCGAACTCCCCGGCGCGTTCGCCCGAGAGCAGGCCACGCGAGAGGTAGTCGAACGGTACGTCCTCCGGGAGATCGCCGGAGAGCAGGGGCCACCGCTGCCGGTGGCCAAGGCCGACGAGCTGGCCCGGATTGGCGCCGAGCAGAAGGTCGAACTCGTCCGCCGGCTTGAGGTAGCCTTCGACACCGAGGAAGACCGGAACTACGACCGGGAACGCTGGGAGCGAACCGACGTCTGAGAGGGGGCGCGGACCGATGTCCAATCTGGGAGGCGGACCGTGGTCCGAGCTGGCAGATCGCACCGATGGCGGATCAGGGAGCGGACCGATGTCTGTGTCCGGAGAGCGTATCCGCATTACAGACGGGGTTTTTTTTTTGCGTCGGATCTGCGTCGAGGTTTGCCCTGCAGTTCGGACTCTTGCCGGCCACTATCGAGCGGGGAGATGTCTGGAGGAGAAACCGGCTGCCCACCGAGATTCAGGCTTCCTGTTCGTGCTCGCGCAGGACCTCGATGCGTACGTCCGCCGGGTCGACCCCGAGGCGGGCGAACTGGGTCTTGAGGTGCTCTTTCGCCCCCGAAAGCGCCTGTTCCTTCGTATCGAACCCGCGGGGCATCGGGACCTCGAAGGCCACCTGCAGGTCCCTATCCCCTATCGATTGGGTCTGACCGCCGCTCTCGACGGCGTAGAACTCGTCACAGACCCAGACGTAGGGTGCTCCCTCATCCGGGGCTCCCTTGAAGGCCGGCGCCTCCTCGCCCCGCTCGTACAACGTTCCGGTCACCGACGTCTCGCCGACGGACCCTCGGACGAGTAGCATACGTCGAGATACGGGCTCGCCGCGCATAAGGACCCCTCACGGTGGTGCGGATTGCCAGCGGGTTCCCCTTTAGAATGGCTTTCCGCTACCTGCTGGAGTGTGTGTCCTTTCCAGGTCCGATGGCCCGATCACTCGACCGCGTCGATGGCGGTTTCGAATAGCGTCTCGCTCATCTCGTCGCTGGTCGTGGCGACGAACAGTGGCCCATCCCGACGCCAGGCTGCCCCTGATTCCCGGGCGAGCAACTCGCCGACGTACCGCTCCTCCTCGTTGGCATGAAAGGCGACCATCGCTTCGAGCCGCCCCCGTGCCAGCAATCCCCAGTGGACGACCGGGCTCCAGCTCGCCAGGACGCGTTTGACCTCCCCGTCAAGGGCGGAGAAGAGCCGATCGGCCTGCTCGGACCGCTCGTCGTGTTTGACCTCCCGGCCTATCACGTAGCCGACCGTCGCGTGGGACACGGGGACTGGTGACGTTGCCCGGACCGGCTCGCCATCGTACACGACGCCCTCGCCCCGGCGTGCGACGTAGAGGTCATCGGTGACCGGCACGTAGACGACCCCGAGAAGCGGCCCCGCCTCATCCAGGACCGCGACCGCACTGCCGAAGGTCGGGAGTCCGGAGACGAAATTGTTCGTTCCGTCCAGCGGATCGATCACCCACCGGAACTCGCCGCCTGTCCGGAGGGTCCCACCCTCCTCGGTGTAGATCGCGTGGTCGGGGAACGCGGACTGGACCACCGCGAGGATCCGCTCCTCGGCCGCCTCGTCGGCCTCGTCTTTCACATCGGTGGCCGTCCGGTCCGCCGCGACCGTCCCGGACTCGAATCGCTCCCGGAGCTCCGTTCCCGCGGCGAGACACCCCCGCCGGGCCACCGTCTCTAGCGAGGACTCCATATTCCAGGCTGCTTCGGCCGGAACATAACGTTTCCCAACGGCGAAACCGAGCGACGTGGGAGCCCACGCCCCAGGGGAAAGGTGTTTGTCCGCCCGGGGAGTTCGAACGGCCATGAGCGACCTGGGGGACTTCTCAGAGTTCGAGGCCGAGCAGGGAACCGAGTCAGGCGGTTCCGAAGCGGCCGACTCGGGTTCGGCAGACCGGTCTGCCGCCGACGAGACGTCGGATGCACGCGGATCTGCCGACGCACCCGAGGGGGACCGGTCAGCACATTCTCCGACCGACGAGGAGGAGTTCGAGCGCCCGCCGTTCGAGGCCGCGGGCACCGATACCGGCATCGGGACGCTCGCGGTCTCGGAGGGGCTCCGCATCGCCGAGGAGTCCACGGAGACGCGACTCCGGGCCTATGTCACGGCCGGGAACCGGTCGGAGATCCGCCTCGGGACCTACCTGCTCGCCCCGTATCCGGGCGAGGAGTCGCTGTTCTGTCGGATCACCGGGCTGGAGTACGCCCAGGAGTTCCGCTCTGACGACGCGACCGAGATCCACGCCAGGCGAGCCATGCGCCACTCGGACATCGACGAGCGCGATTACAAGTTCATGGCGGATCTCGACCCGCTCGCGGTCCTGTATCCAGAGGAGGGTGAACTCCGCCGCCGGATGCCCGACCGCGTCCCCAAACCGGAGACGGTCGTGCGCCACGCCGACGACCGCGAGAAGATCAAGACCGGGCTCCAGATTCCGGAGGAGGGGATATTCCTCGGTCACCTCGCGGTGGGGGGCGAGCGGGTCACGACGAAGGCCGAACCCCCCACGATCGACTACCGCCTCGACGACGGCAGCGAGGGGACGGACCCGCTGGTCTTCCGCCATACGCTCGTGGCCGGGGGGACCGGGTCGGGGAAGACACACACCGCGAAGAACGTCCTCCGCCAGTATCTCCACGAGGACCGGCGGTACGCCGTGGCGCCGGGTGAGGACCGGCGTCCACGGCCCGCGGTGGTCCAGTTCGACCCCCAGGACGAATACGCCCAGATGCACGACGATAACCCCGAGGAGACCGCCCAGGACCGACGGCGATGGGAGTCCCAGGACATCGCCCATGGGGGCCACGAGGACACGGTGGCGTTCGTTCCGGCGGTGGGAAATGCCAGTTACGCCGCCTCACATCATCGGGCCGAGCAGCAACCGTTCACCATCCCGTTCTCGATGGTCCGGTCGAACAAATGGCTCCTGGCCGGAGCCAAGCTCAACGACAATCAATACGGGGCCCTCGAATACCTGCTCGACCGGTTCTTCGAGGCGGCCGGCGGGTCGCCGACCTACGAGGACTTCAAACGGTTCCTAGACGACCCTACCCTCCGGACGGAACTCGACGACTCCGGACGGGTCCACGAGGCGACCTTCGACGCAGTCAAACGGCGGGTTGTCTCCATCCCGCAAGGAGTCTTCGATCAGGACGCCCGACCCATCACCGAGCTGGTCAGGGAGTTCGTGCGGCCCGGCCGGCTCTCGGTGGTCCCGACCTACCATATCAACACGAGCCGGGCCGCGGAGATGGTGGTGCTAGCGGTGGCGAGTCTTTTGGTAGATCAGAAACTCTCGAATAACCCCCTGTACGAACGGATCAAGGAGACCCCGCTGATCGTCGGGATGGACGAGGCCCACAACTTCCTCGCCGATGCCGACAGCGTTCAGGCCCGGAAGGTGATCGGGAAGTTCACGGAGGCCGCAAAGCAGGGCCGCAAGGAGCGACTCGGCCTCTTCCTCATCACACAGGACCCCCAGGACATCGCCGAGGCGGTGTTCAAACAGATACAGACCCGCATCGCCCTGAATCTGGGCGACGAGGATGCGGTGAGGAGTCTGAATCTGCCGACCAGCCTCGAGGGCCGGGTCCCCGACATGGAGCGAGGGCAGATGGCGGTGTACTCCCCGGACAATTCGAAGCCGGTGGAGGTCATCGGCCTCTCGACATGCGTCACCCGGCACGGCAGGGACGGGTAGCGGAGCGGTCACAGCGGTTTTGGCGAGTTGGGGGGTCGCTGCGGAGTGGGAGTTTGGGACTAGCTATTTGGCCGGGCCCGGTCCATATTCAACTATGCCGAATATCCTGGTACCGATCGACGGCTCGTACCAGTCCGACGACGCCGTCGAATACGCGGCCTCCGAGTTCGATCCATCGGCGATCACCCTCCTCCACGTCATCGACCCCATCGAAGCGGGCTATAGTGCCACCGCCTCGGTCCCCGGGTTCTCGGAGGAGTGGTACGAACACCAAAAAGAGGAGGCGGAGGCGCTTTTCGAGGAGGCACGCGAGCACGTGAATGGGGCCGAGGTCACCACTGCCACGGAGGTGGGTCGCCCGTCGCGCACCATCGTCGAATTCGCCGAGGAGAACGACATCGACCACATCGTGATGGGGAGTCACGGTCGCTCCGGCGTGACTCGGATCCTCCTCGGAAGCGTGGCCGAGGCCGTGGTCAGGCGCTCGCCGATCCCGGTCACGATCGTCCGCTGATCGGTCGAAACCCCGGACGTGCAATCATCGAGCTGGCGAACCCCTTCGCGCAGGGTATTCACGGTGAGACTGCTCGCCCGAGCATCGCATCGGGGTCAGCGCTGGGGTCTCCGGTCGGCTGCAGATTGAACTCTGCCTGCAGGACCTCGATGACCTCGTTGGTGAGCCATTCCGGGAGTGTCGGCCCGATCCTGCTGTCCATGGCCCCGAGATGGAACAGCCCGAGGAGGACCGCGACGGCCTTCCGCTCGAACCACGAAAGCACGATGAGGCCGGAAAGTCCTTGATTCCGCAAGCGAAGGCCTCGGCCAACCCCTGGGCGATCTTGACCATCGAGATGGAGTTGTTGCACTGCCCGACGTCGAGGAACCGCGGGTTGTTGGTGCCGGGCACGGTCCCGTACTCGAGGTCGTTGAACCGGACCTTTCCACACCCGGTCGTGAGGATGAGATAGTCCTCGGGGACAGCTTTCGCGAGTTTCCGGTAGTACTCCCGGCCGTCGGTGGGGGCGTCACAACCAGCGATGACGAAGAAGTGCCGGATATCGCCGTCCTCGACGGCTGCGACGATCTCGGGGGCCAGGTCGAGGACCGTCTCGTGGTAGAACCCCGTCGGGAAGGACTCATCCGAGTCCCATCCCTCGGCCGCCTGGAGTTCGGTGGCGTGGTCGATGGCGGCCGAACAGAGTGGTCCTCGATATGGGTAGCTTCCTCGAGCCCGGCGACCGAGGTCATATAGAACCGGTCGGCGTAGGTACTTGATGGGGGCATCACGCAGTTCGATGTCCCGACGATGGGGCCCCCGGAATTCGGCGAATAACTCCTGCTGGTCGAACCACGCTCGCCCGACGTTGCCCTTGAGATGCTCGAATTTCGCGAGTTCGGGGTAGTCATGGGCGGGAAACATCTCCGAGTGCGTGTAGACGTGCACACCTGCGCCTTCGGATTGTCCGAGCAGGTGCTTGAGGAGAGAGGTCGTGCCCGGTGACTAGGATGGCCCGCCCCTCGACGTCGGTCTCCGGAACCTCCTTCGGTTCCGGTGTGCCGAGGACCTCGGTAAGGGCCTCGTCGAGGAGGTCCATGGCCTCGATCGCGACCCCACCCAGATCCAGGGCCCGTTCGAAGGTCGCCCCTGTATCGAAGTTGGCGTTTGTCAGGGTCGAATAGAGCGGTTCGGGGCCGCTGCATCCACCGCCTCCTCGGAATCCTGGCATCTCTCATCGGTATCCTGTCTGCTGGCTCTTTGGCGACAGTAACACGGGGTCCGAACCGAGAATTCCCTTCCGGCCCGTCTACTCTTCGCTTGCCTGCTGGCGGGCCCGATCGCGTATCGCCTGAACGCGATCGTCGTACTCGTATCCGGGGATGATCCCCTCCACCCAGGTTCCTTCGATGTAGTTCGCGGCGGCCAGGATCTCCTCGGGGTTCCCGCGAGTCCCGACAGTGATCCGGGTCTCGATCCGGATGACGTCCCCATCGCGTTGGACCTCGGGCTCGTCCATTGGCGTCTCGACCACACCGCTGACGTCCTCGATGCGGCGTTCGAAGGTCTCCAACCACCCCTCGGCGACCACCCTCGCCACGGTCTCTCCGACGACCGTCGCGTCGAGTGTCGGGACCTCCTCGACCAGCACGACTGCCCCCTCGTCGATGCGAACCCAGGCCTCGAAGTCCATCCCCTCGATCGCGAACAGCCCGTCCTCACCTCGGTCGAACCGCGGATGGGCCTCGAAGGCACTCACGTGACCGTCGGTCATTGATTGATGGCACGCGATATCCGTGGTTATGGCTTGCGCTCCGCGAAGCAATTGAGGCCTCCGTCGGTGTGTTTCTTCGTTGACAGTCCCGAGCGCAAGGATTCCCGGCCCACGACGGTTTCTATCGCCTTTCCCCGGCCTCGGACGATCCCTCGCCCGAAGCCGGTCGAGACAAGAGAAACGAGACGAATCAATACAGGAGGACCGCCCCGTTTTCGAGACCTCGTGGGACGGTGAAGTCACTGCCTGGCGAAAAACCGGCCGTTCAGCTCATACTGATGTACGTCTCGGTGTTCTCGACGCCGTCCATTCCCTGGATCTCGTCCGCGACGATGTCCTTGACCGCCTGTGGGGACTCCACGTCGACCTTGGCGATCAGATCGACGTCGCCGGCGACAACGTGGGCATCGAGGATATTCTCGAGTGACGATACCTCATCGAGCAGTCGGTCAGCTTCGCTGGTGTTGGCTTTGATGAGTACGTATGCGACGACCATTGTTAGATACCTCCTGCGGTGGCGGTGCCACCGATGAGTACCTGTCGGACGTTCTCCAGGGCCTCGAACTCCGCGAGGACCCCCAGCCGGTCACCCTCCTCCAGCCGGTCGTCCGGGAGCGGGAGACGGAGGGCCTCGTCCTTCTTGCCGAAGGCGAGCATGCGGGCGTCCGCCGGGAGTTCGAGTTCCGCGATGGTGTAGCCGTGCATCGGGGCTTCGCGGGTGACCGTGAACTGCACGACCTGGAGGTTCTCGGCGAGGTCCGCGATGGCGGTCACGTTGCCACCGAGGAGCGCGTTCTTGGCGCCGATGGCGCCGAGGCGCTCGGGGTAGACGATCTCGTCGACCTCGTCGGCGTACTTCCGGTAGATGTTCTCCCGGTAGTCCTCGTCAATGCGGAGGACCGTGCGGCATTCGTAGTGTTTCGCGACCATGCAGGCCACGAAGTTGGTGTTGAGATCTCCGGTGAGGGCGCCGAAGGCGTCGGCCGATTCGAGGTCTGCTTCGGCGAGGGTCTCCTCGTTCGACCCATCGCCCTCGATGACGGTGAAGCCCTCGGTCTCCGCACGTTCGACCTTCTCGTGGTCCCGCTCGACCAGGGTCACGTCGTGGCCTTCGTTCCGGATCACGCGGGCCGTGCGCAAGCCTACGCGACCCGCGCCGATAATGACGATTCGCATACCAACGGCTATGCCGGGGGGCATCATATAGGTTTGTAACACGGGGGCGGGCAAGCTTTTTGCCGGCACCAGGCCAACCCAGGAGCATGGTTCACGCGTTTATCATGATACGGACGTCCGCGGGCGCCTCCCAGGACGTCCAGGAAGCAGTCGAGGGTATCGAGAACGTGGGCGAGGCCCACGTCGTCGCCGGCGAGTTCGATCTCATCGCGGAGGCGACGGGGGATGAAGTATACGATATCCTCAGCGCGGTGGCCGCGGATATCCAGGCGGTGGGTGGCGTCGAGGACACGAAGACCTACGTCTCTCTCAGTGCCTGATCACGGCGCGCCGTCCTCATCCAAGTACAGTGCCCAGAGGAGCACGACCGACAGGGAGGGGAACGCGGTGAGCCAGCCCCATCCCAGCAGTACCGCCCCGAGTTCCCACAAGTAGGGCAGTCCGAGCCATGACCCCGCCGTTACTGCGATCCCCGTTCCGCCGACTGTCCGGACGATGTGGACCGGGCCGGCCCCGGCCGTCGCGAGGACTGCATCGAGGACGTCGAAGCCCAGCACCACGATCAACGCCCAGCCCGAAGATAGCTCCCGCCCGCCCCGGAATCCCGGGACGGGGAGTGTGATCCGGAGGCGGTCGGGAAAGAGCGGCGGGAGCCGTATCGGGGGAAGCGACATCGAGAAGCGCCGGTCCCCGTCGTCTTCAGCCATTTTCCAGCCGGCGGTCGATAGCCGATTCGACCGCCTCGGTCATGGCGTCGAGGGGCTGGTGGGCGTCGACCGTGACGAACCGGTTGGGCTCGCTTCCGATCAGCTGTTCGTAATTGGCCTGGACTGCCTCGAGGAACTCGATCTGTTCTAGCTTGTTCGTTGCGCCGCTGCGGTCGGCTGCCGTCTCCGGGTCGACGTCGAGATAGATGGTCAAGTCTGGCGGTCGAGTGAAGGGCTGGTGGATCCCGCGGATGTACTCGACGGGGCGGGCCACAAGGTCGGCGTTCGCCGCCCCCTGATACGCGTACCGGGAGTCGGAATACCGGTCGGAGACGACCACGTCACCGCGTTCGAGTGCCGGCCGGACCACCCGTCGGAGGTGGTCGGCGTGGTCGGCCGTGAAGAGGAAGAGCTCGGCGAGTGGGTCCGCGTCGTCGGCATCGATGGACCGCCTGACGGCGTCCCCGTACCACGATTCTGTCGGCTCCCGGGTGAAGGTATAGCCCGCCTCCCGGTCGGCACGGAGCCGCTCCCACACCGTCGTCTTCCCGCTCCCGTCCAACCCCTCCAGCGTCACGAGCATGGGCGGGAGTTGTGCCACCCGGCACTAAGCCCTTCCGAGAGGGCAGACTCGGTCGGGTACCCTCCTGGTCGGGACCGGACCCGGTTCGACGGAAGCTTCATGTCACTTTATAACATATGCCGGACAAATCAGGGCAACGGCCGAAATGGCCGGTTTTAGTCAGCCGTCGGATAAGTCGGCGGATGCTGGTCGGATCCGAGTGGCCCGGGGAAGCGGCAATCTTCGTGGCCACACAGTAGGGTTATGCACCTCACGACGAATTATCAAATGCATGAACATCCTCGTCACCGGCGGCACCGGGTTCGTCGGCTCGCACGTCTGCAACGAACTCGATGACCGCGGTCACGACGTCACCGCCCTCTCGCGATCACCTGGGGGATTCCCGCTCTCCGAGGGGGTCAGCACCGAGACCGGGAACGTCCGGGAGTACGAGTCCATCGTCGACGCGTTCGAGGGCATGGACGTGGTGGTGAACTTCGTCGCGGTCTCCCCGCTGTTCAAACCGAAGGGCGGCGACCGGATGCACGAGGCCGTCCACCTCGATGGAACCCGGAACATCGTGCGGGCGGCCGAGGAACATGACCTCGACGCCATCGTCCAGATGAGTGCACTGGGGGCGGATCCGGAGGGGCCGACGGCGTATATCCGTGCCAAGGGGCAGGCTGAAACGCTGGTAACCGGGTCGGCCCTCGAATGGACCATCTTCCGACCGTCGGTGATATTCGGCGAGGGAGCGGAATTCGTCAGGTTCACGAAGACGCTGACGACGCCATACATCACGGCGCTCCCGGGGGGCGGGAAGACGCGTTTCCAGCCGGTCTGGATCGGGGACCTCGCGCCGATGATGGCCGACGCGGTCGAGGATGAGTCCCACCGGGGCGAGGTCTACGAAATCGGGGGCCCGGAGGTCCTCACGCTGGGCGACGTAACCGAACTCGTGTATCGATCCGAGGGGAAAGGCGTCACAATCCTCCCGATCCCGATGTCGCTTGCGGGCATCGGACTCTCCCTCGCGGACCCGGTTCCATTCGTTCCATTCGGGTCGGACCAGTATCGCTCCCTTCGCTTCGATAACACCACCGACGCAAACGACCTCGACGCCTTCGGGCGCTCTCCGGGGGAACTCCATACCTTATCCGACTTCCTAGATGTTTCTTGATAGGTTTGATCGGCTACCAATAGTAGGCGCCAGGCCCCGACCGGTGGGGGTATTCGCGGCTGACAGTTGTCATACAATATGGTAATTGATTGGATATATCATGAGTATATCAACAAAAGGCTTATAGCCATCATCCGACCTTATACACCACAGAGTAGTTTCCAGCATGAAACTGGCAATGATCGGGTTCGGCCAGGCGGGCGGCAAGATACTCGATAAGTTCATCGAGTACGATCAGAAGACCGGATCGGGCATCGTCCGATCCGGCGTTGCCGTCAACACCGCCAAAGCCGACCTCATGGGTCTCGAACACGTACCCGAGGACAATCGGGTCCTCATCGGGCAGTCGCGGGTGAAGGGGCATGGTGTCGGGGCGGACAACGAACTGGGTGCGGAGATCGCAGAAGAGGACATCGACGAGATTCAGGGAGCCATCGACAACATCCCCGTCCATGAAGTGGACGCGTTCCTCATCATCGCCGCCCTCGGCGGCGGGACGGGCAGTGGGGGCTCGCCGGTCCTCGCGAAACACCTGAAACGGATCTACACGGAGCCGGTCTACGGGATCGGTATCCTCCCCGGGAAGGACGAGGGCGGTATCTATACGCTGAACGCCGCCAGGTCGTTTCAGACGTTCGTCCACGAAGTCGACAATCTGCTGGTCTTCGACAACGATGCGTGGCGAAAATCCGGGGAATCCGTACGGGGCGGCTACGATGAGATCAACGAAGAGATCGTCACCCGCTTCGGCATCCTGTTCGGTGCCGGAGAGGTCGACACGACCGCCGACGTCGGGGAGAGCGTGGTGGACTCTAGCGAGATCATCAACACGCTGGCCGGAGGTGGCGTCTCCACCGTGGGCTATGCCGCGGAGACGGTTCAGCAGGAATCCTCGAGTGGGTTCCTCTCGCGGTTCACGAACGACGGCCCCGACACCGAGGACACGGCCAATACAACGAACCGCATCACCAGCCTGGTGCGCAAGGCGGCGCTGGGCCGGCTGACCCTGCCCTGCGAGATCGAAGGGGCGGAGCGAGCCCTGCTCGTCGTGGCGGGTCCGCCGAGCTATCTCAACCGGAAGGGCATCGAGCGCGGGCGGAAGTGGCTCGAAGAGCAGACCGGCAGCATGGAGGTCCGTGGGGGCGATTACCCGGTTGGATCCTCCGGGAAGGTGGCCTCCGTGGTCCTGCTCTCGGGTGTGACCAACGTCCCGCGAATCAAGGAACTCCAGGGCAAGGCGGTCGAGGCCCAGGACAACATCGAGGAGATCCGAGCGGAAAGCGAAGCGGCTTTGCAAGAGCTGGTGGAAGACGACGAAGATGAACTCGAGTCGCTATTCTAACCTCCTCCTGGCGCTCGTCGTCCTCGCTGCGGCCGTGGCGGTGCCCGCAGCGGCGGTCTCGGTGAGCAGCGAGAACGTCCCGGACACCGTACAGGTATCCGAGAAGCAACCCACGGCGACCTACGAGATCACCGAACCCTTCTCCGAGTACGAACAATGGACCCTGGTCGGCGAGACCGAGATGACCCAGGTGAACTGGCAGGTCACCACCTACAATAACGCGGGCAACCAGATCGACGAGCAGACCTTCACCGGCCAGTCCTTCGAATACGATCTCCGCGCCCAGGACGGCGTGGTCAGGGTCGAGGTCCGTGTCGTCGCTACCACCCCCCAGGTGTCGAACTGGACATACGATCCGCCCCAGACGATGACTTTCGCGGAGTTCAAGCAGACCCAGGCGGGCGGTGCCAGCACCGTCCTCCAGACGGACGACGTGCGGCCGTATACCGAGGAGAGCCAGAGTGCTCGTGAGGCCATCGAGGCCGCGGAGTCCGCCATCGACGCAGCTGAATCCGCGGGCGCGAATCCGCAGGAAGCCACAGATCTCCTCGAAAACGCCATCTCGGCCTTCGACAACGGGAACTTCGAGAACGCCGAGAGCCTCGCGAACCAGGCCCAGAACAGTGCCGAATCCGCACAGCAGTCAAAGGAGCAGACGAGCACGCTGCTGCTGGTCGGCGGCGGCATGATCGTCTTGCTGGTCCTCGTGGGTGTCGGCTACTGGTACATCAACCAGCGGGACACCTACGACAAACTCGGGTAGGCCCGATGCGGACCGTTATCCCGTTCGACGCACGTGACCCGAAGCGCCGGCTCTGCGACGTGCTATCCCCTGAAGAACGCGCCTCGTTCGCCCGAGCGATGCTCGGTGACGTCCTCGAGGCACTCGACGCTACCCCTCTCTCGGCCACAGTCGTGGCGACCGAGCCCCTGGACATGGACGTTGTGGCCCCGGTGCGCATCGATGACCGGCCGCTCGACCCCTGTGTAAACGACGTCATCGACGAGGGAACGCCGGTAGCGGTGGTGATGGCGGACCTGCCGCTGATCGGCCCCGAGCAGCTCGATCGCCTCCGGGAGACCGAGGGAGACGTGGTCCTGGCTCCCGGCCGGGGCGGTGGCACGAATGCTATGCTGGTCAGGGACGACGCGTTCTCCGTGGACTACCACGGTCCGTCGTTCCGCGATCACCGGGACATCGCACAGGAGCGCGGCCTTGCGGTCGGCACGGTCGACTCGTACCGTCTCTCCACGGACATCGACGAGCCCTCGGACCTGCTCGAGGTGCTCCTCCACGGGACGGGACGGGCCCACGACTGGCTCCGGGATGGGGGCTTCGAGATCGAGACCGACGGCGGCCGCCCGGTCGCTCGTCGGGACACCGTGGAATGACCTGAGCGAGGCAGGTGCTA
>CAZQNH010000056.1:0-13568 GCA_964594685.1 uncultured Halobacteriales archaeon
GAAATGGTGGAGAGGCTATGACAGAAACGTTCGCTATCGAGTGTCCGCTTCAACCGGACCAGGCCCCGTCTATGGTCCGAACTGATTCGGGTACGTTGGACGTCTCGATCCGTTTCGAGGACGACATGGATGTCCCGAACCTGATTCCACGGTTTCTTGGAGACTGCTGCCAGTTCGTCCCACCAGGGAAGGGGACGGGAACGGAAGCCGCTGATGTGGACTTCTGGACGACCGCGTGTCCACGCAACCCGGAAGTCGATGCGTCCGCCTGTTTCCTCCAGTTGGAACAACCTGGACAGTAGGACGGAGGGGTACCAAGTCCCCGTTTTCCGTCGGTAGCTATCTCCCGTGAGTAGCAACAAGTGAAGGAGAGACCGAATAGAACATGGCCGATCGAATCTGTTGTAGATTTTCAGCTATTTGTCCAAAACCACCGGTGGTCGGTGATCCCGTCTCGCTTGAAGCGTTTCCGACGTAAGCCGACCCAACCTCTCCCCCAATGTT
The DNA here is from genome assembly GCA_964594685.1 of uncultured Halobacteriales archaeon. Taxonomy (GTDB): domain Archaea; phylum Halobacteriota; class Halobacteria; order Halobacteriales; family Halobacteriaceae; genus Halodesulfurarchaeum. The sequence goes on from CAZQNH010000056.1 coordinate 505, forward strand.
GGATATGCCTCTTTTCGCCGCAAATGGCTGTCACATGGGCTGCAGCCCGTTTTATACAATTCGTAGATTCTGCTAAACCCTTTTGTAGGGAAAACCGGTAGGTTACCCCGGGATCGTACCGCAACGCGATCCCGTCGGGTTGAATGAGTTTGTGTCGCTTTGTCGGCACGGGCAACACCCTCTCCACCAATTCAACCCGCTTTCGGAGCGGCGAATCAGCGGGTAGGGACTTTTGTGCCATAAGTGTGCGCGATTTGACGTCTTGATGCGAGGGCTAGTTGGCGAAATCTGAACCATCGGGAGGGAGGGAGGTCCCCGACAGGCCTCAATCGATTGGTGACAACAGCGGGAATCCTTCTTCCTGGAACCCAGATTTCTATTCACTTTCACTCGAGTGGTTCGACGGAGACGGCACATACCTTCAATTCGGGGATCTTCGCTGCGGGATCGAGGGCGGGATTCGTCAGACGGTTCGCCGCTGCCTCCGCGAAGTGGAATGGGATGAAGACCGTCCCTTGGGGCACCATATCCGTGACTTTGGCCTGGATATGGATTTCCCCCCGCCGCGAGGCAATGTGAACCATCTCTCCATCTTCGATCTCGAGGTCCTCGCCATCTTGGGGATTCAGTTCAACATACGCCTCGGGGACATGTTCGTCGAGGGGACGGGCACGGCCCGTCATCGTGCGGGTATGATGGTGATAGAGCATCCGGCCGGTCGTCAGCCGGAAGGGATACTCATCGTCGGGGATTTCGTTCGGATCAGTATACCGAACCGGGTTGAATTGGCCCTTCCCGCAGGCGAACTCGTCGGCGTGGAGGTACTCGGTTCCAGGATCGTCGGCATCGGTGCAGGGCCACTGGAGTCCCTGGTTATCGATTCGGTCCGGGGTTATCCCGCCATAGATCGGCGTGACAGTAGCGATCTCTGCGGTGATCTCCTCGACATCGTCGTAGGCCATCGGGAATCCCAAAGCCGTGCTGAGGTCCTGGAGGATCTCCCAATCGGGACGAGCGTTGCCGATGGGTTCGATTGCCTTCGTGAGGGACTGGATACGCCGCTCGGTATTCGTGAAGGTCCCGGACTTCTCCGCAAAACTCGCGGCTGGGAGCACCACATCAGCTAGCTCTGCGGTCTCCGAGACGAAGAGATCCTGGACCACCAAGAACTCGAGGTTCTCGAGACCCTCCTCGACGTGTCGGAGGTGGGGGTCGCTGACCATCGGGTTCTCCCCCATGACGTACATGCCGCGTATGGAGCCCTCGCTGGCGGCGTCCATCATCTCGACGACCGTCAGACCGGGGGAGTCGGGGAGATCCGCCTGCCAATGGGACTCGAAACTCGCCCGGATCTCGGGGTCGGCGACGGACTGGTAGCCCGGATAGACGTCGGGTAGGGCACCGAGGTCACAGGCCCCCTGTACGTTGTTCTGACCCCGAAGCGGGTTGACACCGGTGGATTCCCGTCCGACGTTTCCGGTCACCATCGCGAGGTTGGCGAGTGCCAGGACGTTGTCGGTGCCGCTGGTGTGTTGGGTAATGCCCATGGCGTAGAGGATCGACCCACGATCGGCGGTGGCATAGAGCTCGGCGGCCTCCCGGAGGTCCGCTGGGTCGATTCCGGTAAGCTCCTCGACGCGTTCGGGCGGGTAGTCCGCAGCGGCCTCGATCATCTCTTCGAAGCCCTCGGTTCGGTCCTCGACGAAGGCCTCGTCCCACCACCCTTCCTCGTGTATGATATTGATGACGCCGTTGATCCACGCCACGTCGGTGCCAGACGGCTGGCGGAGGTGGATGTCGGCCACGTCGGCCAGTTCGATGTCCCGGGGATCGACGACTATCAAGTTCGCGCCGTTTTCTACCGCCTGCTGGACCTCGAGGCCGATCACCGGGTGAGCCTCAGTGGTATTTGACCCGGTGACCAAGATCGTATCTGCATCCCGTATCTCGTCGATGGAATTCGTCATCGCCCCACTCCCGAATGCCGCTCCGAGACCGGTCACCGTCGAAGCGTGACAAAGCCGGGCGCAATGATCGATGTTGTTTGTCCCGAGCGCTGCCCGCATGACCTTCTGGAAGAGGTAATTCTCTTCGTTCGTGCAGGTGGCCGAAGCGAGACCAGCGATAGCGTCTTGCCCGTGTTCGTTACTGATAGTCGCCAGCCGGTCGGCCACATATTCGAGTGCCTCCTCCCAGGTGGCCGCATGGAACTCGCCGTCTTCTCGGATCAGCGGTTCTTCGACCCGTTCCTCGTCATTGATGAAATCGAACCCAAATCGTCCCTTGGTACACAACCGGTTCCCATTGGCCGGAGCAGTTGAGGGATCCGAGACAGTGGACGCATCGACTACCTGGTTGTCATTGGTACGGAGTTCGAGCCGGCAACCCACTCCACAGTAGGTGCAGATGGTACTCGTGGTCTCGAGATCTGTGGCCCGGCCCGCACCGAGACGCTCCGTCGCTTCCAGCGCACCGGTCGGACATGCGTCGACACATTGGCCACAGAATTTGCAATCAGTGTCAGTGAGCGAGCGGTCGAACGCGGTACCCACTCGGGTTTCCATCCCACGACCCATGAACTCGATGATGGACTGGTTGCGGACCGCATCACAACTCCGGACGCATCGACCACACAGGATACATTTGTCGTGGTCGAGACGGAAGAACGGGTTGTCCGCGAGGGGCGAAAACCGACTTTCGCCATCGCCCATCGGTAACTCGACGTCGTATTCGTATGCGAGGGTCGCGAGTTCACAGTCGCCTCTGGCTTCACATGTCAGGCAGTCTGGACAATTGTCCGCCAGCAGTAACTGAATCGTATTTCGGCGATGTGATTCGAGGCGGTCGGTGCTGGTTCGCACCGAGAGGCCGTCACTGACGGGATAGGTGCACGCAGAGACAAGCTCTCCATCGTCAGTCTCGACGAGGCAAAGCCGGCAGGCTGCGGTCGGTTCGAGACCCTGAAAATCACAGAGTGTCGGCAAAAATATGTTCTGCTCCCGGGCAACCTCGAGGACCGTCGAATCTGGGGTCGCCTGATAGGTTTCCCCGTCTATCTCCACCATGACCGCCTGTCCGCTTGGTTCGAGTATCGCCATGATTACTGGCCCCCTGGCGCCTGGGCGGCCGGCGCCGCTGCTTCGGTGAAACACTGTCCAGTCGGACACCGCCCATCGATATGGGCCTCGTACTCCTCCCTGAAGTACCGTAACGTGGACTGCACCGGGTTCGGCGCGGTCTTCCCGAGCCCACAGAGTGACGCGTCTGTGACGTACGCTGCGAGCGTTTCGAGTCGCTCGAGATCCGACGGATCAGCCGCTCCATCGGTGAACGCCTCGAGTATCTCCAGCATCTCTGCGGTCCCGAGCCGACATGGGGGGCATTTCCCACAGGACTCCTCCTGGGTGAAGGATAGGAAGAAGCGGGCCACTTCGACCATGCAGTTCGAATCATCCATCACGACCAATCCCCCCGAGCCGATCATTGCGCCCACCTCAGCCAGCGAGTCGAAGGTCAGCGGAAGATCGAGGTGCTCGGTCGACAGGCACCCACCGGAGGGGCCACCGATCTGAACAGCCTTGATCTCGCCATCCCCTTTGATTCCCCCAGCCACGTCGTAGACGATCTCCCGGAGGGTCGTGCCCATCGGAACCTCGATGAGGCCGGTGTTCTGAACGTCTCCAGTCACGGCGAAGGTCTTGGTCCCAGGACTGTCGGCATCTCCGATTGCTGCGAACCAGTCTGCCCCGTGCTCGATGATTTCGGGGACATTACCCAGCGTCTCGACGTTATTGATGACAGTGGGCTGGCCCCACAACCCCGCATCAGTTGGGTAGGGGGGTCTTGGTTCGGGCATTCCCCGCTTGCCTTCGATGGACTTGATGAGGGCTGTTTCCTCGCCCGAGACGAAGGCCCCGGCACCCTCTTTGACCTCGATATCGAAGCTGAAGTCCGAATCGAGGATCGTATTCCCGAGATAGCCTGCCTCACGCGCCGACTCGATGGCCTTTTTGATACGCTTGACGGCGAGTGGGTACTCCGCGCGGATGAAAAAGTACCCCTGCGTGGCACCGATGCCATACCCAGCAATTGCCATCCCTTCGATGACTCGGTGGGGATCGCCCTCGACAAGGCTTCGATCCATGAATGCGCCGGGATCGCCCTCGTCACAGTTCGCGATCACATACCTCGTGTCCGACTCGTTATCACGGGCAAGCTCCCACTTGACACCGGTGGGAAAACCCGCCCCGCCGCGGCCCCGCAGCCCGGAGGCTTTAATCTCACTGCAGACCTCCGCCGGGTCCATCTCGGTGATGACGGTGTGAAGGGCTTCGTATCCCCCTCTGGAACGGTAATCGTCGATCGCTTCTGGATCGATACGTCCACAGTTCGAGAGCACGACCCGCGCCTGTTCCTCGTAAAACGGGATGGTCTCTTCTCGGGTGTACACCTCGCCCTCCGGGGAGGAATAGCAGAGATCTTCGAGGATCTCTTGGGACCTCACCGTTCGTTCGACTATCTCGTCTGCGTCCTCACTCTCGACCCCTGTGTACAGGATTCCCTCGGGTTCGATGCGAAGGAGCGGGCCTTGCTCGCAGAATCCGTGACACCCACTAATATGGACTTCCACCGCTTCTTCCTCGCCACCGTCCTCGATTTGCTCAGCCAACGCGTCGTAGACGTCGAGCGACCCCGAGGACACACACCCCGTCCCAGCACACATTATCAGTCGGGACGGTTGGTCTATTCTGGACATAGTCACTCACTCTCCTCATATTCCGCAACAATGCGTGCCGCTTCTGCAGGTTCGGAGAAGTCATGGACATCGTCATCGACCATGACCACCGGGGCGAGACCACAGGCTCCGACGCATCGAACGGTTGTGAGTGTAAACTGTCCGTCATCAGTGACCTCCCCCGGTACCACGTCGATTTCTTTCTGAAATCTCTCGAGGACATCCTCTGCATCGTTAACGTGACAAGCGGTACCCATGCAGACGCGGATGACGTGTTCTCCCTGTGGTTCCAGCGAGAACTGGGAATAGAAGGTGGCGATACCGAGTATCTTGGCGAGCGGGACATCGAACTCCATCGCGAGGAATTCAAGGGCAGATTCGGGAAGGTACCCGAACATCTCCTGGACTTCCAGGAGTGCGGGAAGCACCCCTTCCTGACGGGCAGGAAGTGACTCCAGATGCCGTTTGAGGTCGTTTATGTCCCCCGTGAATTCAACCCCCGTTATCGGGCTTTTTTTCGTTGACATAGACGTGACGATATCGTCAGTACGGGGGCGACTCCGCTGCCACCACGTCCGCGAGTTCTTGGAACTTCTCCGCTAATTGTCGCAGGATGTCATCCATCGTGATGATACCCACCAGCCGACCCTCTTTGACCAAAGGCATTCTCCGGACCTCGGCCTCACACATTCTGGAACATATTTCGAATACGTTCGAGGCAGGATCGGCGGTTTCGATATCACGAGTCATTATATCCGAAGCGGTCAACCCCGGCGGGACGATGCCATCAGAGATCGTCCGTACGACGATGTCTCGATCAGTGACGATCCCGATAGGTTCCTGATCACGGGTAATGACAACACAGCCGATCTTGTTCTCTTTCATCAGTTCAGCCACGTCTGCGGCGGCATCATCGGGGTCAGCAGTGACTACTGACTCCCGAACTGGTTCGGTCACGGGCATTGGGCTTCCTCTCCATTTATAATATACCGGTTCATCATAATTAAATTCGAAACCTGCAATTAAAGGGCCATAAGCACTCTAAAGCTTATTTATGCCAAATTGAAGCTTGTCTATGAAGGGTATTGATAACAGATTTTCCGAATGGGTGCCGAACGCGGCTTATTTCCAAATATTCCCCTGAAATTTGACCGCCTGTCTATCACAGAAACGTCGGTGGCCGCTGGGACATCGGTGTCCGTACTGAAGTGATTGTCAAGGAGAGGAAAGAGGTTGATATTGTCGATAGCTCGGGTTGGGATTATTGATGGCTCGGTCCGTGAACCGCGGAGGGTCACCCGTTTCGAAAAACAGGGCTCTTCGAGGGGGACGATAAGCCCATGGGCAACGGCGGACACTCTCGCAGTTGGATATACTGGGAGACGGTTCGAAGGTGGCACATCGCTTGTTCGCGGGCAACCGTCGGGAGAACGTCACGATCAGGAACTACCTCGCGCATTTCCGCGACGAGTATGACGTGTCCACCCATCAAGAGTGAGCGAGCGATGCCGAGCCAGGGGGCCAGCCTCCCGAGGATGGGAGTCTCCGAAGAGAGAGAGAGAACAACACCTACCCCGACCGGCAAAGGTTGACGCCCTTCCAACCCTTATACGGGACACCGCCTTGTCCTCGGATACGATGCCCTCGCAGCGTGCGATGGACACGACGCCCTTCGCGGCGATGGACGTCCTCGAGAAGGCCCAGAACCGAGACGGCGTCGTCCACATGGAGGTGGGCGAACCGGACTTCGAACCGCCGGCGGCCGCCACCGAGGCAGCCATCGCATCGCTCTCCGAGGGCGCAGCAAACTACACGAATTCGCGGGGCAAACTCGAACTCCGAGAGGCCATCAGCGAGTACTACGACCGCGAGTACGGGGTCGACGTTCCGCCCGACCGGATCATCGCCACGCCGGGGTCCTCGCCCGCACTCCTCGTGACGATGCTCGATATCGTCGATCCGGGCGACGAGGTCGTCCTGACCGATCCATATTATGCCCCGTATCCCAACTTCGTCCGGCAGGCCGAAGGGACGGTTTCGACGGTCGAACTTGATGCCGATTCGGGGTTCGAGCCGCGGGTACAGGACTTCGAGCGGGTCGTCGACCGGGACACCGCTGGGCTCCTGGTCAACTCCCCCCAGAACCCCACCGGCGCGGTGATGTCCGGCGAGTCTCTCGAGTCGCTGGTGGGGCTCGCGGAGCGGACCGACACGCGGCTGATCTCGGATGAGGTCTATCACGGCCTGGACTTCGACGCTCGGGCCCACTCGGTGCTCCAGTACACCGACGAGGCGTTCGTCCTTGACGGGGTTTCGAAGCGCTACAGCATGACCGGCTGGCGGCTCGGTTGGATGGTCGTGCCCCCGGAGGAGGTCTCCGCCGTGAACAATCTCGTCCAGAACGTGCTTATCTGTGCCCCGAACTTCGTCCAGGACGGCGCCGCGGCCGCCATCCGAACGGACAGAGGGTGGCTCGACGACATCCGCGATACGTATCGCGACCGTCGGGATATTCTCCTCGAAGCCGCTCGGGACTGGGGACTCGACGTGGGCTACTCGCCTTCGGGTGCGTACTACCTGCTGCTGGACGTGAGCGACCTCCCCGGGGACGCCTTCGAGGTCGCGGACCTGTTCCTCGAAGAAGCCGGGGTGGCACTGACTCCTGGCCCCGATTTCGGCCCGGGAGCCGAGCACACCCTCCGGGCGTCGTTCGCGACGAGCACCGAGAACATCGAGACCGCCATCGAGCGGCTCGACGCGCTTCTGGCCGAGCAATCCGTTCGGCAGTAACTCAGGACCCTGTCAGCGGACGAGGCGAGCCGTCTGGAACTCGGGTCTGGAAGCGATACGCGTCGCCCCAATACTACTGTCCGATCGAGAGAAACCGACCGAGCATTTACCTCCCGCTTCGCCGGTCGCAAGTACCGGATTCGGATTCCGTAAGGGTCCGGATCCGGCTCATTACTTCAGGCGCTCCTGGAGGAAGGACGGATGAGCGGCCGTGACGCCCTCGATTCCCATGATCTCATCGCTGATGGTCTCGCCGAGGGCGTCCCCGTCAGGGGCCCGCACTTCGGACATGAGCATGTGATCCCCGCTCGAGGTATATAATGAGTGCACCGCATCCATCTCCTTGAGCGCCTGGGTAGCCTCGACGTAGCACTCGCTTTCGACATCGATGCCGACCAGGGCGATCGACTTCGAGGAGAGTTTCTTGGGGTTGACCTCCGCGGAGTAGCCCACGATGACGCCGTCCCGCTCGAGTTGATCGATGTACTTCCGAACGGTCGGCTTGGACACGCCTGCCCGCTCGGCGATCTCGGCGTAGGACGCCTGTGCGTCCTCCTCGAGGACTTCGAGGATGCGGTCAGCGGTCGATTCGGCGCTCACGCAACTTGGTTTGGTATGACCCAAAAAATATCTTCCGAAACTGAAAGGCCGGCCCCCGAGACCAGACGAAGTTTCCCGGTAGCCTCCCGTGGCCCGCTGTTCGAGACGCAGAACGCAGTCTGCAGGTGCAGGCACCACATCATATCATCGCCAGTGAGGAGTTCGTCGGGTCCCGCCGAACTCGGCGGACGGCGAAAGCGAGACGGGAGGATCAGTGGACACAGTCACCGTCGGATTTCTCCTCAACCCAAAGATGGCCCGGTCCCGGTGGCAGACTCGAGACGCGCCGATTCCCTCGCTACTTGTGCTGCTGGATGAGGTCGTAGGAGCGTTCCCACTCCACCGAGTCGTCGAAGTATCGTTCGGCGACCGGCTCGGCCGGCATCTCATCGCGCATCTGCTTTTCTTCCTGGTAGCTCCGGCGATTCTCGTCGACGTAGTACCGGCCGGTGAGCACGGTTCCCTCGTAGAGGGACTGTTCGGTCTCGTACATCATCTCCCCGGCTTCCCGCCGGTCGGTCACGTCGAAGTCGTAGTCGTCGGAATCCTGCACGTCGACATATGGGACGTACTGGCGGGCGTCTTTGTTCCAGGTGGGACACTGGGTGAGGAAGTCGATGTGGGCGAACCCGTCGTGTTCGATAGCCTCGACAATGATCTCCTGGGCCTGGTTCGGGTTCACCGCGGCGGTACGTGCGATGTACGACGCCCCGGCTGAAAGCCCGAGCGAGAGCGGTCGGACCGGGTCCTTCGCGACGCCTTTCATCTGGGTCTTCGACTTGTGTCCCTTCGGACTGGTCGGCGAGGACTGGCCCTTCGTCAGCCCGAAGACCTCGTTGTTGAACACGATATAGACCATATCGTGGTTCTCCCGGGCGGTATGCATGAAGTGGTTCCCGCCGATCCCGTAGCCGTCGCCGTCGCCGCCAGCCGCGACGACCTCGAGGTCGTGATTGGCCATCTTGGCCGCGCGGGCGAGTGGAAGCGTCCGGCCGTGAATGGCATGGAACCCGTAGCTGTCGAAGTAACTGGAGAGTTTGCCGGAGCAGCCGATGCCCGACACCAGGAGGATCTCTTCTGGATCCTTCCCGACCTCGGCCATCGCGCCCTTCAGCGCTTTCAGGACCGCGAAGTCGCCACACCCAGGACACCAGGTGGCCTGGGGCTCGACTTCGGGAGTGAAGTCGTCTCGGTCGACCGCGTCGCCGGATTCGATGGCGTTGAATGCACTCATAGTCAGTCACCTGCAGCCGGTCGCAGTGTTACCTGTGCGGTTGGGTCCGCGCCACTGCCGTCCATCTCGATCTCGATCGCCTCGACGATCTCGGCGGGCTCGAAGGGGTTGCCATTGTATTTCAGGGCGCTCGAGAGCTTCTCTCCATACTCGCCCAGTTCCTTCTGCAAGAGACCTTTGAACTGTGCGGTGGCGTTCATCTCGACCACCAACACCTCCTCGACGCTCTCGATGAACGCGGCCAGCTCGTCGGTGCGCATCGGCATGAGTTCGCTCACGCCCAGCGCCTTGACGGATACCCCTTGATCCAGGAGCCGGTCGACGGCTTCCTCGACGGTGCCCATCTGGGAGCCCCACGTCATGACCCCGAAGTCGGCATCGGAATCGCCGTAGTGGGTGTTGAAGGACTCCTCGCCTGCGAGTTCCGCCCTGATCTCCTCGAGTTTGCCCAACCGGCGGTTCATCTGTTTGACCCGGTTGGTCGGGTCCTCCGAGATCTGGCCGTCGGGCCAGTGCTCGTTGCCGGTCGCGAGGAACCGGCCACCGCGCTGACCCGGGAGGGAGCGGGGACTCACGTGCTCCCCGGTGTCGTACGTGAACCGTTCGTACCGGCCGCCGGTGTCGTGGGGCAGATCCTCGAGTTCCTCCTCCGACACGACCGACCCGGGGTCGGGATTCGGCTCCCGGTCGAAGAAGCTCTCGGGGACGTTCGTGTACTCGCCGGTCATCTTGTCGTCGTAGAGGACGATCGCCGGAAGCTGGTACTCGTAGGCGAGCTGGAACGCCCGGCGGGTCTGTTCATAGGCCTCTTCGGCGTCCGCCGGGGCGAATACCACCCGACCCGAGTCGCCCTGGCTTGTATACAGGACGTGCTCGAGGTCGGCCTGCTCTGTCTTCGTCGGCAAGCCGGTAGAGGGGCCAGCCCGCTGGGCCTCCACGAGCACCACCGGGGTCTCGGTCATCTCGGCCAGCCCCAGTGGTTCGGACATCAGCGAGAATCCGCCGCCGGACGATCCCGAGAGGGACTTCACGCCGGCGTGGCTCGCGCCGATCGCCATCGTGGCCGCCGCGATCTCGTCTTCGACCTGTTCGGCGACCCCGCCCATGTTCTCGAGGTTCTGGGAGAGGATCGTGAACACGTCGGTCCAGGGGGTCATCGGGTAACCCGACACGAACCGACAGCCTTCGTCGATTGCACCGTAGGAGATGGCATGGCTCGCGGAGATGAGCACCTGCTCCTCGTCGTGTGAACCCTCCGGGATCTGGAGGTCGTGGGTCTGGTCGAACTCGTCGAGGACCATCTCGTGGGCATCCTCGAGGACCTTGAGGTTGGCCTCGAGCATGTCGGCCTTCATGGCCTCCTCCATCAACTCCTCGATAGGCTCGAGGGGCATGTCGAGCAGGGCTGCGGTGACCCCGACACCGGCCGTGTTCCGCATCACGTCCCGGCCGTGCTCACGGGCGATCGCCCGGAGGTCGACCGGATACAGATGCCAGTCGTTCTCCTCGGCACGGGCTTCCAGGTCCGGGAATTCCTCGGGATCCAGGACCCCGGTGTCGTAGACGATTATCCCGCCGGCGTTGAGTTCGTCGAGGTTCTCGGTGAGCGGTTTGATCTCCTCGTCGCCGTAGATGGCGTTCTCCTGGGGATTGCGGGCGAAGCTATCGCCCAGCGCCAGCAGGAAGTTGTACCCGTCGCCCCGCGATTTGACCGGATCTGATCCGGCACGTACCTCCACGTATGTGTGGCCGCCCCGGATCCGCGAGGGATAGTGACGGTGGGTGATGACGTCTAACCCGTATCGCATCAGGGCCTTCGTGAAATTCTGGCTCGTCGAGTCGATTCCGTCGCCGGAACCGCCCGCGATCCGCCAGATGAGTTCGTCCTGAGTCATAGTGTGGACTCGGTCCCGGGAGGACCGTTACCCTGGAATATAGGGGGCGGTCCCTAAATCGTTTGCCATCGATTAACATTGAAAGATAATGAAGATTTAGCCATCGAACAGATACTCAATTAATTCACAGGTTCTATCTAAAATGGGGCTATAAGCCGTCAAACGCTGTTTTTAATCTGTCAGCGTTGCTGGATTCAGCCAAAAGATTTTATAATATACTTCTGATAGGTATTGAAAGGAAACTGCCGGCAATCGTTGCTCATTCTTTATCGCGGCACTCCCACTGAACGATGGGTGGGTCGATACCCAGGTTTCACTGATCCATGCCGCCCTGTTCGACGACCTGGAAGATGGTGCGCATGTTGCGATAGATGTCCTCGGGTGAGGTCTCTTCGGCGGGGTCGTACAGGTCGCTGACCCGCTGGACGGTTGCCGCGACGCGCTCGGCCTCGGGGCTCGCCTCCGGGCCCCGCAGCTCCCGAGCCACGGCACGCAAGATCTCCCGTTTCTCATCGTCGCCGAAGGTCGAGTCGTTCCCGTCGCCGCTGTGAGGCGGATCGGGTTTGCGGTCGCGGTCGGTCATCTCACTGTGACCGTTCGCGTCGGTTGAGGATGCCCACCATGTCTGCGGTATCCCGGACCATCGACCGGAAGGCCTCGCCCGTCTCGCTCTCACGGTCCATCACGATCGGCGCCCCTTCATCGCCACCAGTCCGGATGGCCGGGTCGATCGGGATCGCGCCCAGGAACGGCATGTCGTTCTCCGCCGCGAAGTCCTCGCCGCCGCCTTTCCCGAAGATGTCGTGCTCGCCCCCACAGTCCGGACAGACGAAGGTGCTCATGTTCTCCACGATCCCCAACACCGGGGTATCGTGTTTGGCGAACATCTCGAGCCCTCGACGGGCGTCCTCCAGGGCCACGTCCTGAGGGGTCGTGACGATGACCGACCCGGTGATAGGGATGGACTGGAGCAGCGTGAGTTGGGTGTCCCCTGTCCCCGGCGGGAGGTCGATGACAAGGTAATCGAGTTCTCCCCATTCGACGTCGTCGATGAGCTGGGTGAGTGTGTTATGGACCATCGCGCCCCGCCAGATGACCGGGTCTTCGTCGCCGATCATCAGGCCGATGCTCATGACCTTCATCCCGTGGGCCTCCGGTGGGATGATGGTTTCGTCGGGTGTCGCCTCCGGCCGGCCGGTCACGCCCAGCATCCGCGGGACGTTCGGCCCGTACATGTCCGAATCGAAGATGGCCACATCCGCGCCCAATTCGGCGAGGCCGGCGGCCAAGTTCACCGAGATAGTACTCTTCCCGACGCCGCCTTTGCCCGAAGCGACGGTGATGACGTTCGTCACGCCGGGAAGCGGGGCTGCCGAATCGGCCCCAGGGCCCAGGTTCTCCGCGCCGACGTCCGATTGCTCCGACTTCGAGCCGACCGACACGGTCGGTTCGAGACCTTCGGCTTCGAGGGTTTCGCGGACCGAATCGACTAATCCTGCCTCTGTCGACGAACCGACAGCCTCGAGGGCCAGACCAACGGCAACTTCGTCCCCATCGACCCGTAGCGAATCCACGAGGTTCAACGAGACGATGTCATCCCCGAGGTCCGGATCGTCGATCGAGGCGAGGAGCTCCCGGATTTCGGACTCGTCCATGGCCGATGGTAGTCCAAGTCACGAATAAGGATTGTTGTTCGCCGGGTGCCTTCCGATGCTCACGAGGGTCCGATGGGCTTGGGCCAGTTCTCGGAGCGTATCCGGCCAAGCCCGGTCTCACCACGTCAGGATGGAGAAATAAACGCCCTTCGCCG
>CAZQNH010000057.1:0-12981 GCA_964594685.1 uncultured Halobacteriales archaeon
CGAGTCTGGCCGGCCAGACCGTGAACGAAGCCGTCGTCCTCGACTTCAAGGCCCATATGACCGACTTTTTGGGCTTCGATCCGGACTCGCACACAGCGCGGGCCCAGGTCGGGATCACGCTCGCCGGCCTCAATGATCACCTGGCAGAGGCGGGGCTGAAATATGCACCGGACCCCGCCTGGGGGGACAAGAGCGTCCTCGGGGGGTGTATCGCGAACAACACGACCGGCGCGCATTCCCTGATCTACGAGAAGGCCGATAAGTACACGGAGTCCCTCGAGGTGGTGCTCGCCGACGGCACGGTCACGGAGTTCGGTTGGATGACCGTCGACGGCATCGAGGCGGCCGCGGACCCTGAGGGAGATCTCGAAGCGCGGTTCTACGCCGAGATCGCGCGCATCCTCGAGGAGGAACGCGAGGAGATCGAGGAGCGGTACCCTGACCTGAAGCGGAATGTCTCGGGGTACAATCTGGACGTATTGGTCGAGGAAGCCCAGGAACGTGGCGAGGTCAACGTCGCCAGATTGTTCGCCGGGAGCGAAGGGACCTTGGGGGTCATCACCGAAGCGGAAGTCTCCCTCGAACCCATCCCGGAGACGACCGCGGTCGCGATGCTGGCCTACGACGACGTCATCGACGCCATGCGGGATGTGGCCCCCATCCTCGAACACGACCCGTCGGCAGTCGAGGTCATGGACGACGTCTTCCTCGAGATGGCCGTGGAGCGTGACCAGTTCGGCCACCTGGTCGACCTGCTTCCCGATGGGACCGACTCGACGCTCCTGGTGGAGTTTTACGCCGACAGCGACCAGACCGCCAAACAACAAGTCGCCGACCTCATCGCCGACAGGGTCCCTGAGGGTGTGTCGGAGACGCCCCCGAGCGACGGTGCCGACGGGATCACCGACGCGCCCAGGTCGGCCTTTGCGGCCCTGGAGGCGTATTCCGCCGACCGGCAGTCCGAGTTCTGGGAGATGCGCAAGGCTGCCCTGCCGATACTGCTCTCGAACACCGGCGACGACCGTCACTGGCCCTTCATCGAGGATACCGCGATCCCGGCCGAACACCTGCCGGAGTTCGTGATGGCTTTTCGGGACATCCTCGACGAACTCGACACCTTCGCGACCTATTACGCCCACGCTGGTCCGGGTGTCCTTCACATCCGACCGTTGCTCGACCTCAAGAGCGAGTCCGAACTCGAGAAGATGGCCGAGATCGCCGACCGTGTCACCGACCTCGTCATGAAGTACGACGGGTCGGTCTCCGGAGAACACGGTGACGGTCGGGCCAGAACCCAGTGGAACAGCAAATTCTACGGCGAGCAGCTCTGGACATCGTTCCGCTCGTTGAAGGAGAGCATCGACCCCAAGTGGCTCCTGAACCCCGGCCAGGTCTGCGGGCCCGAGGAGGGGGAGATGGACCTCACCGAGAACCTGCGCTTCGACCCCAACTATGACTTCGAGGTGCCTTTCGAGCCCGAACTCAACTGGGACAACGAGAACGGCTTCCAGGGCATGACGGAGCTGTGTCACGGGTGTGCCGGGTGCGCCGGGTACCAGGATACCACTGGTGGCGTGATGTGTCCGACCTACCGGGCGGCCGAAGAGGAGATTACGAGCACCCGGGGCCGCGCGAACATGCTCCGGTCGGCTATGAACGGTAATCTCCCCGAGGAACTGCTCAGCGACGAGTTCGTCCACGAGGTTTTGGACCTCTGTATCTCGTGTAAGGGCTGCAAGATGGATTGTCCATCGGGCGTGGACATGGCGAAGCTCAAAGCCGAGGTGCTCCACGAGTATAAGCAACGAAACGGCGTGAAATTCCGGGACCGACTGTTCGCGAACGTCGAGGACTACCTATCGCTGGGCAGTACCCTCTCACCGCTCACGAATTGGGCGATGGACCTTCCCGGGTCGAGTCGGATTCAGGGGGCCCTCGGCATCGCGCCGGACCGTGATCTCCCCGAGATCAAGTCCCAAACACTCCAGGCGTGGTTCGACAACCGCGGTGGGAGCCGGGTTCCGCGGGCCGAGGCCACTCGGGAGGCACTGTTCATTCCCGACCCGTACACGAACTACATGTACACCGAACGGGGGAAGGCCGCGATCAGGGTCCTCGAAGCCGCCGACGTCCACGTCGCCGTCTCCGAGACTGTCACGGACAGCGGCCGGCCGGCCTATTCGAAGGCGCTCATCGACGACGCCCGCGAGACAGCCAAGGCGAATGTCGATGCCCTGGCCCCGAAGGTACGAGCGGGGTGGGACCTGGTGAGCGTCGAACCGTCCGCATCGGTGATGTTGCAAGACGACTACCGCGATCTGCTGGGGGGCGACGACGTCGAGACGGTCGCCACGAACACCTACAGCGTCTTCGAATACCTCGATGCCTTCGCCCTGGACGAGCACCTCGATGTGGCCCCCGAGACCTCGCTAACCTACCATGGCAACTGTATCCACAAAGGGACCGGTCGGGACCACCACGTAACCGCCGTCCTCGATCGGTTGGGATTCGACGTCGACCAACTCGATTCGACATGCTGTGGGATGGCCGGGAGCTTCGGGTACGAGGCCGAGCATTACTCGATGAGCACGGCGATGATGTCGATCCTCGAAGACCAGATCCACGAGAGCCCGGGCGATGACGTCGTGGTGACCGGGGCCTCGTGTACGATGCAGGTCGGGGATATGCCCTCTCGGGCGGAGAAGCCCGATCACGCGGTAACGCGTCTCGCGACCGCACTCGAATAAGGCCTCCGCCGTGGTACCACGTCTCAGAGAAGCCTTATCCCCGCGACGCGGTTACGAGTGGCTGTAATGGCAACAGGTACGGTCGACTTCTTCCATACGCGGAAGGGTTACGGATTCATCGAGACTGACGATGCAGACGACGACGTGTTCTTCCACATGGAAGACGTCGGTGGCGAGGACCTCGAAGAGGGTCAAGAGGTCGAGTTCGACATCGACCAGGCCCCGAAAGGTCCACGCGCAGTGAACCTCAAGCGGGTCTAACTGGCTACGTTCTCAGCAGGAATCGCTTCCCGAACACTCGTTCCCTGTAGTCGCGACACTGTCTCGATTCACGAACGGATCCCCATCCCGGAGCCTCGGGTATCGGCGTTAACCGGCGGAATCGGATGCGGGTCCTGGCAGAAACCGGTGGAAGACGAGTATATCGTATTGATTTCGTCGAATCGGTCGCCGGAATCGCCGATAGATCCGACACCGCGAACGGGGAGTGGCTAATAATACCGGTCGGTCACACGGGTGGTCTACCGATGACGGGGCTGTTTTTAGGTCTCGGCTCGAACCGACCCACGATGAGCGATCTGAACCTGGATCGAACCCAACTCCAGCGGTACTCCCGACACATCATCATGGACGGGGTGGGGACCGAGGGACAGCGGGCGCTCCTGGACGCCGACGTGCTGGTCGTTGGCGCCGGCGGGCTGGGCTCGCCGGTCATCGCGTATCTTACTGCCGCCGGGGTCGGGACCCTCCATATCATCGACGCGGACGTCCTCGAACGGTCGAACCTCCAACGCCAGATCATCCATACCGAGGAGGACATCGGCCGACCGAAAGTCGAAAGCGCCCGGGAGTTCGTCGAGGACCTGAACCCCGACGTCGAGGTTCAAACCCACGAGGTCGAACTCGGCCCCGACAACGTCACGTCCTTCGTGGCAGACCGGGATTTCGTCGTCGATTGTTCGGACAACTTCCGGACAAGGTATCTGGTCAATGACGCCTGCACGCTGGCTGGCGTTTCGTTCTCCCACGGAGCTATCTACCGGTTCGAGGGCCAGGTGACGACCTTCGATGCGGATGGGGATGGGCCGTGCTATCGGTGTCTCTTCCCGGAGGCGCCGCCAGAGGAAGAGGCGCCGGACTGTGCCACAGCGGGCGTTCTTGGCGTGCTTCCGGGAACCGTCGGGACCGTTCAGGCTACCGAGACGATCAAGGGCTTGATGGGCGTCGGTGAGTCTCTGGACGGCCGACTGCTGTTGTATGACGCCAAGGATTTGACCTTCGACGAGGTGCCGATCAGGCCCGATCCGGATTGCCCGGTCTGTGGCGACGAACCAACAATCGACTCGGTCCACGACGTGGAGTACGTCGATGGGTGTACAGTCCCGGCCAGTGACTGATTGACTGTGGGGGCGCAATTTTCCTGGGTCGCCATTGCCCGACCAGCGAGGGGCTATCCGCCCTGAGGCAGTCGGGTGGGGGCTAACACATACCGCCGCAGGTGGTCAGGTCACGGAACGGAGTGCCTCGTTTTCCCTTGTAAAATCTCGTCGCCGGATACCCGCTCACGAATGTGGATAACGCCGGACCACGCTATCGAATGTGGACAACGCGGGACCACGCTAACGAATGTGAGTGTCCTTCAGCCGCCGTCGATTCCTCACTCGGGGGGGGGGGAACGACGCTATCCCTCGAGGAACCCGTGGTCGACCCGCCAGCCCGCATCGGACTCGACGACCGATTCGATGGTGGGCAACCGGATCGCCCGCTCCGTCTTCGTCACGACTCGTGTGTCGTAATGGTCGGCTTCGTAGCCCGGCCGCTCCTCGCGGTCCGCGACGAACGCCTCATGTGCCTCTAAGCGGTCCCGGCTTCGGTCTGTCCCCAGCCGCTCTATGCCGATCTCTGTCGGGTCGAAGGTCTCCGGAAGACCGGGGTCGACCTCGATGCCGATCGAATCGCGGGCACTCGCCATCGCCGCCAGCGTGGTGGTACCTGTCCCCCAGAACGGGTCTAGGACGGTGTCTCCCTGGAGGGAGTACATCTGGATTAGCCGATAGGGGATCTCGAACGGGAACGCACCGGTGCGTTTTCGGGGCCCAGGATCGACGGCCTGGCGCTCCCCGCGGATCTCCCAGACGTCCGAGAACCAGTCGTTTCGCTCCTCCCAGAAGTACGCACTCCGGTGTCGTCTGTTCCGCTCCGGGGAACGCATCCCCGGTTTCCGGGCCAGAAGCACGAACTCGTGTTCGAGGGTCACGTATGCGTTGGGTGGGAGCGTCCCAGAGCCCATGAACTTCGCGGCACTATTGGTCGGCTTTCGCCAGAGGACGTCGGGGAGCGGGTCGAGTCCCGCGGTTTCGAGGGCATCGACGATCCGTGCGTGGTTGGGATAGAGCCGGAAGCTCTCATCGACCGTTCTGGTCGCGTCCCCGACGTTGATCGCCGCCACGCCACCCGGAACCAGGACCCGCTCGATCTCGGCCCACGCCGCCCGAAGCAGTTCGTGCATCAGGTCGAAGGCCCGCTGGCCCTCGCTTGCCGCAAGCGCCTCGCCGATCTCGGGGTCCTGTGCGGCGAAGACCTCGTCCCACATCTCGATCATCGGGTACGGAGGGGAGGTCACCACCAGCTCGACTGTCTCGGTCTCGAGGCTCAGAGACCGTGCATCGCCGACGACCACGCGGTGGCTCGTCTGCACTAATACGATCCCAGTTCCACGATCCGCTCGGCGATCCGATAGGCGCCCGCCGCTGCGGCGGTGTCAGGGGAGTCAGGAGTGGTGGCTGAGACGTCGATGCCGAGCTCGACCGAGACGCGGTCGGCGAACTCCTCGGCGATGCCCGGGATGCAGGCCATGCCACCGGTAAGGACGATGGGATTCCGCAGCGCCCGCTGGCGGATCTTCATGTGGTCCTGGTCGAAGGCGGGCATGAACACGTTCGCGAACTCCTCGACGACCTCGTCGACGTACGCATCGACGGCGTCCATGATCGACTCTTCGATCGTGAACTCGTAGGAGCCACCCCCAGGCTGTTGGATAGTGTCCGAGAAGGCCTCATACTCCTCGAAATCGGCATGTTCCTCCTTATACTCGCGCGCGGTCGTGAGGTCGATGTTGACCCGGCCCTGGGTCTCTTCCTCGATGTTGTTCTCGATGCGACGATCGACATCGGCTCCGGTGACGCTCCCGGTGGAGAACGGGACGAGCTGCTCCCCGTTCCGGAACCCGCTGACCTCGAGGTTCGTCGATCCCAGGTTCACCCCGATGAAGGTCTCGTCGATGGCCTCGAGTCCGTCCCCGAGGGCCGGTATCGACCCACAGAGCGTCTCCGGGAAGCTCCGGATCTGACGGGCCCCGATCGCGGTCCCCTCGATGGCCTCCTCGAATCGCGCCAGGCCAGCCTCGTTGTCGATCGATGGCAGCGCGTAGACCACGACGCTGTTCTCCGGGAGGTCGTTCGCGCCGATGAATGCCCCGAGGTACGTCTTCGCCATCTCGGTGGATTCCTCGTCGGTCGGGAGGCCGGTCCGGAGCATGTACCGCACCCGTTCGGGATATTCCGTCGCGGCTTCGTCGCCGAAGATGACGTGTTCGTCGCCGGTGATGGCGTCTTCATAGCTAACCAGGCAGGTGAGGTCCTGGATCGTCTGGAGGTCCCCGTCCCGCTCGCGCGCCACCACCGTTCGAGTGCTTCCCATCTTGACGCCCAGGGGCTCGGGCTCGCCCGCTGCCGTGTTCCCATTATTCGACTGATCCCCGCTCGATTCCCCTGAGGAGTCCTCGTCGTCTGCCATACCGGCTATACCACTAGCCGTCCCTTAACGATTGTCCAGGGCTACTCCTCGCGTCGCCGGGTCGCGTGTCCGGGATAGTCGCGTTCGAACCGGTCCTCGAGCTCCGAGGCCGACAGCTCGATGATCACCGGTCGACCGTGGGGACAGGCATATGGATTCTCGCAGGCATCAAGGGCCTCGAGAAGCCCCAGGATATCGCCCTCCCGTAAGGACGTATTCCCGGTGATCGCGGGATAACACGCCATGTCGGCCAAAAGCTCGTCTGCCGCCGATTCGACGACGGCCTCGCTCCGGGATTCCTCGAGAAACGCCGAGAGGAGGTCCCGGATCAGTTCGGGTGCGAGCGTATCGGCGAAGACGGCCGGAACGGCTTCGACGACCACCGTCTCTCCTTCGAGACGTCCCTCGAACCCAAGCTCCGCGAGGTCGGACTCGGCAGCCTCGAAGAGCGTCGCCTCTTCGGGGGTCACCGCGACTTCCACGGGGTGGACCAGGCGCTGGGAATCGGTCCGGTCCGCCAGTTCGGCGGCGAGTCGTTCGTACTGGATGCGCTCGTCGGCAGCGTGCTGGTCTATCAGTACGATCCCATCCGGCGATTCGGCGACGATATAGGTGTCCTGGACCTGTCCGAGTACGCTTAGCGGGGGGAGGGTATCACGTTCCAGGTCCCCAGCTGGTTCGCCGGTTGTCAGGTCCGCCTGGCTCCCCTCCTCGAATTTGTCTGCCTCGTCCTCCCAGAACCTCCCCAGACTACTATCACTGCTCCCTATACTGGATAGTCCAGCAGCTGAGTCCTCCTGCTGTTGCTCTCGTGGCTCGTCCTCGTGGGAGTCCGAGCGCTCGGGGTCCTCGGGTTCGGGTGAGCCGGGCTCATTACCCTCGAGGTGGCCCCCATCTTCGTCCCAGCCCTCCTCGGAGGGAGCCTCTCGCCGTTTCTGTTGGGTTTCAACTGTTGTATCTGCTGGCTGGCCCGCCGCTTCTTCGTCTCCGATGTTTCGGTCCGCTTCGGTCTGTTGCTCGCCGTCTGCCTGTCGTTTGCCTTCTGCCTGTCCTTCGACTTCGCTCCGTCGTTCGGGAGCGATCTCGGTCTCCTCGGGTGCAGATCGGCCGCGGGGGGCTCCCGATCGGACCAATCCATGGTCGAGCAACGCCTCCCTGATCGCCTCCGCGACGGCTTCCCGGACCGTCTCGTCCTCGTCGAACCGGACCTCCATCTTGCGGGGATGCACGTTGACGTCGACGGTCTCGGGCGGGACTTCGAGGAACAGGACCACGAAGGGATACCGGTCCGGCGCGAGCTGGTTCCCATAGGCCTCGAGGACCGCCTCCCGGAGGAGCCCCTCCCTTACATACCGACCGTTCACGTAGGTCGAGACGTAGTGGCTGCCAGATCGGGTGGTCTCGGGCTCACTGACGTAGCCCGAAACCCCGGTCACCCCCTCGGCCGGTGTGGCTTCGACCTCGATCATGCTCTCTGCGACCTCGCGGCCGTATACCGAGTGGATCGTCTCCCGGAGAATGCCCTGCCCGTTGGTCCCGAAGACCGTGTTACCGTTATGGGAAAGCGAGACCGCGACGGCGGGATTCGCGAGGGCGTACCTGGTCACGACGCGATTCAGACGGGCGAACTCCGTGGCCTCATTTTTGAGGTATTTTCGCCGGGCAGGCGTGTTGAAGAAGAGGTCCGTGACCTCGACAGTGGTCCCCGGGGCCCGACCGGCTGGCGCGACGTCGACCACCTCCCCACCCACCACACGGAGTTCCGTGCCCAGGTCTGCTCCCTCCATCGGCCTTGTGGTGATCGTCATCTTCGAGACTGCGCCGATAGTGTAGAGCGCTTCCCCCCGGAATCCCAGGGTTTCGAGCCCGGTTTCGAGGTCCTCGATCGACCCGATCTTGCTCGTCGTGTGTTGGTGGACCGCCTTCTTGACCGCCGACTCAGTCATCCCGGTCCCGTCGTCGGCGACCCGAATCTCCTCCGTCCCACCGGCCGACACCGCCACCTCGATCCGGGAGGCGTCGGCGTCAAGGCTGTTCTCGACCAGCTCCTTCGCGACCGAGGCTGGTCGCTCGACGACCTCCCCGGCAGCAATCTTCGAGATCGTCGCCTGATCGAGACTCTGGATGTCGGTCATTCCAATCGCTCCTGCCAGGACCGCACCCGGGAGAGTACCTCGACGGGCGTCATCTCTTCGAGCGGAACGGTGGAGAGGTCCTCGAGTACCGCCTCGACGTCAGGGTCCTGCCCGCTCGGCTCGGGGTCCGAACCGTCGCCTTTGAACTGGCCGCTCCCCAGGTCGAATACCGCCTGGACGGGCTCCCCACTGGCGCCTCCGCCCCTGGCCTCGATGGCCTTCTCCGCGCGGAGCTTCCCGAGGACCTCCTCCGCCCGGCTGACGACCGGAGCCGGCACGCCAGCGAGATCAGCCACGTGGATCCCGTAGCTCCGATCGGTTGGTCCCTCGCGGACCGTCCGCAGGAATCTCACATCGCCGTCCCGCTCCGCCGCCGCCACGTGGACGTTCGCCACGTCCGCCAGGTAATCTGCGAGGGCGGTCAACTCGTGATAGTGGGTCGCGAAGAGGGTCTTCGCGCGCACCTCGTTGTGGAGATATTCCGTCGCCGCCCAGGCGATGGATATCCCGTCGTATGTTGCGGTCCCGCGACCCACCTCGTCGAGGATCACGAGGGAGTCCTCGCTCGCCGAGTGAAGGATGTTCGATAATTCCTGCATCTCCACCATGAACGTCGACCGCCCCTGGGCGAGTTCATCGAGGGCCCCGACCCGGGTGTAGATACCGTCCATCAGGCCGATCTCCGCCGACCGCGCCGGGACGTAGCTTCCCATCTGTGCCAGCAAGACCACGAGAGCCGTCTGGCGCAGGTACGTCGATTTCCCGGACATGTTCGGTCCGGTCACCAGCAAGAAGCGTCTACCGTCCGCCAGTGTCGCATCGTTGGGGACGAACTCGGTGGTCTGTTCGACGACCGGGTGCCGGCCAGCCTCGACGTCGAGGACGTCCTCCTCGACCACCGTGGGGCGGGTCCAATCGTTCTCCACGGCGTGGGTGGCCAGACTGGCCAAAACGTCGAGTTCCGCGAATGCGGCACCGGTCTCTCGCAACCGGTCCGTCTGGGCGGCGACCCGGTCACGCAACTGCTCGAAGAGCCGGCGTTCGAGGTCCTCCCGTTCGGCTTCGAGCCGGAGGATCCGTCTTTCGCGTTCCTCGAGTTCATCGGTGGTGTACCGCTTGGAATTCTTCAGCGCCTTGACCTCCCGGTACTCCTCGGGGACGGCGTCAGTCTCCGAACGCCCGACCTGGAGGTAGTACCCGTCGGTCTGGTTCCGGCCGGTCTGGAGATGGGTGATCCCCAGTCGCTGTTTCTCCCGGTCCGCGAGTCCGTCGATCCATTCGGTTGCTTCCTCGTAGCCATCGATGAGTTCGTCCAGGCGGTCGTCGTACCCCCGCTTGAAGAGCCCTCCTTGTGTCAGGGTCTTCGGTGGATCCTCTCGTAAGGCTTCCTCGAGTTCGCCGGAAAGCTCGACCACCCGGTCACGATTGGGCGCCTGGACCAACTCGGCAACCGGTGATTCGGAGAGACCCGGGGTGTCGGAGACGGTCGCGGCCACGTCCGGAAGCAGCGCCAGGGTCTCTTTCACTCGGAGGAGGTCTCCGGCGTCTGCGGTTCCGTGGGCTACCCGGCCAGCGAGCCGCTCCAGGTCGTAGGCGTTCGTTAGTGTCTCCCGAATCGCATCCCGGGCGAGGGCGCTTTTTGCGAGGGCTTCGACGCCATCGAGCCGGCGTTCGATTTCCGGGCGGGACTGGCGGGGACGCTGGAGCCATTCTTGGAGCAGCCGTCGGCCGCCGGCGGTCACACTGTGGTCGATGGTTTCGAGCAGCGACCCGTCCCGCCCGCCCTGCATGGTCTCGGTCAGTTCGAGATTGCGCTGGGTGGTCACGTCGAGTTCGACGTGGTCGTCCGCGCGGTACGGCTGGAGGCGGGTGAACGACCCCGCGACGCCGAGACCCGTCTCGGTGACGTAGGCGAGTGCGGCCCCCGCCGCCTGTACCGCCGGACTCCCTGGTTCGATCCCGAGGCTGTGAAGTGCCTCTTCGCCGAACTGCTCGCGGAGGAGGTGGGTGGCGGCCCCCGGCGCGAATGCCTCCTCGTCGTGGTGGGTGATCGTCGCGTCGGTCCGGTTCCGGAAGGCGTCGAAGGCCGCACCCGATCGCAGGGCTGGGCCCGGGAGCACCTCCGCCGGATCGAACCGGTAGACCTCCGTGATCGCGTCTTCGAGCGAGCCCACCTGGGTGACGTGGAAACGACCGGTGGTGACGTCGACGAATGCGAGCCCGAACGTCTCCCCGTCGCCCCGGACCACCGTCGCGAGATACTGGGCCGACGCATCGGTGGTCTCGAGGAGGGTCCCGGGAGTGACGACCCGCGTGATATCCCGTTCGTGGTCGCCGTCGACCTCGTGCTGGTCGGCCACCGCCACGCGATACCCTCGCTCGACCAGGTTCTTGAGATAGGGTGTGAGTTCGCCGACCGGGACACCGGCCATGGGGTAGCTCGAGCCGTGACTCGACTTTTCGGAGACCTTGAGGTCGAGTTCGTCGGCCACCTCGCGGGCGTCCTCGTCGAAGAACTCGTAGAAATCGCCCACCTGCATCGCGAGGAGGTCCGCGTCCGTCTCCGCCTTGAGGGACAGGTACTCCTCGACGATGCCACTCACGGGTCCCACCTCCCGGCGCGGTCGGGCCGCAGCTGCATACAGCAGGGCACACAGTGGGGGAGTAAAACCCCTGTGCTATCCCGGTCGGAACCGCTCGGCGGCCCGGCGGTAGGCCCCCCAGAACGGATCCGTCTCAGGGACCGCTGTCTCCTCGCCGTCGACCCGGAGCCCCGCTCCGTCCTCCACGCTGCCGACGACAGCCGCCGGGATCCCCGCCGATTCGAAGGCTTCGAGCACCGCCGCTTCGCCGCCCGCTTCGACGGTCAGCAGGACTGTCCCCTCGCTGGAGGCCCGCATCGGGTCGATGTCGAATGCCTCACAGATCTCCATTACCCCATCGAGAACTGGTATCCGATCGGATTCGACGGCGAGTCCGACGTCACTCGCGGTGGCAAGTTCGTGGAGGCCGTTCAACACGCCGCCCTCAGTCGCATCGTGCATCGCCGTCACCGGGCCAGCGGCCGCGGCCACGAGAGCGTCCTCGATCGGAGTCGCATCTCGGAACCGGGCTTTTGCCGCTTCGATGACCGCCCGTGGACGGTCGAGATATTCCCCGAAGACCACCCCGAGCACCCCAGTCGTCTCGATGGCGGGCCCTTTCGTGATAAGGAGGCTGTCACCCGGCTCGGCGCCAGTGGGGAGAACCAGGGATTCCGGGTCTCCGACGGCCATGCCCGTGGCGCCACCGATGGTGGGGAAGGCAGTTCCCGCATACGCACCCGTGTGACCGGTCACGATGGAGACGCCCAAATCGCGGGCCTCTCGGTCGAAGACCGACCAGATGGTCTCGAAGGTTTCGGGGTCGGTACCCGGCGGCAGGTTGAGATCGATGCTCAGGTGTGTCGGCGGGAGCCCCGAGAGGGCAACGTCGCTCAGGACGATGTGGAAGGCGAACCAGGCCGCCCGTTCGAGCCCGAGATCGCGCAGAACGAAGAGCGGGTCCGTCGCCAGTGCGAGGACGTGGTCGGCGATGGCTATCACTCCGAAGTCCGCCCCATAGGTCGGTCCCAGCCTGACATCGGAGCGGGCCGCCCCGAGGCGGTCCCGGATGTGCTCCTCGAAGAACGCGTGATCGACCTTCCCCGGGTCCATACCGGGCCATGTCGGGCTGGTAACTTGAGTCGGATGGTCCCGGATGCACACCTACGGAATATGGGTCGATGGTGTTGCCACGAGAAACGGAAACCCCATACAGCGAGGCGCTCGCCCAGTATACCTTCCTGTAAGAAGGCTGCAAATCGGCAGGGTTCTGGCCAAGGCTGAACGGAAGGTCTCCGCGGAACGGAGCCCCGTCTCGTGTGGTCCTCAGGAGAAAAGCGGCACGGGTGAAACACCCCGCGCCCTGGTGTGGGGTGATAGTTTGGGCGCGGGCGGTTACCGGCTCAGGACAACCAGTCGTGGGGTGGTTCGGACCATGACAGGCGTACAGACACCGGCAGCGAACCGCCGCCGATCGGCGGGTGTTTCGGGGGAACGGTGTGATGGCCATTCCGACCGGATATTTGGGGAGCACCTCCGGCGAGGCGTTCATAGATAGGGCATGAACGAGGTTATCACTTTCGCTACGGTGTTAACGAAGGTGTCGTTCCCCGCCCAGCCTGGGCATTCGAAATCCTTTTCTCCGTCGTGGGCTTCCTCTCGCCTGGGCCGCCTTAGCTCAGACTGGGAGAGCACGCGACTGAAGATCGCGCTGTCCCCGGT
>CAZQNH010000058.1:0-12970 GCA_964594685.1 uncultured Halobacteriales archaeon
CGTTCGGATTTGCGCAAACCAGGATGGGTGCGAAGTGGGTTACACTGGGATAGATGGCGCGTGGGTTGAATGGTCGGTGATTCGGTCGATTGATCGACCGGTTTTCAGGATCGGTCGGCGATCGATTGTGGACACGCAATCTATACTCAGGCAAGCTCAGCCGTCGAAACATCAGGGTCTGGTCTCGACTGGAAGTAATAGAGCAAGCCTATCGTCAGCAGGAAGATCACGGT
Organism: uncultured Halobacteriales archaeon; assembly: GCA_964594685.1. GTDB lineage: Archaea > Halobacteriota > Halobacteria > Halobacteriales > Halobacteriaceae > Halodesulfurarchaeum. The sequence continues at coordinate 234 of CAZQNH010000058.1, forward strand.
CCCGATGTCATAGGCGTAGGTCGTTGCCAATCCGGTCAGTCCCATGGCCGAACCGCCGAGGAGTCCAAATACCGGGCCCCAGAACGGCATCGTGCAACTCACGCAGGTCACGATCCCGAGGACCCCCGAGAGCAGACCCCGCGAGATCTCCAGAACGTTCGCATAGAACAGATAGGAGAGTCCCGCGTAGCCGATCACCTCGTACGGCACGAGGTGGATCTCGATCCCAGGCAGACTCCCGTTGAGGACCGGCCCCCAGCCCGGGGTCGCCCAGATGATGCTGAGGTACGGTTCGACGAAGGCTCCGAACACGACGTTTCCGGCAACCGCGAGCAACACTAGATAATACGCGCCCGCGACCGCGACCCCGACCAGCCGATGGCGTTCGTTCCCCACCCTCGGAGCCCCTGCATACACGGCCCAGAGTCCCACGTTGATCCAGATGAACGGGTATATCACGTATCGCGGTTGCGTGACGGTCGTCGAACTCAGACTCAGGTAACCGGTCACGAGAAGTACCTCGGCGACGACGATACCGAGTCCGAGGAGTGCGGGCCGGATCGCGAGCGTGTCGTCCCGGCTGGTTGCGGATGTGGCCGTCATGTGAGCACGATCGCATCCACCACGATCGCCACCAGGACGAGTCCCAGGTACGCGTTGGCGGCGTGGAAGGTTCGGAAGGCGGCTTGTTCGGTCCGCTCGTGGAACAGCCGCACCACCGCCCACAGGAATACAGCCCCGAGCACGACGACCACTGTGGCATAGATCCAGCCCAGGCCTTCTATCGTTCCGAGCGTGACCGAGGCAGCCATCGTGGCCCCCAGGTACAACAGGATGTGCCGGCGTGTCAGCGCATCGCCCCGGGAGATCGGAAGCATCGGGAAGGAGGCCCGGGCGTAATCCGACTTGTAGGCCAGCGCGAGATTGTAGAAGTGCGCGGGCGTCCAGAGGAAGACGATCGCGCCCAGCACGATTGCTGGCACACCGACCGTGTTCGTCACGGCGGCCCAGCCGATGAGCGCCGGGAATGCCCCCACGGCTCCCCCGATCACGATGTTCTGGTCGGTGTTGGGCTTGAGGATGAGCGTGTACACCACGCTGTAGAACAGGATGGCGAGGAAGCCCAGGGCGGCCGCGAGGACGTTCACGAAGACCACGAAGACGGCCATCGAGGCCACGGTCAATGCGATACCGAAGACCAGGGCCTGCCACGGCTGGATCGTGCCGTCGAGGAGGGGCCGGTCGGCGGTCCGCTCCATCTGCCGGTCCCGGTCCCGTTCGAGGAGGTTATTATAGGTTCCACTCGCCCCGATGGCGAGGACGCCACCAGCGACCGTCGCGACGACCGTGCCAACTTCGAGGGCCGGACCGGCGGCAAGTGCCATAGCGGCCACAGCGACGAGGGCCAGCAACCACCAGAGACGGGGCTTCGTGAGTGTGATGTAGGCCCGCACGCGTTCGGGGAACGCGACGTCGGCGGGGCTGTCCGTCTGGACGGGAACAAAGCGGCTGGTTGTATCGGTGGGACCGAACTCCTCAGTGGCCAGCGCGGGTTCTTCATCGGGGCTTGCGGCTGGAACCGTTGGCCCTTGCCTCCCCGGTTGGCTGCTCTCTGTGTGGCCGCTCGATGCCGGGGTCTCCCGCTGCGGTGTCGGCGTCATCCGTGGATCGACAGTCTCGGACTCGAGTCGCCAGAGCAACCCGACGAGGATGCCAGTGAAGATCGAGATGGCCACGGTGAGGTGGACCAGCGTGATGACCTCCGAAACGCCGTTGAGAGCGAGTGAGGCCCCGAGAAGCGTCTGGACCGGATATAGAGCCGCAGCGAATGTTACGACGGTCCGGATCCGACGTTCGGCGTGTACCCAGGTGGCCCCGACCGTGACGATCAGGAGAAGCCCGACAAGGAGGCCCACGCCACGGTGCCCCCAGGCCACCACCGCCATCGGATCGGCGCTCGGCAAGAGCCCACCATTACAGCTGGGCCAGGCCGTACAGGCCGAACCGGCCTCCAGAAGGGAGGTCGTCGCCCCGACCACGACCAGCAGGTAGACGCCGATCGCGGAGGCGGCGAGAAGTCTGGTCGTATGGGCCTCGAGTGGGCCGAAAACCCGTTTTGCTCCCGCTGCGAGCCGGCTGATCGTGCTGTCGATATGTCCCCCCATCCTGTCGTGTCAGGCCTCCGACTGGCCGCGATTACGGAAGAGGACGTAACTTATCGCGCCGACGATGACCGGAACCACGAGCGTGAGCCCGGCCATCGTCAACGGGTCGATACCGATCTGTTCCATGTAACCGGCGACACCCGACAGGAGGAAGAACGCGATGGCGCCGATGCCGATCGCGGTCCGTCCCGGACGCTCGCTCGGGTACTCGAGTTCGGCGTAGGCCGGGTCGCCCTCCGTCTTCGCCCCGGTTATCTGGTGGTCGATGAACGGAACGCCCATGATGGCCCCGAAGACCGCACCTGGCACCACGATACCACCGATGAATTCTGCGGTGATCGTGCCGCCCAGTATCGTGATGTCCAGTGGCGGGATCATCTTCAGGATGCCATAGATCCAGAGCAGGTACCAGTCGGGACGCAATTCCTCGGTGCCCGGGACCGGTGGACCGTATGCCTCCACCGGGTGGATCGGGACGAACGCCGAGAGAACGGTCACGCCCGCGAGGAATGAGAGGAACACAGTGAGGCTCAAGACCGCCTGCTCGGGCCACATCGGGGCCCCGACCAACCCCTTCTCCTTGATGTCGCCGGCCCGTTGACGTAACGTCGCCGTCACGTTGGGATCCTGGGTATGTTTCAACTTCATCAGGATGACCAGGTGGACCCCGATCAATCCGAGGAGTAACAGCGGGATCAGGAAGACGTGGGCCGTGAAGAACCGGGGGACCAGATTCGGGTTCGGGAACGGCCCGGCGAAGGCCAGACTCGCGATGGAACCGCCGATCCACGGGATGGAATTGAAGACCTCGTAGCCGATGCTCGTGGCGGTCACCGCGAACTCGTCGAACGGCAGGAGATAGCCAACGAAGGCGGCGAGGATGGTCACCTGGAGGAGGATGGCGCCGATGAGCCAGTTGATGTCCCGGGGTTTCTTGTACGCGCCAGTGAAGTACACCCGGCCCATGTGGACGACGATCGCCGCGAGCATGATATGCGCGCTCCAGTGGTGGATCCGCCTGAACAGCAAGCCGACCGAGAGCGCGTTGATATTTACCACGCTCGCATACGCCGCCGGGACCTGCTCGCCCGCGAGTTCGACGAGTCTCACGCTGGGTTCGTAGAACAACCCGAGGAACGTGCCGGTGAGAATCAGGGTGATGAAGGCAAAGAGCGCGAGTTCGCCAAGGAAGAAGGTCCCGTGAAGCGGGAAGGCCTTGTCCTTGACCTGATCGAACAGCCGATCGAGGTTCAACCGGGAGTCGTCCTCAGCCATCTCACTCACCTCCGATCTCGCCTTCGAACTCGCTCCTCAGTTCGACTTCTCCCTCGTCGTTCACCCCGACGCCGATCTGCGGGACCGGTTTCGAGGCCGGCCCCCCGAAGACAGTCGCGCCCCGGTAGACGTCGAACGCGCTGAGGTGACACGGACACAGCGCACTCGCGCCTTCCTTCTGGTCGTCGGGGACGTTCGGCGGCTGGTCGTTGGAATCTTCCCAGCCAACGGTACAGCCGAGGTGGGTACAGATGGCGCTGTAGGCCACGAACCCCTGATCGACCCAATCGAGACGAGTCGGCTCTTCGATGCGGTCCTCCTCGAGGCGCGAGAGCCGGATCAGGTAATCATCCTGTCCCATCAGGTTTGCTGGGTACGTGAGGGTTGACGTGGGCGGCTCACCGAACATATCGGCCGTCACCGGGTCGCCAGATTCGTACGTCTCCGACCCGCCGGGTGGCGTATATTCCTTGGCCAGGACGAGGGACTGACCAGGTAACTCGATAGAACCACCCTCCGTCGCGGCGATATCGAGGTCAGTGATCGGCGTCAGAAGGGCGCCGACGAAACTCACGATCCCGAGGCCGCCGAATGCTTGCAGGACCCGCCGTCGCACTGGCAGTACCTCCTTCGGTTCATCCGAGGATGTGTCCTCGCTCATGTTCTTACCATAGGTCTTCGTCGTATTCGAGAACGATTCGGTGTGGAGCAGTCATCCGGAAGTACAGGTAGACGATGATGGCCAACATCGCGAACCCGACTCCCAGCACCACGCCGAGGTACATCTGGTTGGTAGCCGGGTCCGAGACGAACCCGAAGAGGACCCCGTACGCGAACGCCAACCCGAGCACCAGCAGACCCAGGCTCGCCGCGATGAAGACGAAGACGTGCTTCCCGGATGTCGATGGCTCGGCCTCGGAGACGATCTCATTCATGGAGACCCACCCCCAATCGCTCCAAGACGAACCCGACCAGCATGATGAAGAACACGAATCCGAACGCCACGGCGGCCGCTTGCCATGACGCCAGGCTGGCCAGGGTTGACCTATATATTATGGGTGCCACCTCCCCCAAGGTACCGATTAGCACAGGCGCTATCATCTACCGACCCTTTGAAGGTCGGTAGTAAATAAGTTTTCGTGCCAGCCATTTGACCCCATTATTCCTTGGGCATAATGTGGACGATGTCTGAGGGTCGGTCCGTGGAAATACACTCGCCGCTCGGTCCCGATTTGACAGAATCGATACCATAGATTCACCCCGGGTCCCCACGGAAGAAATCGTCAATCCGCTTCAACATCTCATTCCCGGTCGTCGTCAGTGGCCTGCACCAGCTAATTCCCGACCGTCGTCAGTGGCCTCCGCCAGCTCGTCCGTGTCCTCAACCGCAGCACCTCAAAACAGTGATCAACCGGGTCCTCAGCCGTCCGGCAGCAGGCCTCGAGACGAATTGAGCACGACCAGGAGACTGCTCAGGGCCATCGCGGCCGCCGCCAGAAGCGGGTTGATCAGGCCGAATGCCGCCAGGGGGAGTGCCACGAGATTGTAGGCGAAGGCCCATCCCAGATTCTGCCGGATCCGGCGACGGGCTGCCCGCGTCAAATCGAAAACCGTCGGCACGGATGCGAGGTCGTCGGTGATTGAGACCGCGTCGGCAGCATCCGCGGCCAGCCGGGTTCCCCGTTCGAGCGAGATCCCCAGATCGGCGGTCGCCAGTGCCGGGGCGTCGTTGCTCCCGTCCCCCACCATCGCCACCGATTGACCGTTGGTGCGGAGTCGATCGACGACCTCGGCTTTGGCTTCTGGGGGGACGCCGGCGAAGACGTGCTCGACATTTGGGTGGGTCCGGAACCGTTCGGCGGCCCGTTGCTCGTCCCCGGTGATGACCACGACATCGCGGCCCGAGCCAGCGAGATCCGACACCACCGGTTCCCACTCCGGCCGTGGATCGTCGCCGACCACCAGCACCCCCTCGACGGCTCCGCCCCAGCCGACCAGCGCCGGGAGTTGTCCGTCCGCTCTCGCGCTCTCGTATCGGTCCTCATACGGGACGGGGATCGACCACCCACGGGTCTCGAAGAGGGCGTGGCGACCGACGATCACTTCTTCGCCGTCGACCCGGGCACCCACTCCCGCTCCGGGAAAGGTCTCGAACTCGGTGACCTCGTGGCTAGCGTGATCGCCTGCATCGGTGATTGCGCTGGCCATCGGGTGGTCGGCGAACTGTTCGACCGCCGCGGCCCTGGACAGACAGCCGTCGGTCCCAACCGTGTCCACCAGGCTCATCCGTCCGGTCGTGAGGGTGCCGGTCTTATCGAAGGCAACCACGTCGGTTTCGGTCGCCTTCTCGAAGGCACTCGCGTTCGTGATCACGATGCCCCGGTCGAGCGATTCCTGGAGTCCGGCCGCGATCGCCAGGGGGGTGGCCAGACCGAGTGCACACGGACACGAGACCACGAGCACTGTCAGGCCCGTGAGTAACGCGCCCGTCGAACTCGCACCCAGGCCGAGATGGACAACACCGGTGAGGAGAGCCAGCACGATGACTAATGGGACGAATACGGCGGCGATCCGGTCCGCGAGTCGCTGGGCGCCCGGACTCGAACTCTGTATCTCCCAGAGCGTGTCGGTCAACCGGTCGAGCGTACTTTCCACCTCGCTGCCGACGCCGACCACGATGCCCCCGGTTACCACCTCGGCTCCACCGATAACCGCCTCCCCGGTCTCCTTCCGCTCGGGCATGGATTCGCCGGTCACGAGTGACTCGTCGACCGCCCCCGATCCCTCGACGATGGTCCCGTCGACCGGAACGCGTTCGCCGGCTTTCACCACGAGTTCGTCTCCCGGCCTGACGGCCTCGACTGACACCGTTTCGGTCCCCTCGCCAGTGCGTCGTCTGGCCTGTTCGACTCGCTCCTGGGTGAGTTCGGAGACCTGGTCCGTGGTCCGCTCTTTCACTCGAGTCTCGTAGTAGTTCCCGATCATGACGACGACCACGATGACGACAACGATGTCGAAGTACAGCTCCCGGGTCCCCAGCAGGAAGCTGCTGACCGAGAACACGTAGGCCGTGGTCGCCGCGAGGCCGACGAGCAGGTCCATGTTCGGATGGCCGGCTTTGAGACTCACGTACGCGCCGCGGAGGATGGGCCAGCCGGTGTAGAAGAGGACGATGGTCGCCATCACCCACACGTTTGCCAGGAGATAGGTGCCCGCCGGCCCCGAGAGGGAGACAAGCAGGGCCTCGTCGGGGAACCCCAGGTACCACGGATAGAGGAAAAGGATGTACCACAGCATCGTCATCATCCCGAAGAACCCGCCGACGAGGAGGCGTCCGACCGTCTGGCCGGTGCGGTCCGCTGGTTCGCTGTCGGGGTCGACGTGCTCGGCCTCGTATCCCAGGCCGTCGACGAACCCCGGAAGGTCGTCCGGATCGACCGTTTCCGGGTCGTACTGGACCCGCATCATCCCGGAGGGGTAACTTGCCTCGGCGGTCTGGACGCCATCGACGCCGGCGGCTTCGGATTCCAGGAACGCCTCGCAGGTGGCACAGTGCATCCCGTCGACCTGGAGATAGCGTTGGTCGCCGTCCTGGCCGGTATCACCCGGCTCCGGGACGGTGCCGAGGGCTGCGGCGGCGTCCTCGACATCCTCGACGTCCTCGGTTGAGTCCGCGTCCAGCGTTCGGGCCACCTCGAGACAGCCGCGACAGCAGAACTCGCCAGTCACCGCCGAATCCGTGATTGGCGGGTCGGGTGTCGGGAGGTCACAGAGGGTACAGCTGGTCATCAGTTACATTCCGCGTGTCTATCGCCTTTCTGGCTCCGGTACGTTCGTGTCTCCCGTTGCCAGTCTCGGGTCCCCGGTGCCTGTTACGGTCCTCGCCTTCGCTATCACTTGGTACGGGTCTGTCAACGGGTACGACACCCTTACCGCTCTCACGGCGGCGTGCCGAACACTTTCCCGCGGTCCTCTCGCTCGGGCCGAAGCATGAATAGCAAAATCAGGACGATGAGCCCGGTGCTCACGACCGAGAGCATCGCGCCGAGTTCGGGCTTGGCGAGCAGGTACACCACGATCGGGACCAACGCGAGCGCCCCGACCAGCGGGATGTACGTGGGGTGGAATTCCATGTTGCGAGGTACCGGGGATTGGGTACAAAAATCCTCCGGGCAGCGAACCGGTCCTGGTCCCCAACGACCCTCTATATTTTGCCACGCCTGGTTGCCCTGCTCGAAAATTTTAACCCCCACCCCACATATCTTCGGCACAATGACGGCCCAGCGAGATGCGGCCGCGGGTGGTGGCAACTGACACATGAGCGGGGCTGAACAGAACGAAGATATCGAACGAGAGATACCCTACGAGGAGTTCACGCCCATCGGGACAGCGGCACTCATCGCGATCTACTTCGTGATACTCGTCGTGCTGTGGGCGTTCACGTACTTCGTCGAATTCCTCGGTAGAGAGGTAACCGTGGTGGGATAACGGAGGCCACCAGATGGAGATACACCGATACGAGAAAGTCTGGTTCGCGTTGGCCCTGGTCCTGATCGTCACCTTCATCGGGACGATTGCGTATGGCGCGGTCGGGGCTGGGGTCGAGATGGTGGCCGACGACGGGGGGACGATCGATCCGAACAATCTCGAGGGAACCGAGTTCGAAGACCCAGGTGTGCGACAGGTCGGCGAGGACGAATACGAGGTCTACGTCCTCTCACAGCAGTTCCTCTTCCGGCCGGGAACCACCGAACCGATCCGTGTTCCGGCGGGGAGTACCGTCACCTTCTACATCACGAGTGACGACGTGATGCACGGCTTCGGGGTCGCCGGGACCAATCTCAACGTCATGGTCATCCCGGGCCAGGTCGCCCAGGTCACCGTCGAGTTCGAGGAACCGGGGGAGTATGGCATCGTCTGCAACGAATACTGCGGCAGCGGCCACCACTCCATGGAGGGCAAGATCGTGGTCGTGCCCAAATCACAATACGAGGGGCCATAAGATGTCCACCGAGTCCACCTTCATCGACCGATTCCCCGATGAGGCACGGATCGTCAGATGGAACTTCATCGTCGCCTTTTCCGCGTTGCTCGTCGGTGGGCTGTTCGGGCTGGTCCAGGCCCTGCACCGGACGGATATCTACCGCGGTCTCATCTCCTCTTCGGATTATTATACGATCCTGACGGCTCACGGTGTGCTCCTGGTGTTGGTCTTCACGACGTTCTTCATCGTGGGGCTGTTCCACTGGGGGGTCACCCGCAGTCTTGATCGGCGGGCGCCGAGCCAGCTCTTCTCCGTGACGTGGTTCGGGGTCATGCTCCTCGGGACCGTGCTGACCGCAATCCCCATCCTGGCCGGGTTGGTCCCCATCGGGCCCGCGGATCTCAACGCCGACGTGCTGTTCACGTTCTACGCGCCGATGAAGGCCCACCCACTGTTCTATATCGGGGCCGCACTGCTCATCATCGGGTCGTGGTTGGCCGGAGCCGACTGGTTCCGGAACTTCTTCCAGTGGCGACGGTCCAACCGCGACGAGCGGATCCCGCTCCAGACGTTCATGGTTCTGGTGACGATGCTGATGTGGTACATCGCGACTATGGGCGTCGCGGTCGAGGTCGTGGTGTTCCTCATCCCCTGGTCGCTCGGCCTCATCCCGGCGGTGGACCCGCTGCTCACCAGGACGTTGTTCTGGTTCTTCGGGCACCCGGTGGTGTACTTCTGGCTGATGCCGGCGCTCTTCGTGTGGTATACCGTCCTCCCGAAGCTCTCTGGCGGGCGACTCCTCAGCGACCCGCTCGGCCGCGTGGTCTTCATCCTCTTCCTCCTGCTGTCGACGCCGGTGGGCTTTCACCACCAGTACGTCGACCCCGGCATCGCGGAGGGCTTCAAGTTCATCGCGATGACGAACACGATGTTCCTGCTGTTGCCTTCCTTGCTCACGGCCTTCACCATAGTGGCCAGCATGGAGCACGGGGCCCGCCAGCGGGGTGGGAAAGGCGTCTTTGGCTGGCTGCGGGCACTGCCATGGGACGAACCGGCGTTCGTCGGGATCACCCTTGCCGCGCTGATGTTCGCTGCCGGCGGGTTCTCGGGTATGGTCAACGCCGGGATGAACCTCAACTACCTCATCCACAACACGCAGTGGGTGCCCGGGCACTTCCATCTCACCGTTGGGACGGCGGCGGCGCTTACGTTCATGGGCGTCTCCTACTGGCTGGTCCCACAGATCACCGGGAAGCGGCTCCAGCTCAAAGGATTCGCAATCATCCAGCCCTACCTCTGGTTCCTGGGGATGACCCTGATGTCGAACGCCATGCACCGCTCGGGGCTCGCGGGGGTCCCGCGCCGGACCGCCGAGCCGGAGTGGAATGCGATAAACGGGGTGGCATTCGAGACCATCGTCGGCAGCTACCAGGAGATTCAGCTCCAAATCGCCATCGGCGGCACCCTGTTGACCGTGTCAATCCTCCTCTTCATCACCGTCATGTTCGGAACCTTCCTGGTGCGGCCGGACCTTGGACCCATCCGCGTCTCGGGGGCGTTACCGGCGGCTCTCTCCGGCCCAGAAGATGGACCGCTGGTGCTTGACAATCTCCGGCTCTGGTTCACGATCGCCGTGGTGCTGGTCGCGATCGCTTACGGCCCGCCGCTCTTCGACATGCTCGCGGATGGGATATTCGAGCCCGGAATGCCACCGATAACGTCGGGGCTCTGACCCCACGATGGAACGTCGAAACTTCATCCGCGCCTTGATCGCCGTGGCGATCGGGGTCCCTGTTGCCATCGAAGCGGTGACGTTCTCCCGGTTGTTCTCCGCCGGGCTGTTCGGCGAGGGGTCGGGGGGCGAGATGCCCGACGGTGAAGGCGTCGATGTCGGCGAAGATCTACTTCCGGAAACGGATGCCGGGGATACGATCAGCCGGATGTCGCTCGAAGCAACTGGCGAGACGGAATGGACCTTCCAACTGGTCGTCGATGTCGAGAACACGACGGAGCAGGTCTACCGACTCAAGATCGGACCCGTGTCACTCGGGGACGGCTCGACGGTGGGTGAGACGGTCTCCACTGGAGAGATGGAACCCGGCGCGAGTACGACATTGCGGGGCGAGTGGTCGGTAGCGAGTGGCTCGAGGGTCGAGGCCATCTGGGCCGGCGGCAAGACGGGATCGGACAATGTCACGGAGCGGGTTCGTCTCGCACCCGTCGAACCGCCCGAGTGATCCGGCGAGCCTCGAATACATCTCGGGCACACGATCATTGCGCTCGCACAACCCTGCCGCCGTCATCCGAGCGGTTGATAGAAGGGGATGTCAGGCATCGGGACTGAAATTCCGAGGGCCATCAGGCCCATCGCGATGGGCAGATAGCCTAGGACGACGAATAGCATTCCCAGGACACGGTGGAGGCGTGTTCGGGTCCCGGCATCGAGTGACTGGAACGCGGTCCCGTACGCGAAGAGGGTTGGCATCGTTCCAAGGCCCAAAACGCCGAGGGCCAGGAAACCTTCGAGTGGGGATCCCCGGGCGAACGCGTAGAGATACGCCGGATAGAGGATCGGACACGGGAGCAGGCCATGCAGCATCCCGAGGCCCACGATTCCCGGTCGATCCACCACCGAGTCGACCCGGCCCGTTATCGTGGCGTATACCTGTGAGAACCGGGCCCCGAGGAACCCCGTCGTGGCGGCGGACGGCATCGCTCCTTTGGTGATGTAGCCAACACCGATCCCCACGATGGCGATGCCGACAACGATGCCCACTCCCCCACGCACGACCGCAGCCGCGGAGGCGATCGCGGCAGCGTTGAATACGAGGGCGCCGACGGCACCCATGACCGCACCGATGGTGGCATAACTGATGGTCCGCCCCAGGTTCAGCAGGAGGTGTTGCCGGAGTTCGTGTGTCGAGAGCCGGCGGGACCCGCTCTCCATCCGGTCCGCATAGAGGGTGACGAGGGGGCCACACATCCCGAGGCAGTGCGCCCCGCCGAGGAGCCCGATGCCGAAGAACACGAGTAAGCCGAGGTCCGCTCCTGGCACAGCGGCGAGTTCCCCACCCCCGGAGACTGCTCCGAGATGCCCGTGGCCGAAGCTAGTCCCGATCGACCGTATCCCGGATTGGCCCGGAACCGCTCGGATTCCGACTAGGGTCCACAGCGCTCCCATGCCGGGCATGGCCCAGGTTTGTGCCACCATGTATTTCTAGAATGGGGTCTTGTGACCCGCTTCGCGGACGAGGCCATCTGCTCAATCCCGACGCAATCCCCTCGGAGTGGGCTCAGGCACCGTCCGCGACATCCTGGACCTCCGCGACGATGGTATCAACGCTCGGCTGCCCGGACTTCGACCAGGTGACCATCAGCTCCGCGCTCACGACAGCCGTAAAGGGATATGATGGGAGTCCCAGTGCTTTTGTGAGCCGCCCGTGGTCATCGAATCCCACCGGCCAGGCCCCGCCGTGTCGCTGCCACCAATCAACGAAGTACGATCTGGGTTGGTCATCCCCCAGCCGTTCGTTCGTCACCGAGACGAACTGAACCTCCTCGCCCACCCGTTCTCTAACCTTCTCGAGGGTCTCGATATGTGCCGGGCACGCCGCACAGGTTGTCGCGAAGAGATCGATCACTGTCACGCCGTCTTCGAAGGGAACGCTGAGGGCCGTGCCCGGACTGCCCGCCACATCGAGGGTGTCGATCGTCACCGGCTCGATCCGATCGCCTGAGGCGCGCCCTTCCCGGCCGAAGACTAGGTAGCCCCCGACACCGAGCGCGGCCAGACTCCCCACGCCCGCCAGCAGCTCTCGGCGGTTCATTCCGCTGCGGCCGCGTCGACCACGGCCACTACATCGTCCCTGACGTCTTGCCAGATGGGTTGGGAATCGTTGTAGGCGCGTTCGACGTACCCATCGGGGTTCACCACTAAGATGAGCGCGATGTGCGTAAACATGTAGCCCGGCTCGTCCGGATTCTCGTCGACCCGCTCGAACTTCACCCCGAACTTGTCGGTAACCACCGCTTCGGCTCGCTCGACCGATTCCGGACGCAGGAAGTACCAGTTCCCGACCTCGAGGTCGATCCGACTGGCGTCGGCGTACTCCTCGAGCCGCGCTGGTGTGTCACGCTCGGGGTCGAAGGTGACCGGCATGAACTCCACCTCGTCGCTCCATCCCCCCTCCGCCGCCGCGGCCTGGACGTTCCGCAGCGTCGAGATCAGCCGAGGACAGACACTCTCGCAGTAACTGAAATAGAACGTCAGCAACAGGGTAGCGTCCCGATTCCGGGGGGACATCGAGCGCTCA
>CAZQNH010000059.1:0-4651 GCA_964594685.1 uncultured Halobacteriales archaeon
CCCCCGAGTCCAGGATGGCCACGTTCTCCGCGGGTCGCTCGAGGGTGAACCGGGTGATCTCTTCGGCGGTGACCTTCCGGGGGTTCACCGCCACGTCGACGCCGACAGCCTCGAAGAGTTCGACGTACTGGGCTTCTTCCACCACACCCACCGTCCGTTCGACGCCCACCTGCTTTGCCAACAGCGCCGCGAGCAGGGTCCGCGCGTCGGAGTCGAGACTGGCCACCACCACATCAGCGTCGCGGACGTGCTCGCGCTCGAGGAATTCGATGTCGTTGGCGTCGTGTTCGAGGACGGTGCTCTCGGGGTGTTCTTCGGCGAGTTCCCGCGCCCGGTCCGGATTCTGTTCGATGATGCGCGGGGCGTATCCACGGTCCTCGAGCAGGCCCGCGACGAGGCTCCCGGTCGCACTCCCGCCGATGATCACTACCTCTTCGGCATCGCCGGCATCACCGCCTGGGGCCAGCGAGCTGGCGAAGGTCTGGATGCTCTCGGGCCGGCCGATGACCACGAGGTTGTCCCCCCACTGGACCACATCGTCGCCACCCGGGAGGATCGAGTCGCCGTTCCGGAGGATGGCTGCGAAGGTCAGGCCGTCGAAGTGGTCGATGTCGGCGATGCGCTCGTCGGCCAGCGGGCTGTCGGCTGGCACCTCGAATTCGGCCATCTGGACGAGCCCGCCGCTGAACGGGTCGACCTCTCGGGCGGTCGGGACGCCGATGATCCGGACGATGACTTGTGCCGCAAGGAGATCGGTCGAGACCATGAAGTCCACGCCGAAGGCCCCCTCGGACCGGCGCCAGGTCTCGAGATACGCGGTCTTCTGGACCCTAGCGATGGTGAAGGCGTCGCTCGCGGTGTCGATGGTCCCGGTGATGGCGAGGTTGGTCTCGTCGCTGTCGGTGCTGGCGATGACGATGTCGGCCTTCCCGCACTCGGCCGATTCTAACACGTCGAGTTTGGTGCCGTCGCCCTGGATCGCCAGCACGTCCTCGCCGTAGGTCAACGCGTCCACACGCTCCGGATCGATGTCGACCACCACGACCTCGTGGGTGTCCGCCAGGCTCGCGGCGATGGAGGAGCCAACCTCTCCTGCGCCGACGATCAGGATGCGCATAGCGGCAACCTCCCGCGGGGCATTGTTCCGGGATTGACCTGCCTCAGTATAAAAAACTCGTTACTCGGATACGGTCTCACCCCGGCGACAGATCTTCATTCCGTCTTGGAGGGCGAGCGATGAGCGAAGCGAATCCCGAGCAATGCGACCGGTCCAGTGGGCGGCCACTCCGCACCCGCTAACTCAAGAATCGTCACAGCAGGACGATTCCGGGGACCAGGGCCACGGCCATTATACACTGTCAGCTCGAATCATCGTGATAAGCGAATACACATGGATGTGGACCACGAGCCGATATCGGTCGATGGCGGCCGCTTGCGCGAGGATATCGAGCAGACGGCGACGTTTGGCGCCGTGGAGACCGAGGGGGAGGGCCGCGGACGGACCGTCCTGACTGGCACGGCCGCCGACGAGCGGGCAAGGGACTACTTCGTCTCGCGACTCGAGGACGCAGGCTTCGAGGTCACCGTCGATGCGGTCGGGAACACCCTGGGCGTGTGGGTGCCCGACGGGGTGGACCCCGAGGAGCCGCCGGTCGTCTCGGGCAGTCACCTCGACTCCGTCCCGCGCGGGGGCATTTTCGACGGGCCGTTGGGAGTCTACGCGGCCCTCGAGGCGGTTCGGGCGATCCAGGAGTCCGACGTCGAATGCGATGCCCCGCTGGGGGTCGTGAACTTCACCGAAGAGGAGGGGACGCGATTCCCGCCCCTGACGGGCTCTTCGGTGGTTGCCGGGGTCCAGGACATCGAGACGGTCCAGGACGAGACCGACCGGGACGGAACGAGGTTGCGCGAGGCCCTCGAGGATATCGGGTATCTCGGGGAGGCACGTATCGACGCCTCGGGATGGGAGGCGTTCCTCGAGGTCCACGTCGAACAAGGCAGCCGTCTGGAGGATGCGGGCGTTCCGGTCGGTGCGGTGACCGACATCACCGGCATCTCGCAGGTCGACATCGAGATCCTCGGCGAGTCCGATCACGCGGGCACGACCTCCATGGCTGACCGGGCCGACCCGCTGGTGGCCGGTGCGGAGGTGATTCAGGCAGTCGAATCGATCGCGCTCGAACGGTTCGAACACAGCGAGAGCGTGGTTGGCACGGTGGGGAGTATCGACGTCACTCCGAACGCGACTAACGTCATCCCCGAGCGGACCGAACTCGGGGTCGACATCAGAGACGTCGACCGCGCTTCCATGGATCTCGTCCAGGAGGGCCTGCGATCCGTCCTCGACCGGATCGCGGCCGAGCGGGGCGTCGAGGCCACCTACTCGAAACGTATCGACATCGATCCGACACCGCTCGCCGACCGCGCCATCGAGGCGATCCAACGAGGGGCGGGGCGAGCGGGTGTCGAGACGCTCGAACTCCATTCTGGGGCGGGTCACGACACCATGCATATCGCGACCGCGACCGACGCCGGAATGCTCTTTGCCCCATCGATCGACGGCGTATCGCACAATCCCCGCGAAAAGACGTCCTGGGCCGATTGCGTGATCGTCACCAGGGTGCTTGCCGAGGCCCTGGTGGGACTGACCTGACCGGTTCCCGTACCGGTGAAGTGACTGTGGTAACTGCTCGCCGTACCGGCAACCTGACCCAGCTCGCTTGGGAACCCTTTTCGAGTTCCCACCCCTATCCCAATATGATGATCGATCGCGTGCTTGTCCCGATGGACACCTCCGAGACGGCTGAACGGGCCCTGGCCTACGCCCTCGACGTGCATCGAGGGGCGGCTATCACGGTGCTCCACGTCGTGGGGGAACCGTCATCGATGATGGGGAGTGCCGCCGCGCTGGCCCTCGACGTGGATTACGAGGAGGGCGCCCGTGCCCAGGCTGCCGAACTCTTCGAGCGGGCCGAGGAGATGGCCGCCGAGGCGGACGTCGACATCGAGACCGAGACAGCCTACGGGAGCCCGGGGAAAGCGATCGTCAAGCGGGCCGAGGACTACGATGTGGTAGTCATGGGGAGCCACGGGGGTTCGGTATCGGACCGCCTGTTCGTCGGGAACGCCGCCGAGCGGGTCTTCCGCCGGTCGCCTGTTCCCGTAACCGTGGTTCGGTGACAGGCTCCGATGAACGTATCAATGGGCGAACGTGGCCCCCACCTGCCTCGCCCCCGGCGCGAGGCAACCCCAATTATGTGGGGACGTCTCCCGGGTCGCGGCTGGGTATTCGGTGTGTCTGACCGTCTCAGGCCGGCGAGGAACCCAAACACGTACATACATCGGGTTTCTTGCCCCGATAGACGAGGCCACTCGTCGGGTATCGTGTCAACAATCCAAATGATTCGCGGGACCGGAGGGATGGGTCAGGTATGATCGAGGCGGGGAACTCCGACATCTCCTCGGTGGTGTTGATAACGGTCGATTCGCTCCGGGCGGACGCGATCGAGCCCTACGACGAGGACCGACACACACCGGTGATGAGCGAGTTGGCCGAGCGAGGGACCGTCTTCGACCGGGCGTACGCCGAGGGCAACTGGACGCCGTTTTCCTTCCCATCCATCCTGGCCTCTGAGCCCGTTTTCCAGGAGACGGGAACGATCGGTATCGACGGGTTGGCCTCCCTCGCGTCGGTGCTTGGCGACGCCGGCGTCTCGACAGCGGGATACAACGCCGCCAATGGGTTTCTCACCTCGTACTGGGGCTACGACGAGGGCTTCGATCACTTCGACTCCTTCGTGACGAGCGTCGGCTCGAGCATCTACAGCCGATACCTCGCCACCCATCCGACCATCGAGGCGTGGCTCCAGCTCGCGACCTCGCCCGTGCGCCGATTGGGTTCTTGGCTTCGTGGGAACACGGCGGACCGCCCGTTCCTCGATACCTCGCGGATGTTCGACGTCGAGCACGCGGCGATGGATTTCATCGAGGCGGGCGAGGACCCGAGTTTCCTCTGGGTCCACTACATGGACCCCCACACGCCGTACGTCCCCGCACCGCGGTACATCCGCGAGGTCTCCTCGGACCGTCTCGGAACCCACCGGATGTTGCACGCCCACACCCGGACCGGCCTCGGCTGGGAGGTCGGCCCCGGGACGCTGCGCGACCTCAGGATGCTGTATCAGGCGGCGGTCCGCCAGGTCGACGCGAGCATCGGGCGGCTGCTCGAGGCCATCGAGGAGAGCGGTCGAGCCGACGAGACGGCGGTCATGGTGGTGGGTGACCACGGCGAAGAGTTCCAGGAACACGGGCACCTCGCCCACTACCCCAAGCTCTACGAGGAACTCATCCATGTCCCGTTCATCGTGGACGTCCCAGGGGCCGATGCGGACCGGATCGAGACGCCGGTGGGCCTCGACACGATCCCACCAACCGTCGCGGACCTCTTCGGGGTCGAGTGTCCCGAGCGATGGACCGGCCGCTCGCTCGGCCCCCATCTGTCCGCCGGCACGGAGCCGGAGGGGAAACCGATCGTCTCGGTGACGGTCCGCGGGGAGGAGGTCACCTCACAGCCGATCCCGCGGAAACTCTCGGAGGGCGACCTCCTCGTGAGCGTGCGGGACCGGGACTGGACCTACATCGAGAACATGCG
>CAZQNH010000059.1:4751-12906 GCA_964594685.1 uncultured Halobacteriales archaeon
TGAAGACGAACGTCGTCCGGGGGTCGGCCATCCCGATCCAGTTGTCGATCCTCTTCATCCTGGTCGAATGGCAGCAGGTGGGCTACCTCCCGGCGAATGCTATCGGCATCGTCGTGAGCGGTATCTACCGGTTCGTCCTCGATTCCCAGTGGACCTGGGGCCAGGCGAACTTCTAAGGTCGGTTCTCTGTCGGTTTCCCGTGTGGTCGTTCTATTATACGAGAGTCCGCACGCTTGAGAATTTGTTCGGGAACGGAAACCCATCTCCGGAAACATTCGAGGAAATATCGGGAACAGGGTTGCACTTCGAAACGGCAGACCGCTCGTGAGCCGAAACGACCCGGTGTAGCGCGAGCGCCGCCGAACGAGCGAACGGCGACTGAAACGAGCCGTGAGCAGCAGGGCCCCCTCAGCATTAGAGGCCACGAGCGGCAGGGGCTTTCCTCCCCCACAGTCTTCCGAAGATTATCACCTGACGCGTTCTCACTCGTCCCCCCAGGTATCTGAAGTACGTCTTTCATGCTCCACCTGCTTTATCTACGACCACCGGTTGTCTCCACGATGAAACGC
The DNA here is from genome assembly GCA_964594685.1 of uncultured Halobacteriales archaeon. GTDB lineage: Archaea > Halobacteriota > Halobacteria > Halobacteriales > Halobacteriaceae > Halodesulfurarchaeum. The sequence goes on from CAZQNH010000059.1 coordinate 5,321, forward strand.
CGGCCACTCCTCGGTCTCGGGGCCGGTCTGATCATCCCGCTGAGCGGCTGTCTCGCGAGTGTGCCCGATTCGGCAGCTTCGAACGGCTCGGGGACCGGCTCAGAGACCTCATTCGAACTCTTCGATCCGGAACTGCGTGTGGAAGACCCACCGGCAGTCGCCGTGGATGACGACGCGGTGACTGTCAGGGGAACTGTGCAGTACGGCTCGAGCAGCTGCGGCACGGTCGAGCTGGCCCACTTCGGCTACGAGAGGACGCAGGAATGACTCGACGTGCTGGTCGTGGCCGCCGCCGCGGCAGGGCCGAACGGGGAAGGTACGGACGACCTCGTCTCGAGCGGATATCGACTCGAGACGACCGTCTCCGAACGACTCCGGCGGGTCCCCGCCACTGACCACCACGGCTTCGGCGAGACGTATTCGACAACGACCGATCTGACCGATTATTGAATGTCCGGCTGCAGGGTGCCGAAGACATCCGACCAAATGCCCGCCTCTGGGGGTTTTAAATCACTCTCGCACCTCTTCGTGTGTATGTCACAATGTACCGGGCCGATGGCGAGCGGGTGCCCGAATCTGGCCGATGCCCGCCGTAACGGGGGCCATGCCCGCTGGGGAGCTTGGTACGCTGAGAAGGAAACTGGGGGGAGATGGACATGAATCAGCGGACCCTCCTCATCTCGACGTTGGCCGCCATGTTCGGTTTCCTCCTCTGGTTCGTCATCCAGCCCCCGTCCCTGGGCTGGCCCGTGTTCGTCATCAGCGGGGCTGCGGCCCCGTTCCTCTACGACTGGTTCCGCGGTCCCGAGGCGGAGATGTAGGTCGCTTCAGGCGGGAGAAATGGTGTCAGCCATATGGCCAACTTCTCAGGGGCTGCTCCCTACATCCCATTGGGACATCGACGGCCGTCATGGGTCCGGTCAGGGCGGACGTATCCAGGAGGAGTGTCGAATGCCCGACGCGTCACGCCAGGAGAACCCAGGCCGTCCCGGAAGCAACAATCGATACAACCAGATTCCCACCCGCGCTGAGAACTGCCTGAAACGGAGTACTGCGTTCCCTAAAGTCTCATGGTCTCGAAGCTGAACGAGGAGACCCTCGTGAACGCGCCGCAGAATTCGACACTCACCAGGAGGATAGTTCCGGTGTCCGTGACCCCGAACACGACCACGCCGAGGATACCGCGCCCGACTGCGTTGACGAGGAGGGTCACAAGCAGGGGCTGGCCGACGCTTGCACCGAGAGCGTATCGAAGATTCGCCCCCAGGATACCACCCACGGCGATCAATACAACGGCTTCCGCGTGTCGGATGAAGCGTCTGCGTAACATAGCTCGAACGACGTCGGAGTCATCACCCCGACAGCGGTATTGGGGAAGGCGGACTCCATCTCCCAACCGTTCGTCGAACTCCCTACGTGAGGGCCGGATACGCCCATCGTTCTACCGCATCAAGAACCCGCCGTATCCCTGGCCTCCTCTTTAGCGGCCTTGGATGGCCGCTGTCGAACGATTTGGCGAGCGTAAGCCGGTGTTTGGCCCGCCCACGTGTCTCTGCGGACTCGACTGGGATAGGACCTATCAACTCTCACCGGTGTCCAGCGAGGAGCGGTCGGCCCTGGCTCACCCGGTGGGATTCCCTGGGGTGGGTGGGCATCGACTCCACACCGCTCTTTCGCTCCCTCGTATCCCTCGGAAGTACACGATTCCCACCGCAGTCGCCCCGACTGTGATCAGGGAGAAGACGACGATCAAGACCATCTCGGATCGTTTGCTGTGGGTCTGCCTCAGACGATTATTCCGAGGACGACGGGACCAACGGCTATGACTCACGAAGAGCACGCCCGCCAGTGATTGCCATCACCGCTGGGCGCGTTTGTGTATGGATGATGGAACGATCGAGATGGGCGGGTATTGCTGGTGACCGTGGGGGTATCGATGATGGAACGAATGAAGCACCTATTTTTGTCGATACCGTGTAGCCACGCCCATGGCCCATCGGATCCTCGTCCCCTTCGAGCTCCCCGACGCCGAACCGGTATCGCCGGTTCTGGTGGACGATCTGAGTTCTATGGAGGTCGTCGTGCTGGGACATTTCGGCTTGCCGGAACAGACGCCACCGGACGTGGGACGCGAACAGTTCTTAGAGGAGGCACAGACGGAACTGGCCGCCCACGCCGAACCGTTCAAAGCGACAGGGTCGCTCGTCACGACCCGGCTGGTTTTCGGGAAGGATCGGGCAAAGACGATCGATCGCATCGCTATCGAGGAGGACTGCGACGCGGAACTCGACCCGGCGCCGACCGAGGGGATCGAACGCCTCCTCGTGCCACTCGTGGATACCGCGAATCTGGACCGCCTCGAGGATTTCGTCCGAACCTTGAGCGAGGACCGGACCCAGGAGATCACGTTGTTCCACGTCGCTGAAGGGAGGGGTGGGGACGGCAGGGACGAGGATCCGGACGAGGTGAGAGAGATGTTGGAGAGTGCCCGCGGGAAAATGATCGAGGACGGATTCGATCCGGATCTGGTCGACATTGCCGTCGTGGTCGCGGACGACCACGACGAGGCGATCCTCTCGAAAGCCGAGGACTACGACGCGGTCGTGATGGGTGAAGCCCATCCGGAGGGGGTTCGAGAGTGGATCTTCGGTACTCTTGCCGACAGGATCGCCGACCGAACCGGCGACCCGGTCATCGTCGTCCGGCGCAGTGTATGATGGGCAGCGGACCCCAAGATCCGGGTCGAGTGACCGAAACCGGCCAGTCCGCCTTTTTGCTTCCGGTGTTTCCCTCAAATGAGTGCCTGGATAGCTGTCGGCTCACTTCCGCTGGCGTTTCGGGTGTACCAACGACTCGTCCACGGACTCACCCTCTCCGCGTCGGCGACGATATGTGACCCAGAGTGCACCGATTCGGTCGGTTCGCGACCGTCCGTAGATCCCGTACCAGAGCAGACCCCCGAGGATGATCCCGACGGCCCCGACGATCGAAACCATACCCATGCGACCGATGAAGACGATCCCACCGAGGACGCCGGCGATCTGCAAGAAGGGGTAGCCCGGCGCGGTGAAGACTGGTTCGTAGAACGCCAGGTCACATTCCCTGAACGCGATCAGCGCGAGGTTCTCCATCGAGAAGACCAGGATGAGAAACGCACTCGCGAGTTTCGCCAGACCGACGACCGGGACGAAGGCGATGAGGAAGAGCAACACGCTTCCAGTGACCACGACGGCGTTCCGGGGCGTGAAAAAGTGCCGGTCGATCCGACCGATCCACTCGGGGAGCAAGGCGTCACGACTCATCGCGAGGAGGAACCGAGAGGTGCCAAGGACGCCCGCGTTCGCCATGCTCGTCAACGCGAACACTGCCGCGAGCGAGATGGCCACCACCCCGAATCCGCCGAGCAGGGTGCCAGCCCCGTCGGCCATCGGAGTCATGGACGGCCCGCCGCCGGGCCCACTGTGCAAGAGCGTCTCCGGGGAGACGATGCCGACGACGACGGCAACGACGGCGGTATAGATCATCATCATCACCCCGATAGAGAGCAACATCGCCAGGGGGATGTTTCGGCCCGGATCGATGATCTCCTCGGCGACCGAGGCAACCTCACCGATGCCCGCGTACGAGACGAACACGATGGCACTCGCCGTGACGACACCCGCCGTTCCGTGGGTCATGAGTGGGGAGTACCTGGTCGGCTCCACCAGGCTCGCGGCATCGAGGACGTAGGCCGCCAAGAGCAGGAGGACGATGGAGACGATGTACCCCTGGAACCGCCCGCTTTCTTCGGTTCCGATGACGTTGAGCAGGACGACCAAGCCCCCCAGGGCGAGGGCGACCCACTTGACGAATCCAGCCGGGATGCGCACGAGTAACAAAAGATAGGCACCCAGTCCGACGAGCGCAAACGCACTTTTGAACACGAGGGAAAACCAGACGCCGAGTCCCGCGATCGTCCCGAACAGCGGCCCAGCGGCGCGGTCGATGTAGAGATACGTGCCGCCGTCCTCGGGGATGGCGGTGGCCATCTCGGCTTTCGAGAGGGCATTCGGCACTACCACCAGACCGGCCAGCAGGTACGCGAGCAGGACCGCCGGCCCGGCTTCTTTGTAGCCGACGGCGGGCAAGACGAAGATCCCCCCGCCGATCATCGCGCCCATACTCAACGTGACCGCGGAGTACAGGCCAAGACCTCGCTCGAGCCCATCGCTCATTCCTACAGTCGGCCCCTACAGAGCCGTTGCAAAACTACGTTTCGAAGCTTCTCCAATGGACCTATCGGGACGGCACAACCCGTGACATGCAGAAGCCATCGTGAGGACAAAACTTAGCGATCAGCAGAGATTCACCTGGGATCGGTCCGCGATGGTGAATTCGTATCCCAGGATGAATACGAGGGCGATGATCGGGATGACAGCGAGGACCGAGAACATCCAGGGATACGAGCCGGTGGTGATGAGCCACCCGGCGAGGGACGCACCGACGAATCCGCCGGCAGCGGCGTTGCCGGCCGTCGTGATGCCGTAGCCCAGTCCACGGCTCCGCTCGGGAGAGTACACGGCGACGAGACTCTGCAGGATTGGCGGGAAGGAGTACATCATGATACCGAAGAGCCCGACTGCCGCGAACAGCGCCCGCCCGTCGGTCCGACCGATGAGCACCAAGAGCCCGGCCGTGCTCACCAGTTGGACCACCAGGATCAATTCCTCGCGATATCTGGTGCCGAGTTCCCCGCCGAGCATCTGCCCGCCGACACCCAGGATGAGCATGACCGAGTACACCCACCGTCCGGGCGGGAGTTCGACCCCGAACAGCCAGAGTGGACCGAGGTTCGCCGCGAGGTCCAGATAGTCGGGAAGGAAGGTGACCGAACCTCTCGCATAGGTCCCTCGAAGCAAGTATATGATGAGGACGAAGGCGAACCCGATCGTGCAGAGACGCTTCACCTGCGACCGCACGCTCGGAGTCGTCCGCGCACCGCCGTCGGTGGCGACGGCGGCGTTCCCGGGGTCCTCCTCGGGGCCGTATAGCCTGAATACGACCCAGATGAGGCCGAAGGGAACTGCCGAGAAGAGGAGCGCTGTCCGCCAGTCTACCACCGCGAGAAGGACCGCCATGGTCAGCGGGCCGAGGCCCAACCCGACGTGTCCCCCGACGTTGTGATACGCGAATAATTTACTGCTGGCGTCGGCCTGGCGGCTGAGCAAGCTGAAGGCCGGGGCGTGGTAGAGTCCCGCGGCGATCCCGAGGCCGACCAGCCCCGCGACGAGGGCCCAGTAGGAGCCGACAGTCGACAGGAGTAGCGCGGCGCCACCGGTCCCGAGGAGGAAGACCTCGATGAAACGGGTCGAACCCAGCCGGTCGCTGAGTATCCCGGCGGGGATCGCGGTGCCACCGTAGAAGACGAACAGGACACCCATGGCGAGTCCGAGTGTTGCACGAGTCACAGAAAACTCCGCGAGCCAGATGGGGATGAAAAGGGGGATAGACGCCATCAACGCGTGGATGAGGACGTGGGGACCAAAGGTGGAGATAACGACACGGTCGGCCGATGTAATCATTGCTAACTAGCCCGAGCAACGGGTCAGTCTTGGGTCTTGTGATATTGTGGCACTTCTGTAGAGAAGGATCAGGACGAACAAGCCTCACAACCGGAGCACCTGCTGGGTGGATGTAGAATCATCTCGGAAGCAGCGTGACCGAGCAGCAGTGGAATCCGACGATGTCGGTCCTGCGAGGCTGATACGATGGGTGGAGACCTCCGCCGAAGTCGATTCGAGTCTCCGCACACGGTTTTCTTGCCGTTCGCGGAACGCAGGTCCTCAGTTGGGTTCGACAGGTTGGTTCAGGAATACCATCGCCTCCAATCTGGAGCGGACACCGTCGAGGCGGTCGGGCATCGCTTCGATGTATTCCCCGGCTTCTTCGGCCGTGATCGCCCCCTGGTCAGTCGCTTCGATCAGCCCATCCTCTTCGAGAATGCGAAGGGAGTATCTGACTTTGTGTTGGGGGTACCCGGTTTCATTGGAGGGGGCCACTATCCCGATCGGTTCGTGGTCGGCAACGAGTTGCAGGATAGCGAGATGACGCCCAATCTTAGCTACTTCTTCTTCGAGTTGGGATAGCATGACATTTGATTGCACATTGCGTACCGAAAGCATATTCGTTGATTACTATCAATCCGGAAACTGGCCGGCGATCATCCCACCCCCTCGCAGATGATGCCTCGAGAGCGTATGGATGGGCAACGTCGTCCCTGTGTCTTCGACGTTGCTGGATTCGCCCCGATTTTCGACACGCGGTTTACTTACTTCGGGAGGATGGACCCGACTGTGTCCCAAGACCGAGCGGTGGGACATCGGTGGACTCGCCATGGGTATACGGAGCGAGTCGGGCGCGACACGATCCCGGCGCTGTGAGCCGCTGGTTACCGACTTACCTATTGGTTCGCTTATAGTTAACACGCTGCACAGTGAACCGGACGGTGGAGATGTCAAAACGATTCGCGGTACTGATGAACGCCAGCACCGATGACGTCGGACCAACTGCCAACGGGCTCGAATACGCCCTGGATCTCGACGATGCCGGTCACGATGTCGAGGTATTCCTGGACGGCGCAGCGACGAAATGGGCCGACGAACTCGAAGCCAAGCCAGACCATCCGATCACAGACCATTTCGAGGAAGCGGAAGCACGGAACCTCGTCGCTGGAGCCTGTGGCCACTGTGCGGACGCGTTCGGTGCCACCGAGGGGATCGAAGCGCGTGATATCGATCTCCTCGGCGAACCGGGCGCTCACGGTCCGGACGTGGGGGAACTCGCGGAGGATCGCCAACTGTTGACGATCGGGTAAGCTACGGGCGATACCCCCTACGGTGAACAATTCCTTCGAGCACGAAGCCAAGTCGAGCGATTAGCGTGGGGGCTCCGGCGGTCATTTTCATCAGTGGTCGACATGTGGCTGGCCATCAACAGGTGGGTAACAAACGTAGTCTCGTCGCCATCGTGCTGGGAGGAGCCGTGGAGGGGGCTTTGGAGCCGGGAGAGTAAACCTCGTCGGGCGGCCTTAGGGAATGCCTCGTGGCGACGGCGTTCCTTACCGCAATTCATGGAGGCCGACGCCGGTAGACGTCCTGGGTACATTCGTTCATGGGCTCGTATTCGGCTCGTTATACGTCCACCCTGGGGAACTGGCGGTCACTATCGGCGTCCACGGGGGAGCGGCGTTGCGCCGCGGTACTCTTTCCGAGGGTATCCCCTGCCCAGCAGGGCGCTTTCATTTTTCATGTAATTGCGCTCGGACCACTGGCAAAGGGGATGGAAGTCCCGTTTGTTCTGTAGCCAACGACAACTCTGTTCTCGAGGCTATGAGCCCGGGTGCTCGCCGATGGCTTCTCGATCGATGGTGAACTCACGGACTGGAGGGTTCAGGGGAAGCCGTTTATCGGAACCAATTACTCGAGGTCGTGGGTTGCTGGTGTGCGTTCGTCTGAAGGTATCTCCGTGTTGGACGAATGCGGTGTACATTGTACGGCTTATCTGACAGTGGTTAGGGGAATTTCCCGCTGGTATCGAATATATCCGCT
>CAZQNH010000060.1:0-9638 GCA_964594685.1 uncultured Halobacteriales archaeon
GTCTACCGGGGACAGCTCACTTGCCCCTGTCTATCGAGGACAGCTAATCCACCCCCATCTATCGTGGACAGCTAACCTGGCCCTGTCTATCGGATATTCGCTCTCTCCGGGCCCCAAGTCGGGGCCAAGTGAGCCGTCTTACTACGCGGCAGGACCGAAACGGATAGTGGTCGACTTAGCCGAACAGGTCGCCCAGGCCCTCGCCCGAGGCTTCTTCATCTTCTTCTTCGCCTTCCTCGGATTCCTCGGCTTCTTCCGCTTCGGCTTCTTCCTCTTCCTCGGGCTCGGCGGCTGCCTCCTCGCTCGCACCGCCGGCAGCGGCGGGCGCGGGAGCGGCCGCGGCCTGGTCGATAGCCTCCTCGATGTCGACGTCCTCGAGGGCCGCGACCAGCGCCTTGACGCGGGATTCCTCCACGTCGACGCCGGCGGCCTCGAGCACGCCGTTCAGGTTGTCTTCGTTGATCTCTTCGCCCGTCTCGTTCAGGATGAGTGCTGCGTATACGTACTCCATGGTTGTTATCCGAACATCTCGCCGAGGCCCTCGCCGCCCGCGTCTTCGTCGTCATCCTCTTCTTCGTCCTCGTCCTCGCTTTCGGCGTCTGCCTCGTCCGCTTGTTGGTCGTCTAGCTGTGCGTCGGGTTCGGCCGGCTCCTCCGACGTTGGGGCTTCGACTCCCCGGAGTTCCTCGGGGAGGGCCTCCTCGTCCTCGATCTGTGCCGCGAGTGCGCGAACCTGCGTGTCGGCGGTGGAGACCAGGTCGTCCATCAGGCCCGGGCTCTCGATGGCGGCCTGCAGCCCCAGGCTCTTCGCGGCGCCGGTTGCTTTGGCCAGCAAGGCCGGCATGTTCGCGGCGGTCGGGATCGCCGCGTTGACGGCGAGGTTGCGGCCGGCAGCGGCCGCGGCCTGGACGTCCGCGCGGTACTCGTCGATGTCGATCTCGAGTTCCTCGGATTCGAAGAGGACACCGTCGGCGTAGACCGCGCGGAGGTCGAGTCCGACCTCCTTGGGCTCGATGCCGAGTTCGCTCAGGACCCCTGCGAGGTCCTGGGTGACGACATCGCCCGCTTCGGCGACTGTGCTGTCCTCGAGGACTTTGATCGACCCTTCGTCGATGCGGGCCGCCGCACCGACGCTCTGCAGGTCACCGACGAACGGCCCCGGATCCATCCCGGTGTCACCCTCGCTGATGACGATGTCGTTCGGGGCAACCTCCCCGGCGCCGATTGGGGCCGGCGTCTTCGATTGCTCGAGTTGCTGGTACAGTCCGAATGGGTTGGCGTTCGTCCCGATAAGCCCCACATGCCCGGTCAGGTACTCGGTGAGCGCCTCTGCGCCCTCGTCGACCTGCTCAAGGGCTCGTTCCAACAGCGTGTTCCTGCTGAGCCGGAGTTCGGCCGACTCGTGGAGGTCAGCGCGCATCTGCTGGAGTTGCCGGCTGGGGATACCTTCGACGTCGACGACGCCGACACTCTCGTAGGCCTGGATGGCCTCGACGAGGGCCTCGACCTCGCGTTTCTTCCACTCTGGAACCTGTTCCGTGGTTCGTTCTGCCTCAGCAGTCATCTACGCCACCTCCACGGCCGGGCCCATGGTGGTTTTCACGTACACCGAATCCACGTTCAGCGGGCCCTTCTCGAGGTTCCCGTGCAGGCGCCGGAGAATGACGTCGATGTTATCGGCGATCTCCTCTGCGCCCATAGCCTCGGCACCGACGCGGGTATGGAAGGTGCGTCGGTCACCACTACGGAGCTGGACGCTGTTCTTCATCCGATTCACGGTCTCGACGACGTCATCGTCGGGTTGCAGCGGGGTCGGCATCTTTCCGCGAGGCCCGAGAACGGTTCCCAGGTATCGGCCGATATCCTGCATCATCGAGGCTTCGGCGATGAAGAAGTCGGTCTCGTCGGCGAGGTCTTTCGCCGCGTCCTGGTCATCGCCAAGGTCTTCCAGGTCATCTTCGTCGAGGACGTCGTCGGCCACCTCACGGGCCCTGACCGCGGTCTCACCTTCGGCGAAGACCACGATCGATGTATCTTGTCCCGTTCCGGACGGGAGGACGACGCTCTCGTCGACACGGTTCGACGGATCATTGAGGTCGATGTCGCGCAGGTTGATGGCAAGGTCCACGGTCTCCTGGAACTGTCGCTCCGGGGCCTCCTCGAGTGCGCGATTCACGGCCTCTTCGATAGCAGAGTCTGCCATTTTGCACCTCCGTAGTCTACGACCCGTGTGGGCCGGATCTCCTACGGGTAGTGACACAGGCGTAGCCTGTCTCGGTCTGACAAATGTTACGTAGCAGATTTAAACCCGTCGAAGCGGCTCCGGCCCCGGCCGGCCCCGAAATAGCCGCTTCCACCGGCAGCCGCGACGGATGTCCAGAACGGTCAGGGACTGAGCCGGTTATCCGTCCACTTACTCCACCCACCGGTCTCTCCGGACCCTGGCTTCGGCGTTCGTGCTCGATTCTCACACGTCGAACGGCGAGGTCGGTCCGAGCCCCCGGTCCTGGAGCAAGGCTCGGATCGGCGGGACCCGTTCGCGGATGTCTTCCGGCTGATGGGAGTCAGTGCCCACGGTTATCTCGACTGCGTGATCAGCCAACAGTTCGAGGAACTCCGCTTTGGGATGGAACCGCCCGTAGTCCGCATCGATCCGTCCGGCGTTGATCTCCGCGATCGTCCGTGAGTCCGCAAACGCGTCCGCGATACGCCGGTACTGCTCCGTGCCTGGAATCCCGCGGAAGACCTCGTTCCGCTCGATGATGTCGGGATGGGCGGCGATCTCGAAGAGTTCCGACCTGATGAGTGCCTCCAATCGGTCGAAGTACTCCTCGACTAGCGCCCGCCGTTCAGCTATCGAGTGATCTTCGAACGGGTCGGAGATGTGAACATTCACCCCATCGATCTCGTGAACACTTCCGACCGCGTAGTCGAATTCCGCGGCGTCGAGGAACGCTTCGATCGCCGCCTCGTCGTCCTGATGGTAATCCATCTCGACTGCGTCGTAGATCTCGAGATCCCACTGAGCCGCGAGTTCCTCGATGGCGGCTCGCCGCCGGTCGTAGGTGAGATCGAGGGTGAACGCGTACCGCCGTTTCGCCCGCTTGGAAGCGCTCCGCTCGGAGACGTTGGCGTGGTCCGCGAAGCCGATCCCCTCCAGGCCGACGTCCGCCGCGGCCTGCACCATCCAGGGCAGATGTCGGCCGTCGGAGTACGAGCTATGAACGTGGTAATCGGCGTCCATAGAACCGGCCGATCAGGCCTCGGCTTCCGACGCGAGGACGTCATCGTATTCGCCCTCGTCGACGCGCTGCTTGAAAGTCCTGGCGTCTTCGCCCTCGACGGTCACGCCCAGTGAAACACACGTCCCGGCGACTTCCTTCGCCGCCTGCTTGACGTCGTACGCGAGAAGGTCGGGCAATTTCTGTTCGGCGATCGTCTTGACCTGTTCGACGGACAGATCAGCCACGAAGTCGGTTTCCGGGTTGCCGCTCCCGGTTTCGAACCCGGCTTCGTCCTTGATCAGCGCCGCGGTAGGTGGGACCCCTACCTCGATCGTAAACGAACCGTCCTCCTCGTACTCGATCGTGACGGGAACCTCGGTACCGTCGAAGGCGGCGGTCTGGTCGTTGATCTCCTGGACCACCGCTTGGACGTCGACCGGCGTCGGTCCGAGTTCCGGCCCGAGGGGTGGGCCCGGGTCGGCTTGACCGCCGGGTACGAGGATCTCGATCGTCTCAGCCATACTGCCTGGAAAAGGGTGCGCGGCTTTAACGCTTGCTTTTCGGAACCGAGGGAGTCGACCTGCGCTCCGGAGCTCACTCACGATCATTGGGGTAAGGAGTAACGGACTGGCCCGGAGCTCTCATCCGAGTCCCCGATCAGACGTGCACAGGTGATGATCGACAGACCGGGTTATCAATGACTCCGCGTTCTTCAACGGAGAACAACCCGGAATCCCTGTCTCTGCCTTAGGCGTCGCACGCAATCGCGTCGTCACCGTCGTAGGACGACCAGAGATTGCAGTAATCGCAGTGGTGGATCTTCCCTTTCACCACGGTACAGGCACCGAAGCCGTCGCCGTCCTCGTCGGCGACGAAGAGCTGACAGTTGCCACAATATTGATCGCCACTCGGCGAGTGTGCGTATCCGACGCTGTCCTTCGCCTGGTTCGGTTCGTCGGGGCGTGACTGCCCGTTGAACGCCTCGGCATTCATCTCCGCGTCGGGGACCGTCCCGTCATCCGGATGGGGGACCTCGTGGTTGAAGTCCTCGCCGTCGCCATCTCCGCCTCCGGAACAGCCAGCGAGCGCCGTGATCGTCGCCGCGCCCGCGAATTTGAGGTAGGTCCGTCGGTCAGTGAGTCGCTTGTCGGAAGGCATACGTTGGCAACTACCTCTAACGGGGTCAAAATCTTTTGGGCACCGGCGGTTCAGAATACATCCCGCAGTTCCCGGCCATTGCCGAGGATGCCCGGCCATTACCGCGGGTGCCTGGCCGATGCCAGTAGTGCCGGAGGAGTCACGGGGTCCTTGAGTCCTGATCGGCCGTTCTTGAGCTCGACAGGTGGATCAGCACTAAAGACGGTGATTGGTCCAGAACCCGCGAACCAGCATCAGGGAACGTTCACCCCCTGTCGGCCGAGATACTGGGTCACCTCTTTGATCACGACGGGCGAGCCGATGATGCGCGTCACGTCCTCGTGGTCGAAGACGGTGACCATGAACTCCTCCTCTAGTTCATCTCGGACCCCTTCCAGGGTATTGCGGGGGAGGACAATCTGGGTGCTATCCCGCAAACTCGTGGGGTCCGTCATCGCCTAAGACTGCCTCACCTGGCAGTATTAACGTGTCGAAATTTCGCCAGCAATCCCCCGGTTATGGGAGGACACCAGCACTGTCGATGGGACAGGTTTTTCGGAGACAGCGGTGTACCCGCGAGTGATGGGTCTCGAGGAGGAGATCGAGGAGATAGAACGGGAGATCGCCGAGACTCCCTACAACAAGTCGACCGAGGAGCACATCGGTCGGCTCAAAGCCAAACTCGCCCAGAAGAAAGACAAACTCGAGGCCCAGCAACAGGCCGGCAGCGGCGGCGGTGGGGGCTACGCCGTCGAACAAAGCGGCGACGCCACCGTGGCCCTCGTGGGGTTTCCCAGCGTGGGGAAATCGACGCTCATCAACGCGGTGACCAATGCGGACAGCGAGGTCGGCCACTACGAGTTCACCACCCTCGACGTGAATCCAGGGATGCTCGAGTACCGGGGGGCGGACATCCAACTCCTCGACGTTCCGGGACTCGTCGAGGGGGCTTCTGGCGGGCGCGGCGGGGGACGAGAGGTGCTCTCTGTCGTCCGAACCGCGGACCTCATCGTCTTCATGCTCTCGCCCTTCGAGATCGACCAATACGAGCGCCTCGAGCGGGAACTCTACAAGAACAAGATCCGGCTGGATACCGAACCTCCGACGGTCCGGATCAGAAAGAAGGGCAAAGGGGGCATCGACGTCAACGCCTCGAAGGACCTCTCACTAGACGAAGGGACGATCAAAGAGGTGCTTCGGGAGCGGGGGTTCGTGAATGCCGACGTCACCATCCGGGGGGACCCGGACATCGACGAGCTCATCGATGGGGTCATGGACAATCGCGTCTATCTTCCCTCCATCGTCGTGGTCAACAAGGTCGACCTCGTCGAGGAGTCCTACGTCGAGACGATGCGGACGGCCCTCGAGTCAGAGGGGGTCGACCCGGAAGAAGCCATTTTCATCAGTGCCGAAGAGGGCAGAGGACTCCAGGCGTTGAAGGAGCAGCTCTGGGACGAACTCGGGCTCATACGGATCTATATGGACAAACCGGGACGGGGGGTCGACTACGAGGAGCCACTGATCCTCCGGGAAGGGGAGACAGTCGGTGATGGCCTATCGAAACTCGGGGGGACCTTCGACAAACGTTTCAGATTCGCCCGGGTCACCGGGCCCAGTGCCAAACATGATGAACAACAGGTGGGCCGCGATCACGTCCTCCAGGACGAGGACATACTGAGGATCGTGGCCAATCGATGAACACTGGTAGAATCAGCCGAAGAATTCGATGAAGAAATTGCACCGATGGCTGGTATTCGGTGTCCCACTGGGATTACCGTGGGTGGTCGTAACCTGGAGCGAGGGGTGGTACGTGGTCTTCAGCGTGTTCTGGATCGACCCCGGACCCAGATTCGTGACGATGGCCGAGTTCCTCGCCTTGAGGGGGTTCTCGCTTCCTACCCGGCACGTCGCGTCTACCTGGCCGCTAGCCTTCGGCCTCTATCTCCTCGGTCTCCTCGTCACGGCACTCCGTCCGGAACGTGGGCACATCTCCGCCTCGGCGTTCTTCCTGGCCGGACTCGGTATCGGTTTCTACGCCCTTGGAATCACGAGAGAAGCCGGGTTGGGGGGCCTGCCAGTCGGCACAGTCCTCCTCTGGATCGTCGCGCTCGTGGCGTATCGAGAGTCACCGGATCGAGCCGAGTAGATCCCGGAGAGCGAGCTATAACGGTCACCCCGTGAGCAACGACTCGGGTGCCGCGGCCAAGTGTTCGAGGGCCTCGGCCTCGATGTGGTGAAGGTCGGCGGGTAGAACGAGCAGGTGAAGCGGACCGCCGAAGTCCAGCGTCCCGAGTTCTGCAAGCCGGTCTGCCCGGATGGTCGGGTCCGGACTCCCGGCGCGGGCTACCACGACCCCGAGCCGGTCGGGGCGCCAGTGCTCGGCCAGCAAGCTGGCGGCCGACGATCCGCTCATGAACCGCTCCCTCGTATCGGTGCCGGTCCCCTCCCCCACCTGGATGTCGAGGTAGACGAGTGTATGCAATCCCCGATCGAGGTTTTCCTCGATCGTATCGAGGACCGAATCGGGGACCCCGTCACCGCCCTGCTCGCGTGGAAACGGAAGGGTCGTCGCCTTCCCGAACCGATAGTTCTGGAGCCCGGTCACGCTACTCGCGGCCGATTGGGCCGTCGCCCCATGGAGTACCCTGGTGTCGATCCCCCGCTCGTGAGCCCGGAGTCGGAGGTCGACGTGCGTCGTCGAGATCATCGGATCGCCGGCGGTGAGAAAGACCGCCTCACCGTCGCAGGCAGCATCGAGGATCGGCTCCGGGTCCTGTTCGACACCGGCCCGGTCCCGGACCTCGATCGTGGTGTCATGGAAGGATTCGAGGTCGGTGACAGTCGTCCCCAGCAACTGGCTGGTGTAGAACTCAGCGAAACACCGGTTCGCAGCCCGGATAGCGTCCCGTCCCGCGAGGGTGACCGACCGCTCGTCCCACAGGCCCAGGCCCACGAACGTAAGCATATAGGGGCATCCGGGAGGCGAAGAGAAGTGGTTTCGGGTACACGCCAAAGAAATTGCAAGAGCTTTGAAGCCGGGGTCCCGAACCTCAGCCGAACCCACGATGGCCGTCCCCTGTGTCCGGGTCGAACGCGAGCGAGGGGAAAACACTCGACAGGAGCTCGCCGCAGCAGGGCTCCTCTCGGAGTCCCACGACGTTGGCGTCGAGGGTGACTGGATATACATCCCCATCGCCGACCCGCAGGCCGTTCCGGCGGAGTTCCGCGTGGTCGAGTACGACGCGCCACCGCGTGACTCCCAGACCATGCCCGCCGATATCCTGGGGTTCGATCCCAGCTACGAGCGCCTCGGGGATATCGTGATCATCGACGAAGCCGACCGGGACCGTGCACGCGAGATGGCCGAAGCGATCATGGAGTCCGACATCCGAGCGAAGACGGTGGCGAACCGGGCATCGAAGGTGAAAGGCGTCGAGCGGGTCAGGGAGTGGGACGTCCTGGCCGGGGACGGGACCGAGACCGTACACCGGGAATACGGGACCGAGTTCCACCTCGACATCGCGGAGGTGTACTTCTCACCCCGGCTGGCGACGGAACGACATCGGGTCGTCACGCAGGTCGAACCAGGCGAACAGGTCTTCGATATGTTCGCCGGTGTCGGGCCGTACGCGATTCCGATGGCCGACGCAGGCGCGGAAGTGATCGCCACCGATATCAATCAGTCTGCGATCGACTACCTCAATGATAACGCGTCACGAAACGGCGTTGCAGACGCGATCACGGCGATTACGGGCGACGTTCGCGAGGTGGCAACGAACCACCAAGACTGGGCGGACAGGATCGTGATGAATCTGCCCCACAGTGCACAAGAATTCGCCGAAACCGCGGTCGCCCTCGCCGGGTCGGAGTGTCTCATCCATTATTACGACATCCAGCACGAAGCGGATCCCTTCCGGCCAGGGGAGTCAGTCCTCCGGTCGGCTGCGGGAGGCGACTATGCAGTGGACGTACGTACACGGCGGACCGTCCGTACCTACGCCCCACACGAAGTGAACGTCGTCCTCGACGTCCTCCTCAGGGAAAGGTAACGGAAACGGAATCCGGGTTGCATCGGACCAGTGGCTGCCCCCGTGTCCGATTCGATTAGTTGGTGGGAATCCAACCCAACGATTCTTCGAAGAGGACCGCCCCGTCAGTGACGATCAGGCGAACCCTGAACTCCGGCGGAAGCTGGCCCACGACAGCTGTGTTGGGGTCCTAAGAGGAAACCTGCAGTCCTCCCCTCGAATCCAGAAAGACCGATATCCAGTCCCCTGGTCTAATGGGCGACAGAAGCTCCGACCCCCACATGATTTTCCTTGGCATCCGTCACGAGCGTCGACTCGCGACATGGGGGAAACCTCCGGACTGCAAGGTGAGGATCGGGCCTATCGTCACGAGTCGGAACCCTTATTTCCTCGTTGCAGGTACGATTGGATGCGCGCCGGTGTAGCTCAGACTGGCCAGAGCAATTCCTTCGTAAGGAATAAGTCGAGGGTTCAAATCCCTCCACCGGCTCTTGGATGTGCCGCTTTTTCCTCGGATCTGTAACTCCGTGAATCTCCAGTGGCCCGAGAGGATCAGTCGATGAAACCTGGTTCTCAAGGACCGATTCGGCTCAATACGGAAAAATAACCACGAGGGGGGCAGAAACCGAGGGGAAGGGGAATGACCCGGTCGGTGCCCCGAAAGTGCGCCTCCGTGGACCGGCGTTCGTCGGTGGAACGATAACTCATCGAGCCTGCCTGCGACCGGTGTTTCTCGGTGAAAGTCCCCGACCAATAAATATTCCTAAACTTGAATACAATGAGATCGAGATGGACGACATGTCTTTATACATAGATTTCCTCTTCGATGTTCTCGCAGCACCCCCCCCCCCAACGAAGATTCGAGAACACCTAATTTGCCGGGGAACACAGCGATGATATCCCGCCGAACTGTTAGTTTTCAGAGGGATTCGCCGATAGTAATGGATAACACCGATAGTATCAACGCAAGCATTCATAAACCGATCGTGTCGCAGTCACAGGAAACAGGAGAAGACCTCTCTGTTTGCATACCTAGGTTTCCGCATAATTATCAAGAGTTTGTCGACTTAATTCTATTCACTTTATTGCAGGAATTTTCGATAAAATTTTTCTCACATCGCCATGAGACCCAATCGTATCATGTCAGACAGTTCCGACCTGCGGTCGTACCTGACGGAGAACCCCCGGATGATCGGCGTGCTGTTCACCATCTTCATGTTGCTTACCCAAGCCGGGAATGCCTCCGCCGC
>CAZQNH010000060.1:9738-12894 GCA_964594685.1 uncultured Halobacteriales archaeon
GTCCCACTCTCCGGTTGCGCAATCCCCAACTCACCGTCTCCCACCACGATGTACTGGTCACCGATCACAGATTCGTCCTTTGCAATATTCAGCGCGGCGCGGAGCGGGAAGCCACGGTTCAACAATCGCGACAAACTCTTCCCGACCTCGACCGCGCCACTGTTGATCACCTCGCGCAGGGTGACGACACCACCAATGCTCCCCGCATCGATGAGGCCCATCCCCTGTTCGTAGGACTGACAGGCATTCAGGAGGAAGGCATCGATCTCGACGTTCTCGAGGTCCCGCACATCGAGACGCCCATCCGAACATCGGATGCCATCAGCTTCCACGTGGCCGATATAGTGCAGGAAGTCGTGGTCGGACTGGAGGAGGTCCTGCATCTCGTCGGTCGACAGATCATAGTAGAGAGAGACGTCGAATGGCAGGTGGTCCCTGGACCCATAGACCTCATCGACCACAGCCGTCTCCGCCTCCATCTCCGGATCATTCCGAACGACCGCGATCGAGATATTACCCTCGGTAGGGGTCCGCTCGAGGCGATTGAGATGGGCATTGATAGAGGCCTTCGTGGCCCCGATGGGCGCCCCATCGCCGACCCACGTCTCGCCCAGCGAGTCGGTCGTCTCAGGCTTGACGACGGTATCGAGGTCGGCCGTTTTGCCGGCGGAGGCGCTCCGGGTCATCTCGCCGTCTCTCGCGAAGCCCTTCACTGCCTCGAGTTGCTCCATCGACGTCTCGACGGACTGCTGGGGTTGGGATCGAACGACCGCGAGTTCGTTCAGCGCGAAGGGGAGCAACTCCACGCTCTGCGGGCTCGGTGAGACGTGGGTCGTCAACTTCCACTCCGGGAGATGGGACTGGACGGCGTCGTAGGGCACATCGAGATACTGTTCAAGTTGGTCCGTGATCGGACGATCGTACAGGCTCGCGAAGTCGAGATCGACCTTCGGTTCGATGACCTCACGCTCGTGCAGGTCCACCTGATAGTACCCCTCAGTCCGGGTGACACAGTCGAGGAAGAACACCTGCTTCAGGATTCGCTCGATGTCGGTCTGGAATGCGTCACCCGACCGGAGGTGGTGGATCCATCCGCTCTCCGTCAGGATGCGTGGGGCGGATCCCGGACGGATCTCCGCTCCGAGGTAATACGCGAGGGGCGCCACTTCGTAGACGTACCGGCGCTGTTCGGGGACCTCGATCGTGATACCGGTATCCGGTCGTTCCAGACCCGGGGGGATCTCGAGGCTGTCGCCGAGTTCGATCAGAGGGGGGTGGCCCCGGAGCGTCGGATACGACCGTTCAGGCGATGTGGTCTTCAGCGCCGACCCGGCCCGAGAGACGGCCGTCATCAGATCCTGGATGGCGGCGGTGGTCTGAATCGTTCCGGCAGGATGCTCGTGATGTGAGCGGGCCCCGACTGTGACCTCGGTCTGCTCGGGGAAGGTAAAGGCCGTGTGCTGGCGATCGGTCGTGAGGGTGAAAGCCCCCGAGATCCTGACATAGACCTTCATCGGGGCCGCGAGCTCGACGAAGTACGTATCCGCCGGGAACGATTCCTCGATCGAGTGTTCGGTCTCGACCAGCAGATTGCCCTCGCGGTCTCGGATGTAGACTGCGACGACGGTTGGATAGGAGACGCCCGTCGTCTCGATTTCGCTCGCCGCATCCACGGGGGCCATGAACCGGTCCGTCGGGGCAGGGGTGGGGGAGACTCGGTCCCGAGTGAACAGTTCAAACTGGTGGCGGTCGATGGGGTCGACGATCTTGACCCCTCGACCGCCCTCGAGGGAGGTGAATGTTACCTCAGTCCCGGCATCGATGTCGGTTTCGAACTCCAGGTCGGTACTGTTCATCTGCTCCCCTCCACTGGCACGCACCGGGTCTGCCCGGTCGGTGGGATTGCTGTGCTGGTCATGATTCGACTGGTAACCACTCCGAGGTGAGGTCGGGTTCTTGCAGGTGCCACTGTTGCTGCAGGTCCCCGTCGTGAACCCGCAGGTCGATGATGGCGTCGAACAGCGGGGCAAACGTCCTGGCCGTCGCACTCTCCCGATCGACAGGCAGGTGATAGTGGGCCATGCCGCGCTTCTCCCTGACGACGTTGTTCAAGGGATGCACCATCCGGAAGACCTGCTCCTGTCCGTTGGCACGCAGCAAGGCCGTAAGCGAATCGATGCTCAACCGGAGTTCGGCCGGCTGGAAACTGCCGCCGACGCGCTCGAACTCCTCGATATTCACGAGCACCCGCCTCGACAGTCCAGAGAGGTCCTCCTTCGACACCGACTCGACAGGGAAATCCATCGATTCGTCCGTCGAAGCAACGGCCGCACTCCGCTCCGGTTCGCTCAGAGTGACGATCCGCGTGCTCTGTGCTGGCGTGAGGTAGGGCGATTCCGGGAGTCGATTCTTGAGCGAGTGCAACTTCTCTTCGGTGGTCACGATGAGACGCCGTCTGGGCTTCTCGGAGCCCTCGCCGAGCAGTTGCGAGGTCACTCGGAGGAACGTCTCGTCGGGCACCGTGCCCACGACGAGCAACGCGCTGCCGGTCTCCTTGAGCGTCGACAGCGCGTCTTCGAACCGCGATGATGCATGGGCTACCATTGGTGTCCCAACTGCGGTGTCCTAATGGTATCTCGACTGCCTACAAAAATCTTCGGCCCAAAAATCATATAGGATAACTAATAGGGCCCCTGAATATCCAAGCGATTCGTGATAGTGGCCCTGTGAGAAAGCGGGGATTTCCACGAGATGCCGATAGTCCGGACCGCAAACCCCATATTGCAGTCACGAACACTCCGAGACGATGGACGAGTCACGGCCACCGCCGACGGATCTCGGCTCCGAGACGAAGTTCGCCCTCCACATCGCGGAGTCGGTGCTCACCGTTTGGATCCATCACCGGAACCTGGGGCTCCACGAGGCGACGTGGGAGCAACTCGAACAGTACGTGATCGACGACCAGGTGGAGGTGAGTGGCTCTGGCCTGCTGATCAAGGACGGCGCCGACGTCTGGTATCTCGTCGATAGGCTCGATGACATCACCCTCCATGGAGAATTTCCAACGGTCGAAGCCTGAAAGAAACGGGGTACCAAGAGTTACCAGCAAGATTGACACGATGTAAGGTGGATGTTGCAGGAAGTTACATTAGCCTG
>CAZQNH010000061.1:0-12834 GCA_964594685.1 uncultured Halobacteriales archaeon
CGTCCGCGAAGGCCGCGACCCCCTTTGCGAGGTCGTCGCCAAACCCTTCCCGGTGGGCGATCTGCTCGACGAGTTCGATGACCGTCTCCGAGTCACCCCAGTCGATGTCCGTCCCGTCGAGGTCTCGGCCGGGCTGCCCGGCAAGCACATCTCGTTCGGCCGCTTCCATGAGGAACGCGATGGCGTTGCCCACACTGATAGTATCAAGCCCGTACTTGTTGCACCGCTGATTGGCCAGCGCGATGGCGTCGAGATCGTCGTTTCCGAGGAGTGACCCGAACGACGCCAGGGTCTCGTATTCCGGGCCGCCGTACTCCTCGGTGACCTGATCGTCGAGGAATTCGGTTTCGACAACCCGTTTGCAGGTCACCGGACAGCCCGTGCAGTTATCCCGACCGGTGAGGATCGCCTCGGCCATCGTCTCGCCACCGATCGCCTCCGCATCGGTGAACTCGCCCGCTCTGAAGTTCTTCGTCGGAAGCAGCCCCATCTCGTCGAGCGCCGTCAGTCCGCCCGAGGTCCCGTATTCGCCCCATTCGATGATCCCCGCGTCCCGAAGGCTCTTCGCGAAGCTGGTTTTGGCGCCCCGGAGCCGCGCCTCGTCGTGGACTGGCTTCTCGACGTCTCCCTTCGCGACGATCGCCTTCAGCCGTTTGCTTCCCATCACTGCACCGAATCCGGGTCGGCCGGCGGCCCGATTCCGGTCGTTGATGATGGCCGCGAGGGCCGAGCGATTCTCGCCGGCAATCCCGATGCTCGCGACCCGTCCACCGTCGTGGCGTTCGCTGAGTCTCTCCTCGACGTCGGCGACGTCCTCGCCCCAGAGGTCCTCCGCATCCCGGAGTTCGGCGGTGCCGTCAGTAAGGGCGAGGTATTTCGGGGACTCAGCCGTGCCACGGACGAGGATCCCGTCGTAGCCGGTTCGACCCAATTCGTGTGGGAAGAATCCCCCAGCGTAGGAGCCGCTGACGCTTCCGGTCTTCGGAGATTTCGCCATGACGACGTGTCGGCCCGCCCCGGCAACGCCGGTCCCCTGGAGGGGGCCAGTGGCAAACACCAGGATGTTCTCCGGGCCAAGCGGGTCCACGCCCGGTGGAAGTTCTTCGAGCAAGATTCGCGCACCCAACCCTCGACCACCCAGATACTTCTCCGACCACTCGGGCGGGATCGGATACGTATCGACGGTCTCGTCGGTGAGGTCGACCGCCAGGAACTCCCCGAAGGTACCCCCTATCGTCTGGCTCATGGTAGGGTGGTCGGCCGAGAGTTCGGTGAGCGCTTTCCCTTCATATGAATATACTTTATATAATGACTGCACCCCGGCAGGGGCTGGGCCCGCCGTCGGAGATAGTTTGATGAGTACAGTTGAGAGATGGTCGGCACACGAGACCGGCGTCTGGGCCCGGTAATTTAGCCTGTCCGTTGCAAAGACGGAGATATGTACCCACTCGCGCTGCCACCAATGCCTGTCCAAGGGTTGGGGCCGGTCTTCGACGTCTCGCTCGGAACGATCACGACCCTGGGCATCCTGGCGGTCGTGGTCCTGATACTGCTCTCGGCCTTCTTCGCGTCGGCGGAGATCGCAATCTTCTCGCTGGCCGACCACCGGCTCGGATCCCTACTCGAGGAGAACGCCCGGGGAGCGACCACACTGTCGGCACTCAAGGACGATCCACGCCGGCTCCTGGTGACCATCCTCGTCGGCAACAACATCGCCAACATCGGCATGTCGGCTATAACGACTGGCTTACTGGGGCTCTATCTCTCGCCGGGAGAGTCGGTGCTGATCGCCACGTTCGGTGTCACCTCGCTCGTGTTACTGTTCGGCGAGACCGCACCGAAGTCCTACGGCGTCGAACACAGCGAATCCTGGGCCCTTCGAGTCGCCCGGCCGCTCCGGAGCGTGCAGATCCTGCTATTTCCGCTCGTGGCCCTGTTCGATTGGCTCACCCGTATCGTCAACAGGTCCATGGGTAGCGAGGGCAACTTCGAAGAAGCGTATCTGACTCGATCCGAGATTCAGGCGGTCATCCAGGCTGGCCAGCGGACCGGGGTGTTCACGCCGGAGGAACACCAGATGCTCCAGCGGCTCCTCCGGTTCCGCAACCGGATCGTCAAAGAGACGATGCGGGCGCGGCGAGACGTCGTCGCTGTGGAGGCCGGAGAAGACATCCAGACGGCGGTCGAAGCGTGTCTGGACAGCGGCTTCACCCAGATCCCGATCTATGAGGACGTCCTGGACCAGGTGGTCGGCATCGTCCATATCATCGATCTTATCGAGGCACAATCCGGGACGGGTGAGTCAACGCTGCGCTCTATCGCCAGAGAACCGTACGTCGTTCCGGAGACCAAAGAGGTGGATGACCTGCTGACGGAGCTCCGTGCGGAGCGAGAGCGGATGGCCATCGTCGTCGACGAGTTCGGCACCACCGCGGGCATCGTCACCATCGAGGACATCGTCGAGGAGATCATCGGCGAGGTCCTCGGCGAGACGGAGGCGGCACCGATCCGTTGGCTCGAAGAGGAAGTCGCACTCGTCCGGGGTGAACTCAACATCCACGAGGCCAACGAGGCACTCGGAACCGATCTACCGGAGGGCGGTGAGTTCGAGACGGTTGCCGGGTTCCTCATGGATCAAACTGGACGGTTCGTCGAGGAAGGGGAAACCGTGTCATATCGGGACCTGCGGTTGACGGTCGAGACCGTCGATAAGAATCGCATCCTCGACGTTCGAGTCGATGTCTCACACCGCGATGACGTGGCTGAGCAGTCACCGGCAGCGGACGAGTCCGAAAGCTAACTCGACAGCCAGTGGCTGGAAACCGACAGTGAATGGCTGAAAACCGACAGTGAGTGGCTGGAGTGATGGTCCCGGTGTGGGCCCGCTGGATTGGCACGTGTTTCCGCCGGCTGAAATTCTGCCCCCTTTTTCGGCCCTCGGTGTAGCCCAAGATTGGAGTGCGATATCCGGGGATTTTCTCCTATCGGCGGACACGACGTCACTCATTCGAAACTGCACAGTCCCACACACCTTTCGTACGGACCCGACCGGACTGTCTCGACGGGTGCCGACCCCATCATGTAAAATTATAGCAATGGCCCTCCAATCTCTGCATGTCAATGTCCATCCAGTACGAACAGCTACGCTTCGAGCGGCTCGGGCACGCGAGCGTCCGCATCGAAACTGATGCAGGGACGGTCATCTACATCGACCCCTGGTCGAACGTGCTCGACGAGGAGCCGGGGGACGGCGATATCGTCCTGGTCACGCACGACGACCCTGACCATTACGATCGATCCGCCATCACTGCAGTCGCGGGCCCGGACGTAACGGTGGCTGCCTACGAAGCGGTGGATACCAGCGCCCTCGAACAACCGGTCGTTGAGCTGCCCGCGGATGGATCTGCCGCTGTCGACGGTATCGAGGTCCGGACCGTGCCGGCCTACAACGATCCGGAGGGCGAGCACGTCGACGAGACTGGGTCGCCGTTCCACGCCGAGGGCGAGGGCATCGGCCTCGTCCTCGCGTTCGGGGACACGACCGTCTACGTCCCGTCGGATACTGACTTCCTGGACAAGCTCGAGGAACTCACGGCCGACGTCTTCATCCCACCCATCGGCGGCCATTATACAATGGACCGACACGAGGCAGCGTCGTTCGCCCGGAGCGTGGACCCGGACCTCGTCCTGCCGGTCCATTACGACACGTTCGAGGCCATCCAGACGGATGCAGTGGCCTTCGCGCAAGAACTCGAGGCGGAGGGAATCAACGTCGAACTGTTCTGACCGGCTCTCTCAAACGCTGGCACGGACTGGGAGCGGGCAGCCGGCCAGTTCCCAAACTTCCCCAGTAATATTTCCCCCCGGCCGCCGAGCGGACCGAAAACCACCACGCGAACGGGCGAGTTAGTCCTCGACCCGGAATCCGTCTGCGGGACCTGTTGGGAGTTCCGGCCCGTAGAGAGCGTCGCACTGGTCAACAACCATTGAGATCTGGCGTTCGTCTGGCTTCTCGGGATCGGGTTCGATGCGGACCGTCGCATTCCGTGAGCCACCGCTTCCGGGAGATTCCTCTGCCGGGCCGCATTCGTCGGTGTGCCACGAAAACGAGGCGGTCTCACCTCCGTCGATAGCCAGTTCGATCGTATAGGTCCGCTCCCAGGCCGCGATGTCATCGAATTCGATACCCCGTCCATGTGGCAGTTCGAAGCGGTCCTCAACAAGGGTATCGCCGTTCTTCTCGGCGAGCCTGATATGGGCCGTCAGGGTCGTGTCAGTGTGATTTTCGACGACGAGGTCATGTGGCGGTTCGTTCACTGTGCTCGTATCATCCATCTCAGTCGTACCATCGGTTCCGGACGAGTCCGCCGTCGCAGACGAGCCAGCAGGCAGATCGCTCCCGGGGATACCCGGAGCCTGGACGCACCCGACCAGCGAGCCCGATACCCCGACTCCGATGGTGGCGAGAAACGACCTTCGATCCATATCGAATGTATCGACCTGCCCCGTTAGGGGTCTTTGGAAAGAACAAACAGTCGTTTGAATATCGAATCGCCAATCGGCGACAGTCTCGCCTCCTGTCGGTCTGAGCCACCACAGCTTGTCGGGTCAGGATTCCAGATCTACACCGACGAACTCGAAACGAGCGCCCCCCGACTCACTCTCCCCGACAGAAACCTCCCAGCCGTGGGCTTCCGCGATCCGCCGGACGATAGTGAGACCGAAGCCGGTCCCTCCCTCTGCCGATCGATGGCCGGGTTCGAATACCGCCGACCGTTCGTCTTCGGGGATCCCGGGCCCATCATCTTCGACATAGAACCCTCCTTCGATGGCCCCGATGCGGATCGATACTCCCTCCCCGGCGTGCTGGATCGCGTTCCGGAACAGGTTCTCGAAGAGGTGGCGCAATCGGCTCTCGTCGCCGGAGATGACGAGTGGATCCTGCATCGTCACCGTCGCGTCACCGGTGTCCACCATCGACCAGCACTTCTCAACGAGATCCGAGACGTCGAGCGGCTCCGGCTCTTGGACCCGTTCGCCGTGGCGGGCGAGGGTCAACGTATCCTCGATCATCGTCTCCATCCGCTCGAGGGCGGACACCAATGGGTCGATGTGGCCAGTCTGGCAATCCTCTTGGATGAGTTCGGCGCGTCCCTGGGCCACGTTGAGTGGGTTCCGGAGGTCATGGGAGAGCACGCTTGCGAATTCATCCAATCGTTTGTTCTGGCGGTGGAGTTCGTTCTCCCGGTCTAATCGGTCCGTGAGATCGCGGGCGACGCCGACGATACGGGTTACCTCCCCGTCGAGTACCACGGGCGCGAGACGCGTCTGCCAGACGAGGTTCCCTTCGGGCATCTCCAGCTCCTCGTAATAGGTGATCGTCTCGCGGGCCTCGACGCACTTTCCATAGTTCGAGCGAATCTCCGCTCCCAAGTCCTCGCCGTGAATCTCCCGGGGCGTCTTTCCTTGCACCTGCTCGTTGCTGAGGCCGCTTTGTTTCTCGTGGGCGGGGTTCAGATACCGATACTCGAACTCGTGGCCCGAGTCTGTGTGCTCGACATCGATAAGGAAGATGGCGTCATCAGCGTTCTCGATGACGGACTCGTACTCTTCGGTTATGTTCCGTAGTCTCCGCTCCGTGCGACGGCTTTCAGTGATATCGGAGCCCGAGCCGAGGATACCGACTAGCTCTCCGTCCTCGTCCCTGAGAACCGAATTGTGCCATTTGATCAGCCGGCGCTCGCCGGATTTGGTCTCGATATAGTTCTCGTGGACCTCGATGCCCTCGGTTCCCTTATTGAGGAGCGCGTCGAAGACCGCATCGATATCGACCGAACTGTCGGCCGGAACGACCGTCTCGAACCAGTCCTCACCCTCGAGTTCGCCCGCGTCGTAGCCGAGGAATTCCCGCCCGCGCTCATTGATCCGTTCGATGGAGCCGTCCATATCCAACTGGACCATCACCGTGCCGGCGTTCTCGAAGTACTGGTCGGCCCAGTACTCACGAGAATCGGACTCCTGGTTTCCGTTTTCCGGGTCCATCTCCTGTTACACGATAGGGGTAACCGACTACATTAGGGTACTGAAAGTGTCAACCCATGTTTGCGATTGCCTAACGGTGGTCCCTCGCACACTGGGAGGATAGTTTTGGAAACATGTGTACCGGCCCGGGACGCGGTGTTCGTGGAGCAGGGACGTGGGGGACAAAAAGGGGATCTTCCGCTACTCTCGTCCGGGTGGGTCCCGCCAATTTTCGATACTCTCTCCGTCGCACTCGACACCGGAATACCTCGGACGAGGTGACACCTCCCTGGTGGTTAACGCGTGACGAGTACGGCCCGGTCGGCCGTCCTCACCGTCCGCTCGGAGACGCTCCCGAGGAAGGCCCGCTCGAGGCCGCCGCGGCCGTGAGAGCCGAGGACCACAAGGTCGATGTCGTGCTCCCCGGCGTATTCGCTGAGCATCTCGTGCGGGGCGCCGGTTTCGATCGCGGTCGTGATCTCGACACCTGCCCCAGTCGCCCGCTCTTCGAGTGACCGGAGGGTGTCGGCCCCGATCTCTTCGAGCGTGGCTTCGACCTCCGCCGAGTGCCTGTACGAGCGTTCGATGACGAAGACCCCGTGTAACGCCGCACCAAGCGCGCCCGCCCACTCGATCGCCAGATCGGCTGCCGCATCGGAGGCTGGGCTGGCATCCGTGCCGACCAGGATTCCCTCGTACCCATGATCGGGAGCGGGTGCGTCCTCGGGAATGCCGAGGATCGGATGTGGGCCACGGCGAAGAACCTCGATGGTGGTGCTACCCAGCAGGAACCGAGTCAGACCGGTTCCCCCCTGGGTTCCGATCGCTATCAGGTCCGCTTCGATGTCGTTTGCCAGCGTCTCGATCTCCTCGGCAGGAGGTCCATGGCGGAGATGCCCCTCGAACGTTACCTCGGCCTTCTCACAGGCTCGCTCGACGGTGGAGAGGGCTGCTTCCCCGTCCGTTTCGAGCGCACTCTCTACCGAGCCCACATCAACTCCGAGGTCGTAATCGGCAGCCGGTGACAGGTGGACGGAAAACATCGCGTGGAGGGTCGCATCCATCCGATCAGCGAGCATGACGGCGTGTCCGATCGCTGTCTCGGCAGCGGGACTCCCATCGGTTGGAAGAAGTATCGTTTCCATACGTATCAAGACGTATTCCAGCTATATTGTTATTTGGTAATATATCAAAGTGAAGCGCGCGGCAGCCCCTCGTCGGGGTTTCGACCTTGGGCAGTTTGATACTATTCTCCCCCGGAGAGCAGGTTCATCAGGAATCCGTTTCCCCCAAACCCCCAGACTCCGGCGAAATTGGCCAGGCGCCGGGGAAGAAACTACATCATCGAAGCGTGTGCTAACCGAATCCGCACAACCTTCTAGAGTCGCCCAAGCGCGGTGGCCCTCCCCCTTTTCTTCGAAGCGCGTCGGTCCGGAGCTGAAATCGACGTCGCAGCCTTCCCATTGGCGGTTCGTGAGTCCTCGCGGTGGGACCACAGTTGGCACGTCGAGACTGGGATCGATATCCCGTGCCCTTGTGAAAAGACAATTCTGTCTTCCGAATACCAACGATGTCCTCAGAATACTCACCTGACGACGGTGACAGTAACGGACGCCTCCCCAACGACGCTCGTCGCGACCGTCCCGAGTAACCGGCGAGCGAGCGGCCTTTGCTGTCCCCCGTGTCCCCCCATCACGACGTAATCGACATCGTGTTCCTCGATGTACTCGAGGATGGTCTCGGCCGGATCACCCGTTCGGACGACCGTCTCGACCCTTCGCCCGACCTCCTCAGCCCGCTCAGCAGCCCGTCCGACCAAGCGTTCGGCGCGTTCGTTCGCGGTCTCCCGTCGCTCCTCGCCAGGCTCGAGCATCCCCCCTTCGATCATCGGCGCGTCCAGCGGGGTCACCACGTTTAACACGGTGATCCGGGTATCGTACCGTTCGAGTGCCTCCTCGAGTGCCGCCTCCGCCAGGGGGGACCCATCGAGCGGAACGAGAACGTGGGACGTCGCCATAGGTGCGCTAGAGATTGGGGACACAAATCGACGGCGGTCCGGCGAAGGGGTAGCGAAGGGCAGGAGAAAGGAGAGAAGGTGACGGAAAGAGCGGGGAAACCCAACAATACCATACAGATGCCGCGCTGGATAATGGAGTCACGGAATCGCGATCGGGGTCGTCCCCCCACGGCCGATGACCACGACTCGATCCCCGCGATGGACGCGACGTCGGAGGGCCGCAAGGACCCTGGATTCGTATTCCGGATAGTGGTCGCTCCCCGTGGAAGGGCGTCCCTGGTCCCACGACATCGTTCGGAACCTGGGTTCGGGAAACAGGTTCATCCCGTGCATCCAACACGACTCTGTCGAGCGGGAGGCCACAGAATACGTTTTCGTGGGCGTGGTGCAGATTTCCAAGAGACGTATGTATTGTGCATTATAGTAAATATACAATATAATTTCAGGAGTCGGGCGCCGAATTTTATGGATGAAAGCCCGCTGAAACGCCGATCTGAGAACCGTCTCCCTGTCTGAACTCTCGCGGTTGTGTTCATTTTTCCCCGCATGAGAACGACAGTCCATGTATTTAGTATGCAAAATTTTTATCTAGTTTGTGAGTTAGTGCCATGGAAACACGTCGCAACTTCCTCCGGCTGGTCGGGACCACAGCCGCGGGCGGAGTCATCAGCCAACACTCGACTGAAATCGCCAGGGCCCTTCAGGAGGCCACGGAGGGCCCCAAAGATGTCGTCTGGTTCCAGGGACAGTCCTGTACTGGGTGCACCATATCCACACTGCAGGCCGAGTATCCCACCCTCGAAGGGGCGCTCGAAGCGTTCCGGCTCAACGTCACCTTCCATCCGACGGTAATGGCGGAGCATGGGGAGGGAGCGATCGAATCGATGAGTGATGACCCGGACATCCTCATCGTTGAAGGCTCGATCCCCACCGATATCCCAGAAGCGGCGATGATCGGGCACAGATCGGCCCAGGACTGGATCGAAGACCTGGCACCGGCAGCTGACATCGTCGTCGCTGTCGGCAACTGTGCCTCGTTCGGCGGGTGGCCGGCGGCCGAGAACAAAACACGCGTCCACGACCTCGGGCCAAATGTAACGGGCGCGAAGGGGTTACAGTTCGAGAAGCGACAGCAAGGCGGTGTCCTCGGATCGGGATTCACTTCCGGGCTCGACCTCCCGGTTGTCAACCTCGGCGGGTGTCCACCCAACCCGGATTACGTGCTTCTGACACTGGCGACGGTCCTCAACGGTCACATTCCCGAACTGGACCCATATCACCGTCCCAAACCGTTCTACGAACCGCTGGTCCACGACAACTGCACGCATCGGGGGCAGTTCGACCGCGGGGAGTTCGCGGACAAACCGGGCGGGGAGGGGTGTCTGCTCAAAGCCGGCTGCAAGGGTCCTTATACCCACTGTGACGATCAGACCAGATTGTGGAACGACGGGACCTCGGTCTGTCTCAACGTGAATGCTCCCTGTATCGGGTGCATGGAGCCGGGATTCTGGGACCGGTTCTCGCCGTTCCGGCAGGAGATGGAGGAAAGTGCCGTGCTGGGCGGGGTCAGTGCCAGTCAGGCGGGTGCGGCTGGCGTGGTCGCCGCCGCTGCCGGCATCGGCACTCACCTCGGCCGGAAGGCGATGGGCTACGGGAAGTTCTCGGAGGAGTCAGAGGCTGCCGATGAAACGGAATCGAACCGGCCCGACTGATCGGGAAATGACCCCACCAACACACACCAGGTCACACTCATGCCAGAGCTAGACATCGATCCGACGACACGAATCGAAGGACACCACGGGATCACCTTGCAGGTCGACGAGAACGGCGTCGTCGAGGAGGCAAAGAGCAAGATGGAGATGTTCCGGGGGGCGGAGATCGTCACACTGGGCCGCCCACCATCCGACGCTCCCCAGATCACCGGGATGGTCTGTGGGGTCTGTTTCCTGTGTCATCGCCTCTGTTCCTCGAAAGCGGCAGAGGATGCAGCGATGAACGCTGGCGTGTTCGACGGACCACCCCGGAATGCAGTCCTGTTGCGGGACGCCGTCGAGGGTATCTTCTACCTCTGGAACCACGCCGTCCACCTCTTCGCGCTGGTCGGCCCGGACTACAGTGATGCGGTCGCTGATACGGGGTTCGAGCGCCTCAACCCGCTCGAGGGAGCGGGGTACATGGGGGCGATGGAACAGCAGCGAAAGATCATGAAGGCACTGGCCGATTTCGGCGGTCGGGCTCCGCACCCAGTTTCCTACGTCCCGGGCGGAATGGCGACGCGACCGGACGTGGCGACGATCGAGTCCGTGAAAACAAGGGTCGCAGAGGTGAGTCGATGGTTGGGCCCGACGGACGCCGTCCCCGATGTCATCGAGAACGTGCAGAACGACGAGTTCGATCCCGAGCTGGGCGAAGGCCTACACGATATCGTCTCGATCCTCGTGGCGGCTGCACAGGCGGGGGCCGCCGATATCGGGGAGGGGCCCAACCGGTTCTACAGCAACGGGATTTTCCTCCAGCCGGATTCGGGCGACCGATTCTTCACCCGCGGCGTGTACCGAAACGGCTCGGTCGAGGAGATGACCAAAGACGAGATCGTCGCCGGCATCAGCGAGGACACCGAGTTCTCCTGGTACACCGACGAATCCGGGGGTGCACCGACCGAGGCCCAACCACCGGACCCGGATCCGGACCAGGAGGGTGCCTATTCCTGGGGGAAGGCACCCCGCTTCGAAGGGGACTCGATGGAGGTGGGACCCCTCGCCAGGTTGGTCATCTCCGATATGGATCCGTTCGATCTCCGGGAGACGTTGGGCGGCGGGTCGGCCCAAAGCAACACGCTGAATCGGCTGATCGCAAGAGCGCAAGAAGCCCTGCTCGTCCGGGACCAGGTCCTCGATTGGTTGAACGCGATAGACCCGAGCGAACCGTTCATGGCCGACGACTGGACCGACGACTTCACCGGAAAGGGCGTCGGACTGTTCGAACCCTCACGAGGAACACTCTCGCACTACATGGACGTCGCCGGCGGAGAGATCGAGCGGTACCAGATCATCACTCCGACCCTCTGGAACCTCGGGCCCCGTGACGCCGAAGGCGGGCCGAGCATCCTCGAAGAGGCCGTGGCGGGGGACGAAATCGACGACCTGGAGAATCCACTCGGCGTGATGCGGACCATCCGTTCGATGGATCCCTGCCTCGCGTGTGCCGTCCACGTCCAGAGTCCGACTGAGGAGTTCGAGACAGCGGTGGAACCGGTCGCTCCCGAACTGACGGAGGGGAGGTGTGATGTCTGAAGATAGCGCCGAGTCGACGGGTGTGACGGGGGCCGGTGAGCCAGCGGGTGCAGTCGATGGGTGGCTGGCTCGACTCTGGCTACACGTCGCGAACAAGTACGAGCGCTACCGGCATCTGGATCCCCAGGACAAGGTCGAGAGGGACTGGCACAGTCTGGGCACCATCCTCTCGCACTGGACGATGTTCCTGCTGGCGGTGATCACCGCCGCCACGGGGGTCATCATGTGGCAGGGGTGGTACGGCCCACTTGATATCGGCATCTGGGGCGGCTACTACGTCGGGTTCCTGGTCCACGTCTGGGGCGGGGTCCTGTTCACCATCTGGGCGATGTTCCTGTATTCGTACTTCTCCCTGGTCGTCGACGGGAAGCGGGCGCTCGTGAGCCTGGACCAGGTCAAAGAGCAAATCGTCATCGCGCTTGCGATGATCGGGTTGGCGAGTTACATTCCGGGCTACAAGAAGGCCCGGCGAACGTACGACGAAGAACACGAAGAATGGGTGGCCCACCACCCGATGCAGACTGCATTCTGGTATGCTACCTGGGGATTCGCACTGCTGCTCGCTCTGACCGGCTTTGCGTTGTGGGCGGACCTCGCCACGGCCCCCGCTGGGTACGTGACCGCGCTGGGCTTCCTGGGTGGTTGGTTCGCCTACGAGACGATATTGCGTGTCCACCTGCTCTCGACGTTTCTGTTCCTCGCGTCCGTCTCGGTCCACGCCTACGTGGCCTTGTTACCGAGTAACCGTGACCTCTTCCGTTCGATGATCGACGGGAAACTCGCGGTCTGGCGGATCGATGGGATGAGTCGCCCCGAGCCACGGGGCAGGGCGGAGACGAAAGACGCACTCACCAGTCGCCTGAGCGGCCTCGCCTCCCTGCTGGGTACCCGTCCGGAATTACACAACCACCTTGACGCCTCGGCGACGGTATCGGAGAACCCGGAGACGTCTGCGGACGCCGATGAAACGTCCATGCCTGACGGCGGGGAATCTGACTGAGGATGCAACGACGTGATGACCCGGATGGAAGACCGGCCACGGGCCCGACCCCGATCGAGCGGTCTGACGATGCGGGGACGGCGTTCGCCGTGGTCGGCGTCGGCAATCCGATCATGGGCGATGACGGCCTCGGAAAACGCGTCATCGAAGAGCTGGAGGCGACTGTCTATGGAGACCGACCGGCGGTGACCCTTGCCCACGCCGGCACGACCGCCTTCTTCGCGCTCGAGGCGATGAGCGGCTGTGAGAAGGCGATCGTCGTGGATGCGATCGCCACGGGAGATAGCCCTGGGACGCTCCATCGATACCGGTACGTCGATGGGAAATTCACGGGGCCGGTCCCCGAGCTGTCGATGCACGACTTCTCTTTCGTCGAGGCCCTCAAGGCCGGCACGGAGGCCTACGATCTCCCCCAGGAGGTGTTGCTCCTCGGTGTGGAACCCGATCACCTCGAACCGTCGATGGAACTGAGCGACCGTATCGAAGGGCGGATTCCCGACATC
>CAZQNH010000062.1:0-12798 GCA_964594685.1 uncultured Halobacteriales archaeon
TTGTCCAGGATCTGCCTTGGGTACCCATTGTCCAGGATCTGCCTCGGTTCCCAGGGCCTCAGTACTAATACGCGCGGGTCGAGATCCGCCGCCCTGAGATCCGATACCGATCTAGACAGCCGATGTGAACCAACTCCTCGATAGCGATCTTTGGACTCGGTCCTGGCGCCTCGGGACCCGCACCGACTCACCAAATCGGGCCTATCGGCGTGACGAAACGCCTTTGCAACGACCGGTCGTGTGCCCATGCAGATGGACGTCGCCGAGGCGGTCCCGGAGTACGCCGACGTGTTCCCCTTCGATCGGTTCAACGAGATGCAGCGCGAGGCCCTCCCGGCCATCCTCGAACTGGAGGCGAACGTGGTCGTGAGCGCGCCCACCGCGAGCGGGAAGACCGCCCTCGCGGAACTCGCCATCATCCAGGCACTCGACGCCGGGGGCACGGCGCTCTTCATCGCGCCGCTCCGGGCGCTGACGAACGAGAAGGAATCCGAGTGGGAACGCTTCGAGGAAATGGGGTACACCGTCTACGTCGTCACCGGGGAGCGGGACTTCAATCCCCGGCGCGCGGCCCGTGCCGACGTACTCGTCATGACCCCGGAGAAAGCCGATTCGGCCACCCGGAAACACGACTCGCCCCGCTTTGCCTTCGTCACCGACGTGGACCTGGTGGCCATCGACGAGGTTCACCTCCTCGACTCCGAGTCTCGGGGCAGCGTCCTCGAAGTCCTCATCTCGCGGCTCCGCCGGCTCGCCGACCCGCGGTTCCTGGCACTCTCGGCGACCATGAAGAACATCGACGAAGTCGCGGCGTGGCTGGACGCCACCCACGAGACCACCTTCGACTTCGGGGAGGAGTATCGGCCGGTTGACCTCCACGCGGGCGTCCGGACCTACACTCACGGTGAGAACGCCTTCGCCGACAAGTACCGCCGGCTGTTCACCGCTCTGGACCTGGCCGAACCCCACCTCCGCGAGGACGGCCAGGCACTCGTGTTTGTCTCCTCCCGGCAAGACACGGTCAAGGCAGCGACGAAGGCTCGGGACGAACTCGCCGAGCGGGATATCCCGGTTGGAGCCCGAGGGGATTATGACTTCCACAACGAGACGACCGTCCTCGATAACGACACCCTCCGGCAGTCGGCCCTCGACGGGGTGGCGTTCCACCACGCCGGGCTCTCGAAGAACGACAAGGACCACGTCGAGGCGTGGTTCCGCGAGGGGAAGATCGACCTTCTCTTCTCTACCTCGACGCTGGCCTGGGGGGTGAACCTCCCGGCGCGGTGCGTGGTGATCCGGGACACCAAACTCCATGACCCACTCGAGGGCGAGGTCGACATGAGCCCGCTCGACGTGCTCCAGATGCTCGGCCGCGCCGGGCGGCCCGGCTACGACGACGTGGGCTACGGCTGGATCGTCGCCGATAGCGCCGAGGCCGACAAGTACCGGCGCCTGCTCCGGGACGGCAAGGAGATCCGATCCAGGTTGGCCGAGGATCTGGCCGAGCACCTCAACGCCGAGATCGCGATGGGTACGATCCGTGGCGTCGGGGACGTGATGGACTGGCTCGAGACCACCTTCTTCTATCAGCGCGCCCAGTACGCGAAAGGTGAAGCGGCATACGACGATGTCCGCGAGCGCGTGCGGAACATCCTCGATGATCTGGTAGAGCGCGGGTTCGTCGAGACGGGTGAGGAACTCGAACTGTCGTCAACCCCGCTTGGCACCCTCGCGTCGGCGTACTACATCCGACTCGTGACCGCTGCGAAGTTCCGGGATCTGACCGAGGCCGAGCCCTCGGAGCGGGCGATCCTGCGCGCGGTGGCCCGGGCCGAGGAGTTCGACAGCGTGAGCGCCAGGCAGGCCGAACGCGACGCCATCAGCGAGGTACTGAGCGGCGAGGCGGGCCCCCTCGATCCCGGGGCCAGGAAGGTGCTTGCTATCCTCCGGGCGAGCATGGCGGGAGCGGTCCCCGCGGAGCTCCGCGCCGACGCCTGGGTGATCCGGCAGAACGCGCTCCGGCTCCTGGGTGCCTTGCAGGCGTTCTACGACAGGTTCGACCGACCAGCGGGGGCCAACCTGTCCAAGCGACTCGGGGCCCGTATCGAGACCGGGATCCCCGACCGGGCGGTCGGGCTCACCGCTCTGGACGGGGTAGGGGCCGGCCGCGGCCACCGGCTCACAGACCAGGGGATCGTCGATCCGGGGGACGTAGTGGGGGCGGGGATCGACGGACTGGTCGAGGCCGGGCTGGGGGAGGGTGTGGCCGAGAACGTCGTCGAACAGGCTCGTGACATGCCCCGTATCGAGATGGACTGGGGCGCGTTCCCGGACTCGATCGGGAGCGGGGCGAACAAGCTCTGCGAGGTATCGATCGCGAACCGCGGGAGCGGGGCCCGGGTGGGGATCCGCGTGACGGTCAATGGCGTGGAGATGACCCGGACGGAGCTATATCTCGAAGACGAGACGTCGGTCCCGGTGGGGGTCTTCGGCTCGGAGAACGACGAACTGGTCTACGCCGTCGAGGTGACCTTTCCGGCGATTCCCCTCGTCCCGATCACCGAGACGCGGACCGTCATCGTCGAGTGAGTCGCCGGCTACGGTCTGCTGCAATTAGGTTTATCCCGGAGGACCGGACCAATCGGGCCCATGCACGACGAGATCCGTGTGTTCGCCGGGAAGAGTACCGTCACCCACGTCGCCGATGAGACCACCGAAGGGGAAGGCGAGGTGGTCGTCATCGTCAAACCCGACAACACCGTGCTGGTCCACGACGACTCGGGCTACCGGCCGGCGGGGTGGCTGACCCGGGCTGATTCCATCCGTCTCTCGCGCCAGGACGGGACCCTCTCCCTCCGTGCCCGGAAGGACGGCGAGACCCTGGAGGTCACGGCGGTCGATATCGATTCGGCAGCTTACCCGGTCTCTCCCGTGGGTCCGTCGGTCGGCACCTGTGCGAGGTGTTCCGGCACGATGGTCCGGGCGGCCGGCGCGGTCACCTGTGTGG
Source organism: uncultured Halobacteriales archaeon (assembly GCA_964594685.1). GTDB lineage: Archaea > Halobacteriota > Halobacteria > Halobacteriales > Halobacteriaceae > Halodesulfurarchaeum. The sequence continues at coordinate 3,008 of CAZQNH010000062.1, forward strand.
ACTGCGGGGACAGCTACCGCTTGCCCCGGGACGCGACAGTCATCGGCGAGGCGTGTGCCGATTGTGGGCTGCCCACCATCTCGGTCTCCCGGGGGGAAACCTTCGAGGTTTGTCTCGACCGGGAGTGCGAGTCCATCGACGAGGTCGTGATCGATCGGTTCGACGGCGAGTGGACCTGTCCGGCGTGTGGCACGCCCCTCTCTGTCGAGCGCGAGCGGACGCTGCAGGCCCGATGTCCGACCTGCGAGGAGCGGTATTCGATCCCCTCCGGGGACGTTTCCGGGACCTGTGAATGTGGACTCCCGCGGTTCGAGACCGACCGAGGCGACCGGTGTCTCGATCCCGACTGCTCGGCCGGCGAGGGCGCCCGGGCCCGGGCGGCCGATGCCACCTGACACAGGGCCGCCGAGGGTCCGATCCCGTCCCGGCGAGCGAGCCTGACTGCGAGCCGGTGGATGAGTCACATTCATGCGGCGGGGGACATTCCACCCCGGTATGGATGCCGCGATACACGACGGCGAGGTCCGGGTGGGCGGGGACGCCCGGCAACGCTTCCACGATTCGCGGGGCTATGGTCGGCCGGTCTCGGGTGACGTGATCGCGCTGGCCCCAGTGGAGGCTGCCCACCTCCTCTACCGCGGCGACATCGAGGCGGTCGACGGGATGGGGTTCCGCGAGTTCCTCACCTCCCGGGGTGAGTCCTTCGGGCCCCGCTTCCTCGTCTATCTCGACCTGCGGGACCGGGGGTTCTACCTCTCGCCGGCGCGCGAGGGGTGGGTCGGGGAGCGCTCGGCGAGCGGCACCCTGGCAGACCTCGGCGGGATCGATTACGTGGTGTACCCGCGCGGCAAAGGCCCCGGCGACGGGGCGGTCGCCCACCGGGTACGGGTCGTCGGCGAGCGCACGAACGTCGCGGCCAGCACCCTCGGCGACGCGGTCCTTGCGGTCGTCGACGAGGAAGGCGACCTGACGTATCTCGAGACGACGGGTTTCGATCCGGCGGGCGAGACGTCGATGGACCCGCTGGAGCCGGTGATGGGGACCTTGCTCGAGGACCGGGTGCTGGTCTGGGACCCCCCTGGGCCGTTGTACGAACAGGGGTTCTACGGGCAGCCGCTGGAAGGCCGCGCCGCGGACCATTCGGTACTCCACCTCTCGCTGGTGGAGGCTGCCTATCTCGCCGCCCAGGGACGTCTCGAACTGGCCGACGGTGGGGGGGTGACGGCACTCGTCGATCGCGGCAGGGCCGTCGAAGGCGACCGCTTCGACCGTCGGCTCCGGGCGTATCGGGAGCTCAGGGACGCGGGCTCGGTGCCGAAGACGGGATTCAAGTTCGGTGCCGATTTCCGGGCCTACCGCGAGGTCGAGTCCGTCGATGACCTCGGCCACTCCGAGTTCCTCGTGCGCGTGCTACCGACCGACCACGTTTTCGCGCCCCGCGATCTCGCCCTCGACGTGCGGCTGGCCCACGGGGTCCGGAAGCGAATGGTATTTGCCCTCGACGAGGAAAACGGGGAAACGACGCGGTGGCTCGCTGTCCGTCGCCTCACGCCCTAACCATGACAGAGGACATCTCTCCGGAGGACACCGCCGGGACCGACGACGTGGTCATCGACCCCTGGGGCTCCTCGACGATTGCCGACTATCGCAAGCTCTTCGAGGAGTTCGGTATCGAGGCCTTCGACGCGATCCTGCCCGAGGTGCCGTCGCCGCATTACCTCATGCGGCGGGCCATCATCTTCGGCCACCGGGACTACGACCGGGTACTCGAGGCCATGCGAAACGACGAGCCCTACGCGGCCCTGTCGGGCTTCATGCCGACGGGCGATCCGCACATCGGGCACAAACTGGTCTTCGACGAACTGATCTGGCACCAGCAACAGGGCGGGGATACCTACGGCCTCATCGCCGACCTGGAGGCCCACAGCGCCCGCGGGTTGACGTGGTCGGAGATAAACGAACATGCGAGAGAGTACCTGCTGTCGCTGCTCGCGTTCGGGTTCGACCCGGAGGCGGGAACGCTCTACCGACAGTCGACCAATCGCGAGGTCCAGGATCTGGCCTTCGAACTGGGTATCGAGGCGAACTTCTCCGAACTGGGCGCTATCTACGGATTCGACGGCGAGACCGACGTCTCGCACATGCAGAGCGTGATCACCCAGGTCGGGGACATCCTGTATCCCCAACTCGAGGAGCCCAAACCCACGGTCATCCCGGTGGGGCCGGACCAGGACCCACACATGCGGCTCTCCCGGGATATCGCCTCGCGCATGCGGTACTTCGGGGTGACCACCGCCTATGCGAGCTTCGAGGCCGAGCCGGTCGAGCGCGAACTTATCGGCCGGGCCTATGATGCCCTCCGCGGAGACGAGGCCGGGGCGGGTCACTCCGAGGATCAGGTACGGTGCGAAGCCGCAGCCGAATATCTCGAGGAAGAAGTCGAGCCGAGCGGGGCCCGAGCCGGGGCGGTCCGCAAGCTGCGTGCAGCAGGGAAAGAACCCGTCCGTCCGAGGGTCCGGTTCCTCGACCGGAAGGCCACGGCGGAAGCCTTCGAGGCCCTGATCGAGGCAGTGGAGGGCGAGAAGCGGGTCTACGACGAGCACGTAGACGCCTTCGACCTCTCGCTGTCGACGGCCGAAGAGCTGGCGAGGGAGGTCGAAGTCGAACACGGGGGACACGGTTTCCGGCTTCCGTCTTCGATCTACCACCGATTCATGACCGGGCTCACCGGGGGCAAGATGTCCTCCTCGGTTCCGGCGAGTCACATCAGCCTGCTCGATGACCCGGAGGTTGGCCGAGAGAAGGTAGAATCGGCCACGACTGGTGGCCGGGAGACCGCGGAACTCCAGCGGGAACTCGGCGGCGAACCAGACGATTGTCCGGTCTACGAGCTCTATGCGTACCTCCTGGCGGGGGACGACGACGAGTACGCCCAGCGAGTCTATGACGAGTGTGCGGGTGGGGAGCGACTCTGTGGAGCCTGCAAAGGCGAGGCCGCGGATCTCATGGCGGAGTTCCTCGCGGACCACCAGGCGAAACGCGAGGAGATGAAACCGGTCCTCGAGGACCTCGACGTCGAGGTCGAACCGGACCGGGTCTGAGCCGGTCCAGGTGTCAGCCCTCGGCTCCTTCTGCTCGTCCAGACTGCCTTCTATCGCCATCACGTCTGGCCGAACGGCGAGTGTCGGGTGGTTCGCAACGTTTTTGCCCGTGCTCGTGACACTCACATGCATGGTTGCCGGATCCCACGCGGCACAGTGTACCGCCGGTGAAGCCACGCCAGTCCCGGGATTCGGCTTTTTCTTCGGGGCCTGACGGCCGGTGGACGCCGGGCCCCACGCCCGGCCGAAACCGACCGCGGTCCGAAACGCTCACCTCACGACCACCACTTCCCCACGTACAACGACCACCACGGATGAAGCTTCCACCACAGCAACTCGCGGTGCTCGAGGCCTCGAGCGCCGACGAACCCACGCCGATCGACACCCTGGCCGAACAGCTCGACGAGAAACCAGCGACCGTGACGGGCGCCGCCTTCGCGCTCGAGGAGGACGGACTCCTCGAGGTTACCGAGACGGAGGAGACCATCGAGACGTTGACGGAGGAGGGACAGACATACGCGAGGTCGGAATTGCCCGAGATCCGGCTCTACCGGGCTGCGGTCTCGCTCGGGGCGACGTCTGATCCGGTGCCCCTGGGCGATGCCATCGAGGAGGCGGGCTTCGAGGGTCAGCAGGTGGACATCGCGCTCTCGAACTTCGCCCGCAAGGGATACGGGGACATCGATGACGGGGCGATAACCGCGGAGCCCGACGCCGACCCGGACGGGGACGAGGAAGCAGCTGCACTCCAAGCGCTCTTGGATGGGGAGTCAGTGGACGACGAATCGGTACTCGACGCCCTGGAGCGCCGGGACCTCCTCCGCCGGGAGGCGCGGACCGAACGGTCCGTCCAGCTCACCGATACGGGCGTCAACGAGCTCATGGCCGGGGTGGAGGCTGCGGAGGCGATCGACCGGCTGACACCGGAGCTTTTGACCAGTGGGGAGTGGTCCGAGGCCACCTTCGCGGAATACAACGTCGAGGCCGATGCTGCCGAACCGACGCCCGGGAAGGTCCACGTCCTCCGGCAGGCCGCCGAGCGCGTGAAGGAGGTCCTCGTCGGCATGGGATTCGAGGAGATGCAGGGCCCCCACATCGACGCGGACTTCTGGATCAACGATTGTCTGTTCATGCCCCAGGACCACCCGGCCCGGACTCACTGGGACCGGTTTGCCATGTCCGAGCCCGAGCAGATCGACGAGCTCCCCCAGGACCTCGTCGAGCGAGTCGAGCGGGCCCATCGCGAGGGAGTCGGCGAGGATAGCGACGGATATCACTCCCCCTGGGACGTCGAGTTCGCCAAGGAGCTCGCGTTGCGTGGCCACACGACCTCGCTTTCGGCGCGATACCTCTCTGGGGAGGAAGTTGGCGAACTCGAACCGCCCGAACGGTTCTTCAGCGTGGAGAAAGCGTACCGGAACGACACCCTCGATGCGACCCACCTTCTCGAGTTCTTCCAGATCGAGGGCTGGGTGATGGCCGACGATCTCACCGTCCGGGACCTCATGGGTACGTTCACGGAATTCTACGGCCACTTCGGCATCACGGACCTGCGGTTCAAGCCGACCTACAATCCCTACACCGAGCCGAGTTTCGAGCTCTTCGGGCGCCATCCCGAGACGAATGAACTCATCGAGATCGGGAACAGCGGTATCTTCCGACCGGAGATGCTCGAGCCCCTGGAGGTCGAGGCGGACGTGATGGCCTGGGGGCTGGCCCTCGAGCGGTTGCTCATGCTCGTCACCGGGTTCGAGGACATCCGCGACGTCCATGGGACGCTGGTGGACCTCGAGTTCCTCAGGGACGTGGAGGTGGAGTACTGATGCCGGTCGTCGACGTCGACCCCGACGAACTCCGGCGGCTCACCCGCCACCAGGAGAAGAGCGACGACGAACTCAAAGACGACCTCTTCTCCCTCGGCATCGAATACGAGGGAGAGACCGAGGACGGGGAGATGCAACTCGAGTTCGAGGCCGACCGCCTCGACCGGCTCTCGATCACCGGGATCGCCCGCTCGCTCCGGTACCAGTACGGTGACGTCCGGGGGGTCTACCTCCCGGATACCAACAACCCGGATTGGACCATCCAGGTGGCGGAAGACGTTCCCGACGAGCGCCCGTACGTCACGGGGGCGGTCGTGCGCGGGCTGGACCTGGACGAGTCGGACCTCGATGCCATCATCCAGCTCCAGGAGAAGCTCCATGCGACGATGGGTCGTAAACGGGCCAAGGGCGCCATCGGCATCCACGACCTCACGATGCTGAAAGGGGGTCCCGCAGGCGAGGGCGGGTCGAACGCCATCCAATACACCGGGATCGAACCCGACGGCGATACGTTCGTCCCGCTGGACAGCGATGCGGAGATGACCCCGTCCGACGTGCTCTCGGCCCATCCGATCGGTGAGGACTACGCCCCGTTGGTCGCCGACTACGACCGCTACCCGGCGATCTACGACGACATCGGCCTCTTCAGTTTCCCGCCGGTGATCAACGGGCGCCGGACCGAGGTGAGCACTGACTCGCGTGATCTCCTGATCGAGATGACGGGCACCGACCAGTGGACCATCGACAAGATGCTGACCATCGTCTGCTATGCGCTGGATGCCCGTGGCGGCCAGGTGGAGTCCGTCGAGGTCGAGTACCCGGACGAGACGGCCGTCCGACCGGACCTCTCGGTCCGGACGAAGAGCCTCACTCATTGGCGCATCGAGCGGACCCTTGGCATCGAGCTCTCCGCGGACGAGGTGACCGATCTCCTCGAACGCTCCGGGTTGGGGGTGGAGGCAGAGCGCGAGGGCGAGGACGGGGTCGAATATGACGTGTCGATCCCGCCTTATCGGGTCGACGTGCTCCATCCGGTGGACCTGGTCGACGACATCGGCCGGGCCTACGGCTTCAACGAACTCGTCCCGCGGTATCCCGATGTGAGCACCGTCGGGACCCGGACCGAGGCCTCGAGACACGAGGAGGCGGTGCGCGAGCTGCTGGTCGGACTCGGCTGCGAGGACCTCCTCAACTTCAACCTCACCAACGAGGTCGAACTGTTCGACCGGATGGCCCTCGACCCCGAGGCCGACGCCCTCGGGGCCGAGCGGCCGCCGCGGATCGTCGAGCCCTACAGCCAGGATTACACGGTCGTTCGTACCTGGGCGCTCCCCTCGCTCGTGATGGTCCTGGAGAACAACACGCACCGCTCGTATCCCCAGGATCTCGCGGAGATCGGCCTGGTGGCCCACGTCGAGGAGTCAGAGAACACGAACGTGGCCGAGCACCGGTCGGTCGCCGCGGTCCTCGCCCGACACGACGCGTCCTACGAGGACGCAAAGGGCCGTCTTCAGGCGCTGACCAGGAACTTCGAGGCGGCACTCGAGACGCCGTCCACCGAGCATCCGAGCTTCATCGACGGCCGGACGGCGGCGGTGGTCATCGACGGGGAGGCCGTTGGGGTGATCGGTGAGCTCCACCCCGCCGTCCTGGTCGAACACGACCTGGAGGTGCCGGTCGCGGCCTTCGAGTTCCGGCTTGAGGCCTTGCGATAGGTCTCTCACCATGGTCAGGGTGGAAGACGCGCGGGAAGTGGGGATTGCGACGCCGAACCGCCACTCCAGATCGGTGCCGAACGCTCAATCTCGAATGGTTGTATACGGTCGGCTTGATACTGGGTATTGATCAACAGTATCGGCGGGGATCCGATCAAGAGTCCAGGATAGGATCCGACCAACAGTCCATCGAGGGGGTCCGACCAACACTCCTGGATGGGACCCGAATTACCAGTCCATAAGACCGTCCGACGGACATTCTAGAATGGGTCGTGGAAGATTCTAGGATGGATCCTGCAGTATCAGTATCCAAGCCGCGCCGAACACTTATTGTAGATCTGCACCGACCGCATCTTCGACGGATTCGTACCCGTCCCTCTCGAGTAATTCGAGCAGACCGGTATTGATATCGCGGGCCACGGTGGGCCCCGCATAGATGAAACCGGTGTAGAGTTGGACGAGGTCCGCCCCGGCCCGGATCTTCTCGTAGGCGTCCTCGGCGGTGAAGACGCCACCGACGCCCACGACAGGCAGGTCGGTCCGTTCGGCGACGAAGCGGACAACCGAGGTTGCCCGGTCCTCGATCGGTTTCCCGGAGAGGCCCCCCTCCTCGGCCGCGCTGGGATTCGAGAGGGAGTCGGGTCGTCGGGTGCTCGTGTTGGTCGCGACGATGCCGGCCAGGCCGAGCGCTTCGGCGAGTTCGACGGCTTCCGCGATGGCTTCGTCCCCGAGGTCCGGGGAGACCTTCACGAGCAGGGGGTCCGCCCCCGCATCGAGCAAGGTCCCGAGGATGTCCTCCAATGGCTCACGATCCTGGAGGTCCCTGAGGCCCGGGGTGTTCGGACTCGAGACGTTCACCACCACGAAATCGGCGTGGTCTCCGACCTGTTGGTAGGTGTAGCGGTAATCACTGGCGGCCTCGTCGAGCGGCGTGGATTTCGACTTTCCGATGTTCACACCGAGGGGGACGTCGGGTGCCTCGACCTGGGCCAACCGCCGACCGATGACGTCGGCTCCTTCGTTGTTGAAGCCCATCCGGTTGACGATAGCCTCGTCCTCTGGCAGTCTGAAGAGTCGGGGTTTCGGATTGCCCGGCTGGGCCTCGGCGGTGACCCCACCCACTTCCACGTGCCCGAAGCCGAGCGCCGCGAGGATCCGGGGGATGCGGGCATTCTTGTCGAACCCTGCAGCGACGCCCACGGGATTCGGGAAGTGACAATCGAAGGCGGTGGTGTACAAGCGAGGATCATCGACCGCAAAGCGCCGGGTCACCGCTCCGAGAAGTGGATCGTGTTGGGCCGTTTCGAGGAGGGAGACGATCAGGTCGTGGGCCGTCTCCGGGGGCAGGTGGAACAGCAGCGGTTTGAGCCTCTGATACATGAGGACTGGCGTCCTCAGAAGTCGTGCTCGACGTCGTCGGGGTCGGCCCTTTGGATGATGATCTTGTCCTCGCGCACCCTGACGAAGACCTCGTCGCCGATTTCGAGACCGGCGACGGCCAGTTCGTCCTCGTGGAGGTTGACGTGCGCATTGTGATACGCGTCGTCCTCGCCTTTGGCCCCCGAAGGGCTGAGCTTCTTTTTGCGGACCATCGAGATTTCCTTACGTGGGCCTTCGCTGTACCGTATACTTAAGTTCTTCCGAGTGGACGTGAAGTAGACGGTCGGGAGAAGTAACTCTACCACCTTAGAAGTGACGAGTCGACGGAACCTCGCTGTCTCAACCCCCCGAATCCCGGAGGACGCGGGTCCGAGCCCTTTTTCGTATAAGTATCTTCTGGCAATCTCGCCGGTATATTTATACCACACTCTTGTGTTGGCTTCGCATGGGTCCAAACCATGGTACGCGAGGACGGTAAGCGAAACTTTGCGCTCCGAAATAGTGATGGTGAAGAAACAAGTGTGTTCAGCGGGAACACACCCCGACAAGCGGCACTGAAAGCGGCCAGGCGTCTCTCCGAGGTGGGCAGTTCCGAATCTGCCGCCACCCGCACCGAGATTGAACTCAGGGAGAAGGGGACGGATAAGGTACACATCTACGACGCGTGGGCGTGGGAAGAGGAAGCGCCCAACGACTCGCCGGACTGGATGCCAAACGAAATCACGGAAGCCAACGTCGAGAAGAAGGGAATCGAGCACCTGGAAGAATTCTGACTCGGACAGGAGCGCTTACCCGTCTGCGGGCAAAGGGATAGCTGCGCGGTTCTTACCCGACCCGACCAGGCGTACGAACGCGGGATGAGGGGTCGGCCTCCGACCGCGCGACATCACCGCACGAGCCGCCCGGCCGCTGGTCCGTCCGCGCCGGTCCGTGGCGCTCGGACTGACACCCAGGAATCTCCCGGTCGGGGATCGTCTGACCGTTGTCTGTAGAGGGCCGGAGGCGGTGGGTGAAACACATTGCATGTAACACCGTGACGCGGAGCGGACGGTTCGACGGGCTTTTATTACACCCGGTCATTCGAACTGATGCGAAGATGAGGTGGCCCGGGCGACCGGCGCCACTGATGTACTCGATGTCAACCGGTTCCGACCGGTTCGATGCCCTTAAGTACGGACCGGCGATTCGAGTCGTATGCGTTCGGTGCCCGGCACACCCGTGTCGGGCACGCTCGATCGCCGGCCGAGGACGGGCCCTTCGGGGCCTCCCTCGTGGGTGCGGCATCGGGTACGTGCGGTGGGCGGGAGCCCGCCGCGACGGATCACCCTTCGATGGGTTTAATACCCGTCGACGGTTACATTGTGGTCCGAAGGTAATGAGGATTCCACCCCTGCGGTCAGCCGTATAGATGGGATCTGATGTTAGCCCTGATGGTTTGGTGAAATCCGGTCGGCCGCGGTCGTGGTCGACCGATACCCGCCAACCAGAGTTCCTCTCTGGCCTGCCGGGGACATCCCCGGCACATTCCGGTTGATCCTGCCGGAGGCCATTGCTATCGGAGTTCGATTTAGCCATGCTAGTTGCACGGGTTTAGACCCGTGGCGAAAAGCTCAGTAACACGTGGCCAAGCTACCCTGTGGACCAGGATAACCTCGGGAAACTGAGGCTAATCCTGGGTAACGCTCCCCCACTGGAATGTGGGGAGCCGGAAACGCTCCGGCGCCACAGGATGTGGCTGCGGCCGATTAGGTAGACGGTGGGGTAACGGCCCA
>CAZQNH010000063.1:0-12622 GCA_964594685.1 uncultured Halobacteriales archaeon
GTGACGGGCGCTGCAGGATTTGAACCCGCGACCCCTTGGTCCGAAGCCAAGTGCTCTGTCCATGCTGAGCTAAGCGCCCTGCACCGGTCCTAGACCGAGACGGGTGTTAAACTTCCCGATGTCGACGGGTGTTCGCGGGGGTGATTCGTCCCATTTATACTGCCGGCCGGGGAGAGCCGCAATATGGCGAGTGCGGGGCTCCGGGCCTACATCGAACTCACCCGCCCGATCAACAGCCTCGCCGCCGGAGTCCTCACCTTCATCGGCGGGTTCGTGGCCGGCGGGGTCGGCTCACACCCGGTCCCGCTTGCCGTCGCTGTCGCTGCCACCTGGCTCGCGACGGGGGCGGGGAACGCCATCAACGACTACTTCGACCGGGATATCGATGCGATCAACAACCCGGAACGACCCATCCCCAGGGGCGCCGTCGCCGCGAAGCACGCACTCTGGTTCAGCCTCGCACTCTTCGGTGCCGCGGTTGCACTTGCGCTGACGCTGCCGCCCCTCGCGATCCTCATCGCCGCCATCAACCTTGCGGGGCTGGTCGCCTATACGGAGGTCTTCAAGGGGACACCGGGGGCAGGCAATGCTCTCGTGGCATATCTCGGCGGGAGTACGTTCCTGTTCGGCGCGGCGGCCGTGGACCGAGTCGTTGCCGGCGCGGTCCTCTTCGTCCTGGCTGCACTGTCCACCTTCTCGCGGGAGGTCATCAAAGACGTCGAGGACATCGAGGGGGACCGGAGCGAAGGACTTCGAACCCTGCCGGTGGCTATCGGGGAGCGGTCAGCACTCTGGGTCGGGGCGTCGGTTTTACTAGTGGCCGTGCTCGCCAGTCCGGTCCCGTATATCACCGGACTCTTCGGGCTTCCGTACCTCGCGGTCGTGATCCCAGCCGATATCCTGATGCTGGCCGCGAGCTGGCGGAGTTTCGCAGACCCGGCGACGGGCCAGCAGTGGCTCAAGTACGGGATGTTCCTGGCGGCGGCGGCCTTCGTCGTCGGTCGGGCGAGCCTGCTGCTCGCCTGATGGGTCGCTGCCCGTCTCGCCCCGACGGAAGTTTTGATGGGTAGTGGTCCCGTTGTCTCTGACATGCCAGTCGACACTGACGCGGGCCTTCGCGAGATCCTCGATTTCGAGACTATCGCCGTGGTCGGCTGTTCGACGTCGCCGGGCAAGGCCGCACACGACATCCCCGCGTATCTCCAGGAGCAGGGATACCGGATTATCCCGGTGAATCCATTCGCGGACGAGATCCTGGGTGAGACGGCGTACGATTCCCTCACCGATGTCCCCGAATCGATCGACATCGTGGACGTGTTCCGCCCGAGCGAGGAGACTCCCGAGATCGTCGAGGAGGTCCTGGAACGGGAGGACGTCGAGGTGGTCTGGCTCCAAGAGGGGATCAGCCACGACGAGGCGGGCGAACAGGTCGAGTCGTCCGGCAGGCAGTTCGTCCAGGACCGGTGCATGAAGGTCGAGCACCAGCGGTTGGTCTGAGCCCAGGTGTCCGAAGGCGAGATTCGATGCTGCGGAAGGGGGTCTCTACTATTATTGTGAGATTGCGGGGTCCCGGGAGGAGCAGACTTGGGGATTGCGGGTTACGAGAGGAGTATCGTCTCACCCCACGAATTCGGTATCCACCTCGGCCGCGAGCTCGGCCATCGTGACCCCTGCACTGCTCCACTGCATCACTTTGACCCGGTCTCCATCGAGGTCGAAGGGACCGCTCAAGATCGCCTCGATGGGATTGAGCTCCCCTTCGATGAGGTCCCGCCAGGCCGAGACATCGCCTCGAAGGGCAAAGCCGTAGTCCACGGCCTCGGGGTCCTCGACGATCTCGGTCTCCCGGCACGAGCCGTCGACCAGGTCCAGGTACATGTACACCGGCTCCTCTTCGTCGGCGTCGTTCGGCCGGATCTCGAAGAGAAACGAACCGTCGAATTCGACGCCCCAGTCGGCCCCGGCCTCCTCGTACTCCGCCGAGTCGTTCAGTACCGCTCGATACGCCTCGAGCCACTCCGCTGCCTGGTCTGGAAAGGTGATTGCCATGTGTCGACGGGTGAGGTGTCATCTGTCCTGTCGTCCTCTGGGCGCACATCGGTTCAGAATTCGGTGACGACCGGGATCCCGACCGTCTCGAAGTCGTCCATCCGTGCTATCGTCTCGGGGACGGCTTCGAGGTCGATCTCCTCGGTGACGATGTCGCCAGGCGAGAGACGGCCGGACTCTATCATGTCGATCATGGGCTCGTATTCATGTGTTGGCATCCCATAGGAGCCGTGGAACTCGATCTCGTCCCGGACCATCGTATCCACGGGAAGTGATACCTCCCCCGCCTCGGCAGACGTCGTCATCCCGATCTGCAGGTGGCGGCCGCCCGCATCGAGAGACATGATCGAGTTCCGGCAGGTTTCGGCGATCCCGAGGGCGTCGATCGATACGTCGACCCCCCGACTCCCCGCCGTGTGTTTCTTGACGGCCTGTGGGACGTCCGGGACCTCGGTCGCATCGACCGTGTGGTCGGCCCCCAACTCGGCTGCCACCTCGAGACTCTCCGGGTCGATGTCTACTGCCACGACTCTCGCCCCGATCGCGTCAGCGATCTGCACCGTCGAGAGCCCGACCCCGCCACAGCCGTGGACCGCGACCGTCTCACCTGGCTGGAGGGAGACGCGCTCGGTCAACCCATGGAAGGCCGTCGAGAACCGGCAACCCAACGCGGCGACGGCCACTGGGTCGACCGACTCGGGAAGGGAGACGAGGTTGTGGTCCGCGTTCGGAACGGCATACGCCTCGGTAAACGCACCCTGCTGGAACGGGACAAAGCCCATAGGGACCGACGATTCACAGATGTTGGGGCGCCCCGACCGGCAGTGTCGACACGTCCCGTCGCTCAGGGTGAACGGGTTCGTCACGAGATCGCCTTCGGTCACGCTCTGTACCTCCCCGCCCACCTCGATCACCCGGCCGGCAGGTTCGTGGCCGAACACGAGTCCCGGGGTCGGGACCAGTCCGAGCCAGTCCCAGTCGCCCTGCCACGCGTGCCAGTCGCTTCGACAGACGCCACACGCTGCTGTCTCGACCAGAACGCCGTCCGGTCCGGCCTCTGGCCGGTCGATCGATTCGACCGTCATGGGCTCGCCGGGTTCGGCGAAGACGACCGCTCGCATACCGCCCACTTGTCGGAGAGTCTACCTAAAGGTACCCGAGCGGAACGCCATCGTCGTTCGACGGCGGAGGATTCATGCACCGAAGAAGACGTCCAACCGTCTCTCAAGCCTCGATCTCGTCGTCTTCTGGATCCTCGGACGCGTCAGTTTCTGGATCGTCTGACCCCGTGGCAGAGGTATCCTCCGCTGGTTCGTCGGTGCCATCCGGTACACCGTCCGCCGACGATTCGAGGGTGGTGTCGACCCCCTCGGCGTCGGCGATACGCTCGAGGAGTTCGCGCTGTTCTTCGAGTTCGGTCTCGACGGCGGACATCCGTTCTTTGGTCTCGTCGATGCTGTTCCTGACCGCGACGATCTCCTCGCGGAGGTCGCCGATCTTCGCGTAGAGTTCGTCCGCGATATCGACGACCCGCTGCAGTTTCTTGGCCGTTCCGCCCAGTCCCATGGCCGTGCAAAGGAGGGCACGGCCTTTGGCCGTTTCGGCCGTCCGCCGGCCCGGGTCTCAGCCGCGCTCTCCCGTGGTTTTCGACCCGAAAGGCCCTTAAGAGGGACCCGAGTACCTCGACATGGACTAGGCCGGGCGGTTTGGCCCCGCCCCTCGCCCACACCATGGTCATCAGTGGGGGCCGAAAACCGGGGGCGTCCGGACAGCCCGGTTCGGACCCCGGAAGCCGACGTAGAAGCCTCGTCCCTCGGGGACAGCGGTTCGTGGGGCACGCCTGCAGGGGCGTCGCACCCGCGATTCGCCGGTGATACCCCGTCAGGCACGGAAGTGAGCAGCGGACCACCGGACGTGCGTCGCTCGAGGGGCCGCGGGGTGGAGGACGCGACCGGGACTATCCGGGCCGGAACGCCGGGCAACCCCGCCCGTCCACCTCTCTCATTCCTATTCGTGAGCGTCGCCGATGCCCCCTGGAAATATCGTCGCGCCAGCAGACTAACTCAATGGTGTGGCTGTTGTATTTTCACGTGCAGCGGAGACTCCACCGTTCGTCGCCCCCCGCTACGGGCCCGCCACAGAGACCCGATGGTACTGGCCACGTTGTCTCCGGCCCCGTGAGGACCGCTAACGGTTGTACACGGCGGTGTTTCCACGGGTTTCTATCAGTTCGGCATCGACCCGTTCTGCCAGATCCGCCGCCAGTTCGTCGGTGCTTTTCGTCCCCCGTGCCGCCCGGAGGAATTTTGCCTTCACCAGTTCGCGATCCGCGAGTTGGTCGTCGAGTTCCTCCGTGACAGCCGCTATCCCTGCCTTGCCGACCCAGACGGTCACGTCCAGATCCTGGGCTTCCGCGCGGTAGCGTTCGGTCATGGTTGCCCTATAGTCTGGATCCATTCAACCGTTGCCTTTCGGGAGCGCCGAAGATACCCTGCCGACGGGGATACGCCCCCGACTCGAGAATCCAATCATGAGGCGGCCTGTGAGAACCCATTAAAGCGATCGCTCTGAGACCGCGTTGCAGAAATCGGTCTCAGACCCGTTCAACAGTCCCGCTCCGAGAACCCGTTCACCCATGGTCCGTCGGGGTTTCATATGGATACCGGGCCTGGGACCCACATGCACAGGTCACGACCACATGTCCGTCCTGGGTCCTGTAGCGGGCGTTACGGCCCGGGACCTGGTACCGATCGCAGGCGTCGCAAGTGAAGCGTTTGAAGCGTTTTGGGAGCGAAAGCCGGTTCCGTTCCGCGATGCGGCGAGCCAGCCTGACGTATCGCCTGGCCCGGTCCTCCTCCCCCGCCATTGCGGCCGCTCGCGCGAGGTCCGTCAACCGCTCGATGCGCTCGGCCGCAACCGTCATGCGTGCCGGTCCACGTCCGGTACCCTTCAAGGTATCGCGGTCATCAGGCGATATCGTGGTCCAGGTGTGGTAGATATTTATCGCGGGGACGAGTTAGCCCGGCTATCGGGTCCGTGAGATGATGAAGGTCAGCCATTACTTCGAGTGGGAGTCATACATTACGGGTGGCCACGCCCAGTCGGTTCGAAACCAGCGGAAGATCATGGACCGGGCGGGAGTCGAGTACACTACCGAGCCGACACTGGATGCCGACCTGGTCCATCTCAACAACATGGGTCCGAAATCCGTCTACCACGCCAAGCGGGCACATCACGAGGGTGTGCCGGTCCTCATCCATGCCCATCAGACGGCCGAGGATTTCGAGGAGAGCTTCGCCTTTTCGGACGTCCTCGCCCGTCCCCTGCGTCCCTATCTAGAATACGCCTATGATCTCGGCGACCACCTGATCTGTCCCTCCGAGTACAATCGCGAGGTCATCGAGAGGTACACCGATACGCCGACGACAGTGATCTCGAACGGATTCGACCCGGAGAAGCTCTCCGGGTTCGAGAGGCTCCGGGAGACGTACTTGGATCGATACGACCTCTCACCGCCCGTCGTCTTCAACGTCGGTCACGTCATCCCGCGGAAGGGCCTCGAAGCGTTCGTCGAGACGGCCCGCGAGCTTCCGGACCTGGATTTTGTCTGGTTCGGGTATCTCAATCCGACCGGCAAGACGATCGACCGCATCCTTCGCAGCCGGAAGACCCAGCGTCTCGTGTCCTCGGCCCCGGCGAACGTCACCTTCACCGGCTACATCGAGGACATCCGTGGGGCGTTCGCCGCGGGTGACATCTTCTTCTTCCCGACGAAGAACGAGAACGAGGGGATGGCACTCCTCGAGGCGATGGCCTGTGGCAAACCGCCGGTCCTCAGAGACATCCCGACCTTCGAATGGCTCGAGGACGGCACCCACTGTCTGAAGGCCGAGACGGCCTTCGCGGCACCGATCGACTCGTTGCGCGACGCGGACCGCCGACAGACAGTCGGGGAAAAGGCGATGGCCAAGAGCCAGGCCTTCACGCTCGAGGCAGTCGGAACCGACCTGATTGCGCTCTACGAATCACTCGTCGCAGATGAGGCAACCTCTTAGTGGGGGCCCTCGAACGTCGTCCCGATGCCCCCCTCGGTCGCGGCCTTTACCGATACCTATCTCCCCACGGTGAACGGTGTCACCTACACCATCGCCGCCTGGCGCGACCGGTACAGCGAACGTGAGGGTCGGATGGACGTGGTGTATCCGGACTCCTCCTATGAGCCAGCGGGCGGCGAATATCCGGTCGGAAGTGTCGCGTTCCCGTTCTACGACGGCTATCGGCTCGGAGTCCCGCGGATTCCCGATTCGGTCAGAGACGTCGATATCGTCCACGCCCATTCGCCGTTCTCGCTCGGGATCGCCGGCCTTCGATTAGCTCGCCGCGAATCACTTCCGCTGGTCGTCTCGTATCATACCCCGACGAGCGAATATGCGACGTATCTGGTTCCTGATCGGCTTTCGTCGACCGTCGCTGGGGTGAGCGATCGGTACGAACGCTGGTACTTAGCGAGGGCCGACCTGGTTCTGGCACCCAGTTCGTCCACCGCCGAACAGCTCAGGGAGGGGGTTACTGACCGGGTCCCTGTCGAGGTCCACCCCAATGGCGTCGATATCAGACACTTCCACCCGACGGAGACCGAGTCCTTCGAGGAGCGATTCGATCTCGACACCGATCAACCCCTGGTCGGATATACGGGACGGCACGGGTACGAAAAGAACCTCGGCGCCATCGTGGAGGCAGCGGCGGAGCTCGACGTGAACATCGTCTTCGGTGGCGAGGGTCCGGCGACCGACTCGCTCCGCCGACGGGCGGACGCAACCGGTGTCGACGCCCGGTTCCTCGGGTTCCTCGAGCGGTCGGATTTGCCAGCCTTCTATTCGGCCCTCGACGTATTCGCCTTCCCCAGTCCGGTGGAGACCGAAGGGATCGTAGCCAAGGAGGCGATCGCCTGTGGGACGCCGGTCGTGGGAGTCGATCGCCGAGCCCTGTCCGCGACCATCGAGGAGGGCGAGACCGGCTATCACTTCGACCACGGCGATATCGACGGCTTCCGCGAGGCTATCAGGCGTGCACTGGCGGAGCGGCAGGAACTGTCAGAGCGGTGTCTCGAACGCCGGGACGCGTTGAGCCTGGACCGGTCACTCGACGACCTCGTACGAACCTACGAATCGTTGCTCGAGTGATCAGTCCTCTTCGAGGGCCTCTGCGATGCGTTCGAGTTGGTTTGTTGCTTCTGCGACCTCGTCCCGAAGGGCTTCGATCTCCCGGGCGAGTCGCACGTTGCCCTCATCACCTTGGGCCCCTGCACCCATCCCACCGGGGCCGCCACCCATCATACCCCCCATCATCTGGGCGAACGGATTGCCGCCACCCATCCCGCCGGGGCCGCCACCGCCGCCCATCATCTCTTCCATCCGCTCGCGGGGATCCTCCTCGCCACCTTCGTGCTCCTCGCTTCGCTTCTCCCGGATCTCCTCGACGCGTTCGCGGAACGATTTCTCCTCTTCGCCCTCGCTCGAGTCGTCCTCGGGTGTTTCCTCATCTGCCATGACCCGGGGTTCGATGGCCCGACGGAAAAACCACCCGCTCTCCCCGGGCCCGTTTCGAGGTATGGATCGCCGACGCTCGCTCAGTCGTAGGCCCCGAGGCTCGACTGTCGGTGCGTCGAGGCCGATTCCGGGGTGACCTCGTGTCCGACAAGGTCGCGCATATCGACGGCGTACGTCGTCCCTCCACGTTCTATCACGAGGACGCGTCCTTTCGTCCCGGAAACGGTCCCCGCCGCGAGCGTTTCGAGCACCGGTTGCCGATCGAGGGACAGCCCGTAATCGAAGGAGAATCGGTCGATGACGTCATAATCGGCCACCAGCGTCTCCCAGGACGCGTCGTCGAAGTCCCGATGCAGACTGGTGACCTTCAGTGGGAATCGGACCCGATCCGACAGGTGGGTTGCCAGTTCCGCCTCGATACTCCGGGCTCGCCGGCCGTTCTCGACCGAGCGGATGTGTGCCGCCCGGTCAGCCCCTTGCTCTTCGAGTCGGATGGCGAGTCGCCAGGCTTTGGTGACCCCCACTTTGAACGTATCGGGGGCGAACCCGGCGAGATAGATCGCGTGATCCTCGTAGCAGTCCTCGACGGGCATCGCACATTGACCCGAACACCTGGCACAGGGCCAGGTACTCGTATGGGCGTCGCAGTAGGGCGCGGTCTCACGTGAGCAGGAGTGGTGTGCGGAATCCTCCACCGAGCCTGCACAGTGGCGGTCGCCCAGCCCCAGGTAGAGTCGTTCCCCCTGGGACACCGACTGCCGACTAACCTCGCCATCCTCCGCGAGCAGGAGGGCGGCTGGGTCGCCCCCGACGGCCCGCTCGTACCCGACGATCTGCACGGATGGTGGTACGTCGGGGGTGCCGTAAATCGGTACCGCTCTTCACGTGGAACAGTATCCGCTCAACGGTGGAGGCTATCGACTGTGGCTACGGGGGAAGATTGTTTGTACTCGGTCTCGACTGTGGTTCGTATGAAAGTGCGGATCGGGCCTGCAGCATCGGCCGAGGAGGCCCAGGTGGTCGCGACGGCGCTCGCGGAACATGTGGCCGACACGGTCGAAGTGTTCCTGGGTGACGCGGCGGAACCGGAAGCGGTCGCCGAACCCCCTCGTGATGGGTCTGAACCCCCCGAACCGGCGGCGCAGGAGGGCCCGACCCAGCGCGAAGAGCGATTGAAAGAAGAGATCGAGGACATCTACGACGGCGGGCCGAAGAAGTACCGCGACCGACTCGAGGACCAGGAAAAACGCTTCGTTCGAGACCGACTGGACCTGTGGTTCGGCGATGATGGTCTGAAGTTCGAGGACGGACGGTTCGCGCATTTCGACGCGTGGCATCCGAACAGTCCGGAAGTCCAGAAAGATGATCCCGATTCGCGGCTGCCTGCAGATGGGCTCATCACTGGGGCCGCAACGTTCGAGGGCCGAACGTTGCACTTCATGGCGAACGATTTCACGGTCAAGGCCGGGTCCATGGCCCAGCGGGGTGTCGAGAAATTCATCCGGATGCAGGAGCGGGCGCTCAAATCCGGCCGGCCTGTCCTGTATCTCATGGACTCCTCAGGGGGTCGCATCGATCAGCAGACCGGCTTTTTCGCGAACCGGGAGGGCATCGGGAAGTATTACTTCAATCACTCGCGGCTGTCCGGTCGGGTGCCACAGATATGCGTCCTTTACGGGCCGTGTTTCGCGGGGGCTGCGTACACGCCCGTCTTCGCGGACTACACCGTGATGGTCGAGGGGATGTCCTCGATGGCCATCGCGAGTCCCCGGATGGTCAGCATGGTGACGGGGGAGGACATCTCCGTCGAGGAGTTGGGCGGCCCGGAGGTTCACACCCGCCACTCGGGAAGCGCGGATCTGGTGGCCAAAGACGAAGAACACGCCAGGGAGCTCGTGGCGACACTGATCGAGTACCTTCCGGATAACGCAGAGGAGAAACCGCCCCAAAACGCGCCGGAACCCCCGGAAAAATCTCCCGAGGGGATCGATTCCGTCGTTCCGACCTCCCCAAACCGAGGCTACGATATGCACGAGATCATCGACCGGGTCGTCGACGGAAACTCCTTCTTCGAACTTAAACCGAACTACGGCACAGAGATCATCACGGGATACGCCCGGCTCGACGGCCGAACCATCGGCATCGTCGCCAACCAACCGACCGAGCGGGCGGGGGCGATATTCCCGGACTCGGCTGAGAAAGCGGCGGAGTTCGTCTGGAAGTCCGACGCCTACGACATCCCGCTCCTCTATCTCTGTGATACGCCAGGGTTCATGGCCGGGTCACAAGTGGAAAAAGAGGGCATCCTCGAAGCCGGGAAGAAGATGATCTATGCCACCTCGGAGGCGACGGTTCCCAAACAGAGCGTCGTCGTGCGGAAAGCCTATGGAGCCGGGATTTACGCCATGAGTGGCCCGGCGTATGACCCCGAAAGCACCCTCGCGCTTCCGAGCGGGGAGATCGCTATCATGGGACCGGAAGCGGCCATCAACGCGGTCTACGCCAACAAGCTCGAGGCGATAGAGGACGAGGAGGAGCGCCGCGAGCGGGAGCAGGAGCTCCGGGAGGCCTACCGGGAGGACATCGATGCCCACCGGATGGCCAGCGAGGTCGTCATCGACGAGATTGTCCCCCCGAGCGAGTTGCGGCGGGAACTCGAACACCGCTTTGCGGTCTACGAGGACGTCGAGAAGGAAAGACCCTCCAAGAAACACGGCACGATCCTCTGAACTCTATGGACCCGCGCTCCCTGCCCGAACGGATCGTCCCCACATGGTTCGTCGTCGGCCTGGAAACCCTCGACGCGATCATCGAGGACCAGCCACTACCCGAGACTGACGTCGTCCTCTGGACAGTCGTGATCGTGGCGTCGGTCTTCGACGTCGTCACGACGATGGTCGGGCTGAACCTCGGACTCGAAGAGGGCAATGCCGTTGCCAGGGCCTTCATCGCTACCTACGGATCCATCGGCATCGGCGGGCTCAAGCTCGCGGGCCTCGTGGTCCTGGTCTTTGCCTGGGCCGGACTCGAGGACCGTTCGGCGTCGCTCATCCTGCTTGCGTTCGCGGTCATCTCGCTGCTGGTTGTGTTGCTGAACGCGATCACGCTGGCAGGCGTCTGATGGGGGCGGAACTCTCCGTGAAGGGACCGCTGGCAGTCCAATCCGGTTTTCCTCAATCACCCTCGACCCGCCACGGACCCCCTCACTCCGCTGGTTGTAGGCCGAGTCCTACTCCTCGATTTCTTCGCGTTTCAGCGAGAGGATACTCCGTTCGAACTCACAGACCAGCTGATCGTCCTGATTGAACGACTCGACATGGAGTGTCACGACACCCCGCTCGCCGTCGCTGGTCTCCCGTTTCTCCGTGACCGTCGATCGAGCATGGATCGTATCCCCGTGGAACACGGGGGCCGGATGTTCGACGTTATCGTACCCGAGATTCGCCACGATGGTGCCGTCGCTGGTGTCGGGGATGGAGAGACCGACGGCCAGGGCCATGGTGTAGAGGCCGTTCACGATGCGTTTGCCGAACTGGGTGTCCGCGGCGAACTCGGCGTCGAGATGGAGCGGCTGCTGGTTCATCGTCCGGTCGCAGAATTGCTGGTTGTCGGCCTCTGTTATCGTCCGTCGTTTGTCGTGATCGATCGTCTGGCCGACCTCGAAATCCTCGTAGTACCGTCCGGGCATACCCCGCCCCTCGGCCCGCACCTACAAAACCGCCGGGGGTGGGGTTGCCGCTCCGGGGACGGTGTCGGGATTCGGTCCGACCTCGCCTTGCTGGAAGGGAGCTTGTTTTCTTCGAAGGGGGAAGATCCGGAACGCGTCGGAGCCGGGGGTTCTGTCTCGGCCGCAGTCGAACAATATGTGGGGCTTACAGGCGACCCCCGTCCTCGGGACCGTGGGCGGACGACCGGGGCGGTGTCGCACCACAGCGAAACCCCGGTCGGTCGGGCGTCAGGTCATGTGGCGGGTTGGGCCGGTTTTCCGGGATAAAACTTCGTCCGGTTTGGAGGTCATAGAGCGTAAACCTACAAGGGGACACCGCGCGGAAACCCGACATGGCTCGTCGCAGCGTCCTCTTCAGTCCCGGGGACCAGGAATCGTTGCTTCGGAACGCGGCCACGACGGCCGCGGATTGTCTCGTTTACGACCTGGAGGACGCGGTGGCCCCCGACGCGAAGGATGCTGCCCGAGACACCGTCAGGAAGGTCCTGGCGGACCCAGATTTCGACGCCCCTGCGGAGGTTTGTGTCCGGGTGAACGGGACCGGCATCGAGATGGACAAGGACCTCGATGCGTTATCCGAGCCCGAGTCGCTCGGGCTGGACTGCGTGATGCTCCCGAAAGCCGAGGGTCGCCAGGACGTGACGATGCTCTCGGAGCACCTCGAGGAACACGACCTAAAGGTACCTATATTGGCACTTCTGGAGACGGCATCTGGGGTGTTACATGCGGAAACCGTTGCCAGTTCCGATTCGGTGGACGGTTTGGTCTTCGGTGCCGAAGATCTCGCGGCGGATATCGGGGCCACAAGGACGGCTACGGGCACCGAAGTGCTTCACGCCCGAGAACACGTGGTGCTCGCGGCGGCGGCCAACGATATCCAGGCTATCGATACCGTCGTCACGGATTACACGGATGCAAGCAGCCTTCGGGAGGAGGCCCGGTTTGCGGTCCAGCTCGGGTTCGACGGGAAGTTGGCCATCCATCCGGATCAGGTACCTGTTATCAACGACGCGTTCACCCCCACCCCCGAGGACGTTGAGTGGGCAGAACAGGTGATAGAAGCCCGAAACAGGACCGAGAAGGCGGTCTTCCAGGTCGATGGCGAGATGATCGATGCACCCCTGATCGCCCAGGCCGAACAGATCCTGGAACGAGCCCGTGCCGCCGGCAAACATTAATTGTCCTTAAATCCCATATTACCAAAGCAATGTCGGTACGTTTATTCCCCGTACCGGAGGGTTGCTAGACGTAGATGTCTGAAACTAACCCGTTCGAGAGCCTGCAGGAACAGATCGAC
>CAZQNH010000064.1:0-12579 GCA_964594685.1 uncultured Halobacteriales archaeon
AGCGTCGACGGCAAGCGCTCGATGCAGGTCTACCTCGCACGGATGCGGGAGGCCCTCGAGGACTTCGAGAGCGTGGCAGGGCGCACCCATCCGGATGACTATCGGTTCATCCCGTTCCATACCCCCTTCCCGAACATGGTCCGCAAGGCGGCCGTGCTCGGGTACCGGCACATGCTCCGGGATACCCCCATCGAGGACGAACTTTCGGGGGAGATCGGCCGACAGCCCCGCGAGAAGGAGTTCGAGGACCGCGAGGCCTACGAGGAGGCGATCCGCGGCTACATGGACGACCTCTCGGAGACCGAGATGTACCGCGAGTGGTACGGCCGGGTCATCCAACCCACGTTGCGAATCTCGAGTCAGGTCGGCAACTGGTACACCGGCTCGGTTCACATCGCTCGGATGAGCGCCCTCTCTCATGCACTCGAAGAGGGGATCGACCTCGCGGGCGAGAAGCTGCTGGTCGGTTCGTACGGCAGCGGCGCCCAGGCCGAGATTCACGAGGAGACTGTGGTCGAGGGGTGGGAGGCGGAGATCGCCGAATGTGATATCGACGAGCTGCTCGAGGCCCGCGAGGAGATCAGTTTCGAGGAGTACGAGCGGGTCCACGACCAACACAACCTGGAGAAGGCGAGTGACCTGGAGCCCTTCACGCAGCCAGAGGGCGAGTTCGTCTTCGACGGCTGGGGACCGATGAACGAGCGCAAGTACACCTTCGTGGCCTAAGAGCCGGATAGTTACTGGTTGTTTCGGGCGGATATTGTTGCCAGCCGAGCACCGCTCGGTCCATGCCGCAAAATCGGGGCACGGCCGAAGTCTCTTTTGCCCCTCGGGTCAATCGTACCGCCATGGATACCCAGACACTCTTGGGCAGCCTCTTGGGCGGGCTGATCGCTGCGTTCATCGTCGGGGTGGGTCTCACCGAAGTACTCAGGGACGTCGTCTCGCCGTCGGTGTTCGTGGGCATCTTCATCGGGCTCATGACCGGCATCGTTGTCTTCGCGGCGCTCTTTGTGTACTTCAGAGAGCAAGAGGAGCGGCCACAGCGCCCGGCCGGCGGCATCCAATAACTGATCGGGTGCGCTCCTTTCAGGGGAACTCCCGGAGGCGGCCTAACATCTCCTCCAGGTCCAATGACGTAACGGCGAGCGAGAAGCCATCGCGTCTCGCCAGCGCCGGGGCGTGCTCCCAGAGCGCGTCGATCTCGATCCCGTGGAGCAGGACCGCGTTCGGCTTGGGATTCACGACCCGAAGTGCCACCAGCGGGGATTCACCCCGGGTGACGTTCGAGAACCCTAGCACCCGGTTGGTCGACTGCCCGTAGAGGCGGTAGAACTCGTCCGAGGACAGGCGGGTGATGGCCTGGATGCTGTCGATGATCGTGTGGCCGCTGACCGATTCGCGATCGCCCTCGACCAGTTCGGTGGCCTCGATGGTCTCGTAGATCTCTGCCAGCGGGACCGCGGTGGGGTACTCGCGGAGATCGAGTACCACGTCGCTTTCGAAGCCGGCCGAGAGCACCCGCGCGAACTGCCTGATGTGGTCGCCGCCTCGACGCTCGTCGATATCCAGCAGGGCGTTCACAAGCCGGCTGACCAGCGCGATGCCGGGGCTCTCACGTCGGCCGCTTTCGTAGTCCGAGATGACCGAGGAGGAGACGTCGAGTTCATCGGCCAGGTCGGTCTGTGAGACTTCGAAGTCCGTCCGCCACTTGCGGAGGGTGGCCCCCGGATCCTCACTGAGTGTGACCTCCCCGGCGATCCGCTCGGCCAACCCCGCCCGGGGATCGGCATCCATGGGACCGCGTTCGCTCCCTCCCCCCTAAAGGGTACCGCCTCGTTTTCGACACCTGCCGAACGAAAGCGGCATTGGGCATGACACCCTCAACCCGGATATGTCCTCGACGCTGGTCCACGTCGCCGTCGGCGGCCTCGTCGCCGTGGCCCTCCTCAGGGACGAATTCGGGTGGCGTTCGCTCCTGGTGGTGCTGGCCTTCGCGGCGCTGCCCGACCTCGACACCTTCATCGGCCTGGTGTTACCCGGGGCCCACCGGTCGCTCTTCCATACGGCGTTGTTTCCCGTTCTACTGACAGGACTCCTCTGGATCGACACCCGTCGGGAGAACGCCATGCTCGTCAGTCGGTTCGGCCCGGCTGCCACCCGGGTCTTCGGTGTGGGCATCCTGGCGCTCGTCTTCGGGGGCATCGGGCCGGACCTCGTGACGAACGGCGTCAACCTGTTATATCCACTACAGGACAACTTCCTCAAGGTCTCTGGCGAGCTCTTTGTCTCGAACCAGCGAGGGGTTGTCCAGACGTTCGTCGACCTCTCACAGGGGAACGGCGGGACGGTGGTCGGCACGACGGAGACCGTTCACTACTCGACCGGCGTCGATCCGAGTCCGGGGGACGAACCGGAGTCCGTCGAACGGATCTTTCCCCTTCTCGACTCGGGGATGGAGTTGCTCCTCGTGACGATGTCCGCGTCGCTCGTCGGGGCCCGGCTCTCGAGGGAAAACCGCTAATTGCCCCGGACCAGCAAGACGCGCATGGTCAGACCGTACCGGGATGCTGATGCCACGGGCCTCTGGAATCTCAAGCGGGGCTTCGAACTCGGGCTCGCCGAGGGGACCGGCGACGAGGCAAAGACCGACCGTTACCGCGGGAAACTCGACGAGGCCTACCGCGAGGCGTATCTGGAGTGGGTACGGCGGTGCGTCGAGGAGCAACCGAGAGCGGTCCAGGTCGCCGAGCGCTCGGGGGACCTGGTGGGGTACGTTTTCGTCCTCCCGGCGTCACTGAGCTACATCTGGGACGCGGCAGTCCTCAATGAGATCTTCGTCGAAGCCGACTACCGGGGTACCGGCGTCGGGGACGACCTTCTGGAAGCGGCACTGGTTGTTGCCCGCGAGCAATCGCTCCCGCTCGACCGGATAGTCCTGGACGTCGACCGC
Source organism: uncultured Halobacteriales archaeon (assembly GCA_964594685.1). GTDB lineage: Archaea > Halobacteriota > Halobacteria > Halobacteriales > Halobacteriaceae > Halodesulfurarchaeum. Next base: position 2,954 of record CAZQNH010000064.1, read on the forward strand.
TCGAACGAGCGGGCGAGGGAGTTCTACGAGCGTCACGGGTTCGACCACTGGGGAGAGATGTTGTCGAGAGAGCTGTAGCGCTGGCTGGGATGTGACCGGAGTAAAGCGAGGAGGTCGGAGTCCACACCAGTCGCCGCTACCGGATCGCTCCAGCAACAGCGCCGCCGAGGCCGGCGAAGATCGCCGGATACACGGTCCCAGCGAGGACGACGGAATGTACCGTCATCGGCCCGATGAACGCGTCCTGGATGGTGTAGCGGAACAGGAACGCGCCCACGATCGCGAGGAGCACGTACCCCAGGACGAGGGCCGCCCCTGTCGCGAGCCCCTCGGTCAGATCCTCCGCCTCCGTCACCCACGCAAGGGCGGCCCCGACGAAGACCAGGACCAGGGGCGGGACCGCGAACAGCAGCGACGGAGCACCGCCGTTGCCGACGAGCGTGCGCGTCGCGGTCCCGGCTCCCAAGGCCGGCACCTGGAGCTCTACCGCATGGGCATTGTAGAAGACCCATCCGATTGCCTTCCACACCGGGATAGTCTCGCCGCCAACCAGTTCGATGATCGTATTGATCGTCGACAGTGTCTCGCGGACGGAGGGCGCCTGCCAGAGGTACGTCACCAGGTACCCGAGAGCGTAGGCCAGCAGCCCTCCGACAGCACCCGGAACCAGCGGGATGTCAGAGCGATCCATAAGAGGCAGGTGAGGCAGGTACCCTGAAAACCTTGTGGGCGTGGCGAGTGCCCTTCTGAAGGTTTCTACCGCTGGATTCCGTCGATGGTGCCGGTGGCTTTCCAGCGAGGGGGACAGACCCAGTTGATGGATGGCGAACAGGCGACCGTCGACCGCTCCGGGGGTGGTCGCACTCCCGCCGAGCCCCGGAGTCCCTGGCTAGGTCACGAGCAGGGTTGGTCCGGTCTTCCCTTTTGAAATCTCAGCCCCATTCGCTTCGAGGAGGTGTCTTGGCAGGTGAACGAGTCTAGAGTCGATCCTCGTGGGAACCGGTCGAACCGCGGATGGCCGACCCGCAACCACTAAACGCGACACCCGCCAACCCCTCGACAATGCCGGACTGGACGGAGACGTATCGCCCGGCCACGCTGGCCGAGGTCCGGGGGAACGACAAGGCCCGGGATGCCCTCGAGGAGTGGGCGGACACCTGGGAGGAGCATCGGGAGGCGGTCATCCTTCACGGGGCGCCCGGAGTGGGCAAGACCTCCGCAGCCCACGCCCTCGCGAACGACCGGGGCTGGGAGGTCATCGAGCTGAACGCCAGCGACCAGCGAACCGGCGACGTCATCGACCGGGTGGCGGGCGAAGCCGCAAAGAGCGGGACCCTCGCGAGCGGTTCCAGCGGCCGGAAGCTCATCGTGCTGGACGAGGCCGACAACGTCCACGGAACCGTCGACAGGGGCGGCACGAAGGCCATCACGGGGGTCGTACGGGAGGCGACACAGCCCGTGATCCTCATCGCCAACGAGTACTACGACATGTCCCGCACCCTCCGCTCGGCCTGCCAGGACATCGAGTTCCGGGACGTCTCGAAGCGGTCCATCCTGCCCGTGCTGCGGGATATATGTCGGCGGGAGGGAATAGAGTACGAGGACGACGCCCTCGAGGCCCTCGCGGAGAAGAACAGTGGCGACCTCCGCTCCGCGATCAACGACCTCCAGGCACTGGCCGAGACGAACGAGGTCCTGACCGAGGATGCGGTGGTGACCGGCCGACGGGACAGAAGCGAGGGAATCTTCCCGTTCCTCGATGCGGTATTCAAGGAGGCGGACGCCCAGGGAGCACTCCAGACCGCCTACGACGTGGACGAGACCCCAGACGACCTCATTCACTGGGTCGAAGACAATCTCCCGAAGGATTACCACGGGCCAGAGTTGGCTGGGGCGTACCGGTTCCTCGCCAATGGTGACCGGTGGCTGGGCCGGGTCCGGGCGACGCAGGAGTATTCGTACTGGCGGTACGTGACTGACAACGTCGCAGCAGGGGTACCGGCCGCCAGAGAGGGCGAAAAGGGGGGTTGGACGCGGTACGGGCCACCGAGTTACTGGTCCAAACTCGGGCGCTCGCGTGGGCGCCGAGATACCAGGGATTACGTCGCCCGCCAGATCGCGGAGACGAGCGGGCTCAGCATGGGGACCGCGAGGCGGGAGGTCATCCCGTTCCTCGCGGCCATGACCCACCACTGCAAGAACCGCGAGCTGACGGTGGCGATGACGGCGGCTTACGACCTCGGTCCGGAACACGTCTCCTTCATCACCGGCAGTGGCGAGGATACGAACAAGGTCGAATCGATCGTCGAGGACGCCCAGACGATGATCGAAGCTGCCGCGGTCGAGCATTCCGGCGGAGCATTCGAGGGAAGCCACGGGGCCGCGGACCAGGGGCAACTCCAGACCTCGAAGACCGAGGTACAAGGACTGGAAGAAGCGGAGGAAGCCGAAGAGCCGGCGAACGGTGATTCGACGGCGTCCACGAGGCTTGGAGAAGGAGATGGCGCCGCCGGGGCGGACACACCCGCCGAATCGACCGCTGAGAACGGAACAGTCGCGGAGGAGGAAGCGGACGATGAGGAAGCACAGTCGGGCCTGGACGATTTCGTCTGAGGAAACCGGCGGTCCAACCGACAGGATACCGGGAGGGTACCCCGGGGAACTCCTGGCCGAAAGATTCAATACGGCCATTCGTCGCGTCCGGGAACCGGGAACCCGCTGCCACCCTCGTGCCCGGGTCCGAAACCGGGAAAAATTGTGTCGAAAGTGAATATCGACAGTATATGAAAAACCGGCAGTGGGTACCTTTTTGCTCGCCGGAAAGCCACCGTTAGGATATGGGACTCGACGAGGATTCTCTGGACTATCACGCACAGGATCCACCAGGGAAGATCGAGATATCGACCACGAAACCGACGAACACCCAGCGGGACCTGAGCCTCGCGTACTCCCCGGGGGTCGCGGCCCCCTGCGAGGAGATCCATGCCGAGGAGCGGGAGGCCTACCGGTACACCTCGAAAGGCAATCTGGTCGGGGTGATCTCCAATGGCAGCGCGGTCCTCGGTCTCGGGAACATCGGAGCGGCCGCATCCAAGCCGGTCATGGAGGGCAAGGGCGTCCTCTTCAAACGGTTTGCGGACATCGACGTCTTCGACGTGGAACTCGATTTCGAGGATCCCGAGGACATGATCCGCTCCATCGCCGCGATGGAGCCCACCTTCGGCGGGATCAATCTCGAGGACATCAAGGCCCCGCAGTGTTTCGAGATCGAAGAAACGCTGCGGACGGAGATGGATATCCCGGTCTTCCACGATGACCAGCACGGTACCGCGATCATCAGCGGTGCCGCGCTCCTGAACGGGTGTGCGATACTCGAGAAGGACATCGAGACTCTCGAGGTGGTCTTCTCCGGAGCCGGAGCGAGTGCTATCGCCACAGCGCGGTTCTACCACTCACTCGGGGTGCCCAAGGACCACATCACCATGGTGGATTCCTCGGGCATCATCACGACAGACCGCGCCGATACCGGGGACGTAAACGACTACAAGGCCGAGTTCGCCCGCGACCTTCCGGCGGGGACCCTCGCCGATGCGATGGAGGGGACGGACGTGTTCGTGGGCCTCTCGGCCGGTGGAATCGTGGACGAGGACATGGTACGGTCGATGGGCGAGAAGCCGATGATCTTCGCGATGGCGAACCCGGATCCGGAGATCGGATACTGGGAGGCCAAGGAAGCCCGCGATGACACCGTCATCGCGGCCACCGGCCGGTCGGATTACCCCAACCAGGTGAACAACGTACTAGGGTTCCCATTCATCTTCCGCGGGGCCCTCGACGTCCGGGCCCGAGAGATCAACGAGGAGATGAAGGTTGCTGCCGCCGAGGCGCTCGCCGACCTCGCCAAGGAGGACGTCCCCGACGAGGTCGTCCAGGCCTACGACGACGAGCCACTCCAATTCGGCCCCGATTACGTCATCCCCAAACCGCTCGACCCACGCGTCCTCCTCTGGGAGGCTCCCGCCGTCGCCAAGGCGGCGATGGAGACCGGCGTCGCCCGGACACAGATCGAGGATCTCGAGGCGTATCGCGAGAACCTGGAGGCCCGGTTGGGCAAAGCCCGCGAGATGATGCGCATCATGTATAACAAGGCACAGGCCGAACCGAAGCGCATCGCCCTGGCGGAGGGTGACGACCCCAAGATGGTCCGGGCCGCCAGCCAGTTGGAAGAGGAGGGCATCGCCGAACCCGTCCTCATCGGGGATACCTTCGACATCGCCGACCGGATCGAGGAACTCGGGCTGAACTACGATCCGGACATCTTCGACCCGGCCCGCCGTGACCTCTCGGACCTCGGAGGCCACCTCCACAGTCTGCGAAAACGGAAAGGCGTGACACACAGCGAAGCCCTCGACCTCGTCGAGCGGGACCCGAACTATCTCGCATCCGTGATGGTCGACCGCGGGGACGTCGACGCGATGTTGAGCGGTCTCACCTACCACTATCCCTCCGCGCTCCGCCCCCCACTCGAGGTCATCGGGACTGCCGAGAACGCCAACTACGCAGCGGGCGTGTACATGATGACCTTCCAGAACCGCGTCGTGTTCGTCGCCGATGCGACCGTCAATCAGGACCCGTCGGCCGACTGCCTGGAGGAGATCGCCGAGCACACCGCACGCCTGGCCGAGGACTTCAACGTCTCGCCCCGCGTTGCGCTGCTCTCGTACTCCAATTTCGGCAGCGTCGATAACGACGGGACACGGAAACCCCGAAAAGCGGCGCGGAATCTCCGGGACCGCCCGGACATCGACTTCCCCGTGGACGGCGAGATGCAGGCCGATACCGCCCTGGTGGAGGACATATTGGAGGGCACCTACGAGTTCTCCTCGCTTGAAGGGCCCGCGAACGTCCTCATCTTCCCGAATCTCGAAGCCGGCAACATCGGGTACAAACTCCTCCAGCGGCTCGGGGAGGCCGACGCGATCGGCCCCATGCTCGTCGGGATGGACGAACCCGTCCACGTCCTGCAGCGGGGTGACTCGGTGAAGGACATCGTGAATCTGGCAGCGGTGGCGGTCGTGGACGCCCAGAAGGGAACGAACCTGTAGCGGCTTTCCCGGCCAGCAGCCCGGATTCGCTTCGACCCGTCGTCCGTTCCGGGCTAACATACTGTCCGCACCCACGCCCCCGTCCTGTCCGCGTCCGGGCCCTCGTTCGGTCTTTACCCGGACCCTCGTTCGATCTACACCCGGGCAAATTCTCGCCTTCCCCTCCCCCCGCCCGCCTCGACGTTCTCACTACTGGGGGTTGCACCTTTATACTGGCTGGCGCGGTTGCCACGGTATGGTGGGACTGGCACCGATCGAGATCGCCATCGTCGGCGGGATCGTGCTACTCGGGGGCATCGTCATGGGCCTGGCGGGATTCGGGTATGCCGTCGTCAGCACTGCCACCCTGGCCACCGTCCTCTCCCCCGCCGACGCGGTGACGATCATGATCCTCCCCTTGCTCGCGTCGAACGTCTCCCTCGCCCGCGAACTCGATCGGGACCGTCTCCGCACCTGTATCGGCCGGTTCTGGCCGTACGTCCTCGCCGCGATCGTCGGGACCGTGATCGGGATGACCCTCCTCGATATCGTGCCGGCGGATTCGCTCGCGGTCGCCATCGGCCTCTTCACCCTTGCCTACGTGGCGACCTCGCAGAATCGCTTCGAGCTCCCAGGCCAAGGGCGGTTCACGGACTGGTGCTTCGTCGAGCGGACGGTGTTCAAGGTGGGCGTGGGGGCCGTCTCCGGGTTCATCTTCGGGGCCACCAACGTCGGCGTCCAGGTGGTGGCGTATCTCGACGCCCTCGACCTGGACCGAGACGTGTTCATCGGCGTCCTCGCTCTCATCCTCGTCGGCATCTCGGCTATCCGGGTTGGACTGGCCTTCGCTCTCGGTCTGTACGGAACTGGCCCGCTTCTGGCGCTCTCCGCAGCGGCGGCCGTCGTCGGGCTCGGAGGTGTGTCCCTGGGCGCCAGGCTGCGAACGGTCACCTCGGCCAGGCGACAGCGGATAGCGGTCTTCTTGCTCCTGTCCGTGATCGGGGTCCGGCTGCTGGCGAAAGGTATCGGGATAGTCTGATCCTCGGGACAGGGGACCGGTTCCGCTGCCTGCCCGATGGCTAGCTGGGTGCCAGGAAAAACCGCGGGCATCGGGAATGTGGATCAGTCGCTGGCGTGCCTGTCCGCCCGGGAGGGCGGCGGAACCCGCTGACCCGTTTTTGCTTCGTCGAAGATGGGGACCGGACACCGGTCGGCCTCGCGATTGACATGGGCGAACTCCTCAGGGGCGTTCGCGAGGGGATGGGCCGGGTTCCGGCCGCTCTCGACCTTCGCCGCTCGGACCTCGTCGAACCCGGCGATGCGGGCCCGGATACCCCGCCAGTGGTTATCCGTCCCCGGCGGCAAGGAGACCTGGCCCAGATATCTGAAATCACGACTCCGGCCGGCCAGCACTGCCGAATTGACGTTTCCTGCCAGATCGTTGTGGTCGAGCAGGATGCCGACCGAGGACCCCGACGGGGCGCGGTCGGCAAGCGCATCCAGGCCGAGATGCAGCGCCCGATACTCCGCCACGTTGTTGTCGGGGGCCTCGTCCGGGACGGCGAGTCGGACCACGCGCTGTCCGTCCCGGGCCTCGATGATCACGCCGAGTCCGGAGCCCTCCGGGGTGAACGAGCCATCCGTGGCGACGTAATAGTCCCGCCGGTGGGTGTGGGGCGGATGGGCGATGTGCGGCGTCGGTGCCTCGTCGAAGAGGTCTCGCAACCTGGGCCGGCCGGGAACGGCCATATTTCCGGGTTGACCGTCTCCACGTATAAATTCCCCGCCGACCGAGGGCATGGCGCTATGCGAGCGGCGAAAAGGGAGCCGCGGTCTCCCCGCAACACCTACGACGTGTTCGTTCGCATGTTGGCGTATGCAGGCCAGCGAGCTCATGACAGCCGACGTCGAGACGGTCCAACACGACGAGACCATCGGGACCGTCCTCCAGAAGATGGCCAGACGCTCGTTCAACGGGTTCCCGGTGGTGGACGACGAGGGGAAACTCGTGGGGGTGGTAACCCAGCGAGACCTCGTCGACATCTTCGAGCCAAGCGACCGGACCCTCTGGATCCCGATCGGGTTCCCACCGTTCCTCGAACCTGTGGATTATGCCGTCGACGCCTCCTGGGCCGACCTCGACCTGGAGATCGACCTCGCCCGGCACACCAACGACCCGATCCGATCGGTGATGACCGAGGATGTCGTGACCGTCGCGCCGGACGATAGCCTGGAGACCGTCCTGGACATCCTGGCAGCCGAGGAACCCGACATCAACCGTGTCCCGGTCGTGCGGGAGGGATTCGTCGAAGGGATCATCACCCGGCAGGACGTCCTCCGGGAACTCCGTCGCGAACGCGAGTCGAAAGCGTAAAGCCCGGCAGGAGCGACCCGATTTCCGTGTCCGCGTACCGGAACCTCGGGCTCTGGATCCTGCTCTCCGCGGTGTGGGGCACCGCCTTCATGGCCATCAAAGCGGGTCTGGACCCGTTCGGCCCAGCCCCGGTGTTCTTCGCCGCGGTGCGTTATGACATCGCGGGCCTGCTCATGCTGGGCTATGCCTTTCTTGCCGTGGACCAGTGGCGCCCCCAGACTCGGGCGGAATGGATCCTCGTCGGGATCGGCGGATCGCTCATGATCGCGGGATACCACGCCTTCCTCTTCGTCGGCGAGTTGCAGACCACGAGCGCAGCCGCCGCGGTGATCGTGAGTCTGAGCCCCGTCCTTACCACCGGATTCGCGCGGGCGTGGCTCCCCGGCAGTTCGCTATCGGGAATGGGAATCGTGGGGCTGGCCCTGGGGCTGGTCGGGGTCGTGGTCCTGGCCCAGCCGGACCCGGGGAACCTGCTCGGAGGGAACGCTGTCGGCGAGTTCCTGGTCTTCATGGCCGCCCTGAGCTTCGCGCTCGGAAGCGTCCTCGCCAAGGCGATGGACACCGCCCTTCCCATCGAGACCATGGAGGCATGGTCGATGGTACTCGGCGCGGCCCTGATGCACCTCGTGAGTCTGGGCATCGGCGAACGCGCAGGCGCGGTCGCCTGGACTCTGGACGGGATCATCGCCCTGTTCTACCTCTCCGTCGTGGCCAGCGCCGTGGGATTCCTCATCTACTTCGACCTGCTCGACCGACTCGGTCCGGTCGAGATCAACCTGGTCTCCTACGTGGCCCCCGTGTGGGCCGCGATCACCGGCTGGATCGTGCTCGGCGAGGTCCTCTCCACCGCGACAGTCGTGGGCTTCGCCACCATCTTCACCGGGTTCTGGCTCATGAAGCGCGAAGCGCTCGGCCGGGAGGTCGACCGCGTGCGGAGCCGGCTCTCCGGGTGACCCACGAGAACTATTAGCGTGCCGGGCGGAGTGAGTGATATGAAGTGTCGACCCGCGACCGAGGACGACATCGAGGAGATCCGGCGGGTCGCAGAAGCCTCATGGGAGGCAGATTATCCCGACGTACTCAGTCGGGAGACGATCCACGATGGGGTCGAGCAGTGGTATTCACAGGCCGTGATCTCGATGGAACTGCAGAGTCCCCGGACCGAACTGCTCGTCGCCGCAGACGACGGCGATATCGTCGGCTTCGTCCACGGGCACTGGGCCGGGAACGCCGGGATCATCCTCCGGCTGTACGTACATCCCGAGGAGCGGGGGCGGGGCATCGGTACCGACCTCTTCGAGGCGGTGGTGTCCGCGTTCCGCGAGCACGACGTCGACCAGCTCAGGGCGATGGCGCTCTCGGAGAACGAGACCGCGACGGCCTTCTTCGAGGACCAGGGGATGGTCCAGGTCGGGACCGAGACGACCGCGATCGCCGGGGACCAGTACGAGGAGGCCGTCTTCGAGTATCGAGACTGATGACCGAACACCGACCGCGGTGCGTCGGGAAACCGACTCGTCGAGAACTCCTTGGGACGAGCGGCGCCTTGCTTACAGCCCTCGCAGGCTGTCTTGGGAGCCCAGCAGCCGACACGGGAACCGATCCGACGACCGCGACTCAAACCCTTTCGGTTACCTCCCCCGCAGTAGCCCAAGGGGGCCAAGTGCCGACGGCGTTTACCTGCGACGGGGCAGATCGGTCGCCGCCGCTGGAAATCAGTGCGGTGCCAGCGGACGCCGCCGGGCTCGCCATCGTCGTCGATGACCCTGACGCACCTGGAGGGACGTTCACACACTGGTTGCTCTGGAACCTCCCGCCGGACCGGACCTCGGTCCCGGAGGACGTGCCCGCCGAACCCATTGTCGAGTCGCTGGGCGGTGCCAGGCAGGGGGAGAACGACTTCGGCGATATCGGGTATCGTGGCCCGTGTCCCCCCACAGGTGAGGTACATACGTATCGTTTCACGGCGTATGCTCTCGACCGAAGCCTCGATGTAGACCCCGGCGCATCGACGGAGACGATGCTTCCCGCAATCGAGGACCACCGGGTCGGGTTCGGCCGATTGCGAGCGGAATACGGCTGAGTTGCTGGCCAGGCCGGATCGGTCATGTGCTGAATGCATTCCCGAATGCCATCTCCGAACCGGTCGTCGAGGGTGCAGCGGGGTT
>CAZQNH010000065.1:0-1790 GCA_964594685.1 uncultured Halobacteriales archaeon
GACACCGTCGGTCACGAGCCCTGGCTGTCGACCACGATCCGCGGGCTCGTCGGCCAAAAGCTGGATTATGGATTACTCACCGTCGCAGCCGACGACGGGCCAACGGAGACGACCCAGGAACACCTCGGGGTGCTGCTCGCGACTGATCTCCCGACCATCGTCGCGATCACGAAGACCGACCTCGTCGACGAGGCCGCGGTCGATAAGGTGGAGCGCGAGGTCGAAGGGATCCTCCGAAAGGCCGGACGCAGTCCGCTGCCTGTGAGCCGGCACGGGGTCGACCCCGCCCTCGAGGAGATCGGGGAGGGAGTCGTCCCGGTGGTCCGCACGAGCGCGGTCTCCATGGAGGGGCTCTCCGTTCTCGACGAACTCTTCGAACGCCTTCCGAAGACCGCCGCGGCCGGGGGCGAGTTCCGCATGTATATCGACCGGACCTACAAGGTGACGGGTGTGGGCGCGGTCGCCTCCGGTACGATCAAGTCCGGAACCGTCGAGGCGGGCGACGAGCTACTCGTCGGGCCCGTCCACGACGGGACCTTCGAGCGGGTCGAGGTCCGGTCGATCGAGATGCACTACCACCGGGTCGACCGGGCCGAGGCCGGCCGGATCGTGGGTATCGCGTTGAAGGGGATCGCCGAACGTGACCTCGAGCGCGGGATGGTACTGGTCCCGGCCGATACCAGCCCCGAACCCACTCGGACCTTCGAGGCCGAGGTCATGGTCCTCAACCACCCGACCCGGATCCACGCCGGCTACGAGCCGGTCGTCCACCTCGAGACGGTAAGCGAGGCGGCACGCTTCGAGCCTCACGAAGGCCAGCTTCTCCCGGGGGATACCGGCACCACGGACGTGGCGTTCAAGTTCCGCCCCTACCTCATCGAGGAGGGCCAGCGGTTCGTCTTCCGCGAGGGGCGCAGCAAAGGCGTCGGGACCGTGACGAAGCTGCTAGAATAGCGACAGGCATTGTTCCGAAGGGGGCCTCAGGTGAGAGTCCGTACCGCCAGGAGTGGATTCAGCGTTCCGAGGGACCGTCTATCGAACACCCACCGAGAGACAATAGGTATTGAGAGGGCTGTCAGCCGGTCCCATCGAGGATCGGTGTCTCGAAGAGGTCCGAGAGGCCGTCGATGGTGTAGGTCGGCTCCGTGTCGGGAGTCGCCGTCGACCCGTTCCGGAGCCACACGGAGTCGAGTCCGGCCGCCGCGGCCCCACCCACGTCGGCCCGCGGGTCGTTACCAACGTAGACGGCCCGGTCGGCAGACCCGTCGATCGCCTCGAGCGCAAGGTGGAACGGCTCGGGGTTCGGCTTCGCTGGTGCGTCGTATCCCGCGTAGACGACGGTCTCGAAGTACGACGAGAGCCCCGTCGATTCAAGTTTCGGTTTCTGCATCGCCGGATCGCCGTTCGTGACCATGGCCGTCGGCCGATCCGCGAGGGCCTCGAGAACCGCTCCAGCCCCGTCGAGGAGAAAGACCCGGCCGTGGTCGCGTTCGGTCTCGTACGCTTGTGCCACTTCGACCCCCAGTTCTGGTGGCTGTCCCCGCGTCTCCGCGATGTCGGCGAAGATGCGTTCGCGGAGGTGGGTGATCGAGCGGCTCTCCTCGAAGAACGCCTCGTAACGCTCGTAGTAATCCTCGACCTCGAAGAACGGCGAGACGTCCACCCGGTCGAACGCCGCCGAGAGGACCTCGCGACCCGACCGCTCGTACGCCACGAGCGTCCCGTCGAGATCGAACAGCACCGCGTCCATAGCCGCCATAGTTCCTCGGTTTGTATAAACACGCGGTACC
>CAZQNH010000065.1:1890-12358 GCA_964594685.1 uncultured Halobacteriales archaeon
TCACGGAGGCCCAAATCACTCAGGGGCGTAGTCACGGAGGCCCAAATCACTCAGGTAAGAGGGGGTGTCGTAGTTCCACAACACACAGCGTTGCTGTAGCCAGTTGCAACGGACGGTATGCATTCCTGGATTCCGGTCGGACACAGGTGATTGGAGAATCCTCTGCTGGTATCCGTGCGTCTTACATTCACGGGAAAAGAATGTTAGTTGTCTCACAGGACAAGTCAAGATCGTATGCCCTCCAGTTCACAGATCGCCCGAAGCAAGGCGATTCAGCAGCGGACGGGTCGGACCTTCCATCTCGCGACGAGACTCCTTCCTGCCCGTGTCCGTGACGGGACCTATGTCCTCTACGGCTTCTTCCGGATCGCCGACGACATCGTCGATACCACCGAGGCAGTCGATCCGGCCGCCCAGCAAGCTCGGCTGGATTCGGTCCGGGAACAGGCCCTCGGAACGGTGCCACCGGCGGATCCGGTTCTCGCTGCGTTCAACGAGCTGCGGGCCGAATACGACATCCCAGACCGGGAGGTCGAGCTATTCATCGACGCCATGCGCTCGGACATCGAGCACGACCCGATGGCCGAGTACGCAGACCTGGAAACCTACATGCGCGGGTCGGCGGTGGCGGTCGCGAACATGATGCTCGAGATCATGGAGCCCGAGCAACCCGAACTGGCGAGACCACATGCGGCGGCCCTCGCGGAGGCGTTCCAGCTCACGAACTTCCTCCGTGACGTCCGCGAGGACATTCGTAACTACGACCGGGTCTACCTCCCGGCGGAAACTCGGGAGCGATTCGGGGTGACGGTCGACCAACTGGCCGCTGGCGACGTCGATGCAGCCTTCGAGGCAGCCATGAAGACGGAACTGGCCAGGACCGAGGCGCTATATCACGAGGGGGTCGACGGGATCCGGTATCTCCCGGCGGACTGTCAGTTCGGCGTCCTCCTCGCGGCGGTCCTCTATGCCGAGTATCACCGGGTGATCCGCCGACAGAACTACGACGTCCTCTCCGCCCGGCCGTCGATCCCCTCGTGGCGAAAGCTGTACCTGCTGGCCAAGACTCGGCTCTACTGGCATATCGAGCGTGACCCGGCCGTGGTCTTCCGACGGGTGTCCGCTATCGAGGAGCGAGGCGAGGTTTCGATGAATCGAGACGTCCCGAACGGACCGATCGAGTCTTCGACTCATTGAGCTTTGCGGCAGGGGCTGACCCGTGCTCATGCCAGCCGCTTCTGGCTCGAGCCGACTTCCCCCCGAGATCCGCTTGCGTTCCCCTAACTCCCCCGTTCTTACCCCTCGATCCGGCTCCGCTCTGTCCGCAGGACGGCAAAATCGAAGCGTTCAGTCCGGAGCAGGCCGAGACCGAGCACGCCCGCGAGCAACGCCGGAATCAGATGGCCGAAGTAGGCGTTGATTGCCCCCCACATGATGACGAAGCTCACCAGATCATCGAGCATGAATGCACACTCGCGGAGGCGGTCGAGGAGGCGGTCGCCGATCAACACCCGATCGAACACCCAGACCGAGATGGTCCCCGAGAGGAGCCAGCCGGCGAAGTTGGAGTACGGCACCCCGTAATAGCCCTGCCCCGTGGCGTACTGCCAGAAGCCGAGGCCGACGGCCCCCGGATCGAGCACGAGGTCCATCGTCATCACCACGGTCAAGGTGCCCAGCAGCCGCACCGGCGTCGACCGGGCCCGATCTCCGAAAAGGAGTAACACGAGGAGATAGCTGTTGAGCACGAGCGGGAAGAAGAAGACCGGAAGCCCCAGCGGGACCGCCCCCAGGAGCATCGGGCCCAGTTCGATGAGATAGCTGAACTCGCCGTAGGGCCACCCGGTCAGAACGCCGGTCAGTTCGATCCCGTAGGCGTAGCCAGTCAATCCCACGAGCCAGGCCGTGGCCCGCCGATCGAGTAGCGGTAGAATCCCCACGATCAGTGGGAGCCGCATCACCGCCGTCCCGAGGAGGATGAGATAGGGATTGAATGACAGGGGTTCGGGGAGCCACCCCTCGGCGCTGGCGACGAGCAAGATGGCCCCGACGGCCGGGAAGACCACCGCGATGGTGAATCGGTTCTCGTGGACGAGCCGCTCGAGGCGTGCCTCGATCGCGGCTCGTCGCTGGGTAGCCCCCGCCCGCGATACCTCCCTATCCATTGACGAGCCTCCAGAGTCCACCCATCGTCAGGACGGCGCCGACGAGCGTGTTGACGGCGGGGTACCACCAGTACGCCCGGGAGATATCCACGTTGCTCAGCGCGATGCCACCGACCAGGACCGGATAAGCCCCGAGTAGGAGGCCGAACCGCCAGTCGAGAGTGAAGAACGCGGCTGCCGCGAGAAGCCACGTGGCCCCACAGTAGGCAAATGTCCGGGACCGGCCGAGTACCGTCGCGGTGGTGCGGATGCCAGCTCGTCGGTCCGGTTCTATGTCCGGGATGGCGGAGAAGGTGTGCATCCCCATCGACCAGAGCCAGCCCCCGACCACCGCCGCAATGGGTGGATGGCTACCCGACAGGGCGGCGAAGGCTGCTGCTCCGGGCAGGACATAGAGACCGTTCGAGACGGAGTCTAGAAACGGGGTCGTCTTGAACCTGATCGGCGGACTGCTATAAGCGGTCGCGAGCAGGAACCAGCCGAGGAGCCATACCCACGCGACGGTCGGGAGGAGGGCGGCGACCGGGACGAGCAGCAGGCCACTCACCGCCACCGCGACGGGGACAGTCCACTGCCCCTGGTACCTGACCTCCCGGTCATCTTTCTTCGGATTCACCTGGTCGATATCGGCATCGAAGACGTCGTTTACCCCGTAAAGGTAGACGTTCGCCGGGAGGAGAAAGTACGCAAACAACACCACTGCGTCCAGGCCGACGAGGTCCCCGACGGTCGATGCGCCGAAGGCCACCCCCACGAGCACCGGTCCCGCCAGGTAGAGCCAGAACCGTGGCCGGGACAGGGCCAGGAGGTACCGGAGCATCTTCACTCGGTTTCGTCCTCGATGACGTAGTTCGCGGTGTGTTCGCCCCCGATCACTGTCATCGGTACCCCGATACCCGGGGTGGTATACGAGCCGGTGAAGTACAGCCCCTCGAGTTCCGAGGACCGGTGTGAAGGACGGAATACCGCGGTCTGTCGGAGCGTGTGGGCCAGCCCGAGCGCGGTCCCCTCGATACTATTATAATATTCTTGGTAGTCCGAGACCGCGAAGGTTTCCTCGAAGACGATCCGGTCCCGGAGATCCTCCCCCGTCTGGTCGGCGAGATCGGCAAGCATGTGCTCCCGGTACTCACGTCGAGTGGCCTCGTCGTCCTCGAGTCCGGGCGCGATGGGGACCAGCATCACCACCGCGCTGTGGCCGTCCGGGGCCACCGTGTCGTCGGTTTCGGAGGTCACGGAGACGTAGTAGGCGGGGTCGTCCGGCCAGGCCGGCTCCTCGAAGATCTGGTGGAAGTGGGGGTCCCAGTCGGCCGGGAGCACGAGGGTGTGGTGGGCGAGTTCTGGGACGTCCCCTTCCACCCCGAGATAGAGCATGAAGGCCGACGGGGCGTAGGTACGTGACTCCCAGTACTCGGCGTCGTACTGGCGCTTTGCCGGGGGCAGGAGTTCCTGTTCGGTGTGGGCGTAGTCGGCGTCGGATACGACGATATCAGCCTCGTACTGCCCCGACTCGCTTTCGACCGTGAACGCTCCCCGTTGGCCCCGGATAGCGGTGATAGGATCTCCAGTGATGTATTCGACGCCGAGGTCATCGCCGAGTTCTGCGAGGCCGTCCACCACCCCGGCGATTCCCCCTTCCGGGTAGAAGACGCCCAGGTTGAAATCCACGTGACTCATGAGGTTGTACAGCGCCGGGGTGTTGTGGGGCGAGCCCCCGAGGAACACCAGGGTGTACTGCATCACCTGCTGAAGTTTGGGATGGTCGAAGTACTTCTCGACGTGGTCCTGCATGTTGCCCAAGAGGGTCAACCCGCGAGCGTACCGGACCAACGAGGGATCCAGGAAGTCCCGGAATCGGGAGCGGTCCTCGTAAACGAAGTGCTCCATCCCGATCTCGTAGTTCTCGCGGGACTGCTCGAGATACCCCTCGAGGGCCTCGGCTGCGCCGTCTTCGTAGGCCTCGAAGAGTTGCTTGGTCTTTGCCAGGTCAGGGGTGACGTCGATGCGGTCGCCGTCCGGGCTGGAGACGACTCCCGGCGGGTCGCCGTCGGGCCGTGGCCCGTCGTTCTCCTTGAAGAAGATCCGGTAATGCGGGTCGAGGTGCTCCAGTTCGTAGAATTCCTCGGGCGTCCGGCCGAAGTGCCCGAAGAATCGCTCGAACACGTCGGGCATCAGGTACCACGAGGGACCCATGTCGAAGCGGAAGCCCTCAGCTTCCAGGATCGAGGCGCGGCCGCCCAGTTGGTCGTTCTTCTCGACGACTGTCACGTCGGCCCCGGCGTCGGCGAGGTACGCAGCGGTCGATAGCCCGCCGAATCCCGCCCCGATGACGACGACGGAACGGCCCGCGAGTGCGTTCATATGAGATGAGTTAGCGGGGCTACAAGAAAAAGAGCGCGCCATCGGAAACGCCGAAGGAGGGGGACCCCCGAAACCCAAACAAAAAGCCTGCCACCGGAAAACCTCGCGCCATCGGCCCCCGCCTCACGCGAAGCCGACGGTGACCGTGGCTATTCGAGCCCGAAACTCTCGGCCAGGACGTCTTCATGGGTCGCCCCATCCGCGTAGACCGGCCCGCCCAGCACGTCGACCGTGACCTCCGCCGGCGCGTAGATGCTCTGGTCGAGTCGACCGACATCCCAATCCACCTCGTCGAAGATATCACGGAACGGCATGGCGTACGCCTCCGCGGCCGTGGAGGCGAGATCCGACAGAGCCTCGTCGTCCTCCCGGACCGCGAGGTGGACCTGGCCACCGTAGACGATCGCGTCGTTCGTACGACCCATCGCGGTCTCCTCGTTCCTGGCAACCGGTGGGACCGGCGCGGAGCCACTCGCAGCCACGATATCCGTCGGGTCGTAGCCCAGTTCGAACAGCCGGAAGACCGCGAGTTCGGCGGCCCGGGCGGCACCGCTTACGCTCCCAGCGAGGCTCGCGGTGCGATAGACGGGGAGATACACGCCTTCGGGGCTCACGTCGGCCCGGTCGGCCACGTGGGCTGCCACCGCGTCGGTCGGTAACGCGTTTGATTCCAGCGTGAGGACCGTGAGGTCGAAGGCGTCGGTGTAGGCGATGGCGCGGAACGCCTCCTCCTCCGCGACCAGCGCCCTCGCGGGCCCGCTCCCGAGACCCTCGAAGCCCTCGACGCTCACCTCCCAACCCGCCTTCTGGGAACCCAGGAGGGCGTGGCCCGGGCTGTCCGTCGAGAGTTCAACATGTGGGAACGGCGCGCCCACGACCTCGTCCATCCGGGTCTGTACGGTCGCCAACCCCGCGGTCTGTAGCTCCGCGAGCAACAGCCCGGCTTCGATCCCCCCGTCCACCTCGACCCCGAAGTCGATGGCGGTCGACCCGTTCTCCAACTCGAGCGGCCTGACGTCGAGTTCGGCGGCGAACTCGAGGGCCTCGTCGGCCAGCTCGATCGCCATCCGATTGAGGCTCTCCATGTCCCGGAATTTTCCGGCCTGGGATAAAGGACTTCGTGTCCGATGGGTCGTCGTTCTTCGAAGAGTTATCTCACTGATAATTGGACTCCGGAAGGCCCGCGCGCTCGTGTCGGGGCTTACGGGTCGCTCCGGCTCACGGCTGCGCCGGTCGCCCACCGAGACGTTCGCGTCGCGCACGTCTCGGTCTCCCCGTTCGCGGCTCACTCCGTTCGCCGCTCCTAACGTGGCTCCCTCGGTTCACCCGGTGGCCACACGTTCGGGCCCTTTCGAAGTCCCACGCGTGTCGGCGGGGTGTGCCGAATCCGGCCGACCTGTCTGGCTTAACCCCGATACCTCACTGGGTCGCGGCCGAGTTCCTCGGCCACGGATGCGACCTTCGACTCCGCGGACTCGGTCGACCTCCGCTTGTCATCGACCTTGAGGAAGGTACTCACCCGGTCGCCGTCGACGGCTTTGTGTGCCGCCCCGACCGCGGCGAGGAGGTCATCGATGTGGTCTGCTTCGATGATAGTGCCCATGGGGGTCGTCTCGTAACCCACGTCGTACTCGTCGAGGGCGGCGACGGCCTTCGCGACCTCGTCCGAGAGGCTGCCTTCGCGGACTGGTGACACAGACAGGAAACCGATAACCGTCATGGGAAATGGTTGACGGGCCACGACAATCCCTGTTTTGGCAACGTCTCGGGTCCGCGTTGGCGAAGGGTACGATGGAGAAAAAGCCGTAACTGGGACAGGACCCCGAAAGAGGCCGAGCGGAAGGGGTTTCGGGGAGGTGCTATCACTGAACTAGTGAGCACCCGAGCAGGACGCCGACACGTGCAAATGTCCGCGCACTAATGCGGTACCAATGACCGACTGCACCTACTGCGGGAGTGACGTGATGGCCCACGATCCAGTCTTCGTCGAAGAACGGGCCGACGGAGACCGGGTCCCAGCGGGACAGTTCTGCAACTACGCTTGTCTCCTCCAGCACATCCAGGACGAAGACCTGACACTGGGAGCCGCGTGTCACATCGATTGCTGTTGATCGTGGAGACCACCGTCTCACTGAACCCGGGTCACACGCCCCGCTCCGCCGCGATGATCGATCCACCCTGCCGTCCCCGAGTAGGTCAGAAGGTCCGCTTCTCGAGAAGGATCTGACAGTTGGTCAGAAGGCCGATTCGTCGAGCAGGGTCTGACAGTTCGGACAGTAGGAGATGCTGTTCCCGCGTTCCGGATCGCGTCGATACCCCGCCGAACCCCGGTGCAAACCGGGAGCCTCGTGTGTTTCACAACTCGGACAGTACATGAGTTCCCGAAGTGGGTACTCGGGGATGAAAGTGCATTGTATATAATGATATTTTCGGCCGCAAGTATTGGCGGGACTCGGCCTGACCCACTCCCCTACCGCGTTTAACGAGTTTGCGGTGCCGCTCAGCGATCCGATACCCCTGCGGCACGCTGGATATCCGGCCACTGCCGAACCGGGTGTTGGTCTTCTCCGATAGGATTAGAGTCGTCTAATTTTTTAGTTTTATAGTAACAACTATTGTATTAGAGTCATACGATGGTGACGATGAGCGCTCTACGACTGCAACGACCGCCCGCCCATCGCTCGGAGAGGGGACGATGCCCTCGATGAGATACGATCGTGCCGCCTCGATGACCGATCGGCTGCAGCAGCGTCTCGTCGACCGGGTCCGAGACCACGACGCGGTGACGCGACGGTCAGTCCTCGGCAGCCTCGCGGTGGCTGGGGGCTCCGCCATCGCCGGGTTGGCGGGCGGCTCGACCGACGAGGAACCGACCGGTTCGACCGAACACGGGAACTTCGGCGCGACGGGGGAATACCAGGGGACCCAGTTCGACCCCTTCGGTTACCTCCGGGAGTTCAACACGGGAGCGGAGACAGGGGGCAGACCGGCGATCGATGGTCGGTCGGACGGCCTCAATGTCGACGTCTACGAGGAGGATGGTAGAACGGTAAGAGAGTTCGACTTCGTCGCCTTCGACGTGGACCACGAGATCCTGCCAGGGATCACGATGCCGCTTTGGACCTACAACGGGCAGGTTCCCGGCCCGACCATCCGTGCGGAGGAAGGTGATCTCCTCCGGCTCAACTTCACCAACCGCTCGGAGAAGCACGCCCACACGATCCATCCCCATCTCCGGAATCTCGATCCGGCGATGGACGGGACGCCGCGGAACGGGCCGGGCGTGCTCGACCCGGGCGAATCCTTCACCTACGAATGGATCGCCCAGCCGGCCGGAACTCACCTCTACCACTGTCATTCCCTCCCGCTGAAGGCCCACGTCCACCGGGGACTCTACGGCGTGATCGTCGTCGACCCCGACCCGGAACGAGTCGGGGCAAATCCCCGGGAGTACCTCGATTATCACGGTCCCATCACCGAGGACGTCCGAGAGCGGGCGGTCCGAGCCGCGAAGAGCCGCAACATGCTCTCGTACCCGGACTTCGTCCCCGAGGGATACGACGACGTCGACGAGCTGGTGATGGTGATGAACGGGTTCGACACCAACTTCGACGGGGAGAACGAGGTCTATGCGGTCAATACCCGGGGCTTCGTGTATGCCCCACCCCACACCGACGGGAAGGGAAACTGGGAGGCCTCGGCCACTCGACGTCCCATCCAGGTCGATCGGAACAAGCTGGTCAGGGTCCACCTCGTTCAGGCGACGGAGTTCGACTTCGTGAATTCCTTCCACACTCATTCCCAGTTCTTCGATTACTACGACGCCGGGACGAGCCTGTTCCCCAATCGGACCGCCATCGACACCGTGTTACTGTGTCAGGCCCAGAGAGGCGTACTCGAGATCGATTACCGGGCCCACGACCCCGGCCTGTACATGTTCCATGCCCACCAGGCGGAGTTCGCGGAACTCGGCTGGATGAGCTTCTTCGAGGTGGTCTGAATGGCGGGCGAGACCGGCGACCGACGTGACTCGACCCCAATCGACGCACCCCTCGGCGCCCCCCGGTGGCTCGTCGCCATCCTGCCTATCGTCTTGCTCGCCCTGCTCGTGGGTGGATTCCTCCTCGCGACACCGTTCGCCAGTCTCGGCGGGGCCGGGGAGCCGCTCCCGGCGGTCTCTATCGATTACACCACCATCCCGGACGAGGAGACTATCCTGGTCCACATCACGAACAATGGCCCGCCGGTCACAATCTCCCAGGTGATGGTCGACGAGGCCCATTGGGGCTTCGACATCGCAAGTCCGGGGCCCGACGCTCGTCTCGCCCGCGGTGAGAGTGCGACGATCACCATCCCGTATCACTGGAACCCCGGGTACGATTACCATGTCTCGGTCCTGACCGGGGCGGGGGCCTCGTTCGACACGACCATCGTGGCGGCCCAGCAGACGCCGTCCCTGACCGCTGAGATCATCTGGACCCTGGGGTATGTCGGTTTCTTCGTCGGGGTTATCCCGGTCACCCTGGGGATGCTCTGGTTCCCGTACCTTCGGACCATGCCTCGCGAACACCTCCACGTGGTGCTTGCGTTCTCGGCGGGCATCCTGGGCTTCCTCGCCTTCGACGCCGGTTTCGAGGCCTTCGAGGTCGCCGAATCGGTCCCAAGCACGTTCCTCGGGCCCATGCTGGTGGTCATCGGGATCCTCGGGGCGATGTTGCTGCTCCAGGCGGCGATGGACTGGCGCACCGGCGACGATCCATCGGGCCTCGCGCTTGCGTACTCGGCGGCACTGGGGATCGGGCTCCACAATCTCGCCGAGGGGTTGGCCATCGGCAGCGCGTTCGCGCTCGGCCGGGTTTCACTCGGCGGGTTCCTCATCGTGGGGTTCATGATCCACAACGTCACCGAGGGACCGGTGATTGTGGCCCCGCTGGCGGACGGAGAGCGGCCCCGGTTAGCCCACTTCGTCGCTCTCGGCGCCCTCGCGGGGTCCCCCGCGATCCTGGGCGGTTGGATCGGGAGCCTCACTCAGTCGCCGACCCTGGCCGCCTTCTTCCTGGCCATCGGTGTCGGAGCGCTGCTCCAGGTGGTCGTCGACATCGGTGAACTCGTCCACCGGACTGGGACCATCCGCGCAGCCCGGACCATGCTCGGTTTCGGACTGGGGTTGGTCGTGATGTTCGGTACCGATCTGCTAATCGTATTGTAGTGAGGACCGCTACGGACCGAGAACGAGGTCACTGACTTCGGGCGCCACGATCTGGCCGGATTGGACACCCCGAGACCAAGGGACAAGTCCGTCCCCCGGCGAGAATCGTGTCCATGTTTCGGTCGGAAACGGATGCCCTCAAGAGACCGACGACGATCACCGCACGGTCTGGGCGGATATCGGGACGAGATGGAGCGGATAGAGCGGTGTCGGAAAGAGTATTGTGCAAAACGGTTGTTATCAAATAAGCTACGTGGTAGAGTCATATCGGCGATCAAGTGCTTCGGATGGCTCCTCGTATACCCCGTTTTCACTGGTTTCAAAGCTAATGGACAAACTAAGTTGTCTTCTTACATTCGAACTTGTTTTTGTTATATAACCTTTAATTCTTGTAGTCGTGCATCTATAAATGTATTCCAATTTTTCAATGAGTGGTGGAGTGAAGCGGTATTGATGATGATTTATGATTGAATTACCAGGTACAGTATGGCAAAAAAACAAAAACCCGAAGGTATCGAGGAGTTGGGCAAGTACGAGGGCGAGTTGGATCGGCGGGAGATCGAGGAGGGCTACGACGAGATCGTCGAGGAGGTACAGGAGTCCTCGATGGAGCGTCGCACGCTCCTCAAGGCCTTCGCAGGTGGTGGTGGACTAGCCACATTGAACGCACTCTTCGCACAGAAGAAATTCTTTGGTGATGATCTCGAATCCGGGTTGAAAGCGATCGCATCCG
>CAZQNH010000066.1:0-11581 GCA_964594685.1 uncultured Halobacteriales archaeon
TGGGATAGGGATAGGGGACCGTGACGAAGGTGGCCTCGCCGTCGTCGGGGTCGGCGTGATACCGGCCCGTCTCGGCCCAGCGCTCCTGCCACTTCCGTTCGATGTCCCGTGGCGAGTAGTCCATACCGAGGCTTCTCGCGGCCGCCGTAATTAGGGCTTGTGACATGCCAGTCGGGACCGGTGGGATGACCGCCATCCCCCGGGCGAAGATTTGTATCCCGCGGCCCCTACCCGGGTGGTATGCAAGAACCTGTCATCGTCGACGCCGTCCGGACGCCGTTCGGCGACCGCGACGGGGCCTTCCGGGATACCCACCCGCAAGACCTCGCGGCCGAACCCCTCGAAGCGCTCGAGGCGCGGAACGGATTCGAGCCCACGACGATCGAGGACGTCGTCTACGGCTGTGTCACTCCGGTCAGCGAGCAGGGCCTCAACATCGGCCGCATCGCCCCGATGGTCGCGGGTTGGGGGGACGGCGTCCCCGGCGTCCAGCTCAACCGGATGTGTGGCTCGGGCCAGCAGGCCGTCAACTGGGCTGCGAGTTCGATCGCCGCGGGCTACCACGACGTGATCGTCGCGGGAGGCGTCGAGCACATGACCCGGGTTCCGATGGGCAGCGACGGCGACGCCGAACAAGGGGTGATCGACGAGCACGCGTTGACCGACACGTACTTCGAGCACTTCGACGAGGCCACCTCCCAGGGCGAAGGCGCCGAGCGCATCGCCGAGGACTACGGGTTCGGCCGAGAGGCGGCCGACCGGATCGCCCTGGATTCACACGAGCGCTGGGCGGAGGCCTGGGAGGCGGGCCGCTACGAGGCCCAGATCGTGCCGGTGGAGACGACACTCGACGGGGAGCCGATCACGGTCGAGCGCGACGGCCATCCCCGACCGGACACCTCCATGGAGGTCCTGGGGAACCTCCCCCTCGTCTTCCGTGAACCCGACAATGGGATCCACCACGCCGGCAACTCCTCCGGGATCGTCGACGGGTCGAGTGCGTTACTCGTGACGAGCCGGGCGGCCGCGGACGAACATGGCTGGGAGCCCATGGCGCGGATCGTCCAGAGCGAGGTGGTGGGGGTGGACCCAGTCACCATGCTCACGGGCCCGATCCCGGCGACAGCGAACGTCCTCGAGAAGGCGGACCTGCCCATCGAGGATATCGACCTGTTCGAGGTCAACGAGGCCTTCGCCGCCGTGGTGCTGGCGTGGCTGGAAGAGACCGGGGCGGACTGGGCGGACACAAACGTCAACGGTGGGGCGATCGCGCATGGACACCCCCTCGGAGCCACGGGAGCGGCACTCATGACCAAACTCGTCCACGAACTCGAGCGGTCAGGCGGGCGGTATGGCCTCTCGGCGATGTGTATCGGATTCGGGCAGGGTATCGCGACGGTGATTGAACGGGTCTGACCCCGGTCGCCAAGGGGGTCAAATCCGGGAAAAGGGTTCGGTCGGTTATTCGATATCGATGCTGTGGGCGTCTTCTGCCTCCTCGGCTTTCGGGAGGGTGACGGAGAGGACGCCGTTCTTGAATCGGGCTTCGACAGCCGACTCCTCGACGCGCTCCGGGACGGTAACCGTCCGACTCACCGACTGCTTGGAGCGCTCCTTCCGGACGTATTGGCCGGGTGACTCCGCTTCGCTTTCTTCCTCGTGGTCCGCGGAGATCTTGAGCCGGTCGTCGGTCAGTTGAACGCTGATGTCCTCCTTGGAGAAGCCCGGGAGATCGGCGGTGACCTCGAACGTGTCGCCGTAATCGGCCACGTCGACCTTCAGCTGGCCCGGCCAGGGGGCCTGGATCCCTTTGATGTCATCGATGTCCTCGAACTGCTCGCTCATCCGATCGAAGAACCGTTCGATCTCCTCGAATGGGTTGCGTCGGCTCATGCAGTAATATATCGGTTCCAGAAGGACAAAAAAGATGTCGGTCAGATACAGTTCTTCCACGCCAGTTTCAGTAGCCGCTCTCGGTGGGGGAGTCTGTTCCGTCTCTGGTGGTTCCTCGTCCCTCCTGGGATCACTATATAGTGTAAGCCAGGAGCACGGACTGCACTACCTGCCCAGGGCGCACGGACTGCAAGACCTACCAAAGCGCCCTAACTACACAACCTGCCAAAGCGCACCGACTACACCACGTGCTCGACGTCGTATGAGCCCAGGCGTTTCACCCAGCCAGCGCTTGCGATGGCCTCGATCATGTCGATGGCCTCCTGGGCGCGCTCCTCGTAGAGTCCCGCCTCGATGTCGACGTGGAACATGTAATCGCCGAGCCGCTCGCCGCTCGGTCGTGATTCGAGCCGCGAGAGGTTGATGTCGCGTTCCGCGAACGGTTCGAGGAGTTCGAGCAGCAATCCCGGGTAGTTCGTGTTGGGGTACACGATGAGTGAACTCTTACCCCCGGACACAGACCGTTCGTCCGGCCCAGCGATCGCCAGAAAGCGTGTCGCGTTCGAGGTCCGGTCCTGGATGTCCTCCGCGAGGATCTCGAGTCCGTCACCGGCGTTTTCCGGGTGACCGATCCCTGCCACTTGGGGGTCCTCCCGGGCCCGCTCCACGCCTCGTGCGGTCGAGGCCACCGCCTCGAGGTCCACGTTCGGATATTCCGACTCGAGGAAGCTCCGACACTGTGCGAGCGCCTGGGAGTGGCTGGCGACCACTCCGACATCCGGGCTCTGGGCCAACAGCGCGTGCCTGATGGGCGTGACGATCTCCCTGATCACCGCGACGTCCTTATCCGCGAGGGCGTCGAGACTCTCGGTCACCGACCCTTCGATGCTGTTCTCGATCGGTACAACCCCCTGGTCGAAGGTTCCATTGGCCACCTCGGCCACGATCCCGTAGACCGACTCCCTAAATTCGATGTCGCCGTCGGCGACCGCCGTGGCGGCCCGATGGGAATACGTCCCCGAGGGGCCCAACGTCACCGTACTCATGACCCGGCGTACATGGCCACCCGGGAAAAGGTCGTCGGGAATGGTGCCTGCCGTCGGCTTCGGGGAGGTCGATGGTCGGCGTTCATGTCCGGATAATCATTCAGAACCGGCCAGGGGCACGTCGGTGAACTCGAAACGCGCCCCGCCGGTCTCGGACTCGGAGAGTGCGACCTGCCAGCCGTGCGCCTCAGCGATCTCTTTCACGATTGCCAGTCCGAATCCCGTCCCGTCGCTTGTCGTCGAGAACCCCGACTCGAAGATCCGATCGCGCACGTCATCGGGGATTCCGGGCCCGTCGTCGGCCACGTAGAACCCGTTCGGCAGCTCCCCGATGGTGATCGTGACGGCGGTGTTCGTGGATTCCGCAGCATGGGTATCGGTTGGCGCATCGGCCGCCGTATCGGGCTCGCCAGCAGCCCCGTTGGTCGACTCGTTCCTCCCGTGTTCGACCGCGTTCCGGAACAGGTTCTCGAATATCTCGGGCAAGCGGGCGGGGTCGGCCTCGATGGCCAGGTCGGCTTCGACCTCCATGGAGGCGTCGCCGGTCGCCACGTTCAGCCAGCAGCGCTGGGCCATATCCGCCAGGTCGACCGGCTGGGTCGTATCCACGGCCTGGCCCTGGCGGGCGAGGGTGAGGACGTTCTCGATGAGTTCCTCCATCCGGTCTAACGCGTCCCGGATGGGTTCGACCTGCTCTTGGTCCGCCTCGAGGAGGTCGAGGCGGCCAGTGGCTACATTCAGCGGACTCCGGAGGTCGTGTGAGATGACCGAGGCGAACTCCTCGAGTCGCTCGTTCTGCCGCTGGAGTTCGTTCTCCCGGTCGAGCCGGTCGAAGGCCACCTGGGCGTTCGCCGCGAGGATCCGACCCAACTGGATGTCTGCCTCGTCGAGGGCCCCGACCTCGGTATGGCCGACCCCGAGGACCCCGTGGTCCCCGATCGGGACGAAGAGCCCCGACCGTGCGTCACCGCGATCGAACTCGTCCTCCAGGGTCTGGAGGTCCTCGTAGACTTTCGGCTCGCTGTCGGCGAACGCGGTGCCGGCGGTCCCCTCGCCGACCTCGTAGGTGGGCCGCTCACCGAGGACGTCATCGGCCTCTCTGGTCACCGCCACCGGTTCGAGTCGCTGCCCGTCGCTCGTGAGGAGCCTGACGACCGTAATTGGGTAGCCCAGGACCTCCGTTGCGCTCAGGGCCGTGATCTTTGCCAGGTCCTCCCTCGACTCCGCCCGGAACATCTCTCGGGTTCGGTCGTGGAGCGTCTCCAGAGCCCGCTCTCGGCGGATCCGCCCGGTTGCGTCCCTGGAAACGGTCACGACGCCGTCGAGGACCTCGTCCTCGAGACGGTTCTGGCCCCTGGTCTCGAGCCACACCCACTCGCCGGCCGCGGTCTCGTAACGATACTCGAGTTCGGCGGTCTCACCTGGGTCCTCGACGAGTTCCTGGAACACGTCATTCGCTTCGGCCCTGTCCTCCGGATGGACGTACTCCAGGGCGTTCGTCCCGAGCAGTTCTGTGGGCTCGTATCCCAGGATCTCCTCGACGGACGGACTCACGAACCGGAACTCCCCGTCGGGGGCGAGGATCGAGATGAGATCGCTGGAGTACTCGATGAGCCGTCGATACAACTCGCCGTCCTGGGCGTCCGCGGTCGAACCGACCCCGCCGTTCGTCGGCCCCTTCCCGTCGCCTCCCATTTTGGTGTCGATGTCGCTCGCGGGCTAATAAGTATTGCTGGGCGTCGATTCGCTCCCGGTCGTTCGAGACCAGTCCGAGTCGGGTTCTCCTACCGATTCAGGGTGTGGATCGCCTGGCCCAGCGCATTCTCCGCGGCTTCCATCACCGACTCCGCGAGCGTCGGGTGGGTGTGGATGGTCGAGGCGACGTCCTCGAGCGTGGCGCCCATCTCGATCGCCAGCCCGAGTTCCGCGATCAGCTCGGAGGCTTCCGGACCCACGATCTGAGCTCCGAGGATGAATTCCGAATCCTTGTCGGCCACGATACGGACGAATCCGTCGCTGTGTCCCGTCGTCAGCGCCCGGCCGCTGGCACGGAAGGGGAATTCCCCCACCACCGGGTCATAGCCCTCCTCCTCGGCCTCTTCCTCTGTGAAGCCCACCGTGCCGATCTCCGGGTCGGTGAAGACCGCCGCCGGGACGGCCTGGTGATCCAGCGCGGCGGGTTCCCCGGCGATGACCTCCGCGGCGACGAGCCCTTCCTTGCTCGCCTTGTGCGCGAGCATGGGTTCCCCGGCGACGTCCCCGATGGCGAAGATATGGTCGACGTTCGTGCGAGCCCGGTCGTCGATCTCGAGGAAACCGTTCTCGTTCGGTTCCAGGTCGATCGCCTCGAGGTTCAGGGTGTCGGTGACAGGAGCCCGACCCACGGCAACGACGCTGGTAGCCGCCTCGAACTCCGAGATATCGCCGTCCTCATTCTCGGTCCGGACGACCACGCCGTCCTCGGTTGCCTCCCAGGAGTCAGCGGCCTCGCCGAAGGAAAAGTCGATCCCCAACTTTTCGGCGCGCTTTTTGACCGGTCTCGCGAGGTCGGTATCGTATCCTGGCAGGACGTCATCGAGCATCTCGACCACGGTCACCTCGGTCCCCATCTTGGCCAGCACCATCGACAGCTCCATGCCGATGTAGCCGGCCCCGACCACGACCACGCTCTCGGGTTTCTCCGAGAGTTCGAGAGCGGCCCGCGAGGAGAGGACGTTCTTGCCATCGAACTCGAAGCCCGGGATCTCGATGGGTCGGGAGCCCGTGGCGACGATCGCGTGTTCGAACTCGTAGGTCTCTGAACCCTGGCCCTCGCCGCCGTGGGCAACCCGGAGCGTGTGTTCGTCTTGGAACTCCGCACGCCCTTCGACGAGGTTCACGCCGTTTGCCTTACAGAGCTTCTCGACGCCGCTGGTGAGCTGGTCGACGACCCCGTCCTTCCAGGTTACCATCTCGTCGACGGCGATCTCCGGCTCGGCGTACACCCCCATCTCCTCGGCGTGGCCCGCTTCGTAAGCCACGTCCGTGGCGGTGATGAGTGCTTTCGAGGGGATACACCCGTAGTTGAGACAGGTCCCGCCGAATGCGTCGTCCTCGATGAGGGTGACATCGAGTCCAAGCTGTCCTGCACGGATGGCGGCAACGTAGCCGCCCGGTCCGGCGCCGATTACTGCTACCTCGGTACCAGTCGAAACGTCTCCAACGACCATTATTCGAGGAGTAACAGGGCGGGGTTTTTGACGTATTCCATTACGGTATTGGTGAACTCGGCCGCGATGGCCCCGTCCACCACCCGATGGTCGATGGACAGCGAGAGCGGGAGGGTGGGTCTGGCCACGACTGCACCGTCCTCGACGACCGGGCGCTCCTCGATGGCACCCAGGCCCAGGATCCCGACCTCCGGATAGTTGATGATGGGGGTGGCGTACTCGCCGCCGATGGCGCCGAAGTTCGTGATCGAGAAGGTACTGCCCTGGAGGTCTTCGAGGGCGATGGACCGCTCGCGTGCCTGCGCCGCCAGGTCGTTCACCTCCTGGGCGAGTTCGAGGATGCCTTTCTGGTCGACGTGTTTGACCACCGGGACCATGAGCCCGGCCTCGGTGGCGACCGCAATCCCGATATTATAATAGTGTTTCAGGACGATCTCGTTCTTCTCCTCGTCGAGGGTACTATTGAGGAAGGGGAACTCTTTGAGCCCGGCCACGACCGCCTTCATGACGAATGGCATGTATGTTAATTTCACGTCGCGGGCCTCGGCCCTAGCCTTGAGCTCCGAGCGGAGCTCGACCAGCTGGCTCGCGTCCACGGTGTCGTGGTGGGAGACGTGGGGGGCGGTGTACTTCGACTCCTCCATCCGTTCGCCGATGGTTCGGCGCACCCCCCGATACTCCACCCGTTCTTCGCGCTCGCCTTCGGCCCCGACGGCCGCGGCGTCCGCGGCCTGGGCCGCCTCTTGGGCACTCGCGTATTCTCGGATCGCGGACTCGGTCACGAACGCTTCGCCTTCGCGCTCGCCGACCGCTGGTACCTGATCGAGGTCCACACCCAGGTCTTCAGCCACCCCACGAGCTTTCGGCGTGGCAAGGGTGCGCTCGCGGCTGGCCGCTTCTGTGGAGCCGGCGCGTCCTTGGGTGGCCGCGTCTGTCGTGCTACCGGTTCGTTGACCGGACTCGCCCGTCGATTCGGCAGTGCCGGATTCTGGTTCCACCGCACTGGCGCCCGCGGCTTCGGCCGCCGCCCGGACGTCCTGCTCGGTGATCCGCCCGCCTGTTCCGGTCCCATCGACCTGGTCGAGTGAGACGCCGAGTTCGCGGGCCAGGCGCCTGACTCTCGGCGGGGCGAACTGTCGGCCGGTGGCCGTCTCCACCTCGGCGTCTCCCGCAGCTGCTGTCGCACCATCTCCGCTCGGCTCGCCGGCCGCTGGTTCCGCCCCGGGTGGGACATCCTCGCCCGCCGCTTCCTCGTCGGCCGCTCCTTCCATCGCCGTTTCCTCGCCCTCGCCCTCGACGTCGAAGGTGACGATGACCGACCCGACCTCCACCATGTCCCCCGCCTCGTAATGGAGTTCCCGGACGGTCCCGTTGACGGGGGAGGGGACCTCGACGACCGCCTTGTCGGTCTCGACCTCCGCGACGGGCTGATCTTCGGTCACGGGATCTCCCTCCCCGACCAGCCAGTCGAGGATCTCGCCCTCAGCGACCCCTTCGCCGACGTCCGGGAGTTTGAACTCGCGAGTCATGGGAACTCGAAGGCCTCCCTGATTCCCTCCTCGACCCTGGCAGCCTCGGGGAGGTAGTAATCCTCGAGCGCGTAGAGCGGGTACTGCACGTCGAAGCCGGTGATGCGTTCCACGGGTACCTCCTGATAGAGGAGTGCTTCTTCCTGGATCGTGGCGGCGATCTCGGCCCCCAGGCCCCCAGTCTTCGGGGCCTCGTGGACCACGGCTGCCCGACCGGTCTTCTTGAACGACTCGATGACGGTGTCCCAGTCGATCGGCGCAAGTGTCCGGAGATCGACCACCTCGATATCGATCTCGTCGGCGAGCCGTTCGGCCACTTCGAGTGAAGGCCGGCTCATCGCCCCCCAGGTGAACACCGAGAGGTCCTCGCCCTGGCGACGCACCGCGGCCTCGCCCAGCGGGACTTCGTACGTGCCGTCCGGGACCTCCTCCCGGAACGAGCGGTAGATCTTCTTGGGCTCCAGGAAGACCACCGGGTCAGCCTCATCGATGGCGGCGATGAGCAGTCCCTTCGTGTCCGCGGGCGTGCTTGGGATGACCACCTTGAGGCCTGGCTCGTGGGCGTAGAAGGCTTCCTTGGATTCGGAGTGCAACTCGGGGGCACGGATGCCACCGCCCATCGGGGCCCGGAGGACGAGCGGGGCGTTGAACCGGCCGCGGCTCCGGTTCCGGAGCCTGGCGGCGTGGGAGACCAACTGGTCGAACGCCGGGTACATGAACCCGGAGAACTGGATTTCGGGGACCGGCTTGAGCCCGTAGGCGGCCATCCCGATGGAGGTGCCGAGGATGCCCGATTCGGCGAGCGGGGTGTCGATCACGCGGTCCTCGCCGAACTCCTCGTAGAGGCCTTCGGTCGCCCGGAACACGCCGCCGTTCTCGCCGACGTCCTCCCCAAGGACGATCACGTCCTCGTCCTCGGCCATCTTGTCGTGGAGGCCGTCCCGTACCGCCTGCACCAGGGTGAGACTTTCGGCCATGGTCAATCCTCCAGGATGGCGTCGTCCCCGTATTGCTCGCGGAGTGCCTCGAGTTCCTCCCGCTGGGCTCGCTGTCGCTCCGTGGGCTCGACGTAGGTATGCTCGAACATCTCCGCGGGTTCCGGTCGCTTCTCGGACTCGGCGGCGTCGATGGCATCCGCGATCCGGTCTTCGACTTCGTCCTCGATGGCATCGATGCCCTCCTGGTCCACCCGGCCGGTCTCGAGGAGGAAGGACTCGAGTCTGGGGATCGGGTCCTTCTGCTTCCATCGCTCGACCTCCTCCTCGTCGCGGTAGACCGAGGGATCGTCCGCTGTGGTGTGTGCGCCGAACCGGTACTGGATCGCCTCGATCATGGTTGGCCGTGGCGCGCCTGGGTTCGGGTCCTTGGCGTGGTCAACGGCCGCCTTCGTGACCTGGTAGACCGCGAGCGGATCCATCCCGTCCACCTGGACCCCGCGGAACCCGTAGGCGTGTGCCTTCTGGGCCAGTGTCTGGGCGGCGGTCTGGCGTTCCCGGGGCACGGAGATGGCCCATTGGTTGTTGTTGCAGAAGAAGACGTTCGGGGTGTCGAACACGCCCGCGAAGTTCATCCCTTCGTGGAAGTCCCCCTCCGAGGTCGCCCCGTCACCGAAGTAGACCAGGAAGGCGCGTTCGTCCTCGTCTTTGAGCTTCGAGGCCCACGCCAGGCCGGTGGCATGTGGGATCTGGGTCGCGATGGGGACCGAGACCGTGAACAGGTTCGTGTCATCGGGCACGCGATTGCCCTGTTCGTTGCCCATCCAGTACAGCAGGGTCTGTTTCAGGCTCAGCCCTTTGACCAGGGCGGCGCCGTGTTCCCGGTAGCTCGGGATCATCCAGTCATCGTCCCCGAGGGCGAAAGCGCTGCCGATCTGGCCCGCCTCCTGTCCCGAGAGCGGCGGGTAGGTGCCCATCCGGCCCTGTCGTTGGAGTGAGACGGCCCGCTGGTCGAATCGGCGGACCAGCTTCATGTAGCGGTACATCTCGACCAGACGGTCGTCGTCGAGGTCGGGTACCGTCGCGTCGTCGCGGACGGCGCCGTCCTCGTCGAGGACCTGGATTCGGTCGTCCGGGTCACGGTCGAGGAGACCGGGTACGGGGACCCCTTCTGACATACCTCAGGAGAACGGCGGGGCGACTAAAGTGTTTTCTCAATACTTGGGAATTGGCGGAAGCCTTTGCCGGGACCGACCAACTGGCGTCCAGCCCTGGCCACGCTTTCCTGACGAACGTCTGGAAATCTGGGCCAAAACTTCCGATCGACGAGTAAGGAGACACGTTCGGGTCGACAGATACCACCTGGGCCCGGGAACGTCTGGGCGTCCGGGAAAGAACTCGAGCAGCCACGTGGATTATCTCCTCTACAGGAAGGGAGTGCTGTGGGTGTGGGCGTTGTTCATGCAAGTGGGGATAGGATACGGTTTCGCGGATACCGGAATCCGGCGGCCTGGTCGGTTCGGGTTGGCGTTCCCGGGTATGGCAACCCGAGGGCCTGACCGAGGTCCGTTAGGCGTCGGATTCTGCCCGATGGGCGTCCCGGCGGGCCTCTGGAATGGACTTGCCCTCGCGGAGGAGCGCTTCGACGAAGAGTTCGCCGGCCCGGTAGGAGGACCGGACCATTGGGCCGCTGGCACAGTAGACGAAGTCGAACTCGTCCTCGGCAACCCGTCGCCACGTCTCGAAGGTGTGGGGGTGGACGTACTCCGAGACCTCGAGGTGGGACCGGGAGGGCCTGAGATACTGGCCCAGGGTCACGATGTCGACGCCGACTTCCCGTAGGTCCGAGAGAGTCTGGTAGACCTCGTGGTCGTGCTCGCCGAGGCCCAGCATCATCGACGTCTTCGCGTACGCGTCGGACTCCCGGACGACCTGCTCGAGGACCGAGAGGGACTGTTCGTAGCCGGCCCGACGGTCCCGGACCGGCCACTGCAACCGCTCGACGGTCTCGACGTTGTGCCCGATGACGTCGGGTCCGGCGTCGATGATCTTCCGGACCAGGTCGGGTTCGCCCTGGAAGTCCGGCATGAGCACCTCGATGAGGACCTCGGGGTGTCGGCGTCGCACCGCCCGGACGGTCTCGGCGAAGTGGCCGGCGCCCTGGTCCGGCAGGTCGTCGCGGTCGACCGAGGTGAGCACCACGTAGTCGAGGTCGATCTCGGCCACCGCCGCCGCCACGCGTTCCGGTTCGGTCTGGTCGAGGGGCTCCATCCCGCCGGTGGCCACGTCACAGAAGTTACAGCCCCGCGAACATCGGTCGCCCATCAGCATGAAGGTGGCCGTCCCCGGGCCGTCCTCGCCCGACCAGCATTCGCCCATATTCGGGCAGGACGCCTCCTCGCAGACCGTGTGGAGATCGCGGTCCCGGAGCGAGGACTTGATGTCCGTGAACGTCTCGCCCGACCGTGGCTGGGACTTCAGCCAGGCCGGTTTCCGGCGGCTCATACCTGCGTATACGGTCCTATCAGCATAAGATTGGGGTTCCCGACAGCCTGAAAGAAACGGTCAAGGCTGCGTGTCGCCCGGTTACCAGTTCGCCCACCGGGTCCCGAAGTAGCCCGCCGTCACCGACCCCACGAAGCCCAGGATCACGATCGAACTCCAGATGACGACCTGTTCGTGACTGGCCGGTTCCGGAGAGATGATGACGATAGCCATGTGCATCACCGTCACGAAGAGGACGCCGAAATAGATCCGTACGATATTGTAGAGGACCCGGATCCAATCCATCGAGTGAAAGTAGGCAGACAGGTGTAAGTAAATCTACCCCTCGGGTGTCCCCACCCACTGCCCCTCAAGACCCCAGATGGACGGCAACGGGACCTGACGATTCCGGTTCCGTGGACTGTCCCGCCTCACCTCCCGTTGTCCAGGATCTGCCTTGGGTACCCATTGTCCAGGATCTGCCT
>CAZQNH010000067.1:0-9451 GCA_964594685.1 uncultured Halobacteriales archaeon
TAGCAAGCTACTCACGAAAGCCCGCTGAACTCAGGGTCTATGTCTTGCAGGTAGTTACTGACAACCTCTAAGTAGTTCTTCCACAGCGTGCTGAATAGACCCCGCCTATGCAGCACCGATTGTGTTCTCTCGTGGACTTACTCGAATCGGTCAGTGCAGAAGCGCGATCCACACTTCTCTCTCAAGAACGATTCAGAGAGTCGATACAATTATGAAATGATGTCACATTATTCATACCACTTGGGAAAACAGCAGATGAGTGAAATCACTCCCAACGTGGAAGAACTGATCGAGGAGTATGAAGCGTTGTGGAACGGGAAGTATTCGAACCTAGATATCGTTTCCGAGTCCGTTGCTGTCTACGATCCAGCTGCTCCGGAGGGGGAAGTACACGGGAGAGACGCCTTCGAGGCGTTCCTGCGGGAGAGGCGGTCGGCGTTTCCAGATTTCAGGCTCCAAACGCACGAGATGCTTTCATAGGACGGCACCGTCATGGTTGAGTGGACGGTAACGGGTACCCTCGAATCGGAGTTTTATGGAGCGCCTCCCACAGGCCGAACGATGGAAATCGATGGGATGGCCAAAACCGTTGTGAAAGACGGCCAAATCCACGAAGATCGCCTCTACTATGACCAAAAAGAGATGCTCGAACAACTCGGGTTCTCTTTTCCCGATGTCGTTTTTCTCGCTCCGAAGCTCGTGTGGGCGAAACTCACCGGATGATGATCCATCTGTCCCGGCGATCTGGGAGAGATGGTACTAAACATCCGCTCGACCTCAAAGTTGTTTCAGATAAATTCGACTGAATGGAATAGACGGGACGTGCACCCTCTATATCCATCAACTCATTCTAGTCCTACCCACGGTCTGTCAATAACCGCGTCCTGAATTCAGGGCGCATATGCAACAAACAGAATCGACTGATCTCATCGGCCCGAGTCTGTGTCCGACCGAAGCCACTTACGTGATACGAGCGTCGCCATATGAGCACAGACAGTGGCGCCGGCGGAGACGGAGAGATGGAGAAGATCAACGTCAGGGTGCCACAGTCGCTGCTGACGCAGATCGACGAGGTCTGGGAGGAACGCAGCTACGCGAATAAGTCCGAATTCATTCGTGATGCCCTTCGAGACGCCGTAAATCCCCCGACGCAACTCTCTACGGAAGCGCTGGAGCACCTCGCCGAGAGCCGCAAACAGCGCAAGCGGGGAGAAACCGTGTCTCAGGACGACGTGAAAGACCGGCTGGGCATCGATGACTGAGGTCGAGTGGACGCAGAAAGCTCTCGATTTGCTGGAGTGCACCGGTGAACGCGTCTGCATCACCACCGTCGAACACGCGGACGTTTGACTCGGTTGCCGTCGTCGACGCGGTCTTGGCGGTGCCAGTTGTGGTGGTCATGGTCTTATCGGACCTCGAGTCCGTGAACACGGCTGTCGTCGTCTCGGTGGAACTTGCAGCATCGTCGTCATCCGGAGACGAGCACGATTCCGTTTGCGGCCCGTTACAGCCGGTGAGTGCGCCCAGCGAAGACGCACCGACCATCCCCAGAAGCTCCCGACGAGGCAGACGATCGCTGTCGGTCACACCTCCGCGATATTCTCCAGCAGTAAAAAATGAGGTTGCGGAGCGCTGGACGCTGGAAGCGCCGCTTAGCTGCAGGGACTTCTTGCCGGGCTCCCTATTCAACACCAGAGCAGAACATCCGGTCTCCTGGCGGGCTCAAAGGGCGAGGCGGTGTCGGGGACGGCGGGCGTCGCAAGCACCGGAGAGAGCGGGCGGCGACCGACGGGAGCCGCCGGAAGAACGAGCGGGGAGCGGTAGCGACCCGCTAGTCGGAGCGAACGAGGAGCGCAGCAAGCGGGCGACGACTGAGCGGGGCGAGACGACCGGAGAGAGTCTCGAAACGGGCGAAGGGTGAATGAAGTGAGGTGCGAGCAAGTGCGACCCGTGAGCGACCCCCGACCCGAGCGGGTGGGGGCTTACGGAAGTCTGCTCGCCTCGTTCGTTATCCACCTCGGAAACACAAGGGTAGCCGGTCGCATCCTTTAATATCGGCCACCGGCAACCCGTGTGTATGGTTCAGTGCGAGATGTGCGGCGCCGAGACCGGGAGTCCGAAGACGGTCAAGATAGAAGGCGCCGAGCTGCAGGTCTGCGCCGACTGTGCCGACTTCGGCACGGAGGTAACACAGCAGGACACCAGCAGCACCTCGACGAAATATTCGACGTCTTCGTCCTCGAGTTCAGGGAGTTCCAGCACTTCGAGCTCGACCGGGGGAACGAGTTCCTCGTCGAGTGGCGGTGGCCGCCGGCGGGACATGTTCGACGAGATGGAGGAGCTGGCCAGCGATTACGACCAGCGTATCCGCAGCGCGCGCGAGGGAGCAGAACTCACCCAGGAGGAACTCGCGGACTCCATCAACGAGAAGGTCAGTCTCATCCGCAAACTCGAACACGGTGACATGATCCCGAGCGACGAGGTGCAATCCAAGCTCGAACGTCGCCTCGACATCTCGCTGATGGAGGAGGGAGGGACGGGAGATGAGGAGTGGGAGTCCGGCGATTCGGACACCGGCCTCACCCTGGGCGACATGGTCAAGCGCAAGGACTGAGAAAGCAACCTTTTTCGCAGTCCCGGGAGCCGCCTCGCATATGTTCATCCTGGTAAATCTCAAAGCCTACGCCGTCGATCCCGTCGAAATCGGGCGTGCGGCCGCGGCGGTCGCCGACGACTCAGCGGCCGAAATCGCCGTCGCGCCCCAGGCAGCGGACCTTGCGGCCGTTGCCGAGACCGGGATCCAGACATGGGCCCAGCACGTCAGCCCGGTCGAGCCCGGCAGTCAGACGGGCTCGACACTCGCGGAGGCCGTCGCGCGGAACGGGGCCACTGGAACCTTGATCAACCACTCGGAACGGCGACTCCAGCTCGCCGGGATCGACGACGCCCTTGCGGCCGCCAACCGGGCTGGCCTCCAGACGGTCGTCTGTGCGAATAATCCCGAGCAGATCGCCGCTGTTACCGCCCTGGGTCCCGACGCCGTCGCGGTCGAACCGCCGGAACTTATCGGCACCGGAACGCCCGTCAGCCAGGCGGACCCCGATATCGTGAGCGACGCCGTCGAGGCCGCTGCGGAGATCGACCCGTCGGTCGTCGTTTACTGCGGGGCCGGAATCAGCTCGGGCGAAGACGTAGCTGCGGCCGCGGACCTCGGTGCGGATGGCGTGCTGCTGGCTAGCGGCGTGGCGAAAGCAGCTGACCCCGCCGGTGCGTTGGGCGATCTGGTCTCCTGAGTTGCTTCAGATCCCTCCTGCCGTGTATCAGATCAGGGCATAATCACAGTATCATTGGCCTCCACTGTATCTGCGTGCTGGAAATTCCCAGCCACCCGCAATCGAACAGTCTGTCGCTCAATCTGTCCGGTCGAAATTCCCCAAGCGAACCTGGCCCTTCACTGGTCCATCCCTCTCTGAGGGCTCACTTCTCTTTCCGGGTTCGTCCCAGCTCTGCAGGTCCGCCTGCTCGTTCTCGGCGAAGCTCAGGTTCGACACCCTCACACCGACCTTCCGGACCGGCGTCCCCTCGAACTCCTCGACGAGGTCCAGGGCGGTCTCCCGGACCAACTCCGGCTCGTGGATCGGCCCGCTCAGGGACCGCTCCCGGGTGTTCACGTCGAACGGTGGTGTGACCACCTTGATCCCGATGGTGCGGTACAGGGCGTTCTTGCGTTCGGCCCGCTCCGTGACCGCTCGGGCGAGGGCTTCGATCTGCTCGCGTAGTTCGCCAGGGTCGGTCACCGGCTCGCCGAAGGACGTCTCCCTGGAAAGACTCTTGGGCTTTCCGCGCTTCTCGACCTCCCGGTCATCGATGCCACGGGCGCGGAAGTGAAGTTCCCGGCCCCGCTCCCCGAACCTCGACTCGATCGGCTCGAGGTCGGCGTCCGCGAGGTCCCCGATGGTCTCGATTCCGATGTCGTGGAACTCGCCCGCGCTCACGGGACCGACCCCGTGCAGGTCCTCGATGGGGAGCGGGGACAGGAACGACTCGAGTTCCTCGGGTGGGACCACGGTGAGCCCGTCGGGTTTGTCGTGGTCAGAGGCGATCTTGGCCGCACTCATATTGGGGGCGACCCCGACGCTGGCAGGGACGCCGATCTCACCCTGGATCCGCTGTTTGACATGCCGGGCGAACCCCTCCGCGACGTCCCACGCGGTCCGCTCGGTCACGTCGAGGTAGGCCTCGTCGATGCTGACCTCTCGGACGGTGTCAGAGAGTTCATAGAGGATATCCTTGACATCCCGCGCCACTGACTGATAATACTCCAGGGCCACGGGTCGGTAATAGCCCGAGTCAGGATCGTCCGGATTGTCCGCGACCCTCGGCAACCGATTCAGGGCTTTGGATATCGGGAGTGCGCTCTCGACACCGTATTCGCGGGCCTCGTAGCTCGCGGTGGCCACCGCGCCGTGGGTCTCGCCATCCTCGTAGCCCATCCCAACCACGAGGGGTTCACCCCGGAGTTCGGGCTCGCGCAGCCGCTCGCAGGACGCATAGAAACAGTCCATGTCCACGTGGAGGACGATGTCCTCGTCCTGGTCGCCGGTTCCGGGGAGCCTCCCCTCGCGGGGCATAGCCGTCGGTTGGGCGGGGACACCTCTTAACTTTCGGGAGGCGGAGTGGAACTAAAACTCGGGCGCCGAAGTAGGAGTGAACCTCGGGCGCCGAAATGCCAGTGGATCCAGGTGCCGGCGCGCAGCCGCCGTGACCGTTACTCGAACTCCGGCGGGACACCGACCCACCCCGCGCTCAGCCCAGGTCACCCTCGATCAGCGTGGCGTTCTCCCGGCAGTCTTCGAGGCCATGTTTGGCACCCATGCCGGCATCATGGGCGCTCATCCCGCTGCCGACGCCGACCTGGAGTGTCACGTCGCTCGAGGCCTCGACGTGCTCGATGATCGATTCGTAGTGCTCTCTGTCCAGGTCGGGCATCACGGCGATAACGTTGTCCCCGCCCACGAAGAAGGCGAGCCCTCCATATTCATCGTGGAGGTGCTTCATGAGTGCGGCATAGCCCTGCTCGATGTGGATGAATGTCGAGAAAGCATCGAGTTCGTCCGTGTACTTTCCCGTCGCGTCGACTACGTCGAAGTGGGCGATCCGCAGATCCGAATCCGTCCGGTCGGCCTCGGCGAGGGTCTGGCCCAGGAGCTCCTCGGTCCGCTCCTCGTCCTGAGCGCTGCCCTGGTCCTGGAGGCGAGCCGTCGCGTCCATCAGGGCGTTCGCGGGGTTGTCGGCGTGGCCGACCGCCATGCTGATCGTGACCGGATAGCGGTTGCGTACGGATTCCTGGATGCGGGCGTGGTCCTCGAGGTCCATCCCGTTCGAGACCGCGATCATGTTGTCGAACCGGGTGAAGAAGACGTAGCCATCGAGGTTCCCGAACATCTGGGAAAGGTCCGCATAGAGGCGAGACTGCATCGTCTGCAGGTCCACCTCCCGACGCGGGGCGGGCGTCACTGTCCAGGGCCCGTAGTTATCTATCTGGATCAGCGTGAGCTGTGTCTGGGTCACGTTGGGCTCATTACTCGGATTTCGGCTTAAGTCGTTTCGATTGGCGAACGCGTCGTTGAATTGGGTTTTTTTCCGATGAGATACTGCCAGGATCCCCCCGATCGCTCGACAGTGGGATGCCCGGGGTCCCCTTGGCCTGCGGTTCATTGGAATCACAGATCACTACGGTAGCCGCTCCTTCGGTCGGCAGGGTTGCGTTGGGACAGGTGTCCCTTTCACAGGTCGGGAAAGGCGGCTAGCGGGTACCCTCAGACGCCCCGCTACCGGCCCATTTCCGAATTCCATCCAAACTGAGTGGCTCTGGCCCCCTCTCACCACTGGCTGCAGGCTATGGTATATATTGAACAGGGGCAGCATCGGACCCCTGACCGTTACTCTCCGCCGAGCACGTCCCGAGCCGCAGTGACGTTCTCGGTCACGGTCGTCGTCTCGACGCCACGAGTGTCCGCCCACTCCGATTGGGAGATGCCTCTGAGGACCGTCGCCCAGAAATCGAGTGCCTGTGCCGGGGTGAGTCCGATGGTCAAGAGCCACGTGATGATTCGCTCAACGCCATCCTCCCCTCGTTGCCAGTCCTCCGGTTTCCAGACAACTATCGGGTCCTCATCGGCCCACTCCCGTGAGGTTAGGTTCTTGGCGACATGGACCATGATGGCCCTGATTAGCTGCTCGTTCAATCCGGTGTGCTCGTCGCGTTCCTGGAGGATTTCGGCGATCACGTCGCGGGTCGGGTCGGCGAACACGAAGGCCGTGGGGCGGTCGGCGACGATCCGTAGCCGACCGTCCCGAACCTCCTCGAGATACGCCCCGAGATCGGCGGCGGCCGCGGTAATGACTGATTCGAGGAGGGACCTTGCCTGGGGCAATGACGGAACGCCACCGACGCTCGGTTCCCCCACCTCGTGGAGGGCGACACTCAATTCGTGATCGGTGAGTTGATAGGTCGGATCTGGCATGTGGAGGACGCCACTGGAGACTGGGCGCCCTATATGTGTTCGATATGCACACACTTACAATTTTGTCAGACGTTGTGGGTATAGCAGGAAGTGGGCACTCGGTGATGTTGTTCGCACTGGAGCGGGAGAGGGGGAGAATGACAAGTCACATGAATGAGTAGCGACCTGCCAGTTTCCGTCCAGCGGGCGGTCCCACAGTTGGGTCCGCCAGTTGTAGTAACGGACTCGGACGTATTATACTCCATCGGTCATTCTACTTGCTAAATTGATATTTCGAGCAACACTTGCCGCCAATTATGTATCCACAGGCATGATTTCAATCCAGCGTAAACGCACGATTTCAGTCCAGCCTGGAGACACGATTTCAGTTCAGAGAAACGAGACCATTTCAGTGAAGTCAAAGAGCGAGAGGCAGCCGGCGGAGACAGGGGATTGGGAATGGGGGGCAACCGGCCTGCCAGGTTACCTCTCGGTACCTCCCGAAAGGGAGGTACATACGGATGCAGAAACCTCCACATTATAGGTTTTACCCCGAGTTATCGAGAGTTACACTAACGGTAGCCTGCAAATATCGGGTGTGGGCTCCTCGCTGGAACCCCGTTCGGCTCGCAAATAGTTTGTCGAACCGGCCCCATCGTTTCCTCGAATGGACGATACACGGTCGGTTTGGGACGAATGGAGCGATGACTTCCAGTCGGCATGGAACGCGGAGACCGAGGGCGACGACCTGCCACCAGCACCAATCCATTACGGGCCCGGGTTCCCGGAAGACGAGCGCCTGGATTTCCTCCCATCCCTCGATGGCGCCACGGTAGCCGAACTCGGCTGTGGGGGCGGACAGGCGAGCGTCGGATTTGCTCGGCGGGCTACGGAAACCGTCATCGGGGTGGATTTCTCCGGCGAACAGCTACGTCACGCCCGAGAACTGGCGGAGGCCTACAATGTACACGTGCAGTTCGCGCTGGGTGACGTCTCCTCACTCCCGATCCCCAGGGATGCTGTCGACCTCGCTTTTTCTTCCTGGGTCTATCACATGATTGCTGACCTGGAGACCGCTTTCGCGGAGGCAGACCGGGTGCTTCGTCCTGGGGGCATCTTCGTCTTCGCGATCCCGCATCCCTTCTATGCGCTGTTCGATCCGGACGATGAAACGCTGGCCGGGAGCTATTTCGACGATACGCCCGCGCGGAAGTCTATCGGCGATATCGAACCGGACCTGGTGGAATACCATCGGTCGGTAGGGGAGGTCTACGACACCCTGGTCGATGCAGGTTTCAGGGTCGATCGGATTTACGAACCTGGTACCACCGATGAGGACGCCTATAGAGAGCAATGGAGCCACAAGCCAGCGCTGATGACGAAAGTGCCACCGACGCTGGTCATGCGCGCGATCGCGGAGTAACCGCTCCGAAAGTAACCGCTCCGAAGGGCCACTCGGCACTCAGGAAGTCGAGGACAATCCGACGGCTGTGGCTACGGGCCCCTCAATTAGTATACCCTGATAGAACATGGCAAACTTATTTTATTGCCGCGGAATAGGCCCCATGTGGAGCAACGGATAGTTGCTCCGGTCGCTGACCGAACACGCCCCACCCATCGGTCAGGAGAGGGGGAGACACTCACCCCACAGTTTGCCCTGAACTC
This sequence comes from uncultured Halobacteriales archaeon, assembly GCA_964594685.1. Classification (GTDB taxonomy): domain Archaea; phylum Halobacteriota; class Halobacteria; order Halobacteriales; family Halobacteriaceae; genus Halodesulfurarchaeum. The sequence goes on from CAZQNH010000067.1 coordinate 8,172, forward strand.
CCCCGTTTGATCACGAGACTCCCATCGGCTACGACAGACAGGGCCGGTGCCCTGAAGGGGGACCGGAAGCCGATATCCGACTCCATTGTGGTGGAAAACCGACCGAGAGGCGGGTTGCGGGTGTGCCGAACACCATTCAGCGACGGCTCAGCAGACGGGCCTTGTACTGTTTTGTACAATCCACGCAACACTTATAGTTCGGCCCCCAATCGCCCCCATGTTAGCTTGGTCCCAATTCCTCCAGATGGGTGGCAGCGCGGGTGGGTGGACGTTCGGTTTTCTCGGCCCACTTATGGAGCTGCTAGGCATGGCGGCTACCGTGTTCGCCCCTTCGGGTTTCCTCGCGACCGGCATGACCGCGGCCGGTGACTCGAACCGGGACGAGGGGGCCATGGAAACGATACGGAGACGATACGCTCGAGGCGATATCGACGAAACGAGGTTCGGGGAGTGCCCGAAGACTCGGGGACTGGTACCGACGGTCCCTTGGACAATGTCCAAGACGAAAACTCGCCCTGGCCGGACTCATCGAGGAAAGACGAGATGAAAGACGACGAAACGCGGATTTCGCGGCGACGAGCCCTACAGATCCTCGGTGCTGGAAGCATGCTTGGACTGGCCGGGTGTACGACGGTGGCCGACGCCCTCCCTGATGCGGATGGCTTTCCGGGAACGGACCCACGGAACGTTGCCCCTCGTGACCCGCCGTCCGGGCCCCCAGACACGACTGTCGAATTGACGCCCGGTGCCGCCGGGCCGAATTCGCCATCCGGTGTCTCCCCGGAGAGCTGGCTGTACGACGATGCGTTGCCCGGTCCGGCGATTCGTGCCTCGGAGGGGGACGTGATCGGGGTCTCGCTGCAAAACGGTCTGTCCGCGCAGACGTCGGTCCACTGGCACGGGGTTCCGGTCTCGAACGTGATGGACGGCGTCCCGAACCTGACACAAGACCCCATCGGGCCAGGTGACGACTTCGAGTACCGCTTCCGCGCCGAACCAGCGGGCACGTACTTCTATCACAGCCACGCCGGTCTCCAGTTAGATCGGGGTCTCGCGGGCCCGCTCGTGATCGAAGAGTCAGATCCACATGTCGACTACGAGCGTGAGTACGTCGTCCTCCTCGATGACTACCTCGGGCAGGCTCCCAAATCGCCCGAGGGGGACGACGAGCGGTTCGAAGACGGTGGCGGGACGACTGATGATGGCATAGGGAGCGGCGGCATGGGAGGCGGTGGAATGGATGATGGTATGGGAAGCCGCGGCATGGATGGCGGTGGAAT
>CAZQNH010000067.1:9551-11165 GCA_964594685.1 uncultured Halobacteriales archaeon
GGCGGTGGAATGGATGATGGTATGGGAAGCCGCGGCATGGATGGCGGTGGAATAGGTGGCGGTGGATCGATGGGCGGCATGATGAACGACTTCCGCCCCCCGTACCAGGGAATGATCATGAACGGTCGTCCCGGCGGGAACCCCCCGGCCTTCGACGTCGCAGAAGGCCAACAGGTTCGATTCCGCTTCGTCAATGCAAGCAGCGCGACGACCTTCGAGGTCCGGACCGCTGGCCACCAGTTGGACATCTCCCACGCCGACGGTCGTCCCGTCGACCCCGTAAGGGCCGACTCCTTCGCCTTCGGTCCCGGCGAACGCTACGACGGCATCCTCACGGCGGACAACCCGGGGGCGTGGGAGATACTCGCCGCGCCGGTTCGGGGCACCGAGCCCAGCGCCCTCGGTATCCTCCGGTACGAGGGCGCCACAGCACAGACTCCGACCCGCCCGGAAACCTGGGGTCGACGTGTCTCGTACGGTGATCTCCGTGCACTCGAGCCCATCGAGGGCATCGGGGGCTCACCAGACCTGACCTTCGACCTCGTCTTGTCGCCAGCAGGCGACGGGTACACCTGGGCGATCGACGGGCAGGTGTTCCCGGACGCGGAACCCCTCGAAATTGCCGAGGGCGACCACGTCCGGATCCGGATGCAGAATCGGAGCCCCGTCAGTCACCCGATGCACCTTCACGGCCACTTCTTCCAGGTCGGCGACGTGGTCAAGGACACGGTCGTCGTCCCCGGTGGGATGGGCCAGGTCACCATCGATTTTGTGGCCGACAATCCGGGCAACTGGCTGTTCCACTGCCACAACCTGTATCACCTCGAGGCCGGGATGGCCAGGGTCATCAGGTACGTCTGATCGAGTTACACTCCCAGTCTCGGTACAAGTCACGGCCTCGCATCGGCCGCCTCCCCAGGCCAGTTGGCTTTACGCCGTATCTTCGACCACGAGCCACGGCACCTCGAGGAGTTCGGGAATGGGCGTCTCCACGTGATGCTCCCAGATGCCCTGTTCGCCGAAGGCCTCGCCGTGGTCCGAGGTGATGACGACCCGACCCTCGAGGTCCTCCGCGAGTTCGACGACCGCCGGAAACACCGCACGGAGGTTATTCGTGTAATACCGCTCGAGGGTCTTGCTGGCACCGGAAGATCCCACCTCGAAGATGCTCGACGGGTCGAGTTCCACGAGCATCCCCAGCTTCATCGCGAGTTCGCTTTCTTCAAGAACCCGTTCCAAGCGTGGTTTGACCGGGTCGAGCACGGAGGAGAGCAAGCCGTTCTCCTTCTCGGCCTTCGCCCCCTGGGCCTTTACCTCCTCGAAACTCTTCCGGATGGTGTTGACCTTGCGGCCCCGTCCGAAATCGATGAACGGCGCGTGGGGCTGCATGTAGTGGATGACCACCCGGTCACTCTCCTCGACCTCTGCCCACCTGTTCTGCACGTAGCGGTTCACGTCCTCGGGGAGGACCGTCCCGATCTCGTCGTTCCAGGCGGCGTCCCATAGATCATGGATGGTGGCGATATGGTCGGTCGAGGTCCAGTCCGAGTCGTAGCTCGCCCCCCACTCCAGCTCGTTGAGGGGGATCCCCAGGCCGTTGATGAACGGGTTCGC
>CAZQNH010000068.1:0-2436 GCA_964594685.1 uncultured Halobacteriales archaeon
ACCCTCATGCTCCACCCGACCGGCTTCGACACCATCGTGACCTACATCTGGCTGGTCCAGGGCTCCGGGGCCTACGGCCGGGCGGCGGTTCCCGCGCTGCTTTTGGTGGGGCTTTCAGGCCTCTCCATCTTCGTCCTGCTCTATCGGGGGCGATTCGATGTCTGAGAGGCCTGCGGGCTTCGAGCCGTCGGCCCCGGCCCCCGAGGAGGCCATCATGATTGTGGAAGATGTCCGGAAGGATTTCGGGCCCGAAGCCGCCGTCCAGAACCTCTCCTTCCGCGTGCGGGAGGGGGAGCTGCTCACGCTCCTCGGGCCGTCGGGCTGCGGGAAGACGACGACGCTCCGGTTGCTCGCGGGCCTCGACGGGCCCACGACCGGGACGATCACGATCGACGGCGAGACGGTCGCGGACGCCGAATTCGCCACTCCGCCGGAGGAGCGGGCTATCGGGATGGTCTTCCAGGACTTCGCCCTGTTCCCACACCTCTCGGTCCGGGAGAACATCGCTTTCGGGTTGCCGGAGACCCCCGAACCGGAGACCGAACGACGGGTCGATGAGCTGCTGGAACTCGTCGACATGCCCGAGATGGGCGACCGGTCGCCCGCTCAGCTCTCCGGGGGCCAGCAACAGCGGGTGGCCCTGGCCCGTTCGTTGGCCCCCGAGCCGGACATCCTGCTCCTCGATGAGCCGTTCTCGAGTCTCGATGTCCGATTGCGGGTAGAGATGCGCGAGGAGGTACGACGGATCCTCAAGGCCGCCGGGGTCACGGCAATCTCCGTCACCCACGACCAGGAGGAGGCCCTCTCGATAAGCGACCGGGTGGCCGTGATGGCCGACGGCACGGTCGAGCAGATTGGCCCGCCTGACCATGTCTTCCAGCACCCCCGCTCGCGGTTCGTCGCGAGTTTCCTGGGCCAGGCCGGCTTCCTCTCGGCCCGCATCGACGGCCAGGTCCACACCGACATCGGCAGCTTCGACCGCGACCTCCTGGCGGGGGTGGAGGAAGCCTACGAGGGGGCCCCGGTCGACGTGCTGGTCCGGCCGGACGACATCAAGGTCGACCCGGCCACGAACAGCGACGGGATCGGCGAGATCGTCCGTCGGCAGTACACCGGTCCGTCCTACATCTACCACGTCGAACTCGACAACGGCGACGAGGTCCGGTGCCTCCACAAGCACGACGACGAGTTCGCGGTGAGTGAGCGGGTGGGACTCTCCCTCGTGACCGAGCACACCCTCGCCTGGTACCCCCGAGACGCCGAGTAGGTATCCGTTAGCGGGAACCGCCTCCAGGCCGGTCGCCGTCGTGAAACGAGGCCGGTGGAGTTTAATGGACCGGGCCGCTACCACTTTTCAATGGCTAACTGCCCACTCGCGGACGAATGCCCCAGTTTCTCCGAACGGATCGACGGGATGGGGTGCTCACACTTCGGGGACCGGGGCGGTATGGACTGGTGTAACCATTATACCCAGCCCATAGAGGACCTCAAGACCGCACCGGTGGTCCCCGGAGAGGAGGTAACCGTGGAGGTAACGGACCTCCACGAGAGCGGGGCTGGCGTCGGCCACCACACCGAGACTGGCTTCGTCATCATGGTCGATGGTGTCCTCCCGGACGCCTGGGTCGAAGCGAAGGTCTCGACCGTGAAGTCCAATTATGCCCGCGCCGACCTCATCCAGAAACTCGATGGGAAACCCGAGGATGCAGCGGACGAAGAGGCGACAGAGGACGAAGAATCGACGGACGAAGCCGAGGGTGCGGCGGAGGAGGACGAAGACGCCGAGGAAGAAAGCGACAAGCGCAAGGAACGCCAGCCGCACCTCGGCAGCCGCGAGAACTTCTGGGGCGGCTGAGGCGATCAGGGCAGTCAGTCACCCTCGCTCGACCGACTGTCCCCCTTCCCGTCGCCGAGTGTCTTTTTCACCCATGAGTCCTAACGCCTCGCTATGAGCGAAGAGGTCCCCGACGTGGCGGCCATCCTCGACCGGACCGGGTTCGACCCGGAAGAGAGCGTGTTGACCCGCCGGCAGGCCCAGGTGCTCGCCCTCCGGGAGCGAGGGATCTCCCAGGCAGCGATCGCCGACTCGCTCGGGACCTCGCGGGCGAACGTCTCGAAGGTGGAGGCAAGCGCCCGGAACAACGTGGCGAAGGCCCGGGAGACCGTCGCCTTCGCCGAGACGCTCCAGGCGCCAGTCCAGATCCAGATCGACCCCGGCACAGATCTCTACGAGGTCCCTGACCGGGTCTACGAGAACTGCGACGAGGCCGGGGTGAAGGTCCCGTACTCCGCCCCCGAGGTGATGAAGATGGTCAGCGAAGCCGCCGGTGACGCCGTCGGCGGGCGGGAGGTCCGGGCGAGCCTACTCGTGGGCGTCACGAGCGAAGGGACGATGCGAGTCCGGGTGCAGCCGGACCGGTGACCTGGGGTGCAGTC
>CAZQNH010000068.1:2536-11120 GCA_964594685.1 uncultured Halobacteriales archaeon
GGTGACGTCGAGGGTTTTTCCCTCGCAACCACCGCACGAATACCATTTACCACCGTCCCCATCACGCACCGACAGCCTTCCGTACGGTCACCGCTTGGCACCGCCCTCATTTCACACCGACATCGTTTCGTCTTAATATCGGGCCGATGACCCTCTCCATATGGACCTGGGACTCGACGGCCAGACGGCGATCGTCACGGCAAGTTCGAGCGGGCTCGGCAAGGGGAGCGCGACGGCATTGGCCCGCGAGGGCGCGAACGTCGTCATCGCGAGTCGCTCGCCCGACCACCTCGAAGCCGCCGCAGAGGATATCAGGCAGATGGCGACGGGTCGGGTCGTCCCGATGCAGACCGACATCACCCAGCGGGCGGACCTCGATGCCCTCGTCGAGGGCACCGTCGAGGAGTTCGGCGGGCTGGACCACCTGGTGACCTCGGCCGGCGGCGTCCCCAGCGGCTACTTCGGTGATATCTCCGAGCGTGAGTGGCAGCAGGCTTACGACATGCTGGTGATGAGCGTGGTGGGAGCCGTCTCGGCAGCGAGGCCACATCTCGAGGACAGCGAGACCGGTACTATCACCGCAATCACCTCCACGAGCGTCAGCGAACCCATCGAGGGCCTGGTTCTTTCGAATGCGGTCAGGCGGGGGGTTATCGGACTTGTGAAGACCGTTGCCCGCGAGTTCGCGCCAGCGGTCCGAGCCAACGCGGTGCTGCCCGGGCCCCACGAAACCCCCCGGATAGAGGAACTTATCGAGGCCGCGGTCCAGCGTGGCGAATACGACTCATACGAGGAGGGCCGCGAAGGGTGGGCGGAACCGGTCCCGATGGACCGACTCGGCGATCCACTCGAATTCGGGGACGCCATCGCCTTCCTCGCCAGCCAGCGGGCGAGCTTCATCAATGGCGCATCGCTCCCGATCGACGGCGGCCGGCTCCGCGGCTGATACTGCTGAAAACGGCCCAGCTGGCTTTTTGACGGTGTTCCCAAACCGCTTGCAGATCCCGGTATCGAATCACTCGGGTGCGGAGATGTACGACGAGGAGAAGTCGCTGCCCCGGTCGTCGAAGCGGGCCAGCCGATAGGGCTCGAGCGAGAAGGGTGCCTCGCTGTCGGTGACCAGTGACCGGACGGCCGCCCCCGCGACCGGGGCGAGCATGATGCCGAATCCGTGCATACCGGTCGCGACGACCAGGCCGTCGGGTGCCTCCGGCGGCGCATCCAGGATCGGAACCGCATCGGGCGTGGCCGCATCGCCGGTAGGACAGGTGTCATCACTCCGGAGTCGGGGATCGCCGATCGACGGAATGTAGGACGGGATCACCCGAGCGATCGTGCGTTTGAAATCGTCCGTGGCGCCCTGGAGCATGGTTCCGGGCTCCTCGACGAAATACGGGCGACCGCCGACATGGAGAGCGCCATCACGCGTGGGTCGCCAGTAGAGCAACGTCTCGTGCTCCCAGACCACCGGAAACGAGGGGTCGAGGCCGGTATCGACCTCGAGTTCGGCGGTTTGATATCGGAACGGGCGCACCGGGACCTCCACGTGGTCGGCGACCAGATCGCGGGTCCGCCACCCCGCTGCGACCACGACGGTCGGCGCCTCGATCTCCCCCTGAGCAGTTCGAACGCCAGTCACGCGCTCTTCGCCCAGCACCCTCGTGACCTCGACCCCCGTTTCGATGGTCGCCCCGCGTTCCGTCGCTCGTTTCTGTAACGCGGTGGCGACGGTGTGTGAGTCCACCCAGCCGACCTCGTCGAAAACGACGCCGCCGTCGAACTGTTCGGTGTCGAACGGCTCCGGATAGCGGTCGGCAAGTTCGCCCCGGGAGAGCGTCTCGGCACCAAAGCCAGCGCCCCGCGCTCGTTTCGCCGCTTTCTCGGCGTCGGCTCGTTCCTCCGCCCCGAACAGGAAGACGCCTCCTGGCATCTCCGGTGAGACGTGATGGGTGCCGTCGAACTCCTCGAAGAACGCGGTCGCATAGGCGGCGGCTTCGAGGTTCTTCTGGTGGTCGTAGACCGGTGATACCAGGCCCGAGGCCTTCCCGGTCGCCCCGCTCGCGATGGAGTTCTTCTCCAATAACAGGACTTCATGGCCGGCGGCGAGTTCGGAGGCCGCGGCACACCCGACGATCCCGCCGCCGACCACGATGGCGTCGTATGTAGTCACGGTGATGGGGCCAGGTTTCGGCCGCGCCAGCTAAAATGGTCCTGTTCCAACCCCGAATAAATTACTGGTGCGTGACTAGCTGGGACACCGGCACCAACCCATCAGAATAATCCGGCATGGCGGAGTTCCTCGACGACCGAGCGTACGTCCTGAGCCCGGTTCTTCGGGATCACTAAGACTCGATCATCGAAGGCCGCCACCACGAGGTCGTCCACCCCAACGACGCTCACGTGTGTGTCATCGCTCGCGATGACGTTGCCCTCGGCCTCATGCGTCAGCGCGTCGCCAATGACCGTGTTCTCGTCGGATGCGGGCCCAACTCCCGCTGATTTCTCACCGGCAGCCTCGGCTGCCAGACGCTCGAGTGCGTCCCACGACCCCAAGTCGTCCCAGGGGAAGGAGGCTGGGGTCACGAACACGTGCTTTGCCGTCTCGAGGACGGCGTTGTCGACTGAGATATCCGGGACGGACTCGAAACCCGCCATCTGGTCGCCGGCCTCCAGCGCCTCGACAAGTGGCCCGAGGATCGTCGAGCGAGTCGCATCGAGAAAGACCGAGGGACGCCAGGCGAAGATCCCGGCGTTCCATCTGGCCCCCTTCTCGATTAGTTCCTCGGCCGTCCCCCGATCGGGTTTCTCGTGGAAGGTATCGACCGCCAGATAATCGGCTGACACACCGGCCGTCATGTCGGCCCCGCTCTCGGCCGGAAGGATGTACCCGTACTCGGTGGCCGGCCTGGTTGGCTCCACGCCCAGCGTAACGAGCCCGCTAGTCGCCTCCGCCGCGTCGAGGGCCGTGGTTGCGTCGGCCTGGAACCCCTCACCGATGACGTGGTCGCTCGGGGTGCAGAGGAGGATCGGGTCGTCCTCTCGCGTCGCGATCTCGTGGGCGGCGTATACCAGCGCCGGCCCGGTGTCTTTGGCTTTGGGCTCCGTGAGCACCGTGGCCTCGGGGACGATGTCGGCCACCCGCTCCTCGTAGCGCTGCCGGGTGATTGCGTACTGTTCGTCCAGGAACTCGATTCGGTCGGCGGCTCGCCGGAGGAGCGGGCGGTCGCCGCCAAAGGACTGGAACTGCTTCGGGCGCTCGGCTCGACTGGCCGGGTAGAGGCGGGTACCGGTCCCACCGGCCAGAAGCAGTCCGACCCGCTTCGCCATGCGTACTCACCAGGTCTCCACGTGGCCGTCCTGGACGTCCCGGGCGCAGGACTCACAATCCGCGTTCCCGGACTCGAAACACGCGGGGCGACCGTCCTCGACGTGGACGGCTCGTTGCTCGGCGTATCGCCGGCAGACGATCCTCGCCCGTCCCTGTTCGTCCCTGGGCAACGAGCCCGACACCCGACCCGCGGTGTACTCCTCGCGGGCCCGCTCGAGGGTCCGGCCGGCACGGCGAGCCGCCTGGCGCACCCACTCGCCGATCCCCAGGTCCGTCATGGTCCCGGGTTGGCCACGCGGCGTTATCAACCTGTGGCCGTGGCGACCTCCCTCGGAGCAGGTGGTCTCAACAGTCCACATCGGCCGCCGAACACTGGCCTCGAACATCATCGCTGGCGGAGACGTCGTTCCCCACGTCTCTTTCACTTTCACCCCACCTCGCGAGACTTTATACACGAACACAGCCTACCTTCGGATGTCTCCCACCGAAACAACTCGGAGACAGACAGACCGACCATGAGCGACGTTACATCTGCGGCTCGTGACATCCACGAGCAGTTCTCGGAGCACCTCGACATCGAGGTGGACGACGTATCGGAGCGACTCGAACGACTTGTCACCGAATACAAGGTGCCGCTCTCTGAGGCCCGGCGGAGCGTCGAGAACCACTATCTCGATGAAGCCGGTCTCGAGCGGGACGACCTCGGCCAGGGCAGCAATACCGACGCCGACGTCGAGGACATCGACAGCCCCGATCAGTGGGTCAACCTCACCGCGAAGGTGGTGGACCTCTGGGAGCCGCGCAGCGACGCGGTCGCCCAGGTCGGGCTGCTCGGTGACGAGACCGGCACGATCAAGTTCACGGCATGGGCGAAATCCGACCTCGAGCCGCTCGAGGAGGGGGCCGTCTACCGCCTCGAGAACGTGGTCACCGACGAGTACCAGGGCCGGTACTCGGTGAAACTCAACCGAACGACCTCGATTTCGGAACGCGACGAGGACATCGAGGTCGGGGACAACGAGTCCGAGGTCGAAGGTGCGCTGATCGACATCCAGTCGGGTAGCGGCCTCATCAAGCGATGCCCGGAGGAGGGGTGCACCCGCGTCCTCCAGAACGGCCGCTGCTCCGAGCACGGCGAGGTCGACGGTGAGTTCGACCTCCGCATCAAGGGCGTCCTCGATGACGGCCGGGAGGTTCAAGAGGTTATCTTCGACCGCGAGGCCACCGAGGACCTCACCGGCATCGAACTCGAGGAGGCCAAGACGATGGCGAAAGACGCCCTCGACACGACGGTCGTGGCCGACGAGATGCGCGAGTCGGTCCTCGGCCGGTACTACCGTGTTCTCGGCCCGACGATGGGACGGTACCTCCTCGCGAACGATGTCGAGGAGATCACCGGAACCGTCGATCCCGACGGCGTCCTCATCAAAGCGAGGTCGATGTAGATGAGCCAGTCACAACCCCCCACTCGCGAGATCGCCCGGCGCGTCTTCGCCCGGGAGTTCAACGACGCCACGTTCACCTTCAAGGAATCCGAGGACGAACGCGCCCCACTCTACGCGCTGCTTCCGACCGGCGAGCAGGCGAATCGGGTCTTCATCGTCGGTACCCTCACCGAGACCGAGGACATCGGCGACGAAAGTGAGTACTGGCGGGGCCGTGTCGTCGACCCCACCGGCACGTTCTTCGTCTACGCCGGGCAGTACCAACCCGACGCCGCGAGCACGCTCCGCGATCTCGAGACACCGACGTACGTCGCCGTGGTCGGAAAGCCCCGGACCTACGAGACCGACGACGGGTCCGTAAACGTCTCCATCCGACCGGAGGTCATCGCCGAGGTCGACGAGAACACCCGCGATCGGTGGGTGGTCGAGACCGCCGAGCGGACCCTCGAACGGATCGAGGGCTTTGAGGACGAAGCCAACGAGTACGGCCAGCGCGCCCAACAGGAGTACGAGGAAGGCGTCGAGCCGTATCGCGAGGCACTGGTCAACGCACTCGAGAGTCTGGACGAGGAGTCCGAGGACGCCGGCGAATCCGGCGCTGTGGAAAGCCCGGCTGCGGAATAGGCCGGCAGACCGGCTAGCGAGGGGTTACGGCCGGTTCCCGAGTGATGATCGATGCGTTTCCGTCCCCACTCACCCTTCCCCCGCCCGCTTTCCAGCGGCGCTGCTACCCGAGACGACACGAGCGGGAATGCCCAGGTTAGACGCTACTCCAGGGGCTCCGACAGGGTGTCGCCGACCGCGTCGACCAGGTCGGCTCCCACGAGGTCGGCGGCCGCCTCGATCTCGCCGCGGAGGGGGCGATCATCCGTCAGCGGCGGCGCTATCTCCCGCACAGCAGCCATCGCGGCACCCGTGCCCATGCCCGGCGACAGCTCCTCGTCGACGAACGACGCGGCCTGGGTGGCGGCGAGCAGTTCGATCCCGACAGCGGTCCGGGCCGCCTCGAGGGCTGTCCGGGCGTTGTAGGCAGATTGGACGCTCATGCTCACGTGGTCCTCCTGGTTGCCGGAGACTGGGGTATTGTCCACCGCGGCGTTGTCCTGCGACCGGGCCTCGTTGATCAGCGATGCGGCCGTGTACTGGGCGAGCATGTACCCGGACTCGAGTCCGCTCTCCTCGGTGAGGTAGGGCGCCAGGTGAGACTCCTGGACGTGGGGGTTGAGCAGCCGGTCGACACGTCGCTCGGCGACGGTGGCGAGTTCGGTGAGCCCCGTCCGGACGTACTCCAGCCGGAGCCCCAGTGGCTCGCCGTGGAAGTTCCCGCCCGAGAGGATGGCCGCACCCTCGGTCCCGCTGGCCCGCTCGTCGACCGCGTCCGCGGGGAACACCAGCGGGTTGTCAGTCGCGCTATTGAGTTCGACCTCCACGGCCGAACGGAGGTGGTCGACGGCGTCCCGCACCGCCCCGTGCACCTGGGGCAGACAGCGGATGGAGTAGGGATCTTGCACCCGGTCGCAGTTACGATGCGACTCGACGATCTCCGAGTTGGCGGTGAGCCGCTTGACGTTTCGTGCACTCGCCTGCTGACCATCGTGGGGCCGGACCGCGTGCAGGACCGGGTCGCTGGTGGCCGTGGTGCTCATCGTGACCTCGGTCGTGAGCGAGCCGGCGACGTCTGCGGAGGTGACAGTGTGTGCGGCATCCCACGCGAGAAGGGCGGCGAGCGCCACGGTCAGCTGGGTGCCATTGATGAGCGCCAGACCTTCCTTGGCCTGCAGTTCGAGGGGTTCGAGACCCACCGCGTCGAGTGCCTCGTTGCCCTCCACAACGACTCGGTCGCCATCCCGTTCGATCTCGGCCTCGCCCTCGCCCACGAGCACCAGCGCCATGTGTGCCAGCGGGATGAGGTCGCCGCTTGCCCCAAGGCTCCCGTGGGAGTAGACGACCGGATTGACCCGCTCGTTCAGAAGGGTCAGAAGGTGGTCGGCGACAACCTCCCGCACCCCCGAGTAACCCTTCGCGAGTGTGTTGAGTCTGGCAAGCATCATCGCCCGGACGACGGGCTCTGCAAGGGGGTCGCCTGCCCCGGCGGCGTGGCTCCGGAGGAGATTGGACTGAAGGGTCCGGAGGTCGGACTCCGGGATTCGCTCGGCGACGAGGTCCCCGAAGCCGGTGTTCACCCCGTAGACCGGCTCGCCACTCTCGACCACCTCCTCGACGCGGTCGCGGGCGGTCCGGATCGCCTCCCGGGTCGGGTCGGGGACCTCGACGGGAGCCCTTTCGCGGGCGACGGCGACCAGACCCGCCACCGTAAGCGACTCGCCGTCGGCGTCCACGACTGCCGGCGTATCGTGCATGCCTGGCACTCGGACCCGTATTGCAATAATTGCACAGGGACCCTCGGACGGGAGGCCTGTCTCAGGGGTGCCGCCATAGTCCCCGGCGATAGGCATCGACGAAGCCGCATGGCGGGCGTCTGACGAAGTCTTAAGTCCGTTTGGCACCGATATCGATGACACGATGGGCAACAAGAACAAGACGATCTCGTTCCGCGTCAACGAGGACGCCTTCGAGGCGCTGCGCGAGATCGCCGAGGAGCGAGACCTCTCCCTCTCCGCGGTCTTCCGCGACTACGTCGACTCCCTCGTGGCCCACGACGGCAAGGTGCGGGTGGTTCCGGAGAACGAGGTGGAGGGTACCGATACCGAGGAGTTCCCCCCGAAGGTCAAGGTCCCGAAGAGCTTCATCAGGGAGCACGAGCGCCTGGAACTGGAGGCCCAGCACCTGCGGGACCAGCTCGACGAGCACAAACGCTACATCACCTCCCTCCAGGAGCGCCTGGAGGAAGGCGACGACGTCGACGACGTCATCCACCTCGAGGACTTGGACGACGAGAACGGCACGGAACCGATGGACGAGCGGTACCGCATCGGCTGATCGGCCGACCGGTATGAGGGCGTGGTTCTGACTGACTCTCCCATTCTTGCATGACCGCTGGTACAGGACGGGATTTCGATAGGCGGACCTGCGGCGTCAGTCGGGCAGCTTCTTTGTCAGCAGAAGGGGCGCTACAGTAACTCGCGTTTCCGCTGGGCTGCGCGCCGTTCGGACTCCGCTTGCCCGTCGACCCGGGCGATGTCCTCGACCGCTTCGAGGGTGCGGACCGCGTCGTCGAGGAAGGAGTAGATGTCCCCCGGATACGCATAGAGAATGTAGTCGTCGGTCATCACGCCGACGATGGATTCGGGGTCGAGACCCTGGGCGCGGAGGTCCAGGAGGTACTCGATGAACTTGCGTTCGGGGTGGCCACAGTAGGGGTTGGACTCGCAGGTACAGTCCAGGAAGTCCTGGGCGAAGTCGAGCACCCGCTCCCGGTTCGCCTCGTCGAGTTTCTCCAGGTCGCCCTGGAAGAGGAGATCGAGAGTCGCCCCCGAGAAGGCGTTCTTCGGGAAGGAGACCTCGAGCTGCGAAGCGAGTTGTCGGTGGTTCTTGACGTATATCTTGTCCGTAACGGCCACGCTTGGCTTGGCCTATCCGTTATTGGCGGAAAAGGATGTCGAGGAAAGGAAGGCAGCTTGCCGAAGATAGTCGTTTCATCATGAGTGAGAATTGAGATGTACCCCCCCCCCCGAAAACCCCGCAAAAAGGGTTTTGGGACTTGGTGGTGCTGCCTGAGAATGCAATTCAATAATGAGTCGTCCTCCGCCGGGCCTGATGTCGTAACGTATTTGAATTCCAGCGGCGGAGTTGTGGATGCGTGTCCGGGTTAGGGTAGTGGACTATCCTTCAGCCTTGTGGAGGCTGAGAC
>CAZQNH010000069.1:0-5170 GCA_964594685.1 uncultured Halobacteriales archaeon
ATCTTCTTCCACATGGAGGACGTCGGCGGACCGGATCTCGAAGAAGGACAGGACGTGGAGTTCGACATCGAGTCGAGCCCCAAAGGTCCGCGAGCGGCCAATCTCCAGCGCGTCTAACGGAGTTGGATTCTCGGTTTTATCGACCGCCGAGCGACGGCACCGTCTCGTAATCCAGCGATCAGTTAGTGGACACCGTTCAGCGAGTCATTCGCGACAAATGCCAGGAGGTGTCACGTCGTTCCGGTGAGCCCTCTGGGCCCGGTTCGGTCGTCGTCCAACCCGGAGCCCCGACCGAGGGCACGGAGATACACGATTCCGAGCGCAACCGTGATAGCCACGATGACGCCGAAAACCGCGATCATGCCCAGCTCTCCGCCCTGACCTGTCTGCCACATACGCATCTCCATCGCGAGCACGGCGAGACCAAGGGTGGCTAATTTCACCAGGATGATTCCGGAGAGCACGTATCCCCACGCACGTCCCTGGTATAGCCAGGCCGCCACGAGTATGACAGCCGGGAGGAGGACGGCAAGATCCATTGCGTAGATAACACTCGTCGGGACCTGCGCGAGCCGGATCGTCTCGGGGACACCGCCGTTCAGGGTGGCCGGCACGATATCTGCGAGCCACCCCGCCGCAATGAACAGCCCCATGCCGACGAAGTAGGCGATCGTGGCGCCCACCGGAACGCGACCGCTCGACCGAGTCTTGACGATCTCCGGATCGAACTGCAGAAGTCCGCCGACGAACACGTAAAGCGACAGGCCGAAGAGCGCGACGTACCCGAGGAAGAACTCATTGAAATACAGCATGAGCGCATACGAGGCCCAGGTATAGAGATGATAGCCGAGGGCACCGAGCCAGAGGAGATACCCGCGGACCGAGCCCCGGTTCGCCAGCCACGCTCCGACGGCGAGGAGCGGAATCCCGAGGCCGAGGGTCACGACATCCTGTCCGAAGATCTGGGCCAGGAAATAGGGCGTATCCCGGTAGTGGTCCGGACGGAAGAAACCGAGCAGTACGGCCACGAGCGAGAGCCCGAGGATTGCGATAGTACCGAGGAGGTGCCACCCGCGAGGGCGTATCGATGCTGTCATTGCTTCTACCGTTGGACGGCGACGGGCTTAACTCGATATTGAGAGGGGTTAGCGGCCCACAGTCACACCAGACTCTGAACCTGGGTGTCGAACAGGGACCCGGCGTTAGTCCGCAGCAGTCCGCACTGCTGGCGCAACCGAGAGCAGTACCAGCACCACCGCCTGGAGCGCGTTCGGATACTGCAATCGTTCCCCGAAACCCATGAGAACCCCCTCGAGGACCACCCACCCCAGGAGGCCGACCCCGATTGCGAGTGACGCGATCCAGGCCCGGTCATGGCTCCGAACGAGCCCGTAGGCCACCGCGAGGGGGAACACGCCAAACCCCACTAGCAGGACGATACCGGGACTGAGGAAATCCGAGACCGGCGTCCCGGATAGCAGAGACGGCGACACGCCCACGATCCCTCCCGACGGATCGATGATGAACTGCGCACCGCCGAGCAGTCCCCGGACACCCAGTAGAACGTGCAATGCCGCCAATATCAGGACGGAAGACGGCCGGTCCGTCAGCGTTGCCATCGGTCCAGGAAATGTGGAGGGGTCTTGTACTACCTGTCGGTCCTCCGGTTCGCTGCCGACACTTGCTCTCAGACTCCCCACGACGCCATGCCTGGGGAGATATCCACACTGTATATAGTATTGTGAATATATTATATATCGCCCCCGAACCGACAACGCAAAAAAGTCAGTCGGCATACCGCCCACCTATGCGCCCCCCGGTATCGTCCAGACGACGGTCGCGAGCACCCTACCGGGAGGTCGCTTCCCCGTTCGCGGACCAGCGGCGCCCGGACACGACGCCGCGGGGCTCCAGGCGGATTCTCGGACCAACGCCACGCCTGCGCTCCGAGTACTCCGTCGCTTTCCTGGGCTGTTGACTGCGGGCGACCAGACAGGTTGTCACGACACGCACCATGACTCACCACACTGAACCCAAGCACACGGTACTCGAGACGATCGGCGAGACACCGCTCGTCGAACTCCACGACACCCCCGACGCCGTCGATGTCTACGCGAAACTGGAGTCTTTCAACCCTGGGGCGAGCGTGAAAGACCGCATCGGGAAGTACATCCTCGAGGGCTTGCTCGACCAGGGCGACGTCTCCCCGGGCGGCACCATTATCGAACCCACCGCCGGGAACACCGGTATCGGCATGGCGATCGCCGCCAGGCAACTCGACCTCGACGCGATCTTCGTCGTGCCCCGCGGATTCAGCGAGGAGAAAGAGACGCTGATGGCGGCGCTCGGTGGCGAGATCGTCAACACGCCGGAAGAGGATGGGATGACCGGCGCCATCGAGAAAGCCGAGGAGATCGCCGCCGAGCGCGAGAACGCGGTGGTCCCCCAGCAGTTCTCGAATCCCCTGAACGCCGAAGCCCACTACGAGACCACCGGCGTGGAAATCCTCGAGGCCCTTGACGACGAGGTCGGTGCCGTCGTGGCCGGGGTCGGCTCCGCCGGCACCCTCATGGGCGTGGGCCGAGCGGTCAGGGAAGCAGTCCCGGAGGCGTACGTCGCCGGGGTGGAACCCGAGGGCTCGACTTTCAGCGAGTTGCTTGGCGAGGAACCCGACGAAGACCCCTACAAGACGGAAGGCATCGGGACCCACCAACCCGAACTCGCGGACCTGATCGACCCGGACCAACTGGACGACATCATCGCGATCGGAGACCGAGACGCCCACGCCGAGGTGGCCAGGCTCGCCGCCGAGGAGGGTCATCTCGTCGGCTCGAGTGCCGGGGCCGCCAGCGTGGCAGCCAGACTGGTCGCGGAGGCGATCGCCGACGGTGAGATCGACGTTCCCTTCGACACTGTCGTCACCGTGTTTCCGGACAGCAGCGAACGCTACCTCTCGAAGAACCTCTACGGAGACTTCGAGGAATGGGAGGGGAAATGATGCGCGACGAAGACCCCTCCACCGACTTCGAGACCCGCGCCATCCACGCCGGTCAGGAACCCGACCGGGAGACGGGTGCCATCATGACCCCGATCTACGCCTCCTCCACGTACGCGCAGGACGCCCCGGGTGACCACCGAGGTTTCGAATACTCGCGGACGGGCAATCCCACGCGGTCGGCGCTCGAAGCGAACCTCGCGAGTCTCGAGAGCGGCGACTATGGCCGGGCGTTCGCGAGCGGGATGGCGGCCATTAATACTGTGTTGAACCTCCTCGAATCCGGCGATCACGTCGTCGTTGGCGAGGACGTCTACGGCGGCACCTACCGCCTGTTCACCCAGGTGTACGAGGACTACGACCTCGACTTCGAGTTCGTGGACACCACCGACGTGGACACGGTCGCGGCCGCGGTCACGCCGGAGACCGAACTGGTCTGGCTCGAAACGCCGACCAATCCTCTCATGCGAGTGGTTGACATCGAAGCCATCTCGGACATCGGCCACCGCCACGACGCGCTCGTCGCGGTCGACAACACCTTCGCCACCCCGTACCTGCAGCGCCCGCTCGAACTGGGCGCCGACATCGTCGCCCACTCTCTCACGAAGTACCTTGGCGGCCACTCGGACGTCGTCGGGGGCGCGCTGGTCACGGACGACGAGGAGCTCGACGAGCAACTCGCCTTCTACCAGAACAGCGTCGGGGCGACACCCGACCCGTTCGCGTGTTTCCTGGTTCTCCGCGGGACGAAGACCCTCCCAGTCAGGATGGAACGCCATTCAGAAAACGCCCGTGAACTCGCCGCCTGGCTCGACGACCATCCCGCGGTCGACCAGGTATACTACCCGGGCCTCGAGTCGCACCCGGAACACGACATCGCGGCCGAGCAGATGGACGACTTCGGCGGCATGCTGAGCTTCGAACTCGACGGCACCCTGGAGCAGGCCCGGGTCCTGGTGTCAGAGACCGAGGTGTTCACACTTGCCGAGAGTCTCGGCGGGGTGGAGAGCCTCATCGAGCAGCCGGCGACGATGACCCACGCCTCAGTCCCGAAGGCCGAACGCGAAGCCATCGGCGTCTTGGACGGGTTGATCCGAGTGAGTGTGGGTCTCGAATCGCTCAAGGACCTTCGCAGCGACCTTGCGGCCGCCATCGACACCGCCATGGACTGATCGGCGGGACAGCGGTGGGGTTTTCGCGCACCCAGGATCGGTACCGAATCTCTCTCCAAAGCGACCATCGTCCAGGAAACAATCATACCCATCCTCGGAGAACACCCAAAGGATGGAACACCTCTGGATCACGAATGGAAGTACGTCGGTCGCCCCGGTGGTCAACCCGCTGATCGCGGCGTGTCACCGGGAATTCGTCCCGACGGACATCTACGTCCTCGACAACCCGCAGGTCAGCGAGGTGACCGACGCCGCAACGTCCCTGATGAAGACCGTGGTGACCGCCCACGGTGGGCCGGAACCCAATGTCACGGTGGAACAGATCGGCGACGAACTCGATTTCCCGGCCATCGTCGAGTACGTCCGCTCGGCCATCGAGGCCGGCCGATCCGCGGACGCAGAGATCGCCGTCGACGTCACCCCGGGGCGGAAGTTCTGGTCGATCATCGGCTTCCGCGCCGGCTTCGAGGACGACGTCGATCACATTTTCTACACCCACATCGCCACCGACGAGTACTTCGGCGAGAGCTACCCCACGATCCCCCGGAGCGCGATCGAGCTGGTCGACTTCACGGAGGTGGGGTAGATGCGGATCCGCCGCGACCACCTCACCCTCCTCCTGAACCGTTTCGTCGACCGCGGCGACGAGCGATTCCGGATCGAACACCCCGCCCCGGAGATCGGCGAATTGGTCGAGATCACGCTCAGCGACCACGACGACTCGACCGTGCGCTTCACAAGCGACCTGGACGCCTACGCGGATGCCCGGGACGAGGTCCGCCGCTCCCATCCGGAAGCAGTCTACGAGGATCTGCCCCACCCCGACGAGTACCTGAAAGCCGTGGTATCGAGCGGGCTCGTCGCGATCGACAACCTGGAGGAGACGAGACAGCTGCTCCAGCGGTACGGCGACCCCGACCTGATGGCGGGCCACGCCCCGGTGTTTGCCGGGTTCGACACGAACCTCCTCCCCTGGCGCATCGACCGGGTGCTGGGGTTGAAC
>CAZQNH010000069.1:5270-10949 GCA_964594685.1 uncultured Halobacteriales archaeon
GATCTCTCGATCGTCGAATCGTACGAGGAGACGGGTGCGTAATTGCAGCAGTAGTGAAAACTGGGAATCAGACGCCCGTCGATTGCCACCTATCGCCGACTCCGGCGTCGGCCCGTGTCGGGCCGGAGCTATCCCGAACTCTTCGACTGGTTCGCGAACCGAGTGATCGTCTCGATGTTCGAGCCCGGTTGGGACCCCTTGGCTACGACCACCCCGGTCCCGTTCACTAGATAGGCCAGCCCGTGCGTGTGTTCGGGGTTATAGGTCTCGACCATTTCCTCGGAGGGGGTGCCCCACACCCAGTTGTCGGCATCCACGGTCTCCGAGCCGAACTCCTTGGCGAAGGCCTCCGGGTCCTGGGCGCCGGAATCGGGGGCCGAGCCCATTGGCAGCGCGATGATCGTGAGGTTCCGGAGTTTCGAGTTGTTCGCCGCCATCATCGTCACCTCCTCCTGACACGTTTGACAATCGGTCATCGGAAACCAGAGTAACACTGGGTCACCCTCGAACGCCTCTAGACTAGTGGTCGACCCGTCGAGCGTCTCGAAGGACCTCGAGGGTACCACTGTACCGGTGCTCACACCACCCATCTCCGCGGGTTCGTCGGCCTCCGCAGCGGGTTCATCAGACGCCGGGGCGGGGTCAGCGCCGCTTCCACCGCCCATCGCGGACGCGGTGACGAGGAGGATGGCGATCACAGCGACGAGGCCTACGAGACCGCCGAGAAACCGACTGGTACTGTGGGATTTCATAGTTTCTTTTACTGGACACTCGTTTTTTGTCATAGTGGTAACCAATACGGAGAATATCGCCCCCTAAACTTTGGTTTCGAAGGTCTACACGACCTAGTATGTTAACATTACCCAATAGCTTCGATAGATGGAACGAATTATACAAGCTGTCGTGTGTCGAAAAATCCATGTGGATAAGAACTCGCCAGTATATAACACATGCAAACCAAGCCACGACATATAATACAGATTCTCACAATTACACGACAAATGCCTCCTGGGAGGAATTTAAAGACGATAATTATGGGAATGTCGGGGAACGGGGAAAGCCGCTACTCGTAAAAAGGCCTGCAGATTCTGTCAAGCAATTAGAGGAACAAAAGCATATTGAAGTTCAGTTGTTTCGCTACAACCGAGAAAACCGGGCCGAGATATTTCAGGAGCGTAATGATGGTACGGTACTGTTTGACGATGCGGTTCTATCTTTAATGGACCAGTTTCTCGAATTAGAGAACTTCGACCGTGACGAATGTACCATACCAGAGAAATACCTCAAAATCCGTTTCCTCATGGAGTGCCGAAACCTTGACTACCCGGGAGAAATCGACGCCTTCCGAAACTACCTGGCGGGAAGGGGTAGTGAAACTCAGGATCTCCTCGATATTTCTGACCCGGATGAGGAAGTTAATGGCCTTAAGATGGGGAAGAAGGTATCTGATGAATTGTCCGTCAAAGAACACGAGCAACTCTTACGAGCAAGGACGCGCGCAGTCTATGGGGTCCTCAGGGAAGGAGTTGAACCGCCGGCAGAGGCATTAGAGGCCCATGACATTAATATTGAGGAACTCACAAAACAGGCTCCCAATATTGACGGCGAGGACGAAAGGCAGGCGTTGTGTAACTGGATCGAGTACCTTATAGAAAATACGATTGAGCCGTTGACGCTGTTCCGAAACCATAACCATACAGATTACGACATGGTTGACCTCTTAGGGTTGCTGGCCACCTCAGCCTACACCGATAGGGGGCTTGAAACGGCCGCCAAATTCTCGGAATGGATGTACGATGAAGAGAACGTTCCGAAAGGCAGATCTATTACTGAGAAGGTCCCGGAATTGAACGCTCTGGTTGACATCGAGCACGATTTTCCTTCTGATAACAGATACATCGAGCACCAATTCAACGATGTTTTCGAAAACATGCTCGAACTGGCACGGAAGCATAACTTCTTCAACGGACCGCAGGATATGGCCGTCGATACCACCGATATACTTTGGAATTCAATGGAATTCTCAGAGGTGGACCCTGAGGACCGATTAACTGTCAAGATACGTCCAAAGCGAGATATAGCTACCAATCGTGCATGGAGATTTGCCGTTGCAGCTATCACGACCACTGAATCGCGGTTCACGCTCGGCGTGCGGTTACTCGAAAACGATTCCTATTATCCCACAGCTGTTGATGACCTCCTCTCCAAAGCATCTCCCTACTTCGAAATCGACTCCATATTCGCCGATGCCGGACACCTCTCAGGCGACCTTATTCGAGAATTCCGCTCGAAAGTTGACTCCAACTGGGTCACCAAATGCCGCGAACGAAAAAAGGGAGATATCACGAACTTAATAAACATTACCCCGTCAGACCGTGCCGGATATGTAGAGAACGTGCCCTGGAACTGTGAACCCAAACCGAACGTCATCGCCCACCCGAAGCCGTATTACCAAGAGGATGCCCGGGAAGATGCCGATGACGAAGAGGCACCCATACCAAAAACTCCTATCAAATTTCCTTACAGGTTACTTGAACAGGACGACCCCGAAGCTATTGTTACATCCGATGGCCATCGACTCACCACGCTTTCGGGTGATTTCGCGGACACGGACGCCGAGGACCGGTCTCCACCTCCCGATACCCCCAACGACCTCGTACCGACCGAACAGGATATGGACGAACATGAAGACGAACGTGACATCCACGAGTACCCGGGAGAGACCGGCAGCCTTCAGTCAGAACGCCGTGTCGGCAACAAATCCACCCACGAGGTGTATCTAACCGACCGAACGTTACCGGATCGTTCCGCAGCGGGTGTGTTTTACCAGTATTATGAACGGTGGGCGATCGAAGTAACGAATAATCAAATCAAAAACGATTTTCGACCCTTCACAGCCAGCAAACAGCCAGAACTGCAGATATACGCTATGAACATCGGCGCCCTCTTCCAGAACTGGCACACCATGATCAACCGGGCACCCTCACCGCACCTCCGGATATATCTCGACGTCACGGCAGAAGAAGTCCTCAAAGCTATCCAACACTATGCCTTCTGCGAAGGCGACTGTGCTCCCGAGACCAACGGGGGAGATGCAGAGTCGCTATCCGACTGACAGGTCGCTCTGGAACGCCTCGAGAGCTGCGATCGCCTCCTCAACCCGCTCGTCCAACTCGCGCCCATCCGATTCCTCGACGACGCCCTTGTGCTTGATGATGTCTTCAGCAAGAATCTCCCGAACGTCAGGCCCACCGTCCGCGGCATCAGGTGACTTCCACACCTCCACATCACCGCCATCCTCCTCATCACTTCGTGAATCAGCCCGATCCAACACTCCATCATCCCCCTCGTCCTCAGCCGATACCTCCCCGCCTCGTGACCGACCCCGATACACCGCATCCAACGGAAAACCGAACGCCGCCGCACGCTTCTCCTTATTCCACGTCGTCCGCTCACTAATCCCCAACACCTCGGAGATGGCCTCCCGCGAACACCCTCTGTCCAACGCCTCACGCACCTGCTCATCTTCCATCCGCTGCAGCAACAACTGCGGGTCATCAGGAATATACCCCCGCTCCGACGCCTCGATTTGATTCGTCAACCCCCACTCCCCGGTTTCGACACTCTTGTCGACGACCTGTTTGTCGCGCTCCGCAACAAGGTTATCCAGCGCCATCAACACCCAGAGTCGCTGACGCACCGCATTCACCGTCAAATCCGCCGTCAAACCGGATTTGATATCACCGGTGCGCGCCGGTCCCTCATCGGCGAGGAACCGGAGTATCTCGATATCCTGCGGCAACAACACGTTCATGTCTTCGTCAGTCAACTCCACCGGCGAATCGTCCGACGTCGACTGCTGATGCAACCAGTTGTGACACGACCGACACAATGTCGTCAAATTCTCCAGCGCGTGTTCGTCCATCCCGACCGGGTCACGCTCGATGTGATGGATCTGTAGTGTCGCTAACCCGCCTGCAGACGGGCCGCGCCGACCACACGTCTGACACCGATACCCGTCCCGCGACAGTACCTCCTCTCTAGTTTCCGAATCCACCGATTCCTGCTCCGCTTCGTGCTCGGACCGCGACTCCTCGTACTGTTCACCGCTCGATTCCGCGTCGCCATCGGAAACGTTTGCTCGGACCATATTTCGAATACTCAACACTTTATGTGGTGTATAGCTTCAATGACCTCTGGCGGTTTTGTCATGCGTCGATCGTGGCGGTCAACGACTTCAGCTGGAAATCCGATTTACTACAGTACCGCTGGGCGAGGAGACCCAGGGCCCGTGTTCGGAGGACATCCGAGACATTGTGCAAGATGAGGTCGGCGAACCGTCCGTTCTCGAATGCCGTGACGGCTTCTTCACTGTCCTCGAACGGATCCAGATCACCGTACCCCCCATCGATCAGCGTGTCGTAGACCCTCTCAAGGTCCGTCACTGTCTCGTCAGCGTCGAGCGAGGTATTGAACCTCCTGTTCATGACGGGCATGAGATCCGCGTAGGGGAGATCCTCGAACGGCCACGATACGTTGGCTCTGGACAGCCTCGTGCGGAGGAACGGCAGGTCGAACCCACCCTTCCACCGTTCGCCATTATATGCCACCAGCAGCACGTCGTCGTCCTGGAGACGTTCCGCGACGAACGATCTAACCGCCTCGAACATCGCCGCCTCTCCATCGTGTACGGAGAGTTTGACCACTTCCTCGACACGATCATCCACCATGCCCTCGAGGTCACCCGCTTCTCGTCCGCCGGTTTGCACGAACACCCGCACCCCCATGTCCAATGCAAACCCAACCGTCGTCACCTCGTCATCCACCGTGAACCCAGTCGTCTCAATGTCGAACGCCACGAAGGCCAGATCGCTCATCCCGCCCCTCCCTCAGTGACCCGTTCCGGAACACGGTCCCGATCGGCAGGCCGCAGGCGTAATTCACCGAACCCGAACCGGGCATGGGTACCTACACGCCGGATGCCGTTCTTCGCGGTCTTCACAGGATCGTCGCCCGCGTATCTCACGACCTGTCCGTGGTCGATCGTCTCCACGCTATATGTGTCGTCGCCGTTAACGAGCCGGGTGGTTCGTCGCCGCAACCCCGGTGTGGAATCACCCGTTTCAGCATCCCACCACCACGGCACAGATTGCGCGTCTCCGGCGGGATACTCGGTGCTCAGCACATAGGGCGACAGTAACTCGAGTTCGAACGCCCCATCCTGGCCACTTTGCACAATACCTGTGTAGTCCAGGTCGTCCAAGTCGACGAGTTGTGTATCCGCCAGCGAGAGTTCGCCGAGCCCGTAATTCCGCCCACCACCGACACGGATTCCGTCCAACACCGACTCTCCAACCGGGAGCACCCCCTCTTCATCGCTGTGGACGTACGCGTGCAGGAACCATTGCACCGACCGCTTCGTATTGCGCGTCTCCGGCGGGCGCCCGAAATGACACTTCGACGCAAACACAACCCGCCCACCATACATCTGCAGATCATGCACATTATGCACGTCTCGCGCGCGTGAATCCAGCAACCACCGCTGCGCCGGATCCCGAAACAGGAACAGATCCTCGTATCGCTCCACCGCCGGCAACGACTTACCGATCTTCCCCCCGTACCCATCCTGCGAGTGTTCCTCCGGGAATTCGCCATATTCCCCCGGAACGAACACACCAG
>CAZQNH010000070.1:0-10920 GCA_964594685.1 uncultured Halobacteriales archaeon
CCGCGACATCTTGGTCCGGAACCAAGCACTCTGTCCACTGAGCTACGGGCCCTCGAGCATCCCTCAACACCGAACCGGTGTAACCGTTCTGACTGGCGGCGATCCAGCTAGGAAGCGGACCCGACGGGAGGGGCTTTCCGGTCGTGGTGTACCCATAAGAACGTCCAAAACCCCTCCTCAGGAACCAATCAAAACCACCAACTCACCGACCTAGCACAAAGGCTCAAACCCTCCACACACGTCACTATATAATAATGAACACCCATGCCCTCCTGGACGAGTTCACGATTCGTCTGAGCAGCCTTCTTCTGGGGCGGAGCAAGTTCTTCACAGAGTCAATCGACTCAGCGCCAATCCTCGACGTCATCGAGGACACCACCCTCCCCGACCGGTCCCAACCTATCCACGAGACCAGCAAAAACGACCCCGCAATCGTCGAGGTCGAAACACCCACCGGCACCTACGAGGCGGCCGTCGGCGCCTGGCAGTGGAAGCGCTCGACGCGCCCCACCATCGTGTTCCACCACGGCAGCGGCGAGAACCCGTTCGACGAGGGACGCTTCGCCTCCTCCTCACTCGACAGAATTTTCGAGGACCCATCGGACATCGAGGCGAACATCGTGGCGGTGCGGGCTCCCTTCCACGATCTGACCGCCTGGAAGTACGCCCGGTCGATGGGCGACCTCTCGAAGTTCGTGGGTATGCTCGCATCTTCCACTGCCCTCGTCCAAGCTGTCACGGAGGATCTCCACGCAGAGCGCTCGCCGGCCGTCGTGGTGTCCGGAATCAGCCTCGGTGGATGGGTTACCACGCTCCACCAGACCGCCTATGACTCCGCCGAGCTCTACGCCCCGATCTTCGCGGGGGATCGTCTCGGCGAGATGTTCGTCTCATCAGCCTACCGTGGGATGACCAGCGAGCTTGCCCGTATGAATCCGGAGCGTCTCACAGAGGTCCTGGATTACCGCCAGGCCTACGCCGACGTCGAGAGTCCCACCCGCCCACTGCTCGCGCGCTACGACCGCATCATCGAGTACGGCGTCCAGCAGCCCGCCTACGATGACGAGGTCCAGGAGGTCATCGACTATGGCCACGTCACGGGCTCGTTGCAGGCAGAACGGCTCCGGCAGCACGTCGTTGACGTGATGATCGAGGCGCCGGGTCGGGACGTGTAGCGGTCTGCACAGGAGTCGGATCTCTCGTTCTGGCACGCTTCCCGGTTGGGGGCGCGATTGCCCCACGAGAGGTTGCCACTCCTCCGTGGTGGGTTTTCGGGCGTCGAGCATACACTAGTGTAGTCTAGGTCACCCAGCAACACCGGAAAACCAGCTTAGTCCTCGCCGTCGATATCAGGATTGGGTGCCGCCCCTGGAGCCGCATTGTCGTCGATGATGGTCTCCTTCCAGGTCCCCCGGGTGAACCAGGCAACCGCGACGATCGCGCCCACGATGTTCCCCAGCGCCATCCCGATCCAGATACCGGTGGCGCCCAGTCCCGACATGAAGGCCAGATAGTAGACCGTCGGGACGCGGCCGATCCAGAGCGTGATGATCGAGATCGTCATCGCGGTCTTGGTGTTCCCGGCCCCGCGGAACGCGCCCAATACCACCTGGAGCACGCCGATGAACCCGAACTCGATCGCCCGGATCCGGAGGTACTCGGATCCGAGCTGGATGGTCTCGGCGCCGGTGGCGGTGTCCCCTCGCATGAACACCGCGATGATTGGCTCGGGGAACATCGCCGCGACGACCGCGACCACGATCAGGAAGCTCGCCGCTGTGAGTGACGCGATGCGGACCGACCGCGCCGCCCGATCGACCTTGTCGGCGCCGAGGTTCTGCCCGACCATCGTGTTCGTCGCCCGTCCGAGGCCGATCGCGGGGAGGAAGACTAGCGAGATGAGCCGGTTGCCGAGCCCGAAGGCGGCCACGACGGCCGGCGGGAACGAGGCCACCATTGCGGTGAGGGTGATCATCGCCAACGCGCTCATCGACTGCTCGGTCGCGCTGGGCACCCCCACCCGCACGATCTTCTCGATGATGTCGAGGTCGGGTTTGAGATGGGAAACCCGCACGCGCGGGCCCGACGGGGTGTAAAAGAGGATGTAGATCCCGATGAACGTGGCCACCGCCCGGGCGAAGACCGTCGCGACGGCCGCGCCCTCGATGCCCATCGCGGGGAAGGGCCCCCAGCCGAAGATGAGGAACGGGTCGAGCACCACGTTGAGGAACACGCTGATGGCCATCACCCGCATCGGGGTCCGGGTGTCGCCGTACCCGCGCATCAGCGAGGAGAAGACAAAAAAGCCGAACAGGAACGGGACCCCAAGGAAGATGAGCTGCATGTAGTCCCCGGCGAGTGGGATGACCTGGGTCATCGTGTCCGGGTCCGCGGGCAGCAGGGCGAGCATGTCGTTGGTCACGAAGTATCCGAGGATGCCCAACACGGTCGCGACCATCGTGACGAATGAGAGGGTCTGGCCCGCGACCCGGCCGGCCGACCCCTCGCTGTCCGCGCCGGTATACTGTGCGACGAGGATGCTGCCGGCGGTCGTGAACCCGCCGCCGACCGAGATGAGTAGGAAGACGAGGGGAAACGCGATGCTCAGCGCGCCGACCGCGTTCGCGGACAGCTGGCCAAGCCAGAAGGTGTCCGCCAGGTTGTAGGTGACCTGGAGGAACTGGATGACCAGCATCGGCCACGCCAGGTCGAACATCGGGCGGATGAGACCGCCCTCGGTGATGGAGGACTCGACCCGGGACTCGCTCACGGGTCGAGTGTCGATGCGGACCGATTAGTAGGTGTTGAAAACCGATTTTCCACGGGGTGGATAGTTCTGGAAAGTCACCATTATCGTACATCTCCAATCCGAAAGCTCCCCGCTCTGGTCGCGCGCAGCGCACGGCTCCCGTCGCTTCGCGGCTCACTCCGTTCGCCGCTCGACCGGGTGGCGGCGGCGCCACGTTATCGGTGGTCGGATCCGCCGATCAGCCAGTTCGCGGTTCACTTCGTTCGCCAATCATGATACCGTGGCTCCCTGGGTTCACTCGGTCGCCGCGCCGTCGACCCCTTGGGGAGTCTTCCCGCCGCCCCTCCAGAATATCGCTTGGTAGGGGGGATTTTGTTCCTCCCGCACCCGAGATAGCCCAAATCGTTGTTTGAGGATACGCTGTGGTTATTTCCCTCTGGGTCCTCCGTACAGGTGTCATGCAGCGAACAACGACAGCCGTCCTGCTCGTCGGCGTGGTCCTCGTGGCCGCAGTCGGGACCGCCGGCGTGGCGATGGCCCTCACCGACGGGCCGTCGTCCCCGCAGAACCTCCAGACAGAGACGACAGAGAACGATCGATCGATCACCGTTTCGGCCCAAGGGCAGGCCGAGACCCAACCAGATAAGGCGGTCGTCAGGATCGCCGTCGAGTCGACCTCCCCTGACGCCACGACCGCTCGCAACCGGGCCGCCGAGAACGTCACCGCGGTGAAGGATGCCCTGACCGGGGTGGGCATCGCGGCGGAAGACATCCGGACGACCGACTACCGGATCTACAGCGACCGTGACCGCCGCCCGCCCGGAGAGGAGCCGGCCGAACCCCAGTTCCACGCCCGCCACACGCTCGTGATCGATGTCCATGATGTGGCGGCCGTCGGCGAAGTCATCGACGCCGCCGTCGACGCCGGCGCGACCGACATCCAGGACGTCCAGTTCACCCTCGCGGATGAGACCCGTCAGACCCTCCGAAACGAGGCCCTGACCGCCGCCATGGATAATGCCCGCACCCAGGCTGACACCCTGGCCACCAGCGCGGAGCTAGAGATCACGGGCGTGCACGACGTCACCACGCAGGATTACCGCGGTCCGGTCGTCCGCCACGAAGCAGCCTATGCCGGTGACGCGGCCGGCGGCACCGACATCAGCAGCGGCCCCGTAAGCGTCACTGCCCAGGTCACCGTGACCTATAACGCCAGCGGCTAAGGCCAGCAGGATCCCCGCTCTCATTCGGCGCGTTTCTGTTTCGATCCAGTTTCTCTCGAGAACTCCGCTGCCCGCTACCATCTCAGTTTCCCGTGAGCGATTGCGGTCACGGTCGGCCCAACCTATTCCTCGAACCCGGAACCGGAAACGAGCGGGGTGCCCGTGTATGAATAAGCGATCCAACCAGACCTCAATGGCCAATTCACGACGGTTGCAGGTCGACTCATATTTGGTCGGGGTGGGGATTCGAAAGGGCTCGACCGGTCGGGGGCTAAGTGGCCGATAGAGAACTATCAAGTAGCCTTCTTCCGACGCTCCCTCCCACTCCCCGAACTCCATCAACTATTCAGGCGATGGAAACCGACATCTTTCCATGACAAACTGGAGAGCCGTCGGGATCGGATTCCTGGTGCAGGTCGTCCTCGGACTGATCGGCTTCGCGGCACCCGGCATCGGTCACGCGGCGGCCGGCCTGATCGGCGGCTTCGTGGCCGGCTACATCGCGAAGGACGGACTCGGGGGCGGTACGTGGCACGGCCTGCTCGCGGGCGCCATCGGCGGCATCCTACTTGCGCTCCTGTTCGGAATCATATTGACCATCGTGGGGACTATCGGACTCGGTCCGCTGGGCCCACTCCTTGGCGGGGCGACCTTCCTGGTGGCGCTTGCCATCGCGGTCATCTTCGCTATCGATAGCGCCATCGGCGGCGCGATCGGAGGGCTGGTGGCCGGCTTGTAGGCCCACCAGTCAGACGATTCGCGAGACGAACTCGGTGTACTGGCCGCCCTGCATCGGGTAGGTGTTGATCTCGGACTCCACGTCATAACCCTCGACGCCTGCAACGTTACCGAGCGGGACCACGACCAAACGGTCCGTCTCGGTCAGATGGGCCTGGAGCAGGCCTTCGGAGACGGTGACTTCCTCGCACTCGAGCGCGCTACGATCCTCGAGTGGCTCCTGGAGATGTACTATCGTCGGCATACACGATCGATGGATTCACTCCCGCAAGAAACTACCCCTGCGCCGATGCTCGATCCAGGCATCGGGATGACCCCTCGTGCGCTCTTTCGCCTCAGCCCTCTTCGGACTCCTCAGTTTGCTCGGAGGCTTGCTGCTCGGCTTCCCCCTCGGCATCGATGATGTCGTCGTCTTCGTCGTCCTCGTCCGGCGGTTCGCTGTTCGTTCGGACCAGCAGGCCCGCCTTCGAGGTCACCTGCCAGACCCGCTGGCCGTCCCCCGTGTGGCCGTCGATCCACCCTTGCTCGGCGAGGGTAACGAGGCGGCTCCGGGTCTCCTGGAACCCCATGTCCACCTCCTCGGCCACGGATTGGGTATCGACGAGGGGGTCCCCGAGGTCGTTCACGAGGCGGATGAGCCGCTGGTCCGTGCGGTCGAGTGGATTGACCGACATGGTGTCCTGCCTGATTCTGTCGCTTGTCGTAGTATCCGGCCCGGGGGAACGTAACTTCTAGGGCCCTGCACGGTTCGCTGATTCACGCAATTATATACTGACTACGCTACCCCGAAAACCCCCTCACCTGGCGGCTACGCCGCTCCCTCATCCGACAATGCCCGGCGGTCCTTGCCCATCGCTCAGACCGGCACTCCCTCCCGTCGTCTCGCGGCACCCATTCGGGATCGGACTCGCTGAGGCCCACGCGACCGGGAACCCGCTTTCGAAGTCCCGCCCACCGAACATATTGCAGGGCGATTAAGAGTCAGCCACGGCAATATATGCGTATGACAGCCGAGGAAGTGGGGATCCTGGTTTATGAAGGGTTCGACGAACTCTCCGCCCTGGGACCGCATGCGGTCCTGTCCGCGGCAGGCGAGGATGGCGACATCGAGGTGACCATGTACTCGCTCGTGCCGAGCGAGACGCTCCCGGCCGCCTCAGGGTTGGAGGTTACACCGGATGACGTGCTCATCGGTACGCCGGACCTGGTGCTGATTCCGGGCGGGCCCTGGGGGGACCCGGACCGACCTGGAGCGGGAGCCATCGCCGATGCAGGCGAGTACCCGGAGCGAGTCGCAACGCTCGCCGGGAACGGTGCAGCAGTCGCGGGGGTCGGTACCGGCGTCCTCCTTCTCGGGGAAGCCGGCCTACTCGAAGGCCGGTCCGTCACTGGCCCGGACACCCATCACGGGAACCTCCAGGAATACGGGGCGTCGGTTCGGGATGCGGGGGTTGTGGTGGATGACGATCTCTTCACTGCGCGCTCACCGGTGCAGGGATTGTCACTCGCCCTCCATCTCGTCGATCAGGTGGATGGACCTGAATCCGCCCAGGCGTTGGCGGCGCAGTTCGGCGTGGGGGAGACCGATACATTGGTACTGGGAGATTCGTGATAGGGACGGCGCGAGAGCGCGGGCCAATCCCGCCCAGAACTGGACCTCTCGGCCAGCTCAATATTCGGTTCCTTTCCGTCCTCTGGTCCCTTCCTCGAACGGGTGTTTCTCGAGTCGGACGTTAGTGCTCAGGTCGGCGACTTCCTCGAGGTACGTGGGCTCGTTGTGACCGCCGGTCAGCACGAGTTCGAGGCCCGCCGGCTTCTCCGCTATGAGTTCTACGACCTGCTCGGGATCCACGAGTTCCCGATTGGCCGCGTATACTATCTCGTCGAGGATCAACAGGTGGACGCCTTCCTCGGGGTCACTGTCCGGCTCGAACGGTGACCCGAGATCGGCAGCCCGGGCCCCGGCGATAAGCGCCTCGGCTCGCTCGAATCCCGCCTCGGCCTGCGCCGCGTGCACCGCCGCCTCAGACCCATCGGGCATATCGTGCCAGCCATAGTGGCCGAGGTTCTCGTAGCTGAACCCTGGCATCGCCTCGATGGCGTTGTATTCCCCGCGGACGGCCTCGACGCTGTCGGCCCCGCCTTTCATGAACTGGAGCATGTGGACCCGGTACCCGTGCCCGGCGGCCCGGAAGCCCATCCCCATCGCGGCGGTGGTCTTGCCCTTCCCGTCACCCCACCACACCTGCACCAGGCCGAAGTCCGCCGGTGCAGCGGGTTCGATCGACTGGGCAGTCGGTTTCTGGCCCCCGCCGGGGGTTCGGGGGCGACCGGTCGGCGCCGGTGAATCCTCTGGATCGGTCATCTACCGCAGAATGGGGCCCGGGCCCTATCGGGTTTCCGAATCCGGTGGGTCGATTGACTACAGAACTGCCTATTCACGATAGATCTTGTGGCGGCCGAAGCCGTGTCGCAATCGGTTGGCCAGCCGGCGCGAGAACCGGGCGTCGGCTCGGGAATCGAAGCGCTCGGCGAGGGCGTGGTAGATGAGCGGGACCGGGATCTCCTGTTCGAGGGCCTCCTGGACGGTCCAAGTGCCGGTGGAGCCGCCGGCGACGTAGTCGGCTACGTCCCCGAGATCGTTGCCTTCCTCCTGGAATGCTTCCTCGGCCAGGCCCAGCAGCCACGAACGGACCACGCTGCCGTTGTTCCAGGTCTGGGCCACGTCCTCGAGGTCGATGTCGTACCGCCCTTCCGCGAGCAGCTCGAACCCTTCTCCGTAGGCCTGCATCAGCGCGTACTCGATGCCGTTGTGGACCATCTTGACGTAGTGGCCCGCCCCGGTCGGGCCCATCAGTTCGTGCCCGTCGGGCCCGGTGGCGACTGTGTCGAAGATGGGTTCGAATTCCTCGTAGGCCCACTCGGGTCCGCCCACCATGAGGGAGAAGCCGTACTCCGCACCGGCTGGTCCACCGCTGGTCCCGACGTCGAGGTACGCCGACTGGACCCGCTCGGCGCGTCGGATCGAATCCTCGAAGTGGGAGTTGCCGCCGTCGACCACGATGTCCGCGTCGAGGAGGTACGGGTCGAGGTCATCGAGGGCGGCATCGACTGGTTCCCCCGCCGGAACCATCAGCCAGATGCGACGCGGGGGGTCGAGCTGCTCCGCCAGGTCCCCGATCGAGGTCGCGGTCTCGGCGCCGAACTGGTCTGCGGTCCCGAGTGCGTCCTCGTCGATATCGAAGGCCACGACGTCGTGACCACCATCGATTGCTCGTTCCGCGACGATCTGGCCCATTCGACCGAGACCGATGACGCCCAGTTGCATGGCCGGACCTGGGTGGGCAATCCCGTTAGCAATTTCGGTCGGTAGACGGCCGGGTTCGCAAACATCGCCGGATTCACTCGCGGTCGAACAATCGGGTAACCGGCTTGTTCCGCGACATGGCGTCTGGATTTGGGCTGTCTGGGATGGGCATCGAAAGGAGCCAACTGGGAGGGGGCTTTCGGGCGTCGTACCAGTAACGACGATTGCTGTTCATCAACCTGCCGAGAGCCGACGGCAATCTTTATCAGCACCGACCCGCGTGATTCCTGTATGCGCGTCGTCGCCGTAGTACGTGAGTAGACACGCGGTCCACGGTGACTCGTGTGCTTCTTGTTCGGTCCAGACCACCCAGCGACGACACCATATATCGAACACATGACCGACGATATCCCGGAGACCTACGACCCCGAACGTATCGAGCCCCGGTGGCAGGAGTACTGGCTCGAGGAGTCGGTGTACCGCTACGAGGACACCGGTGCGACGAATTACATCATCGATACGCCGCCTCCCTATCCCACCGGCAATCTCCACATCGGCAACGCGCTCGGATGGTGCTACATGGACTTTCTGGCGCGGTATCACCGGATGCAAGGCAAGGACGTCCTCTACCCGCAGGGCTGGGACTGCCACGGACTCCCGACCGAGGTGAAGGTCGAGGAAACGAAAGGCATCCACCGCACCGACGTCCCGCGAGAGGAGTTCCGGGAGATGTGCGTCGAGCACACCGAGACCCAGATCGACGCGATGAAGAACCAGATGAACCGCCTGGGCTTCTCGCTCGACTGGAACCACGAGTTCCGCACGATGGACCCCTCCTACTGGGGCAAGACCCAGCGGTCCTTCGTCGAGATGGCCGAGGCGGATTACGTCTACCGCGACGAACACCCGGTGAACTGGTGTCCGCGGTGCCAGACCGCCATCGCCGACGCCGAGGTCGAGAACGAGGACCGCTCGGGGACCATCTATTACATCACCTTCCCCGGGGTCGCCAATGACGATATCGAGATCGCAACCACGCGGCCGGAGTTACTCGCCGCCACTGCCGGCGTCGCGGTTCACCCCGAGGACGATCGGTACGTCGACCGCGTGGGCGAGACCTTCGAGGTCCCGCCGGTGGGCCAAGAGGTCGAACTCATCGCGGACGATGCGGTCGACCCCGACTTCGGGACCGGGGCGGTCATGGTTTCCACGTTCGGGGACAAACAGGACGTCGACTGGTGGGCCAACTATGATCTCGAACTCCGACCGGTGTTCACCGAAGACGGCCACCTCGACGAGCTCGCCGGCGAGTTCGAGGGCCTCACCATCGAGGAGGCAAAAGCGGAAATTCCGAAGGCCCTCGAGGAACAGGGCCATCTCCAGGATACCGAAGCCACCGAGCAGTCCGTGGGCGTCTGCTGGCGGTGTGACACCCCGATCGAGATCCTCTCCAAGGAGCAGTGGTTCGTCGAGGTCAACCAGGACGAGATCCTCGAACAAGCCCGGGCGGTCGACTGGATCCCGGAGCACATGTACGCCCGCCTCGAGGAGTGGACCGAGGGGATGGATTGGGACTGGGTCATCTCCCGACAGCGAGTCTTCGCCACACCGATCCCGGCCTGGGAATGTGGGGAATGTGGTCACTGGGAGATCGCGGATGTCGAGGAACTTCCGGTGGAACCGACCGACGAGACCCCGGCAGTCAACGCCTGTCCCGAATGCGGGGCCGAGGACTGGCACGGGGAGACCGATGTCATGGATACCTGGATGGACTCCTCGATCTCGGCGATGCACGTCGCGGGCTGGCCCGAGGACGAGTTCGAACCGGTTGCGCTTCGCGAGCAGGGCCACGACATCATCCGCACGTGGGCGTTCTACACGCTCCTCCGCACCGCTGCCCTCGAGAACGAGCGACCGTGGGACACCGCGTTGATCAACGGGATGGTCTTCGGGCCCGACGGCCATAAGATGTCAAAATCCCGGGGGAACGTGGTGGCGCCGGACGAGGCCATAGCGGAGCACAGCGCCGACGCCTTCCGACAGGCGATGGCCATCGGCGGCCAGCCCGGCTCCGACGTGCAGTTCCAGTGGAAGGAGGTGAAATCCGCCTCACGCTTTATCACCAAACTCTGGAACATCTTCCAGTTCGCCTCGGGACACTTCGACGAGCGTACCCCCGAGATACGGGCGCCGGCCTACCGCGATTCGGACACCTGGATCCGGTCGCGACTCGCGACCGTCACCGAGGAAACCCAGGCCGCGATGGACGAGCACCGATTCGACCGCGGAATCCGGCTGCTCCGGGAGTTCGTCTGGAACGAGGTCGCCGACGACTACCTCGAACTCGTCAAAGGTCGGCTCTACACTGGCCGACCGGGGGAGCGGAAGGCAGCTCAGGCCGCCCTCTACGAGGTGCTCTCGGCGTCTGTCCGGATGCTCGCCCCCTTCAGTCCTTTCGTCGCCGAGGAGATCTGGCAGCACCTTCCCGGGACGGAGGGCAGCGTGCACCGGGCCGCGTGGCCCGAAGTCGAGGTCAGGGACGAGGAAGCCGAGACCGTCGGCGAGATCATCGCGGAGGCCGCCCGGACGGTCAGAGCCTGGAAGTCCGACCAGGGCATCGCGCTGAACCAGGAACTCGAACGCGTCGAGCTGTACTTCGAGTCGGAGCCGCCCCGCGGCGTCGACACCTACGACCTGAGCGAGACGGTGAACGCGCCGATCCGGATGGAGACCGGTCGCCCCGACGTCGAGTTGGTCCCGACGGGTATCGACCCAGATGAGTCGAAGATCGGCCCCGAGTTCCGCGACGAGGCGGGCGCGGTGCTTCAAGCACTCGAATCCAGTGACCCGGGCGAGATCCAGGCCCAGAAGGACTCCGGTGAGTCCATCGAACTCGACCTCGG
>CAZQNH010000071.1:0-10381 GCA_964594685.1 uncultured Halobacteriales archaeon
ACGTGAGCACGAACGGGTGAAGGACGCCGTGGCGTCGCTTCGCGACCGTGTCGATGTGGATTGGAAGATTCTTTCGCCGGGATTCGGGTTGGTGAGCGCGTCGACCGAACTCGTGGGGTACGACTGTCCCTTCTCCGACGTCGACGTGCTCCGAGCCCGCGCGGAACGACTCGGTCTCTCGCCGGGGGAACTGACACGTAAAGAGACCCGGCAGGCGGTGAGCCGGGAACTCGGGTTCGTGGCGCAGACTCGGGACGCCCTTTCGGACGGGTACGCCCTGGCGCTGATTGCCCTCACGACGGATCAACTCTCGGCCGTCGCCAAGGCCTTCGATCGGATCCCGGCGAATACGACGGCGATCGCGATCGCGGCCGCAAGCGCGGCCGAGTCAGTCGGGGAGTGTTACTGGCTGCCGGCGACGGATACCGAGCGAACGCTCCTCGGGACAAACTGGGTCGCGCTTCGGGGGCATCTCCTGTCCCGGATCGCGGACGCTATCGAGGACGAAGAGGACCTCGCCGCTGTCCGGGACCGACCGGCCCTCGCCTACTTCCGGAGCCTCGGGATGGCGTAGCGAGGCCGATAGCGTTGTTTCGGTGAGAGAGCGGAGTGCGGCCCGCTTCTCCGTGAGAACCGTGTCATAGAAGACGGGTGTCCGTCGTGGTTACGCCGAGGATTGTCGGGCCCGATAGTCCTCGATCGCCGGTCGGTAGCCCGCATGGGCGGTCGGATAGGCGAACGCGTAGCCGAGCTCTCGGAGTTTCTCGCTCGAACAGCGCTTGTTGGCCCGGATCCGGTGTTCGGCCGCCGGGGAAACGTCCTCGGTGAGTCGCTCCTCGACGGTCTCTTTCGGGGGCGAGTCAACGCCGCACTCCGCGGCGAGCCAGTCCGCAAACGCCCACTTCTCGAGCGGTTCGGTGTCGACGGCGTTGACGATATCGTTCCTGGCCGCCTCGGTATCGACAAGGAACCCGACCGCCCCGGCGGCATCATCCCGGTGGACCAGGTTGAGATACCCCTCGGTGACGGGGCCGTCGAGATACCGGTCGAGTCGGTACCGGTCGGGACCATAGAGCCCCCCGAACCGGACGACCGTCCCGTCGATACCGTGCTCCGGTGCCCGCTCAAGGACCAGTTCCTCCGCGTCGAGGAGGATCTGCTGGCGTTCGGTATCGGGGTAGATAGTGGTGGTCTCGTCGACCCACGCCCCATCGGCGTCACCGTAGACGCCGGTACTCGACGTGTACACGAAACGGTCCGGGGAATGGGCACGGGCGGCATACGCCTCGATCGTTTGCTCGAGGGCCGTATGGTAAATCGTTCGCGCGTCCTCGCCACCGCTCGCGCTCGCGGCGTACACCACGACATCCGCCTCGGGGAGTGCAGCCATATCATCGGGGTCCGTCACATCGGCTCGAACCGCATCGACGCCCGCCTCCCGGATGCGAGCGAGCCCCGAATCCGACCGCCGGACCCCGACCACCCGATACTCGCCCCGAAGCTGTCGAGCGAGTTCGAGTCCGACGTATCCACAGCCGAGTATGGCGATCTGTGTCTCGGCCATCCGTTCAGGGGAACTGACCGCGGTTGAACGGGTCCGTTTCTTGTTCACACTCGCCGTCCGCATCGATGACCAAGCGGCCGGGGTAGCCACAGGTCCGCGAGCTGTTGTACTTGCAGCTCGTATTCATGCAATCGACGGCCTTCTTTCGGTCCCCGAAGGACATATCGGCTAGTTCGCCGGTCACCAGCTTGAAACTAGGCACTGAGACGCCGATGTGCCACCGGGCAAGAGCCGACGACGAATCTGGTCCTCAGCCGTCATCGGGCTCCCGTTGAGGCGGCGGTTCCGCACCGTCGTCGTCGGGGAATATCTGGGCAGATTCCGTCGCCGCCGGGTCTTCCGGATCGACCCCGTCGACGAGTTCGGCGACGGTTCGGAGGACATCCGCCATCTCCGTGCGAACGCCTTGACTGAGAAGGGACTCGTACACCGATTCGCCCCTGACCCCGCTGTAGTTCCGGTCCTCGAACGGGCGCTCGGCGACCACCACGACGTCGTCCGCTGCCTGGGCCGCGCGGAGATTCGGCAGGTTTCCTTCCCCGATCTCGACGTCGGCCACGACCGTGACAGCGGCCTCCGCCACCCGCTGTTTGACCCGCTTGAAAGTCGCGTCGTCTATCGGCGCATACGGCTCCAGCGTCACCGCATCGATACCCAACAACCGTGCGGTCTCGAGGTCGGCGTCCCCCTCGTTGAGGGCCCCGGTCGTCACCTCGTACCCAGCCGCTGACAGGAGATAAAGGAGTCGGGCTGCCGTTCCCCCACCGCCGATGACGTGGACGTGTGGCTTCGTGGTCTCGATGGCACCGGCGGGCAGCGCCATGACGTACACCGAGCCGGTCACCGGATGATTCGTCACGATGGCCTCCGTGCCGAACGCCGACTCGAGATTGGCCTCGGTAAGGACCGTCTCGGGGGCCCCCAACGCGGTCCGGCGGCCCTCAGAGAGCAACAGCAACCGATCACAGTAGTGAGCCGCGAGGTTCAGGTCGTGAATCGGCGCCATGACGGTCTTGCCCGCGTCGTCGACCAGCGACCGAACCATCTCGAGGGTGCGGACCTGATGATTGATGTCGAGACTCGCGGTCGGCTCGTCGAGCAACAGGACCGGGGTATCCTGAGCGAGCGCGCGTGCGAGGAGGACCCGCTGTCGCTCGCCGCCGCTTACCTCGCTGATCCCCCGGTCCGCAAGTGACTTGATCCGGGTCTCGCCGAGCGCCCACTCCACCACCTCCTCGTCAGGTGGTTCGCCCCAGGAGAGACGGCTCCGGTAGGGCGTCCGTCCCATCGCGACGATGTCCCGCACGTCGAAGTCGAAAGCGAGGTTCGTCTCCTGGGGCACCACAGCGACCAGCCGGCTGACCGCACTGGAAGACAGCCCCTGGATGTCGCGGCCGTCGACGCGGATTCGACCGGTCTCGGGCGTCAATATCCCGCTGATGGTTCGCAGGAGCGTGGTCTTCCCGGCGCCGTTCGGACCGATGATCCCCAGGAACTCGCCCGGCTCGACCTCGACCGACACCGAGTCGAGGGCGGCCACCTTGCCAAGCGTGATGCTCACGTCCGAGACTTCGACGATGGTTTCCTCCGATGCCGTCCCCGTCGACGCTCCACTGGACGGTCCCGTCCCCGCGAACCGGTCGATCGCCCGGCGGACCGCCCCCATCATAATGCGTGCACCTCCCGGCGCCTAAGGAGGAAGAGGAAGAAGGGAGCGCCGAGTGCCGCCGTCACGATACCCACAGGGATCTCTGCCGCCCCGGTTCTGGCGATGGTGTCGGTGGCGACGAGGAAGGTCGCCCCCGCGATCGCACTGGTCGGCAGGAGGATGCGATGGTCCGGACCCACGACCAGCCGCATCATGTGGGGCACGATGAGGCCCACGAAGCCGATAACCCCCGAGACCGCGACCGCGGCGGCGGTGATGAGCGTCGAGACACCGAGCAAGATGCGTTTCGTGCGCTCGACCTCGATCCCCAGGTTGGCGGCGTCCTCCTCGCCCAGCAGGAGCACGTTGAGGTCCTCGCTATACCACATGAGGATGACGAAGAAGACAGGCACGAAAATGATCGCGAAGCCGACCTCCCCCCAGTCGGCGTTGTGGAGGTGGCCCATCAGCCAGAAGACCGCCTGCTGGAGGGTTTCCCCGCTCCGGACCAGCATGTAGGAGATCACTGCCCCGAGGAAGGTCTGGACCGCGATGCCCGCGAGCAAGAGTGTGGCAACGGGGGTGCGGCCGTTCTCCGTCGCGATGAGGTAGACCCCGAACGCGGTCAGCAATCCAGTCAGGAACGCGGCCGAATGAAGGCCGAGGGGTATCGGGAGGGTTATCGCCGCCACCGCACCGACAGCCGCGCCCGAGGAGACACCGATGATCGAAGGGTCAGCCATCGGGTTCCGGAAGAAGCCCTGCATCACGGCGCCGGCCGCCGCGAGTGCGAAACCCACGAGCGCCCCCAAAGCGATACGCGGCATCCGAATGTTCCACACGATGACGGTGTGGGTCTCGGGGATGGAAAACTCGAAGATGGGCGTGTAGGTGAAAAGCGGGGCCGGAACCGAGATCCCGCCGATGCTCACCAGCGACGTCGACGCCACCGAGACCGATGTCGGGACGGCGAGCGCATTGAGGAGGACCTTGAGTGTCACCTCGGGCGGGATCGATACTGGCCCGATGCCCGCGCTTATCGTGACGGTCACGAAGAGCAGCACCGCGAGCACGGCACTCCAGCTCACGCTCCGGACCCTCACTGCCATATGAACGAAACTATGCTTGTATTAGTTAATAACCTATTGGACTTTCGCGCGGGACGGGCACTGTGCCGCGCCGGTCCCGCCTTCACCGACCCCCGTATCAAGTCAGGCTTCCGCGGGTCCGGCCGACCGGAATCGCGTTCCCACCAGGTAGAGGACGATCAGGGTGAGAAACCCGACGAGGAGCCCGTAGGCCACCGGCCAACCGAGCGCGTCCGCCAGGGTCCCGACGACCACGCTTCCCAGCGACCCGCCGAGCATGTACACCGCCCTGATGAAGCCAAAGCCCTGGCCGCGTTCGGCGTCCCCGAAGTGATCCATGATCCGCGCCTGGACCACCCCCGGCCAGCTGACCCCGAGGCCCAGCACCACCACCCCGACGATGACGAACGGGAGCGAGGGGGCAAAGAGCAGGACCAACAGTCCGCCCCCCGCAAGTGTCGCACTGGTGAGCATCGCCACGTCTCGGTCGAAGGCGTCGGAGAGCCGACCGACGGCCGGTTGAGCCAGCGAGGAGAGGAGATAGAGCCCACCGAACGCCACCCCGGCCGCGGTCTCGGAGAGCGCCCAGTACTCGTAGAGGAACGTGGGGAAAAACGAGGAGAGGCCCTGCCAGGTGAACCCGAATCCGATCGATAGCGCGACCGTCACCGCCACTCCCGGGCGTCTGAGGATCCCGACCATCTCTCCCGGCGAGAGCCAGTCGACCGGGGATTCATCGGACGCCCCGTCCGACGACCGGGTGAAGAGGATGCCGCCGACGAGGACCGCGAAGGCGACGAGTCCGCCACCGGCCATCGTGAGCCGCCAGCCGACCGCGACGACCAGGAAGCCGGCGGCAGCCGGATAGATCAGTCCCGCGATGGAGCCCCCGGCGGTCAGGATGCTGAGGGCCTGCCCCGTGCCCTCGTATCGTTTGGTCAACATCGAGGAGGCGACGGGGAAGTAGAGTCCGGCTCCGGCCCCCAGCAGGAGGACGAAGATCCCGAACACGCCAAAGGTGGGCGCGACCCCGATCAAGACCGGCATCGCCGCGGTAAAGACCAGGGCCACGAATAGCATGCGTCGCTCGTCGAACCGGTCCCCGAGGGTCCCACCCGGGTACTGGAAGAGGGCGTAGACCGCCCACATCCCGGTGAGCACCAGACCCACCCGACTCTTCGTGACCCCGAATGTCACCATGATGGCCGGGACCAGCGGGCTGATGAGCATCCGGGCCCCGAGCTGGCTGAGGTTCCCCGCCGAGGCCAGGACCAGCATGCTGGTCCGGGAATCCCGTTCCGTCACACCGGGAGTTCACGCAGGGTGGAAATGAACGCACTGATGTCCGTCCCGGGTGGTACCGAGCCACAGGGAAGGGAGAACAGCGGACCCGGGTTCAACAGGCGACCGCTGGCAGAACAGGAGACCCCGGGGAGACCAGTCGCTCCTCGGGAGACTTACCACCCCAGTTCGGTCAAGAACCCGATGGAGACCGCGGCGGCGATCGTATGCATCGTCATGAGGATGGCGACACCCGGAATCGTCGCCGCTGGATTACGAACGAGTAGTCCGATGTCAGGGATGTACGAGACCAACAGGACGACGACGGCGATCCACACGAAGTACTCGTCCGGGTTCGGCTTCCACTGGACGAGCACCCAGTAGACGACGGTACCACCCAGGACCCCGAAAGCGGTCAGAACCACCACCGAGGGATACTCGAGCGGGTCGAAAGGTTCGACGGCGTCGACGAGCAACACCACCGAGAGCAGGAACGTATTGGCGATCGTCGCGATCACGACGGCCTGGGCGCCCCTGATCGCGACGGCGACCCCATCGGGTTCGGAATCCGGGATCGTGACGCTCATGGGTGCCTGGCCGGCCCCTTCCCCGCGGGCTGTTGCTCCGTTCGAAAACTTGGCGCTGTGTTGCCAAATACGTTTGTCACGCGACAGGATCCGGGGTGTCCGTGTGCTGCCCGGGGGAACTCCGGCTACCGGTGCTGTTCCAGCCACTCTTCGGCGTAGTTCACGAGCGAGCGTTGGCTGGCGAGGCCCGCGGTGGCGAGCCCGACCGAACCGGTCCGACTGCCCATCTCCCGCTCGTAATCGGCGCCCAGATCCGCGAAATCGCTCGCGTCGATGTCGAGGATGTCGTACTCGACCATGACCCGCTCGCCGTCGCGGCGGAGCGGTGCCCGATGGGTCTGCGTCCCACTGGGGATATCGGCGCGGTACTCCGCGAGGTGGAAGGACGTATTCGTCTCGTGGCTCGTCCCCAGCCGCAGGACGTCTCCATCGAGTTCGTAAATGCGGCCCAGCGGTGATTCTGGGCCCAAACCGGCCTCCAGTGAATGCTCGTCGATCACGCGTTCGGCCTCGGCCCCCCAGGCGGCGAGGGAGTACTCGGGATGGCGACTTCGGATGGCATCAGGATACGTCCGGAAGCATTCGGCGACGGCTCCAACACCCCGCGTCGGGGTCACCTGGGGTCGAAACGCCGGGCGTGTCTGGTGGATCGTCGGGATCCATTCTTCGGGGATAGGGGGGTTGTTCCAGTCCGCGGGATCCGACAACTGACCGGTGAAGGTCGGCATCACCACCGTGCCCGACCGGGAGATCGCCCGCATCAGGGCCTCGAGGACCGCCTGGGCGCCGCCGCTGACCCAGCCCAGCGAGGAAAGGGAGGCGTGGACGAGGAGGGTATCCCCGGCCTCGACGCCGAGGGCCCGAAGGTCCGACAGGAGCGAGGAGACCGTGACGGGTTCGTCGGTGCGTTCGATAACGTCCGCTTCGCTCATACCATCCCTGTGGGGCCCTTGGTTGTAAACATCGGCCAGGCCGGGCGATCGCCTCTCCCGTTAACTGGGGTCTCCAGCACCGTGCGCGCGGCGCGATAATTACTGACGAACAGGGAACCGTGTGGCTCCGAATGTCTTTCCAACGTGGAGGGCGCTCGCAGCTAATGTATGGGAGTGGCGGTTCTGTGGGCTCCCGAAGAGACTGCGGGGATTGACCCGGGAGAGGCTGATAGGGCTCCAGAGACAGCGTGACGGAACGGCTCCAAGAAAGGTTGGGGGACTGTTCCTGGGGAGACAACCACTGAGACGCGAGGGCAAATAGCGGTCAGCCATGGCCGAGCGGGGAAGGTGATGCGGGGACCCGAGACGAGAAAAACCTGGAAAAGGGGGAGAAATTACCGGTCTCAGTTCTCGGTCAGCATCCGGCGGAGCACGAAATGCAGGATCCCGCCGTGCTCGATGTAGGACACGCCTGCGGGCGTCCCGACCTGGGCCGTGACCGGGAATTCGACGGTCGTGCCATCTGTCTTCTCCGCCGTGACCTGGAGTTCGGCGTCGGGCTCGAGCCCGCTCCCGAGACCGGAGATTGTGTAGTACTCGGTGCCGTCGAGCCCAAGTGACTGCCAGGAGTCCCCTTCCTCGAACTGAAGTGGCAGCACACCCATCCCGATGAGATTATCGCGGTAGATGCGCTCGTAGCTCTCCGCGATCGTGGCGCGGATCCCCAGCAGGTCTGTCCCCTTCGCCGCCCAGTCGCGGCTCGACCCGGTCCCGAACTCGATGCCCGAGAGGACCACAAGCGGGGTATCCGCTTCTTCGTACCGCTGGGCCGCGTCGTAGACCGTCGTCTCCTCGCCGGTCGGATGGTGGATGGTATACCCGCCTTCCGTTCCGTCAAGCATCTGGTTCTCGATGCGGACGTTGGCGAAGGTCCCGCGCATCATCACCTCGTGGTTGCCACGTCGGGAGCCGTAGGTGTTGAAATCACCCGGCTCCACGCCGTGATCCATGAGCCATTGGCCGGCCGGCAGGTCCGGACCGAACGGTCCGGCCGGACTGATGTGATCGGTGGTGACCGTATCCCCGAGTGTCATGAGACAGCGGGCGTCCTCGATGTCATCGACCCCGGGCTTCTCGATCGGGAAGTCCTTGAAGAAGGGCGGTTCCCGGATGTAGGTCGAGTCCTCGTCCCACTCGTAGACGTCCCCGGTGGGGGCATCGAGGGCCTCCCAGTTGTCGTCGCCCTCGAAGACCGAGTCGTACTTCTCCGCGAACATGTCGCTGTGGACGGAGTCGGTCATGATCTCGTGGACCTCCTCCTGATCCGGCCAGATGTCCTCGAGATAGACGGCTTCGCCGTTGGGGTTGTATCCGATGGGGTCCTGTTCGAGGTCGATGTCCATTCGGCCCGCGAGCCCGTAAGCCACAACCAGGGGCGGGCTGGCGAGATAGTTCGCGCGGATCTTCGGGTGGATCCGCGCCTCGAAGTTCCGGTTGCCGGAGAGCACACTGGTCGCCCAGAGGTCGTGCGCGTCGATTGCCGCCTCGACGGGTTCCGGCAGGGGACCAGCGTTCCCGATACAGGTCGTACACCCGTAGCCGACCACGTGGTACCCGAGTGCCTCGAGGTCATCGAGAAGACCGGATTCCGCCAGATACTCCGTGACGACCTTGCTCCCCGGAGCGAGGCTGGTCTTGACGTGCGGCGGGACGTCGATCCCGGCTTCGACGGCGTTCCGAGCGAGCAGGCCTGCGGCGATCATCACCGATGGGTTCGAGGTGTTCGTACAGCTCGTGATGGCGCTGACCGCGATGGAGCCGTGGCCGAACTCCGAGGTCCGACCGTTCGGCATCTCGATCTCGTATTTCTCGTTGAGCGCCCCGACGTCGACCTCCTCACGGTGTACCGCGCTGGCCCGAGAACCGCCGTCCGTGGCCGTCTGGTCCTGGCCCCCCTCGCCGACCCACCTGGCGATCGCTTCCTCATCAGCATCGACCTCGTCCCCGAACTCCTCTGCGACCAGCCCGCGGAAGTGAGACTTCATGTCGCCCATCGGGATGCGCTGGTCCGGTTCGCTCGGACCGGCGAGGCTCGGCTCGATGGTGCCCAGGTCGAGTTCGACCTCCTCGGTGTAGTCGGGGTTCTGTTCTCCGA
The DNA here is from genome assembly GCA_964594685.1 of uncultured Halobacteriales archaeon. Classification (GTDB taxonomy): domain Archaea; phylum Halobacteriota; class Halobacteria; order Halobacteriales; family Halobacteriaceae; genus Halodesulfurarchaeum. Next base: position 9,256 of record CAZQNH010000071.1, read on the forward strand.
AGAGCCCCTGGGCTTCGAGGTACTCCTTGACCACTTCGATGTGCTCGGGGTCCCGCCCCGTCAATTCGAGGTAATCGAGGGTGGCCTCGTCGACCGGGAACATGCTGATGGTCGAGCCCTGTTCGGGAGCCATGTTGGAGATGGTCGCCCGGTCGGCGACGGTCAACTCGGCGACGCCCGGGCCGTAGAACTCGACGAAGCGGTCGACGACCCCGACCTCCCGGAGCTTCTCGGTGACGTGCAGGACGAGGTCGGTCGCGGTGGCGCCCTCCGGCATTTCGCCGGTCAACTTCACCCCGACGACCTCGGGGAGTTTCATCGTGATCGGTTGGCCGAGCAGCGCGGCTTCGGCCTCGATGCCACCGACGCCCCATCCGACCACGCCGATGCCGCCGATCATCGGGGTGTGGCTGTCGGTCCCGACAAGCGTATCGGGGAACAGCCACTCCGCGCCGCCCTGCTCGCGCTCGTGGACGACCTGGCCCAAATACTCGAGGTTGACCTGGTGGACGATGCCGGTACCCGGCGGGACGACGTTGAAGTCGTCGAAGGCGTTCGCGGCCCACTTGATGGCGCGGTAGCGCTCCGCATTGCGTTCGTACTCCATCTCGACGTTCTTCTGGAAGGCCGTCTCCGACCCGTAGTAGTCGACCTGGACGCTGTGGTCGATGACCAGGTCTGCCGGGATCTCCGGTTCGACCACGGTCGGGTCCCGACCCTTCCGTTCGGCTGCCGAGCGGAGGGCAGCCAGGTCGACCACCGCCGGAACGCCCGTCAGGTCCTGGAGGACGACGCGGGAAGGGGTAAAGGGGACTTCGGCGTCGGGGACATCGGGCGCCCAAGACGCCGCGTTCTCAACGTCTTCTGCCGTGATATTCTCCCCGTCGACGTGCCGGAGGACCGACTCGATGAGGATGCGTATGCTCACTGGAAGGGATTCGAGATCGCAGAGCCCCTGCTCCTCGAGAGCGGTGAGATCCGCCATCTTGTACGTCTCCCCGTCGAGTTCGAGTTCCCGGATCGCGCCGAATGGGTCCGTATCTGCCATGCGGTACATGTAGGAGTTCACCGACCTTGAATGGTGGCGAACCTGTTTCGACGCGCGGCGAGTTTCCGTGACCGATCC
>CAZQNH010000072.1:0-10191 GCA_964594685.1 uncultured Halobacteriales archaeon
GGTCCGATCAGTGTGCGAAGGGCTGTCCAGGCTCGGCTCCGGCCCGTGGTCCACTGGAATCCAGTCCTCCCGGAAGAACCTTCGCTCCCCTCCCGACAGCGCCAGTACGCCGTCCATCGATAATACTTTCACTACGCTGTATACGAGGGTTTATGGGTGGACCCGGAATACGTCGTAGTACATGGCAACCGATGCGGATCTCGAGAACCTTCCGGGTGTCGGACCGGCGACCGCCGAGAAGTTGAAAGACGCGGGCTTCGAATCCTTCCAGAGTCTGGCGGTCGCGTCTCCGGGGGAGCTCTCGAATACGGCGGACGTGGGCGAATCGACAGCGGCGGACATCGTAAACGCCGCACGGCAGGCCGCCGACGTCGGCGGGTTCGAGACCGGGATGGACGTCCTGGAGCGCCGCAAGCAGATCGGGAAGCTTACCTGGAACGTTCCCGAGGTGGACGAGTTGCTCGGCGGCGGCTCCGAGACCCAATCCATCACGGAAGTCTACGGGGAGTTCGGCTCGGGGAAGTCCCAGATCACCCATCAGCTCTGCGTCAACGTACAACTACCCCAGGAACACGGCGGGCTCTCGGGGAGCGCGATCTTTGTCGACAGTGAGGACACGTTCCGGCCCGAGCGGATAGACGATATGGTCCGGGGGCTGGAAGACGACGCCATCGAGGCCACGATGGCCGATCGCGATATCGAAGGGGGACCCGACGACGAGGACGCCATGGAGGAACTCATCCAGGACGTTCTCGACAAGATCCACGTCGCCAAGGCCTTCAACTCCAACCACCAGATCCTCCTCGCCGAGAAGGCAAAGGAGGTCGCCGCCGAACACGAAGACACCGAATGGCCGGTCCGGATGCTCTCCGTGGACTCGCTCACCGCCCACTTCCGGGCGGAGTACGTTGGCCGTGGGGAACTCGCCGACCGCCAGCAGAAGCTCAACAAGCACCTCCACGACCTGATGCGAATCGGCGATCTATACAACACTGCCGTCGTCGTCACCAACCAAGTTCAGTCGAATCCGGACGCCTTTTTCGGGGATCCCACAAAACCGATCGGCGGAAACATCCTGGGACACACCTCCACGTTCCGGATCTACCTGCGGAAGTCCAAAGGCGACAAACGCATCGTCAGACTGGTTGACGCACCGAATCTCGCCGATGGCGAGGCCGTGATGCGCATCGAAGGCGCCGGGCTCAAGCCCGAATAGCCGGCAGACACAACCGGTTTGGTTTATTTCGCCCGGCAAAGAATTGCATTAGAGTAGCAACACCATGATTCGAATATCCATCACGAAGAGTACATTATGTTCCCACAATCTTGGAATAGAAACACATTACTAATCCCCTAGCCTCATATCGACCTGTGGGAGCTACAATGAACGGATATGCAGTCGTCCTCGCTTCGGAGGAGATCGAACGCGTTCAGGCGGTCAGCATGATCGCCAGCGTCGCCGCCTCTTCCGACATCCCCGTCGAGGTCTTCGTGACCATGAACGGGCTGAACGCCTTCGAGACCGACACCATCGAGGAGATGGATTTCGAAGGCGGTCGGGTCGCCGAAGCGATGCTTTCGGCCGAGGACGTCTCGGTGCCGCTTTTCACCGAGCAGATGGAGAAAGCAAAGGCCATCGGTCCGCTGACGGTCTACGCCTGCGAACTGGCCATGGACCTGTTGGGGACCGACCTCGATGATTACGCCGATGTCTTCGACGACACGCTCGGGGTCTCCGGCTTTCTGAACCGTGCGAAGGACAAGCAGATCATCTTCGTGTGACAACGAGGATTGTGGACAACCCACGCTAACACCATACCAACCCAACAATGAGCGAATCAGAATTCGAAGCGGACGAAACGGTCGACGCACGCGGCGCAGCCTGCCCGGGTCCACTCATGGACCTCATCGGCAAGATCAAGAAGGTAGACGAGGGTACCGTCGTCGCCCTGCTGACAGGCGACGAGGGCTCGAAGAACGACGTGCCCGAGTGGGTCGAGGAGGCCGGACACGAACTCCTCGATATCAAAGACGAGGGCGAGTACTACTCGATCTACGTGAAGAAGACCTGATATGACAGAGCGAATCGTCATCGTGGGTGGGGGATCCGGAGGCACGGTTACCGCCAACCGGTTGACCGACGAGCTACGGCGCGAGATCGACGCCGGCGAGGTCGAGATCACGCTGGTGAACGAGACCCCCACCCATGTCTACAAACCGATCTTCCTCTACGTGCCCTTCGGCGAGAAGGAGCTGGCCGACGCCGAACGGTCGCTCGTCGATCTCGTCGACCGGCGCGTGGACCTGGTCTACGACCGGGTCACGGACATCGACACGGGCGGGAAGTCCGTCTCGCTGTCCGCGGGCGATCGGCTCCACTACGACTACCTCGTCGTGGCCACTGGTGCGATACCCCGGCCGGAGAAGACGCCCGGACTCGGCCCGGGCGAGGATGGCCACCACTTCTACGGTCCGGAGGCCGCCGAGGGCCTCCGGGACGCCCTCGCCGACTTCGACGAGGGGCACCTGGTGCTCTCGGTCATCGGCACTCCGCACGTGTGTCCGGCCGCACCGGTCGAGTTCCCGATGATCGCCGACCAGTGGTTCCGCGAGCGGGGTGTGCGTGAGGACATCGACATCACGTACACCTACCCGATCATGCGCCTTCACGGGGTCAAGCCCGTGGCCGAATGGATGGTTCCCCGCTTCGAGGAACGCGACATCGACACCAAGACGTTCTTCAACGTGGAGTCGGTCGAGAACGGCACCATCCAGACCCTCGAGGACAAGGAACTCGACTACGACATGCTCGTGGGAGTTCCCGAGTTCGAGCCCGCGCCCCTCATCCAGGAGGCTGGACTGGGCGAGGACTGGATGGAGGTCGATAAGAACACCCTCGAATCCGATCACGCCCCGGACGTCTACGGTGTCGGCGACGTGACGAACATCCCCACGAGCAAGGCCGGCAGCGTGGCCCACTACGCCTCGGGGACCGTCGTCTCCCGAATCGCGAGCCAGGTACGTGGACAGGTCCCCACGGCCAGGTTCCACGGGAAGACGATCTGCTTCATCGAGGCCGGGACCGAGGAGGGGACGTTCATCGAGTTCGGCTACGGCCGGGAGCCGGTCGTGCGTGACGAGAACCCCTTCCTGCACTGGTCCAAACTCGGGTACAATGAGGCCTACTGGCTCACCGCCAAGGGAGTGATGTAACGATGGCAGAAGATATCGAAGCCCTCGAAGCCGAATCGGCAGCCATCGAGGACGCGGCGGAGACGCTCCTCGAACTCCAGCAGGACGGGACCCTCGAGGATCTGACCCAGGCCGCGACCGCCATCTCGCTGGTGGCGGAGGCCCTCGACGACGAGATGGTCATGGCCCTGGGGAGTCTGGCAAACGACCTCGGGATGGTCGCGGACGGCGCGACCCAGCCGAATACGGTCCGCACCCTGCAGGCGATGATGGACGCGATGGACGAGGCAGACGCCTTCGAGGACCCCCAGGCCGTGGGCATGCTCGGCGCCGTCTCCAAGATGCGCGACGAGGACGTGAAACGGGGACTCGGGTTCCTCCTCGAGTTCCTCGGCGCCCTGGGTCGACAGATCGAGCGCCGCGCCGAGGCCTACGAGCAAGAGTGAGCGGTCGCAGGGACGATTCTTCGCTCATGCCGGACAGTGGCGCTACTGGGCCATCTTTACCGCCCAGCTCCAGTCCTGGCCAGACCGGAACGCACACTAGATAACGGGGCTGGGACAGGCCGTCGCTCGGATGAGCGTATCGGCCCAGCCCTCGCTCGCCGTGGTTACCCCGCCCGCCTGATCACGAGTGACGCCGCAACGATCGAGGCGAGGGTATAGATAGCAAGGACCAGGATCGCGAACCAGAAGTCCCCCGCGGTCCCCTGGTCGGCGATGACGTATTGCATTCCGTCGATGAGGTAGGTGATCGGCAGCAATCGGGCCACGAGTTCGAGATATCCGGGCATGTCCTCGACCGGGACGAAGGCCCCGCCGAGGATGACCTGGGGCGTGATAATGGCGGGGATGAACTGCATCACCTGGAACTCGTTCTGGGCGAACAGGGAGAACACGATCCCGATCCCGAGCGCGGTCAGGGCGCCCAACAGTTCGATGAGCAGGAAGAGCCAGACGGCGTGTTCGAACTCGATCTCGAGGAAGATCACCCCCGAGACCGCGAGGAGTAGCGACTGGACGACCGCTAGGTATCCGAACCCGATGACGTAGCCGACGACCAGCCCGTTCCGGGAGATGGGCGAGACGAGCAGGCGCTCCAGGGTCCCGGCGGTCCGCTCCCGGAGGAACCCGATTGCGGTCAGGATGTAGGTCAGCAAGAACACGAAGACCCCGAGCAGGGCGGGGGCGGCGACCTGGGGGCGGTCGAATATCTCCCCGAACAACCAGATGACGAAGACCGGAACGACCACCACGAGCGCCAGTGTACGCCGATCCCCCCTGAGACCGCGAAGCAGTCGACGAGCGACCGGTCTCGCCCCCCGAATCATCGTCGGTCCTCTCCATCCTTCCCGAGGAGTTCGAGGAAGGCACCCTCCAGGTCTTCGGTCCTGGTCCGTTGCAGGAACGCCTCGGGCGTGTCGAGGTCGAGGACCGCCCCGTCCCGAAGGAAGAGGACGCGGTCGCAGTTCCGGGCTTCGCCGAGGTAGTGCGTCGAGACCAGCGCGAGGGTTCCCTGGTCCCGGCGCGACCGGAAGGTCTCCCACATCTCCGCCCGCAGCGCCGGGTCGAGGCCGACCGTCGGTTCGTCGAGGATCAGGATATCGGGATCGTGAACCAGGGCGGCAGCGAGGCTCGCACGGCGGATCATCCCGCCGGAGAGCGCCGCGACCCGCGAATCCGCCCGCTCCTGGAGGTCGACGAGCGCGAGGGCGTCCTCGGCGGCCGCGGCCCGGTCCGGGACGCCGTATAATTGGGCGAAGAACTCCACGTTGGTCCGGACAGTGAGGTCGCGGTAGACGGCCTCAGTCTGGGGCATGTACCCGAGCCGTTCCCGATCCGAGGCCGCGAGGTCGAGGGACGGTGTGCCGTCGAGCCAGGACCGCCCGGTGGTGGGTTTGAGCAGGCCGAGGAGTAAGCGGATGAGCGTAGTCTTGCCCGAGCCGTTGGGCCCGGCCAGGCCGAGGATCTGGGGGCCCTGGAGGCACAGGTCCACCCCGTCTACCGCAGTCACCGCGCCGAAGGTCCGCGATAGGTCCTCAGCGGTGATCGAGACCTCCCCGTCGGCGTCCATACGCCATGTTGGCTTCTGTGTCGCTTGGCCTTTCTGCACCGGATGTCCGGGTGGTTTATACTCGACCCGGTCCCCGTCCCGTGCATGCAGCAGGTCCGTATGACTGGTCGGCCACGCGAGGGGTTCGCCCCGCCCATCTTCGACCTCTTCGCCGATCCGCCCGGGGGCGACATGACCCGACTGCTGGACTGGAACCTCGGCGACGGGTCCAGACCCACCGCACTCCTGGAGACGGACGCAGACCCGGAGGCCTTCGAACAGGCACTTGGCGACCTGGAATCCATCGAGGAGTTCGACATCCACGAATCGCGTAGCGGACAGACCTACTGTTTTCTCAGCCTCGACCCGGAACCAGACTCCGAGATGGGACGGATCTTCGACCTGCTGTCCCGGGAGGGCCTAATCGTGGTCAAACCCATCGTCTATCGGAATGGGGCGGTCCACGCCAGCTGGGTCGGGGAATCCGATATCCTCCAGGCGACCATCGCGGCGATGCCCGAGGAAGTCGACGTCGAGATCGAGGCCGTCGGTGGCCTGACCGGGGAGAACAGTTCGATCCTCGAATCGCTATCGGTCAGGCAGCGCGAGGCACTCGAAGCCGCCCTCGAGGTCGGCTATTACGACAGACCCCGGACCGCGACCCACGAGGACGTCGCCAAGGCGATGGATTGTGCCCCGAGTACGGCCTCGGAACACCTGTTGAAGGCCGAATCCAAGCTGGTCAGGGCCGCGTTCGAGCGGTTTGGCTGACCCGGTGGGGGCGTATTAGGGCTCGGACCGAACGTCGAAGAAGCAGGGCTCGGACCGGACCGCTTCAGGATTCGGTGCTCGTGGCCTCGTCCGCGCGTTCGCCTTCGAATATCTCGGCGCCGTCCTGGACCACCTTCTCCGCCAGGACGGCACACTTGATGCGCATGGGGCTGATGTCGACGCCCAGCATCTCGAGGACATCGTCCCGGTCCATCTGCTCGACCTCCTCGAGGGTCAGCCCCGGCAGGCGCTCGGAGAGCATGCTCGCCGAAGCCTGACTGATGGCACAGCCTTCGCCCTCGAAGGCCACCGACTCGATTGTCTCCCCATCGTCCTCCAGGCGGACGTCGAACTCGAGTTCGTCCCCACAGGAGGGATTGTGACCCCGGTGGCTGAACGTGGGGTCGGCCAACTCCCCGTAGTTCCGGGGGTTCTTGTAGTGATCGAGGATCTGCTGTCGATACATGTCCGAGCCCATGCTCATAGTGTGCGAGGTTAGGAGGGTCCGAATAAAAGGGTTGTGCGGCAGTGGCCGGCATCGGCGGGCCCAGGCTGGGAATACTATCGGCACCCGCGAGGGTTCCCTCAAGAGATCCCGCCCGAATCAGCGATAGCTCCCGAAATCGTCTATCCTTGCCCCGCAGTATCTCGTCCGTCTGCTGTCTGCAATCATCCAAGCCACGAGCGGCCCCGGAGACCCCCGCGGCGCGTCCAGGGACGCCACGAACATGTTCGCCGCTGAACACTCCCGGCCGGACCACCCAGGTTCGATGATGGCACTCTTCGGTCGCGGGGACGACGGGGATACGGTTTTCGACGACTACGACGAGTTCGTCCCCGAACACCTTCCCGAACCCGGTCCCTCCCTCGCGGACCACGAGGTCCTGACGAGCGAAGCCCACGTCCGGGTCCACCGAACAGCACGCGACATCTTCGAGGAGCGGGGCGTCTACGACAGCACCTTCGGCTATAACCTGGCGAAACTGAATCTAGACCGCCGGCATCCGGACGCCGGGTTCCGGTATGCGCTCGACGGAGCAGTGTTGGTCGCGGAGTTCACGCCGACCACGGGCTTCTGTCCGCAAAGCGACGTGCTCACCACGGCGGCCCACCGGGCCTGGAACGGGCTGTCCGATCGTCACGAGTTCGAGCGAGTGGTGGTCCGGGTCGCACCGATGCACGTACACAGCGACGCCATTAATCGAGACCTTGCCGAGCGGCCGGTGAACGGTCAGTAAGCTCGAATCGGCGGTCCGGGTTCGTCCCCCCATCTGCTGGATGGTCGAACGTTCATCGCCCAGCATTGTCGGGATCCCGACCCGACAGTATCGCGAGGACCTCCCTTGCGGTCTCCGGGCGGTGTCGCCGGACGACGAGGGCCATGTTCAGGGCGAAGAGGAAGACCCCAAGCCCCAACACGTTCCCGCCGAGGAACTGGACCCAGACCGGGGCACCGAGAAGTTCGCCGAGCCAGAGGACCGCAAGGCCCACCCCCAATACCCAGAACTCCACAATCTCGATGCGGGGATCGTAGAGGTCGTCGATCATCGGGACCCGTTCGTACCCCAGCCGATCGCTGTACCGGTGGAACCACACGATGAACGGGACGACGTGATAGACGGTCCCCACGATGGTGAGCGCGAAGACGCCCACGAAGAGTAGATGCGTGGTGCGGGGACTGCCGAACCGGGCAAAGTAGGCGAGGGGAGCCGGAACCCAGGTCGCGACCGAAAACAGGCCCCAGCCGAGAAGCGAGAGTCCGACGAGCCAGTATCGGCGAAGCATCGGACCCGGTTCGACGCGGGCCCTCCACAATCGCCTGAGGAGGTACATCGCGGCACAGAATGTCCCGAGAAGTACCGCGATGGCGCCGAACCGGGCCACGTTCTGGAGAGCGAGGAGTCGGCCGCCGGCGAGGAGGAGGATACCCCCTGGCAACGCCACCATCTCGACATGGGCGAGGTGGGCATCGAACGAGGTCGGATCGGACTGGGTGAACATCGGTGACAACTGGAAGAGGGCGCCCACGATGGTCACCAGGACGAACCCGAAGACGGTGAGGGTTAGATGGGCCATGAGTACCCCGACCCGAGTCACAAACAGGTCCTCGAGGATCCGATAGCCGATGTCGGTGGCGAGGACCCAGCCGAGCCCGGTCGCGACCACCAGACTGCCGAGGGCGAAGAGGAAGTGGGCTTCGGTGATGTCGAGAGATCGGGCTGGCGGCAAGGTCCGGCCGACGTTATAGGCGAACGTCCAGAAGCCGGTCAGGAGGATGCCCCCGGCAACCGGGAACCACGCGTAGGCCCCCGTGAGGAAGACGGTGAAAAGCGCTGGCACTCCGGCCAGGACCAGCCACAGACTCGCGACCGAGAGCCGCCGCGAGTGAAGCGCCGTGCCGGACCAGACCGGGACGAACTGGGTCATCGCCCCCATGATCGTGAGCCCGATCCATCCCGCGAGGAGGAGATGGAGGGTGCCGGCACTTGACGCACGGATGGAAAAGAGCAAGGGGGCGATACCGGCGATGGCGCCGCCCACCACGAGGAGTCCCGCACCGAGCGAGAAATGCGCGAAGGGCAACGAGAGCGGAGGCTGGCGGTCGGTGTCCAGGTCGGCTGTTGGCGGTTGCATGTCTCGATTGGCGCCTCTTCGGGAGAGACGGTGCGTCTCCGGGAGACGGACCGTACCAAGCCTTGCCGTCCGAGGGTCGAAACGACCGTGCCGAACACGTTCGGGAGAAGCCTTGACCGGTCGAATCGGGAACGTGGGGCTATGACCGTCGACGGGGTACTCGAAGGCGCTGACGTCCCGGCGGGTACCGAACACGAGAAACTCGACGTGCGGGACCTGCCCCCGCCCGAGCCCCTCCAAAAGACCCTCGAACGCCTGGAGGCGATGGACGATGACGGAGTCCTTATACAGGTGAATGACAGAGTCCCACAACACCTCTTCCCGATGCTCGAGGAGCGGGGCTACGCGTACGAGACGACGGACGGAAACCCGGTCTATACGGCGATCTGGCCGGTCTGAAAGGATCGGTACTGAATCACCTGCCGGCTCAGGCAAACAGCTCTTTGGCGACGTCGAGACCGTCCAGCAGCGCGTCGACTTCCTCGCGTGTATTATAAAGATAGAACGAGGCACGGGTCGAGGCAGGGACGCCCAGCGAATCGTGGAGCGGCTGGGTACAGTGATCGCCGGCCCGGACGGCCACACCTTGTTCGTTGAGGATTGAGGACAGGTCGTGGGGGTGCACCCCGTCGAGGTTGAACGAGACCAGTCCGGTCCGGTCTTCCTCGGGCGGTGGCCCGTACACCTCGATATCCGCCCGTTCCCGGAGGCGTTCGTGGGCGTACCGGGTTATCTCGGCCTCGTGGGCCTGGATGGCCTCCATGCCCAGCGAACCGAGGTAATCGGCGGCCTCGGCCAACCCGATCCCCTCCGCTATCGGCGGCGTCCCGGCCTCGAACTTCCAGGGTAGGTCGGCCCAGGTCGCCCCCTCGAGGGTGACCGTCTCGATCATCCCGCCGCCGACCAGGAACGGGTCCATCGCCTCCAGGAGCGCCTGGCGCCCGTAGAGGACTCCGATCCCGGTGGGGCCGGCCATCTTGTGTCCGGAGAAGGCATAGAAATCGACGTCGAGGGCCGAGACGTCGACCGGGCGGTTCGGGACTGCTTGTGCGCCATCCCCCAAGATCAACGCGCCGTGCTCGTGGGCAAGATCGGCGATATCCTGAATGGGATTGACCGTTCCGAGGGTGTTCGAAACGTGGGCGACGCTCACCATCGCGACGTCCTCGTCGATGATCTCCTCGGCCTGGGCCATGTCGAGACGGCCTGCCTCGTCAGTCTCGATGTACCGAACCGACGCCCCAGTGCGCTCTGCGACGCGCTGGAAGGGGAGTAACGAGGCGTGATGCTCCATCTCCGTGAGAACCACCGCGTCGGTTGGGCCCAGATGTTCGAGCCCCCAGGCCGATGCCACGAGATTGATGGCCTCGGTGGTGTTCTTCGTGAAGATGATCTCCTCGCGACCGGCGGCGCCGACGAACCGGGCGAGCCGGTCATGGGCCTCCTCGTACTCGATGGAGGCCTCCATCGAAAGCTGGTGGATGCCCCGATGGACGTTGGCGTTGTACTCCCGGTAATACTGGCTCATCGCCTCGATGACCC
>CAZQNH010000073.1:0-9313 GCA_964594685.1 uncultured Halobacteriales archaeon
CCTCGAACCGTCGATGGAACTGAGCGACCGTATCGAAGGGCGGATTCCCGACATCGTCCAGCTCATTCACGACGAACTCCCAGGTGAGGGAAATCTAGATGCATAACCCGATCGAAGGTTCCCCTAGGGGAACATGTGGCTACCGCCCCGCCGTCGATCGGAGAAACAGCCTCCACGCTCCTCACTGGATCACGACGATAGATCACGCCTTGGGGCAGCGTTGGAGACCACGATCTGGCTCTCTCACCGAAGAAGCACTGGTAACGGAACCAAGGCGACCACGGCACCATCGCGTGACAACCCTATGACCGCACAGTGGTACTGCACTGATTGTGAAACGCGTATCGACCCAGAGGAGATCGACGAGCACGAAGCGGACGGACATCATGTGAAAGGGGCCCTCAGGCCGGACCGGTTGATCGGTAATGACCCCTGGAACGTGCGGATCGAAACCGACGGCGAAACCGACTCACACCCCCGTGTCCGACCCGAGGAAGGTGAGAAGTAATGTGTCTCGGTATCCCCGGGGAGATCCTCGAGATCGATGGGATGTCCGCCCGAGTGGAGTTCTGGAACGTGGAGAAAACCATCCGCCTGGATATCGTGGGTGATACGGTCGAGGTTGGCGATTACGTCTTGAACCACGCGGGATTCGCGATCCGGAAGATCCCATCGAACGAGGTGGATGAAACCATCGAGTTGTACGAGTCGTTACTGGCCGAGGACCCCGACGAGGCGATCACCGAACTCGGCTCGGTCGGGGAAGAACTCGAAGTCACGGGGGCCGCAGATGAGTGAGGCCACACTCCAGTTCCGGGACCCCGAGACAGCAGACGCGCTGGCTGACCGACTCGACGACCTCATGGCGTCCATCGGTCACCCGGTTTCGATCATGCACGTGTGTGGCACCCACGAGCAGACGATCGCGAAATTCGGCCTCCGGAGCATGCTCCCCGAGGATCTCTCAGTGCGGATGGGGCCGGGCTGTCCGGTCTGTGTGACGAACATGCCGGAGGTGGACGAGGCCGTAGCCCTCGCGGAGGAGGGCTATATCGTGGCGACCTTCGGCGACATGTTCGAAGTCCCGGGAACAGCCAAGAGTCTGGCCGATGCAAAGACCGAGGGCGCCGACGTGGAGATCGTCTATAGTGCGGGGGATGCCGTCGAACTCGCCATCGAGAATCCCGAAAGAGAGGTGATCTTCTTCGCCACGGGCTTCGAGACGACGGCGGCGCCGACCGCCGCCATCCTCCAGGCCGAGCCGCCGGAGAATTTCTCGGTCCTCTCCGCCCACAAATACGTGCCACCGGCCATGCGGGTGGTCGCCGAGATGCCCGATACCGACATCGACGCGTTTCTCGCGGCCGGCCACGCGGCCACCATCACGGGATACGGGCTCTTCGACGAATTCGTCGAGACACACGAACTCCCGGTCGTGGTCGGCGGGTTCGAACCCCTCGATGTCCTTCTGGGCCTCGAGAAGGCACTCGAGTATCTCGACGAGGGGACCCATGGCATCGCGAACGCCTATCCCAGATGTGTGGACGAGGCCGGGAATACCGCCGCACTGGATGCACTCTGGGACGTCTTCGAGACGACGAATGGGGAGTGGCGCGGCATCGCGGAGATCCCCGAGGCCAACCTGGTGATCCGGCCGGAATATGACACCTGGAACGCGCGAGAACGCTTCGATATCGAGCCGGCTACCGGCGAGTCGGACCCACTCACCGACCAGTGCCTGTGCGGGGACATCATGGCTGGCAAGGCAGATCCCGAGGACTGCGAGCTATTCGGTGAGGAATGCACGCCGACGACCCCGGTCGGGGCCTGTATGGTCTCGAGCGAGGGGACGTGTAAGATCTGGCTGGAATACGGGGGTGAACCCGATCTATGAGCCAGGAGGCAGCGGAGGTGATCACCACGGCCCATGGGGCGGGCGGAGAGCGGATGCGGTCGTTGATCGAGGACCTGATCGTCCCCCGGTTCGATGGCACCGGCGACGGGTCCACTCTCGGCTTATCCGCACTCGACGATGGTGCGGTGCTCCCCACAGGGGATGGCGGGGACATCGTGTTCACCACGGATAGTCACGTGGTCACGCCACCGGTGTTCCCGGGTGGCGATATCGGCCGGTTGGCGGTCGCCGGCACGGTCAATGACCTCGCGGTGATGGGGGCACAAACGGACCTGGCCCTGACCTGTTCGCTCATCGTCGAGGAAGGCGTCCCGATCTCCATGATAGAGGGGATTCTCGACTCGATGCGCGAGACCTGCGAGGAAGCAGGCTGTCGGATCGTCACCGGCGATACGAAGGTCATGGGGAGTGGAGAATTGGACAAGATCGCGATCAATACAGCAGGGGTCGGTCGGGTGGGGACCGAGGGCTTTGTGACTGACCGGGGGATGCGGCCGGGTGATTCCATCATCGTCACCGGGACCCTCGGCGACCACGGCATCGCCCTGCTGGCGGCGCGAGAGGAGTTCGAGTTCGGTACCGAACTCCGGAGTGACGTCGCGCCCATCAACCATCTCGTCCGGGCAGCCATGGACGCGGGAACGGTGACCGCCATGAAGGACCCGACTCGCGGCGGCTTCGCGGGGGCGATGATAGAGATGGCCGAGAAAGCCGACCTCGGTGTGGCCATCGACGAACCCGAGATACCGGTCTCGCCGCCGGTGGAATCCGCGGGCGAAGTACTGGGAATCGACCCGGTGCAGGTGGCAAACGAGGGGAAAGTCGTCATGGCGGTCGATCCGGGCGATGCCGACGCGGTCATCGCGGCCCTACAGGGACTGCCCGGGGGAGAACAGGCGACAATCATCGGGGAGGTGACAGCGGATCACCCCGGTCGAGTGATCCTCGATACCGGATTCGGTCGCCGGTACCTCTCCGCGCTCGACGGTGACCCACTGCCCCGGATCTGTTGACATGCACGAACTCGCCGTCGCACACGAACTGCTGGAACGGGCGCTGGAAGCCGCCGAAGAGCGAGGCGTCGACACGGTCACCTCGATGGCGCTCGAGGTCGGGACGGTGACCCACGTCAATCCGACCCAGCTGGCAAACTGCCTCGCGGTGATCGCTGATGGAACGCTGGCCGAGGGTGCCAGCGTCGAGGTGGAGACGCTCGATCCCAGGGGGCAGTGTTCGTGTGGCTGGGAAGGGGAACCCAGAACCCTCGAGGATTTCGGCGGCGTCACGCCAGACCCCAACTGCCCGGAGTGCGGGGACCAGATCGAACTGACCGGCGGTCGTGAATGCCGCCTCGCCAGTATCACCGTACCGGACGACCCACCAAAACCATGACACCAGGATACGCTATCCATCCGGACAGCCTCGCCCGGTTCGTCGAACGGATCATCGGCCCAGTCCGCGCCCACCGGGGCGGGCACGACCACGTCGAGATCCCAGCGGACGGAGACGAGGACGATGTGCTCGAAGCGTTGCGAGAGCAGGCGATGGACATCCACGAACGGATCGTCCACGACCACGACGTCTTCGCGGTGGAATTCCTCGGCGCGACCGGCAGTGGCAAGACCAGGCTGATCGAACGTCTCGTCGAACGGGCTCCGCCATCGGAGACCGTTGGAGCCGTCGTCGGTGACGTGGCGGGCGACGATGACGCGAAACGCCTTCGGAACCACGGTGTCTCCGTCGTGAATGTGAATACGGGCTCGGAGTGTCACCTCGATGCCGCCCTGGTCTCCGACGCGGTCGACGAACTCGATCTCGGGGCGTTGGACACGCTGTATCTCGAGAACGTCGGCAATATGGTCTGTCCGGCCGACTTCCCGCTCGGTGCCAGTGCACGAGTCCTCGTGGTCAGCACCACGGAGGGTGACGATGTCGTCCGGAAACATCCCCGCCTCTTCCAGATCGCCGATTGTGCCGTGATCAACAAGACCGACCTCGCGGGGGCAGTCGGTGCCGATGTCGATCGGATGGAAGCGGATATCGAGTCGGTGAACCCGGCGATGCCGACCTTCCGCACGGCTGCCGACGCAGGTGATGGGATCGAGGCACTGGCCGCCCATCTGGCGGACCGTCGGCAAGAGGGCCATACCGCAAGCGATCACACCCATCCCATGGCGAACGAACCGCCGGAGCCACGGGCAACTGATGGAGAATAGGGCAGTCGAGGTCTCCGTCGACGGCACGGTACAGGGGGTGGGCTTTCGCCCGTTCGTCTACCGGACGGCAATCGAGCATGACCTCACCGGGCGGGTCAAGAACGTCGGGAGCGCTGGGGTCGAGATCGTCGCCGAAGGTGAATCCGACGACATCGAGGCGTTCCTCGACCGACTGGAAACCACACCGCCCCCGCTCGCGAGCGTCGAAAGAGTGCGCATTGCGGATACACGACCGAACGGCTTCGAAGCCTTCGAGATCGTCAGTTCCGAAGCCGAGGGAGAGGGTGCCGGTATCATCCCCCCGGATACCGGCTTGTGCGAGGAATGTCTCGAGGATATCCGGGACCCGGAGTCCCGCTTTTACCAGTACTGGGCCACATCCTGTGTCAACTGCGGCCCCCGCTACACCGTCGTCGAATCCGTGCCCTACGACCGGGAGCAGACGACCATGGTAGCGTTCCCGATGTGCCAGGACTGCGAGGGAGAGTATACTGATCCCGGGGACCGCCGGTATCATGCCCAGACCATCGCCTGTCCTGACTGTGGCCCCGATGTCGCATTATATACTGCCGACAAGGACCGGGAAGGCTCTGGCCTGTCATCGATCGAAACGGCAGCGAGCCGGCTCGCTGATGGTGACATCCTGGGGATCAAAGGCCTGGGTGGGTTCCACCTGGCCTGTCGGGCAACGGATCCAGAGGTCGTGGCGGAACTCCGCGAGCGTTCTGGGCGACCGGCGAAGCCCTTCGCGCTGATGGCACCAGATCTGGCATCGGCCAGATCGTTTGCGACGGTGGACTCGTCCGCGGCTGCGGTACTGAGCGATATCCGGCGACCGATCGTGGTGCTGCCCAAAGCCAGTCAGACGCCATGGCTCGCCGAAATAGCGCCAGGCCTTCACACGGTCGGGGTCATGCTGCCGTATACCGGGCTGCACCATCTGCTCTTTCAGCATCTCGAGGGGCCCCTCGTGATGACGAGTGCGAATCGCCCCGGAGAACCAATGGCCACGACTATCGAAGCACTATGGAATGATCTCGACGCGATCATCGACGGGGCACTGGGTCACGAACGGCGCATCGCCGCTCGAACTGACGACAGCGTCGTCCGGTTCGCCGCTGGCAGTCAACGGTTGCTCCGGCGGTCGCGTGGCTGGGTCCCCGAACCCATCGACAGACCGCCAGCCCATAGGGACGCACCGCCGGTGCTTGCAGTCGGCGGGACGTTCGATACGACGGTCGCCCTGGCGGCCAACGACCGGATTCTGCTCTCTCAACACGTCGGGGACGTGGATGGGCCCGATGGGATGGCGTTCTTCCGGGAGACGATCGAGCGACTTCGAACGCTGACAGGGATCGATCCCGAGGTCGTGGCCTGTGACACCCATCCCGGCTACCCCACCACGGAGGAGGCAGAACGCCTCGCCGCTGGCGGACGGCGAGGACCGATCCAGGTCCAACATCACCACGCCCATGCGGCCGGATTACTGGCCGAACACGAGCGAGACCACGCGATAGTCATCACTGCCGACGGGACCGGGCATGGGCCAGATGGGTCGATTTGGGGCGGCGAGGTGCTGGATGCACGCCTGGGCGGGTTCGAACGGGTCGGCGGGCTGGACACGTTCGAACTCCCGGGCGGTGAAGCAGCGGCCCGCAAGCCGGCCCGCATCCTCGCCAGCCTGCTCTCGGAGTCCGAGGATATCGATAGGCTGCTGCAACGACGTGGGGCCGCGGGCAGTCAGGCCGAGGCAGCGATCATCAGGTCACAGGTCGCAGAAGGGGTGAATACCGTCTCGACGACGAGTGCTGGTCGATTCCTCGACGCGATGAGTGCATTACTGGACGCGGGAACCCAGCGTCGGTATCAGGGTGAGCCGGCCATGCGACTCGAGGCACTGGCCGCGGGCGCGGACCCGCTCGAATACACGGTCCCCTTCACGACCCGGGATGGCACCACCGTTCTCGACGTCCGAACGGTCGCCCGGGAGATGCAGGCGTTCCGTGGGGGCGAACCACCGTCTCGTATCGCAGCGACGGTGCAAGCCGCGCTGGCAGAAGGACTGTCCTCGCTCGCCATCGAGGCGGCACAGGCGGCGGGGGTTGATGCTGTCGGATTCACGGGTGGGGTGGCCTACAACGCCGCGATAACGGAACGGCTCCGTGAGGAGGTGAACGGGTCCGGACTCGAATTCCTCGAGCCGACAGTCATTCCGGCCGGGGACGGGGGCCTCGCTTTCGGGCAAGCCGTCGTGGCGAGTGAGCGGATGCTGGATGAATCAGCGGGCTAACAGGCGGCGGACGATTCGGATGCGCCACTACATTCCTCCTTCCGAGAGCCATCTCAGGCCGAACATCTGATTTCGGCCCGCAAGAACGAGTGTTTCCTACCGTCCGTGTGATATTTTTCCATTCGGGTAGCTACCCTGGTTGCTACTCTCGGAGCGGATTGAGGAGATTCGATGGGCTACGCGACCAAATACTGTTTGAGAATGAGCCGTCGCCAGTTTAGTGAGAGGAGAACCGAATATCCCACTCGGCGACTCACCCATCCCGATTATAATGATTCCCGTTCCCTCGGGCCGGCCTCGACGTTCCTGGCCCCACCCCTGTCGTCGTAGTGCTTGCGACCGATGAACTCGTCGTCCAGATTGCCGAGGACCGCCGAATAGACCTCGTCTACGGAGTGATACGTGTCATCATCGAGTCCTGCCAGGACCGTCGCTATCGAGGTGGTATGCCCGGACGGGGCACGGAGTTCGACGTCTCCCAGTTCCTCGATGAATGCCTCCGAGTCTATGGGGAACGTGCACGTTTCCTCGATCAGTTCGCGGGTGCCGGAGACCTCCATGTTAGGTTGATTGCACACTCATGTTGCGCAGGCGACCGCCAGAATGTCGACATGCGTTAGATTCGACTGTATTCAGGATGCCGTCTCCGCGGTCCGGACACACGGACCGGGTGTCTGCGGCCAGACCTGGATTCGATTCGACCATCGCCTATGATGCTAATGGCTCACATGGTGTCAATCTGACCCTTGGCTCGATCGACTTGCGTACACAGCTCCCCATCCTGAGCCCGTTCCAGGCGTTTCGACTCGGACCGGGTTAGCTTCGAATCAGCGTCCTGGGTCCCCAGACGACCACGACGAGGACGACCACACCGACAGTGAGCCAGAACTGGATGAGACGAGCCGAACCCTCCAGACCCATGATCTCCCCCGTGAAATTCGTCATGAAGTGAAAGAGGATAGCAGAGAGCGTGCTCCGATTCGTGTTGTTGTAGATCCAGGTGTAGAGGACCGACTGGAAGACCAGTCCCAAGTTGAAGACCCAGAACATCACCGTGAACCATCCGAGTTGGCTTTGGAAGGTACCGTCCATGACGAAAAGCGGGAGATGCCAGCCGGCCCAGAGTACCCCGAGGATGAGACTTGCGGCGAGGGCATTCCATCTGGCCTGCAGCCCGTCGAGTGCGTAGCCTCGCCAGCCGAGCTCCTCGGGGAGGGGCCCAAAGAGGAGGATGAAGACCGCAAACGGGACGAGCGCCACCGGATCGAACAGCAGCCCGGGCTCGGCGACCAGCTCCAACTCGGATCCGTAGAGGAATGAATCCAGGGCCAGCGAGAGCCCGTTGACCACGGGGAAGAACAGGAGAATGAGGAGCAACCATCCCAACCCGATCCGCCGCACGTCGATGACCCGCTCCCAATAATCCCGGAGATGCACGCGGTCCGCCGTATAGAAGATCAAGAGCAATTCGGACACCGCCGGGCCCAGGCCCCCGATCGAGAAGAGGACGATCCCAGGCATGGAGAATGGGGCAAATCCCGAGACGGCCAAGGGGAACCAGAAGAGCCAGGAGAAGCCGAGGGCTAGGAGGAAGAATCGGCGAGGGTCGGCATAGGACAGGAACTCGACCGAAAACCCGCCGGGCGTCTCAGACCATCGCTCGCGGAGATCGATGCCGGACATATCGAATCTTCAACCCGACCGATACGCGACAGGGAAAAAATACCCGCGGAGATTCGCGGAAGTTGAGGAACTCCCCCGTCATCTTCCAACATGGACCCATCGTGCAAGCACGGCTCACGGCTAGAGTTATCTCCGCAGAGACCCTTTCTATGGTAATCATGTCCGCAAAGACACAGGCAACAGACGTCCAGTCATCGCTCGTCGCAACTGTTTCGACCGAAACGATCCCCGGACACGAAATCGTCGAAGTCCTCGGGATCGCCCGCGGTAACACGGTGAAAGCGCGAAACGTGGGTCGGGATTTCACCCAGGGGCTCAGAAACCTCGCCGGGGGCGAGCTCAAGGCGTACTCGACGTTGCTCTCGGATGCCCGCGACGAAGCGATCAGGCGGATGGAAGCTGACGCAGTCGAGATGGGTGGGGACGCCGTCATCAACGTCCGCATGGAGACCTCGGAAATCACGAAAGGCGCCTCGGAGGTCATCGCGTACGGAACCGCGGTCCGACTCGAGTAAAGCCGACTAGCGGCCCGTCAGCGCCCGGAAAGCCATTCAATAGGTAGCGTGAGTAGCCAACGGCTAGCTGTTCCAGGGGAGCTCGGTACCGGTGAAATATTAAACGTATATGATAGCTTCGACGGTCTTTTCGGCGTTTCTATCGGCTCGGAAATGGTGCATTGTCCTGCGTGTCAAGCGCGGAAGTGTTTGACTTCCGCTAGCCGACGATGAGGTACCCGGAGACGATCAGCAACAAAACCGCTGCCACCGCGCCACCGTGGAAGAAAAGTTCCGTTTGGTCGGGGACGCCAGCCATCGATATCTCATCGATATCCTGGACCCGACCACCACCGATCTCGACGAGAACGACGAGGACAACCCAGAGCAGGATCATCGCGAGGACGGCATACCCACGCGCCGTACCGAGCAATCCTGCAACGGTGTATTGAGAACTGGTCAGCGGCCCGCCCGTCACGAGTAACACGAGCGCGCTGATCCTGGACACCCATCGCAACCGCTCTACCATCTCACCCAGCGCACTGGCACTCAACATCCCTGCCGAGGCGGCCGGAATCACCCCGAGGGAGACGAAAACGACGCTCCCGGTCCAGACGCCCGCGAAGACCATGTGCGCCACGGTAACAAGTAAGTCGACGATCGCCATACCGGATACGTACCGGCCTGTACCTTGAAATTTCGGGAGATTTGGGGT
>CAZQNH010000074.1:0-9248 GCA_964594685.1 uncultured Halobacteriales archaeon
TAGAAGTGTGCCATCGGCGGTGCGAGAATGGCTGCAAAGAGTGCGGTTCGGGGTACTGGTAGGATAACCCCCGCCGAGTCTGCCCAATACAGGCGGGCGGGTGGGGCTTCTAGTCGTTAGTCCACTTGATGGAGCAGCCACGCGAGGGCAGAAACGGTTTATCCACGCTCTCGCCGGCCAGCACGGATTCGATTGCCTCTCGCATGTCGTGCTGAGTCGGTTCCGCGTCCGGATTGAGTGCGTCGTCCAGTCGTCCGTGCCAGGCGAGCGTGAAGGTGCCGTTCTCGCGTTGCAGCAGGAACGGATCGGGGGTACACACCGCACCATAGGCTTTGGCAACCCGTTGGCTTTCGTCTCTGAGGTAGGCGTCGTACTGGATCGTTCCGTCCTCGACCAATTCGACCATCCGTTCGAAGGAGTCCTCGGGGTACTCCTCGGCGTCGTTCGGGTTCACGCCGAGGACCGCGACATCGTCGTATTCGGCAGCCAGGTCGTTGAGCACGTCGAATTTTGCTTTGGCGTACGGACAATGATTGCACGTAAATACTAGTAATACTGCGTCGTGGTCGGCGAAGTCTTCGAGCCCATACGCCTTCCCGTCGGTCGCTTCGAGTTCGAAGTCCGGTGCCGGTTGGCCGACCTCGAGTTCCGCCTCGGATTCGGATGCCATGACTCGCTGTTCGGCCCCTGTACTTCAAAGGGTTCGGGTCCCGGTGACGGAGAGGGTCGCGATAGCTTCGGCGATAGTCGGCTCCCCGACGAGCGAATATCGGTCTGCCGTCCGCTGTACGAGCCCGCCCTCCCGCAGATGTTCGAGGTGGGCGTAGGCCTCGCCTGGCCCGTGCAAGATGTGGATATCCTTTAGTGACCCGAACAACTCGGCACTCACCTGCCACGGTGTCAATGGTTCGGCCCCGTCGAGTGTTTGGACCACCCTCGCCGTCCGTGCTTCGTGATGCCCGATGATTTCCGCTGCGCGTCCTGACGGGTCGATCAGCGGCACTCGGTGCCCCGGCCAGCCCCGATCCAATTCCAGGTCGATGACGCGTCCCAGGCTTTCGAGATAGGAATCGAGGGGGCGGTCGACTCGGATATCGGCTCCGCCGATGTTCGGTGTGTATTTTGGGAGGACCACGTCGCCGAGGAACGCTTCCTTTGTCCCGTCGCGCTCGAAGGTGTACCCGACCAGACCGGCTGCATGCCCCGGAAGGTGTACGACCCGAACGTCGAATTCTCCCACGTCGATAGCATCACCGTCCGTGAGTGTCCGCACCGAGGCCGGGTCACCGCGGAGCCCTGAATGGTGCTCGAGGAAGCTCCGCAGTTCAGCCTTCGGCCGTTCAGGGAGTCCCCACTCGTCGAGGGCTTCGTACTGTCGCCGCTGTAACTGGTCGATGGCTTCCGGGTTCTGTCGGATCAGGGGCGCATCGGCCTCGTGGACGAAGACGGTTGCCCCACTCTCTTGCTGGAGCTCCCCTGCGAGGCCCGCATGGTCGTGGTGCCAGTGGGTCAACAAAATCTGGTCGAGGTCGCTGACCGCCACGCCTTGGTCGGAAAGCCGTCGCTCCAGGTCGGCCCGGACTGCAGGCGTCGAAACACCCGTGTCCACCAGCGTCACCGGACTGGATCCTTCCACCCCGAGGAGATAGGTGCTATTGTTGCCTTCGAACTCGGTGTTCGAAAGCCGAAGTTGGTGCACGATACCCGCTACGAAGGGGGTGGATAAGTGCGTTTCCGGTCGGTCTATCTCACCAGGTACGGGTCGCCTCCGGGGATGAACCGACCCAGGTCGCTCTCCCGACGATAGTCGCTATCCAGGATTTCCTCGAGGGTTTTGACCAGGGCCTCCCGCTGCTCGTCGGTCCAATCCTCGGGTTCGGCCACCGGGACGATGATCCAGGCGCCACTCGCAATCTCGGTCGCGTGGAGGGCGGAGACGTCGGTGTCGGTCGCCGGTTCGGGGCTGAAATTCTCGAGTACATGGGCGATAGGAACGGCGCCGACTGGAAGAAGGACGTGTGCGGTGACCGCCCGGAGTTCAGCGTCGAAGAACCGCTCCATGTCGGCGTACTCCGCGGCGGTCGGGGCCTCGTCCTGGACACAAAGGTATAGATAGGAGAGATACAGGTTCCGTACCGTCGGCTCGTCGCCGGACTCAATTACCAATCCCACGGCTTCCAGGACGGTCTGCAGGGCGGTCCCCGCTGTCGAATCGGTGAACGGGATCCCGGTCCGGGTCCCCCCGTGCCGGCCAGGGTGATCACCAATCACGTGGAAATCGGCATTCGTGTCCCCATAGCCGGGGACAGAGGGACGACAGGGGGGATCCAGGTCGAACGGGTCACGCAGCCGTTCGGAGACGTTCTTCACGGGACTGGTAGGACGGACTTCGTCTTAACGGCAGCGTGGTATTGTGTCACTTGATAGCGTTCCCAAGGATTAATATCGATTCACTCCACCGCGAGGATATGCCCGTGGACTACGGATCGGCCGTGGAGACATTCGAGTGGGAGATCCCGAGGACCTACAATCTCCCGGCGGTGATCGACTCGCACGCCGAGCGGTTCGGTGAGAGGGTGGCCGTCGAGTTCCGTGACGAATCTGGATACGAAGTGGCCAGGACCTACGGCGAACTGCGGGACGACATGAACCGGTTTGCGAACGCCCTGGAGACAAGGGGGGTGGGGAAGGGGGACCGGGTGATGCATCTCCTGCCTCGCCATCCGGACGCCTTCGCTGTACAACTGGGCGCATTGAAGCGGGGTGCGTTGCTCGTTCCCAGTTCCGAGATGCTCAAACCCAACGACATCGAGTTTCGTGCGAACGACTGCGAGGCGAGCGTCGTCGTCGCCCACAACTCGCTGACTAACATGGTCGAGTCGGTCCTCGACGAGACCCCACTCGAAACGTGTATCGTCCTCGACGGGGACGTGTCAGGCTGGACCAGGTTCGGCGACCTTCTTGCCGGCCGGGACACCGAGCACGATGGGCCAGCCCTCTCGGCGGCGGATCCGATGTCGATCAACTACACCTCGGGGACAACGGGGAAGCCGAAACCGGTCCTCCACCGGCATCGATGGATGTACGCGTTCAATCGGGTCAATGGGCCGTACTGGTGGGGTATTACCGATAAGGACGACCTCGAGGACGAGCTGCTCTGGGCCACTACGGGAACCGGCTGGGCGAAGTGGTTCTGGAGTCCGGTCGGCGTCGGATTGACCACCGGTGCCACCCAACTCATCTACGAGGGCGAGTTCGAACCGGCGAGGTTCCTCGACTTGATGGCCCAAGAGGGGGTGACCCGGCTGTGTGCGGTCCCGACCCAGTACCGGATGTGGGCCCAAGAGGACCTCTCTGAGTGGGACCTTGCCCTGACCGACGCGTTATCAGCAGGCGAACCGCTCAACGTGGAACCCATCGAGGCATTTCAGGAGGCGTTCGGCGTCACGCCGCGGGACGGCTACGGGCAGACCGAGACTGTTGGGCTTGTCACTAACTATCCGGGCATCGACGTGAAACCCGGCTCGATGGGCAAGCCGACTCCGGGTCTCGAGACGACCATCCTCGATACCGTGGACGAGGAACCCGTCGACACCGGCGAGATCGGCGAGATCGGGGTTCCAGTCGACAATCCAGGAATCTTCGACGGCTACTACGAGAAGCCCCATCTCGATGAACGGACCTTCGGCGGTGAGTACTACCGCACCGGTGATCTCGCGAGAGCGGACGAGGACGGCTATTTCTTCTTCGAAGGCCGGGCCGACGATATCATCATCTCTTCGGGGTACCGGATCGGGCCCTTCGAGGTCGAGGACGTCCTGGTCTCGCACGAGGCGGTCTCGGAGGCGGCCGCAGTGGCAAGTCCACACGAGGAGCGCGGAAACGTCGTGAAGGCATATATCGTGCTCGCCGACGGCTTCGCTCCGTCAGAGGAACTCACGGAGGAGATCCAGGAATTCACGAAGGAGCAGACGGCACCCTACAAGTATCCCCGACGGATCGAGTTCACTGACGAATTGCCGAAGACCTCGAGTGGCAAGATCCGCCGGATCGAACTGCGCGACGAGGAGAACGAACACGACCAATAACCCCTCACTGGCCAAAAGTCGTATAATTGACACGTTCTTGTGCGAGTGGGATCGAATCCGGTCCTTGAACGCCCGAGGTTCCTACTGACGATACCTAAGGGTCCGTACCGGTAAACCCACCGAAGAACCGAGTTGGTTGGGGCCGCTTTAGTCGAGTTGGACTTCGGCCTCTGCGGTCTTTTCGTCTTCCCCAGGCACGGTCAGCGTGTAGAGGTTCTGACGAGCGTCTGGAACGTAGATGTTCTTCTCAACGATGCCTCGGTCCTGGAGCCGTTCGAGAGCGTCACGGACGGTCCGCTGAGACAGACGGGATTTGTTGACGATCTCTTTCTGGGTCAGTCCACCGTTGTACTCGAGGACCTTCAGGACGAGTTTTGCACTGGGCGGGAGATCACGGATCTGGTTGTCGGGTAGCGCCATTCTAGGTCTACCAAAGATGGGAGGGACTTTATATTCTCGGTATCGGATACGTGACGAGGTTACATATCGTAACTCCAATCCATCGGCCGTGTGTGTCGTGTAACCGATTTCTCTTACGTCGCGTCGGCGGACGACGGGACTGGTGAAGGCAACCGGGAACCCAAGAAATCGTTCCGTTCAGCGGTCGAACCAGCGCTCGCGTGTCTTAGAAGCCTGGTATCTTGTCCGCGGATCCGCTATTCTTCTTCGTCCTCGTCCGGTTCGGCCTCCATCGGTTGGGCCCCTTGGGCTGGCTCGTCAGTATCTTCGTCCACCTCGGCAGTCTCGACATCCTCGCCTTCATCGACGCCCTCAGTCTCCGGGGTCGCTTCGCTTTCGTCAACTGGCGGTTCCGTTGCGTCTTCCTCGCCAGCATCAGGGCCCTCCGCAGCCGTGTCCGCGACGTCGCTGTCCGCGGCTGTCTCTCCGTTTTCTCCCTCCTCGGGCTCACTTGGCTCTGTCGTTGAAGATCCCGACTCCGTTTCCGCTTGTTCCGATGTTCCCTGTTCTTCGGCCTCCCCTGTCTCCGGCTCTGCGGCCTCACCCGTTTCCGGGTCCTCGGCGTCTGCTGTCTCGGGGTCAGCTGGCTCCGGGTCCTCGGCCTCAGCTCCCGCCGTCGGGGACTCCGTTTTCTCTGATGGCCCTTGATCTTCGACCACTCCTGTTTCAGGTGCGGTGTCCTCGACTGAGGCATCATAGCCCGCGTAATCGATCGCATCGATGAGGTCCGCGGCGTCGACGTCCCCCTCCACCACGAGCGAACGGTCGTGCCTGTCTGCCTCGGCCGACTCCACCCCGTGGAGATCGGTGACTGCGTTCTCGACGATATCTTCGCATCCCTCACAGGACATCTCGGCGACCGAAAGGGTCGTTGTCATGCTCCGGGGTTGGGGATGGGGGATTTAGGGCGTTTCGGGTTGCCGCCATCAGGGACGGAGGCCCTCAAGTACCCGGTAGTCCCGGGTGGGAGCGTATCGCTGGAAGAGGAGACTGTTCGTGAGCACGCTCACACTCGAACTGGCCATGGCGGCCGCGGCGAGTACGGGCTGGAGGAGTCCCAGCGAGGCGAGCGGGATCATGACGGTGTTGTACCCCAGTGCCCAGAAGAGATTCTGTTTGATCTTGGCCAGGGTGGCCTGGGATATGCGGATGGCCTTCACCACGTCGAGGGGGTCATTCCGCATGAGGGTCACGTCTGCCGCCTCGATGGCGACGTCCGTCCCGCTTCCAATCGCTGTCCCAACGTGTGCAGCGGCCAGCGCAGGCGCGTCGTTCACACCATCACCGACCATCATGGCGCTGCGTCCGTCCTCCTGGATCTCCTCGACTGCAGCGGCCTTGTCCGCCGGGAGCACCTCCGCCTTCACCCGCCCCGGCCTGATCCCGATGTCCTCCGCCACAGCCCGGGCAGTGCGTTCATTATCGCCGGTGATCATCCAGACGTCGAGTCCACGGTCCTGGAGTGTGGCGACAGCCTTGCGGGCGGACCCTTTGACGGTATCAGCGGTGGCGATGACGCCGGTCACTGCGTCCTCGATTCCGACCAGCATGGCAGTCTTTCCGTTCGCTTCGAGCTCAGCGAGTGTCTCTTCGACCGCTTCGATCTCGATTCCCTCGTCCTCGAAGAGTTTGCGGTTACCGACACGGACGGTGTGACCGTCCACAGTCGCAACGATCCCGTGGCCAGGGACATTCTCGAAGTCCGCCGGGTCGAGGAGTTCGAGGTCGCGGTCCTCGCCTTCTTCGACGATGGCCTGTGCCAATGGATGTTCGCTACCACGCTCTGCGCTTGCAGCGTACCGAAGGAGGGCTTCCACCTCAAGGGATGGAACCACGGCCTGGCCTCCGTCAGCCACCATCTCGTCGTCGAGAGCCAGGACGTCAGTTACCTGCATCGACCCCTCGGTGAGGGTCCCAGTCTTGTCGAAGATCACGATGTCGACGTCGCGGACCCGTTCGAGGATATCCCCTCCCTTGTAGAGCACGCCGTTCTTTGCACCGATGGAGGTTCCCACCATCGTGGCGGCGGGTGTCGCAAGCCCCAGGGCACAGGGGCAGGCGATGAGGACCGCACTGGCGAAGACGACCACCGCGAACTCGAAGGTCGATATCGTCCCACCCACGATGGCTGGGCCGCCGGCGATGATACCCCATGTCGGCAGCGTGGCGACAAGGTTCGCGAGCGCCTCGGGGAACGCGTACCAGATACTCGCCCAGAAGACTGCATTGACGATCACGGCGGGGACGAAGTATGCGCTGATCCGGTCGGCCACGTTCTGAATCTCGGGTTGGCGGGACTGTGCGTCCCGGACCAGGTCGACGATCTGCTGGATAGCTGTCTCGGAGCCGACCTTCGTGGCCCTGACCATGAGCAGTCCGTTCTCGTTGATGGTGGAGCCGACCACCTCGTCGCCCTCAGCTTTCTCGACGGGCACAGACTCTCCAGTCACCATCGATTCGTCGACGGCACTCTGGCCGTCCACGACGATGCCGTCAGTCGGAATCTTCTCTCCCGGACGGACCTTCATTATGTCGCCCTTCTTTACCTCGGACAGTTCGACCTCCAGTTCTGATCCGTCCGGACCGAGTACAGTCGCGGTATCGGCCTCCATCTCGAGGAGTTGCTGGATCGCCTGGCCCGCCCGACCCTTCGACCGTGCCTCGAGATAGTTGCCCAAGGTGATGAAGACCAGAATTAGCGCTGCCGTGTCGAAGTACAGGCTCCCGGCGACCAGCCCCAACAGCACGGCGACGCTGTAGACGTAGGCAGTCGTGGAACCGAGGGCGATGAGGACGTCCATGTTCGCGGTCCGGTTCTTGATGATGGCGGTGTAGGAATTGCGGTAGAACTCATAGCCCAGACCGACCTGCACGGGCGTGGCGAAGAGGAATGCAACCCACCCGATCGGGAGGCCCGCGATAGACTCGGGGAGGAGTGATGGGAACAGGAGGTGTTCGACCATCAGTCCGAGCAGTGGAATCGATAGCACGGCCCCGAAAACCACCAGCCGTCGCTGTCGCCGGATCTCGGCGTGGCGGGCGGCGGACCGACGGTCGGCATCGCTTGCCCCGTCCTCATCAGCCGAGCGGACCGCCGAATACCCCGCCTCCTCGATGGCGTCGTACAGGTCTTCCATCCCGACGTCGACGGGGTTGTACTCGACGGTGGCTTCGTCTGTCGCGTAATTGACGTCGGCTTCGATCACGCCGGGAAGGGATTCCAGACTCGAGGTGACCGTCTCCGCACAGTTGGCACAGTGCATGTCCGAGATGCCGATGCTCGTCCGCTCGCTTTCGACGCCGTATCCGGCGTCGGCGACGACGCGATAGAGTTGCCGTATAGAGACCTGATCCGGATCATATTCGACGGTCCCGTCGTCCGTCGCGTAGTTCACCGACGCAGAAGCGACGCCATCGACGGACTCGAGGGCATCAGTCACTGTGCTCGAACAGTTGGCACAGCTCATGCCCGTGATCGCCAGACGGACGGTAGTCATTGGTATCTCTTTCTATGGTGTCCTATTTGATGCCCGTTGTGGCTTACGAAACGAAATATATCCAGGGTGAGTGCTTCGGAACCAAACCGGGGGAGCGAGGATTCGAACGGAACCCGCAGGTCGACCTGGGTAGGTGCCGCTGTTCGGGGTCCTCCTGGTGTTCCCTCGTTCAATCGCTCTCAGCGCGCAGTTCCTCGTATCGCTCCATATACCGGGTCTCACACGAGGGACAGCAGAACTGTTTGATATCACCGTCGATCCGTGTGGTAACGCCCTCACTCGTCACCGTATTTCCACACTCGTCACAGAGCAGCGCCAGGTCGGTGGCTCCCACGGCCGGGACCCACTGGGAATCGCTCAGGAGGTCGACATCGATCGCGGATATCCCCTCCTGGTCGAGTACCTCTTCGAGCCAATTTCGGACGTTCCGTGGCGCATTCGCGTGGGCCACTACGCTCCCATCGACGGTGACGTAGAGGTGTTCGACGGCCTCGAGTTCCCCCACACTGTCCCTCACAGCTTCGACCGATCCGGGATCTACCCGAAGACGGACGAGGACCGGGACGCCCTCCCTGAGTTGTTGCCGGTCGAGATCCGCGGTGAACCGACGGATGACCCCCTGCTCCCGGAGTCGAGATACCCGGTCCGAGACTGCGGGTGCGGAGAGGCCGACCTCCTCGGCGATCTCGCGGTACGGACGGCGTGCGTCGTCAACGAGTAGCCTGAGGATATCGAGATCCGTCTCGTCGAGTTCGTTCATATGATCGTCTTCGGCGCCAACCCCATACGTCTTTATCCGAGCCTGCAGACCATGCCCTGGAACCCCCCATCCTGATGGCGGGCCCGGCCGAAAGCAATCACATGACGGACCCAGACCGATCGAAGGGTGAATGGATCTGTCGTCGATGTGGGTCCGTCCAGAAACCCGCCGCCTCGATCTGCCCTTCCTGTGGCGCCCCATCAACGTCGGCGTCAGATGGCCGCTCTATCAGCGCTGGGGACGCCACACGCCACCCCTTCGATCTGACGACGCTCTTGTTCGTCCTCTTGGTCGCGGCCGTCATCGTACTTCTCGCACTGGCGGTACAGGTTTAGTCGCATACTACTGCCGCTCCAAATCGATCGGATAGCCGGTTATTCGAGCCCTACAGCGACAGGATATGGCGTCCACTGCATTGGAGAGGGATGCTCATCATTGGGCAAG
>CAZQNH010000075.1:0-8748 GCA_964594685.1 uncultured Halobacteriales archaeon
CGATGCCACGCCCCGAGTCGTTGGGGTACGCCTTGGCCACCTCCAGTTGGACTTCGTTCATGGGTCGGCCTGCTTGCTGTGGGAAGTTCCGTCGGGGCCACGGAAGTAGGTTGCGCCCCCGTGACCGGTTTCCGTCGGCTTATGTACCTGTTCCAGCGGCAAACTACTACCGACTCGACAGTGTTCCGGCGACGAACCACGACCGCCGAGACGCCGTCCAGCCACACGTCACTCACTCGATTTCCTCGTCACTCCTCATCATCTCCGTGGGCCGCTATTGCCTCCTCGAGGGTGAGTTCCCCCGTTGCGACCTCGCGGGCGAGCGAGGCCGGGATCGTCCGGTTCTGGTCCGACTTTCGGCGCGACCGCTCCTGGATGGTTCGAAGTTCGCCCGCAGTCGGCTCGATGGATCGCCCCTCGATCGGTTCACCCGACATCCGCGCGATGTTCACCGCTGCCAAGACGTCGCCCATCCCCCGCGCCCCCGTGCCTAGATACGGTGTCGTGCCGGTCTCGTCGACGAGTTCGACCCGGAGATCCGACAGTTCGTCGATGAGCCGACTGCCCCGCAATCTAGCGCCGTCCCCGATACGCACCACGGGATCGGTAGCCTCCGAGACCTCGTTGCTGATCACGTCGGCGGCATCCTCGAGTGGGACCTGGAACGCCGCGACGAGGGTCTCGTCGACCAGCACCGCGATGCCCGGGCGCGTCCCGGGATCGACACCTACCACGACCTCGCCGCCGTGGCGTTGCTTCCCGAGTGCAGTCTCGACGGCGTTTCGTGCGCAGTCCGGCGTCGCCTCGACGACCGGCACGTCGGCCGACATCTCCTCCTTCGACCCGACGATGACCGCGGTCGTATCCGCCGGGAGCTCCTCGTGGGGTTCGATGGTGGTAAATGCCACCTGGCGCTCGCGGAGGGCCGCGACAACGTCGTGGTAGACTTCGAAGTCGGTCGTGGCGACGACGATCACAACGGGAAGACCGGTGCCGGCGGGAGTTAAGCGCCACGCCCTACCCCTCGACCCCGACACCGCTCCGCACGGGGGATCCGGAGCAGACCCGGGGCGTTTTTCCCGGGGTCCGACATAGACCCGCACGTGAGCGACGAGGACGTACCGACGGGCTGTGGGGCACTGGACGAGCTGCTCGGCGGCGGGTTCGAGCGAGGGACGGTGACACAGCTCTACGGGCCGCCCGGATCGGGGAAGACGAACGTGGTTCTGAGTGCCGCCGTCGAGACAGCCGCCACGGGCGGGGCCGCGCTCATCATCGACACGGAGGGGCTCTCGCTCGAACGCTTCGACCAGGTGCTCTCGGGCCGGGTGGACGACGTCGAGGCCGTCTCGACGGACATCATCGTGACCGAAGCCCACGACTTCGACGAGCAGGCCGAGGCGGTCAGGGACGCCGCCGAGTTCGCCGAGCGGGTCGATCTCATCGTCCTCGATAGCGCGACGGGCTTCTACCGCATCCGGCGGACGGAGGACGAAGAGGCAGGTGACGCGTTGCGGCAGGTGGCAAACCAGGTCACCCATCTCCTCTCCCTCGCCCGGAAACACGACCTTGCGGCCGTCCTCACGAACCAGGTGTATACCGACCCCGAGACCGAGACGGAGCGAACCCGCCCGCTGGGCGGGCACACCCTGACCCACTGGACCGGGACAGTCCTCCGGTTGGACAGATTCAAGGGTGGCAACCGGCGGGCCACCCTCGAGAAGCACCGCTCGAGGGCCGAGGGGGAGACGGCGACGTTCAAGATCACGCAGGACGGGATCGAGGACAGCGATCGAGGTCCGCGGTAATCGGGGCTGCGGTACTGGTGGCCTGCAAACCGACCTCCCTCGAGGAGACGGACAGCGAAACGTGGCGTCGTCGCCGTGGTCTACAGTTCGTTCAACTTCCGGAGCAGCTGTCCTTCGTACTCCTCGTCGGCGCGGATGTCCTTCAACTCGAGGACGTTGCGCTCCAGCTTGTCGAGGGCGACGTAGAATGCGTTATCGGCCCCATATCCTTCGCCAGAGCCGGCGACCTGACCGTGGTTGGTCCGGAGTCGAATCTGGGCCTGGATGAGCGGGGTCCCACGCAGCTTCTCCTTGTGCTTGTGGAAGCGGACGTGGGCGTGCTGGACCTGCATGTCGCTGTACTTGCTCGCGATGTCCGTGATGCGTTCCCGGATCTCCTGCCGGGGGATGGCGTCGAGCAGGTGGATATTCGTGATCTGGACGTCCATCTGCTGCTCGGCGGTGAAGGTGAGCGCCCGGAGCACGTCGGTCTTCGTCACGACGCCCACGACGTCGCGCTCGTCGTCCGGATCCGTAACGATGAGCCCGCCGAAGTCGTGTTTCAGCATCGTCGCGACCGCGTCCTCGACCGATGTCGACGGTGTGACCGTCTCGACGGGACTCGACTGCATGTCGTAGACCGGGAGGTCGAGGACCCGGTCGATCTCGCCGCTGCGGTCGCCCTGTGTCGTCTTCGACATGTCCCGCACGACGACGTTCACGACGTCGTGGACCGTGACGACGCCCGTGAGCCACCCTTCCTCGTCGATGACGGGAAGCCGCGAGATGCCGTTCTCCCGAAGCCGGTTGATGACCTTGCCGACCGTGTCGTCGGGACTGACCGATACCGGGTCGGTGGTGTAGATATCCACCACCTCGAGTGCGTCGAGGTTATCGAGGACCGCCTCGAGGATGAGGTCCTCGGTGACGATTCCCCAGAGGTTCTCTCCCTCGAAGACAGGCGCGACCTTGGTGTTTCCTTCAACGAGCATTCGGGCGGTCTCCCGGATGTCCTCGTGACGCCGCACTTTCGGGGCGGGCTTCGAGAGAGCAGCGGCCTTCGCGTCGTCTTCGACATGGGACTGGAGGAGCTGTCGTTCCGTTATGACTCCGTCGTACTCGCCGTCGTCGGTGACGATCACCCCTTTCGGATGTTGGTCCTCGAAGATAGAACGGACCTTCCCAAGGCGTCGATCCACGTCTACCTCGATGAAATCCTGCGTGGCGATATCGGCGATATCCATAGTAAGTGGGGTAGGATTCGACCTTGAGAGCCTTTAAGATTGTTCATGTGACCCGAGTGGCGGGTGCATGGAGACGGATAGGCGACCGTGTCGAGATGACGACGAGCAGGTGAACACGTCGCGATGGAGGCGAACAGGCGACCGTGTCGGGGGTCCCGGACCGGCTGGTCGCACCACCGCGCACCGATCCGGACCACGTGTCAGTACATACGCAGGGTTCGTTCGGTTCCGGTACTTGAAGCTTGGGTGGGGGTGGGGCGGTGTATGGAAAGGGACGCCGACCGGCGACAATCTCGGCGGAGGCAGGAACGGACAGAAAGTCGGACACACTCGAACTCGTCGATACCCGACGAAAATACGCGCCAGGAAAGACGAAAAATCGCGCCACGAAACCACAAAAATGGGCGTCATCTGCGCGAGTGCTCAGCCGACCCGGTCGGGCCGGGTGGGTCTGGGTCAGCCAATCGCTGCGCACACACCACGGTCCGAGGAGTGCGGAGACGAACGGAATAAATCGCCCGTCAGCCGAACAGCGCCCGGATCTTCGCGGTGGTGAAATCGGTGTAGATGTCACTGGTTAAGTGGGTCATATCGGGCCGTCGAGGAGATTCGCGAACTCGCCTTCGAGGACGGCGTATTCCGCACTTTCCGTGAGACCCTCGAGGGACATCTTGGCCTCCATGATGGACATCTTCGAGGCGAGTGCGACGACCGCCTGGATGCATTCGTCGTGGGGATTCCACACCAGCATCCCTTCGACGGCGTCGTGGAGCATCTCGGCTGTCACGCGTTTCACCAGGTAGTCGTCGAAGGGGAGTTCGATGATGTCAAGGCCGGGACTGACCGCGGTCGCCATGACGATACGTCAGCCCTTGGCGCGCCCGGATAGTTTCGAGGACCGATTCGCCGCATACCCCCGGTATCCGGCGATCCAGGAAGAGGACGGCTACCTCGGAATCCAGCTCGGAAAGCGCCTCATCGCCCGAGTACGACCTCTGGACGGTGTCGGAACCCGCGAGAATCTCGGTGTAGAGGTCGGCCGTTTCCGACTCGTCGTCCACCACGAGGACGACCGGCCGATCGTCCGGGGGCGAGATTTCGTTCATCCTCGACATACCGAGTGTCGGAGAAGACGCCTTCCGACAGTGCGCACCGATCGGGCGGCAACGTTGGCGTTTTCTGGCATCAAAAACACGTTTTTGACCAGACACTCAAAGCAGCCTGCAGGATTCGTACCCATCTCGGAACCATCTTCTCCTCGCATCATTTCTGGGGCGCCACCGTCGCTCGTCCTGACGGGCCACCAGGCAATCGTAGCGGAATGGCTCCACGGCCGAAACGGCCATCAGTGCCCCGGTCGACAGACCCGATGTCGATGGTATCTAGGACGAGGACCTACGTCGACTACCGGGTGAGCCTCTCCTACGTGGGGACCGTGCTCAAGTACATCGGGGTGACGCCGATGTTTCCGCTCGTCCTTTCACTCTATTACGGTGAAGATCCGCTCCCCTTCGTGGCGGCGAGTGCTGTGATGATCGGCGGGGGGCTTCTGCTGGAGCAACTTGCTGTCGACGCCGAGTTGGGTAACCGGGAGGCGTTTCTCCTGGTCAGTCTGGCGTGGTTAGTCGTTCCCGTCGCCGGAACGGTGCCCTACCTCGTGGCCGGGACCGGTACCGTCGCGTCGCCCGTCAATGCGATGTTCGAGAGCATGAGCGGCTTCACCACCACGGGAGCGACGGTTCTCGCAGAGATCTCGGTCGCGCAACACGGGCATGCGATGCTGCTGTGGCGGCAACTCACCCAATGGCTCGGCGGGATGGGAATCCTGGTGTTGATGGTGGCCATCCTCCCGGAGTTGTCGGTCGGGGGCGCCCAGGTCATCAATCAGGAGGCCCCGGTGCTGTCACTGGAGAAACTCACGCCTCGTATCCAGGAGACCGCCCGGGCACTCTGGGTCATCTACGCCGGTTTCACCCTCCTTGCTGCTGCCGCATACTACGCGCTGCACCTGGCGGGCCTTGCCCCGAATATGTCTTTATATAATGCCGTGGCGCACGCGCTCACGACGCTTCCCACCGGGGGGTTTTCGCCGGAGGCCCGGAGCTTGGAGGCGTTCGCGCCGGCCGTCCAGTGGACGGTGATGCCATTCATGATCGTCGCGGGGACGAACTTCGCCCTGTTCTGGTATGTCCTCCGGGGCGAACCCAGCCGGCTGACCCGGAACACCGAGTTCCGCTCGTATCTCCTCGCCATCGCCGGTTTCGGCGTCGTCATAATTCTGGCACTCTTCGCCGGTATCGGCCTCGCGGAAACGCCGACACATATCGACGTTCTCCCGGGGAACCTGGAGAACTCCGTGCGACAGGGGCTCTTCCAGGTCATCTCCATTGTGACCACGACGGGCTACGCGAGCATGGATGTCAATACCTGGGACTCCTCCGCCCAGACGATCCTACTGTTCGCGTACTTCCTGGGTGGCTCAGCGGGGTCGGCTGCGGGCTCGATCAAGATCGTGCGATGGGTGCTGGTCAAGCGGGCTATCGGTCGGTCGCTTTTCACCTCGATCCATCCAGAGGCGGTCAAACCCGTCAGGCTGGCACGGGAGGCGATCGAGGAGGACACGATACGTGACGTCTTCGTGTTCGTCCTACTCTTCCTCGGGATCTTCGCCGTCTCGACGGTCCTCCTCTATCTCGATAGTTTCCGGGTGGCCGGGCTCTCGATGTCGACGTTGGAGGCGATGAGTGTGACGATGGCGACGCTGGGGAACATCGGTCCGGGATTCGGCGTCATCGGACCGATGAATAGCTTCCTCCCGTTCAGCGATAGCGGGAAGCTCTACATGGTCTTCCTCATGTGGATCGGCCGGCTCGAGATACTCTCGGTCCTCGTAATCCTCACCCCGTCGTTCTGGCGTCGGTGAGCCCTGCCCGACACGACGACTCCGGCCCGAGGTGGCTCGGATCTTTGCAGGCCTTTTTCTCTACAGCCGGCGGACACTCACGCACCACGAGCCGAGCCGACCGGTTACATAGACATACCTCTGTGATCCGGCAGTGAGACTTGATCGCCACTCGGACGGTGCCAGGTGACCCAGGATGTCGAAACCACTCGAACACGACCCCGGGTTCTCTGCACCGGTTCCGGTCAGTCTTGGGGAGTCGGGAGTGGGATCTTCGCCCTCCCGGGGCGTGCAGCGACGATGACCGATAGCCGCCCCATCTTCGGGTACTCACTCGCCGGGCTGGTCCAGCTGCCTGCTGCGCTCTCGAAATACAGGAAGGCGACGGGGATTCCAGAATCCGTTGATACCGCTCTTG
Organism: uncultured Halobacteriales archaeon; assembly: GCA_964594685.1. GTDB lineage: Archaea > Halobacteriota > Halobacteria > Halobacteriales > Halobacteriaceae > Halodesulfurarchaeum. The sequence continues at coordinate 6,352 of CAZQNH010000075.1, forward strand.
ACATCGACCGGGCGATGGGGCCCTTCCTGAGCAGGGTCGCCAACTCCCGGCTACAGGAATCCGTTTGCGGCGAACCCGCCAACGGTAGCAGCGATCGATCGGACGCGACCGTTCTGCTGGGCCATTGCCGGGAGCTGTAGAGTCGGAGTCCTGGCGGAGTTGCTGGAGAGTCGCCTTCTACCTGCGTATCCTCGCCGGTTACGTCCCCAGCGGGATTACATTGTTCGCAGAGTATGTTCCTCCGCCGCTTCCTTCCATCTGGTTGACTCGTGGATGGCCCGGCCTGGGAAGGCTACACCCAGCCGGACCCGATGCTATCAACTATCAATCGCATTATATCTCCTCCGAACACGTCGTTCCAGATATGCAAGCGAATGTCCAGAAACCCGCGGTCGTTTCACCCAGGTCGGTCGAGCGGACCGACGCGAAGGAGCTCCGCGTCGCCGGCGGGCTGTTCTTCCTCCTTGCGGCGCAGTTCATGGTGGTCATCATGCTCGCGGCCTCGCTCGTTCCCGGGTATGACATCAACACGGCGGCGATCAGTGACCTCGGCGTGTTCTCCCAGAGCGCACTCCTGTTCAACGGCTCGCTCGTCTTCGTGGGACTGGCGACCCTCGTCGGGGGCTATCTCTTCTTCCGCTGGCACGGTGCGGTCTGGTTGATCAGCTTCTTCGTACTGGCCGGTCTCGGCGCTATACTGGCGGGGGTTTTCACGCTCGAGTCCGCCCCTGGGCTCCATGGTATCGGTGCTCTGGCCGCGTTCGTGTTCTTCAACTTGATGGCCATCGGGACCGCGACCCGCCTGTCGGGTCCGATGCGGGTGCTCTCGGTCCTCCTGGGACTGACCGGCCTCGCGTTTGTCGTGATCATGGCCATAGGCGATGCAGGGAACACCGCAGTTTTCGGCCCCATTGGCCATGGCGGGGCCGAACGGATGATCGTCTACCCCCCGATGCTCTGGTTGCTCGCGGTGGGGGGCTACCTCATGGGGAGACGCAGCGACTCGGCGGCCGGTGGCGCTGTGTAACTGAGCGAAATTTTTCCGAACGACAGAGCTCGTTGGTCTCCTCCGAAGGGAGCTCGGCAGCGTTCGCTCTAGGTGGGTCCCGTCTCGCGAGTTTCTCGGGTCCGTAGATGACACGAGACCGACCGCCACGATCACGAGCGTGATCGCCCGGTCCTTTCCGACAGGAAGCTGAGCCAGGTGTCGGGGACGCCCTCTGGGATCAATACCGGGACATCCGCCGGATGGTAGAGCCCCATCCCATTGCTGCCCGCGTTGAACGCGGCGACGGCAAGTACGCTACCCCCAGCACTGTGGCACATTCACGTCCAGAGGAGGGCCCGGCGAAGATCGAGACCATCCATAGCAACTGCTGGGAGAGTGGCCACCCGCCATGGGCCCTCGTCGGGCCGATGAAGACGGCATCGGAACTTGCTTCGGAATCTCGTCAAAAGGACGACGGCGTCATGTTTCCGGAACGAGCCCCGCCCAGATTGTACCGGCGTGAGGGAGAAAAAGTGCCCTGAGGCGGTGAGTCCCCACGCCATTCGACGTGGGAGTATCACCCATTTCCTTACGCAGGACGTTCCCGCGGAGATCGTCGGTGACCGCATGAACGTCAGTCGGGAGGAGCTGGACAAGCACTACGATAAGCGGTCGGCTGAGGTAAAGCTAGAACAACGAGGGAGCCTATCTCGAGGAGGTTTAGAGATATAGAACACTATCACCTCTCGCGCCAGGAGCCCGGCAAGTTGGCGGAGCGATTGGTGAGGCGAATACACAGAGAACCAGCAGGGAAATTGATTGGTGAAATCGAGGGGCATACCTTTGAGCAATATCGCGATTTGGTCGAGAGTACCTCAGTATCGGCCGAACTAACTGAAATTCGTGGGTATGAATAGAAAGAACCTCTCTCGATCCCAGACAGCATCAGTTGGCGGCCGGTTCTCATCTATGAATCGAAGTGGACGATCAAGACGATGCCGTCAGATTTTCCCGGACCGGAGTTCTGGCAGCATCGACTCCCGCCCAATTCACTATCGGCTTCGATCTGCCACTCCCACGACAAACTTCGACGAGAGCCGCAGCTACCGTGTCGGTTCGGGGTCTAATGTCCAGTTGAGATGAAATCTGGGCGGAAACCGACCCTCACGAGTCAACAGAAAGCGGCATTTCACGAGGTTGTTCGTGAGGTCCACTACGCCCATCCTGTTACCGCCACCGTCGATATGGTCGACCTCCCCCAGGAGTATTCACTATCTGTCACTATGTACGAAGGTTCTGATTGGGGTGATGGAACCAGTCGATATCCCACAGACGATTAGCTAAGCCGAGAAATCATAACGTTATGATTTTGGTACTTTTTGTACGTTGTACTGAATATAGAGGTTGAG
>CAZQNH010000076.1:0-8713 GCA_964594685.1 uncultured Halobacteriales archaeon
CTAGACGTAGATGTCTGAAACTAACCCGTTCGAGAGCCTGCAGGAACAGATCGACGACGCGGCCGCGTTCCTGGACGTCGGGGAGGGAATCCTCGAGCGACTCAAGAACCCCGAGCGGATACTCGAGACCAACCTCTCGGTGGAGATGGACGACGGGAGTGTGGAGGTGTTCCGGGCCTACCGGTCCCAGTTCAACGGGGACCGGGGACCGTACAAAGGTGGCATCCGGTACCACCCTGGCGTCACTCGAGACGAGGTCAAGGCGCTTTCGGGCTGGATGGTGTACAAGACGGCCGTCGTCGGCATCCCGTTCGGTGGGGGCAAGGGCGGCATCGAGATCGACCCTGCCGACTACTCCGAGGCCGAACTCGAGCGGATCACCCGCACCTTCGGGAAGGAACTCCGACCGTTCATCGGCGAGGACATCGACATCCCCGCACCCGACGTGAACACGGGTCAGCGGGAGATGAACTGGATCAAGGACACCTACGAGACCCTCGAGAACACCACCGAGCCGGGAGTCATCACCGGTAAGGCGATAGAGAGCGGCGGCAGCGCGGGTCGCGTCGAAGCGACCGGTCGCTCCACCGTACTCGCAGCCCGGGAAGCCTTCGACTATCTCGACAAAGATCTGCAGGGGGCCACTGTTGCGGTCCAGGGCTACGGGAACGCCGGCTGGATCGCCGCGAAGCTTATCGACGAGATGGGTGCCTCGGTGGTCGCGGTTAGCGACTCCTCGGGCGCGATCTACAGATCCTCGGGGCTCGACCCCGTCGCGGTCAAGGAGGTAAAGCGGGCCGAGGGCTCGGTCGTGGACTACGACGACTACGAGGAGAAACTCACCAACGAGGAGCTGCTGACCCTCGACGTCGATCTCCTCATCCCGGCCGCTCTCGAAAACGCGGTGGACGCCGAGATCGCCGAGGACATCGGCGCCGATATCATCAGCGAGGCCGCCAACGGTCCGTTGACCCCCACGGCGGACGACGTCCTCATTGACAAGGACGTCCTGGTCGTGCCCGACATCCTCGCCAACTCCGGGGGCGTCACCGTCTCCTACATGGAGTGGGTGCAGAACCGACAGCGCTTCTACTGGACCGAGGACCGGGTCAACAGCGAACTCGAGGACATCGTGGTCGAGGCCTTCGACGACGTCATCGAAGCCTACGAGAACTACGATGTCCCCAACATGCGGACCGCCGCGTACGTCGTCGCCATCGAGCGCGTCGTCCGGGCCTACGAAGAGAGCGGTAATTGGCCCTGAGGTGGGAGCTGGGCTCTTGATCGGTTGGTTCACTGTTTACGGCGCTATTTTCGATCGTCGAGGGCACCCCGGTGCGGTGCTGGATACTGCTCTCGGACATCGCGATCAGAGCGTCACACTACGGGAGGCAGCTGTCACCCCAAGGACCGGAAGCGCCATACCGACCCCTGAACAGGAGTTCCAGAAGGAGAAAGAGCAAAGCCCCTCTTGAGAGCGGATTCACCCTTCCTGCCGTCGGATTGGGACCGAGACTCGCTAGAGATACCCGGCGTCTGCGAGCCGGTTGACGGCCTCCTCGAGCCGTTCCGTGCTCGCCGCATAGGAGAGACGAGCGTACCCGGGCGTGCCGAAGGCGCTTCCCGGGACGGTCGCCACATGTGCCTCCTCCAAGGCCTCGGTACACCAGGTCTGGTCGTCGTCTGCCACCGGGAGCATCATGTAGAAGGCCCCCTCCGGAGTGGGGACGTCGACGCCGTGGTCGGCGAATTCCTCCAGCAGGAGTTCGCGTCGTTCCCCGAAGGCCTCGACCATCTCCTCGATCTCGGTTTCGGTCTCCTCGAGCGCCGCGAGCCCGGCGTGCTGGACGAAGTTGACCGCGGATGACACTGAGTGTGACTGGATCTTCCCCGCCTGTTCGACGAGCCCGTCCGGTGCGGCGAGGTAGCCCAGCCGCCAGCCGGTCATTGCGTAGGCCTTCGAGAACCCGTTTATCGTGACCGTTCGGTCCCGCATGCCCTCGAGTGTTCCCAGGCTCACATGCTGCCGACCGTAGATGATATGCTGGTATATCTCGTCCGCGATGACGGTGATATCGTGTTCGACCGCCAGATCCCGGACTCCCTCGAAGGCCGCCTCGGAGTAGACCGCTCCGCTTGGATTGTTCGGGGAGTTGACCACCAGTAACTCCGTCTCGTCCGAGACCGCGGCGGCAAGGTCATCGAGTGCCGGCTCGAGCTGGAAGTCGTGGGGTCGGAGGTCGACCCGGTTCAGTGTCGCCCCGGCCACCTTCGCCATGGCCTCGTAGGACACCCAGGCCGGATCGAGCAGGACGACCTCCTCGCCATCGTCGACCAGTGCCTGAAACGTCTCGAATAGCGCCTGTTTGGCCCCTGGCGTGACGATGACGTTCTCGGCGGCGTAATCGAGGCCATCGGCCTGGAGTTTGTCGGCGATGCCCGACCGTAACGCCGGGATTCCGTTGGACGGGGCGTACCCCGTCTTCCCCTCGTTCATGGCCCGTTGCCCGGCCTGTTTGATGTGCTCGGGCGTGTCGAAGTCCGGCTCACCCACCGACAGGTCGACGACATCGGTCCCCTCTGCCTCGAGTTGCTTCGCGAGGTTGCTTACGGCGAGCGTGGCGCTCGGTTCGACTCGTTCGACGCGGTTTGCGTAGTTCATAGTTCTTCGACGAGCTGGATCGCACTGGTGACGGCGTCGGCTCCCTTCTCGACGCGTTCGCGGGCCTCGGCTGCGGTCATCCCCGGACCCGCGACCCCGAAGGTGACCGGCGTGTCGCGATCAAGACTCACCTGGGTCAACCCCTGGGCACACGCGTTTCCGATGGTCTGGTCGTGGTCAGTGTCCCCTGTGATGATAGCTCCCATGACCGCGACCGCGTCGACGTCCTCCCGGCGTGCCAGCCGGTCCGCCGCCAGGGGTGTATCGTACGCTCCCGGAACATAGATCGTATCGACGACCGTTCCCCCCGCCTCGGCCGCTGCTGTCCGCGCTTCCGCCTCCATCTCCTCGATGATCGGACCGTGATATTCCGCGACCACCAACCCAAGCGCGACCATGCGCTGGATTCCGTTGGCCCGGCCCTAAACGCTACCGTTCCTTGGCAAATCTGCCACGGTCACCATTCGGCAGACGACCGCCGCTCCTGCCCTTCAGTCATCGACCGGTGGGGGAGGACCGATACCCAGGGGACAGACTGGAAGATCGGATCGATCGCTGGCCGGCAATCAGGGCCACGGGGCTCGGTGCTACCTCCATATTTAGGGCTGGAGCATCTCAGGTTCGGGCATGACACTGGATGTACTCGGCGATTGGTTCACCGTCGAGCGTCAGGCCCCGATCGTTGGTGGGGTCGTCCTCCTCCTGGTCATCTGGGTCGGGGAAGTGATCGAACCGTTCGCGCTCGGTTTGCCCGCTTATGCGTTCTACTTCCCCCTCAGCGGTCTCGGACAACAACTGGGTCTCGTCGGCATCGAAGGAAGTGCCGTGCTCTTCTGGGCCAGCGCCGTTGCCTGGCTCTATCTTTTCTGTTCTGTGGTTCTCCTTGCCGCAATATGGGCAACGAACCGTGTGGGGGAAGAGGCCGTGGCTCCACAGGACCAGCAGTCTCGATAAGACGCTGTAGCTCACTGCCCCTCAGCGCTCTTCGGGTACCGCACGATAACCGTTATTCCGAGTACCCTTCCTGGATGAACGCCCCTTCGGTCTCGTACATGTTCAGAAGCTCCTCGAGGAACTCCTCGATCGTCTGGCCCTCCTTGCGGTGACGTTCAAACCGTTCGTAGAGGTCCTGGTCGATGTCGATGGTGGTACCCATCAACATGGTATTGGATGGCGCCGACCGTAATCCCTTCGACCGGCCGGATGAATCCCGCCCCTTTTTGACTGGTGGGGTGATACCCCTGGGGCATGAACCGCCGGCCGCTCGGTCGTCGGCGTACGCGCCTCGCCCTTCTCGGCGTGACGGCCGTTGCCTTGCTCGCCCGCCTGTTCGCACTCGGCGCCCGCGTCTTCCACTGGGACGAAGCGAGGGTCGGCTACTGGACACTTCGCTCCATGGAATCCGGTTTCTGGGAGTACCGAGCTATCATGCACGGCCCGTTCCTCTTCCATGTCAACGGGAGCCTCTTCGGTCTCTTCGGGACCAGCGATTTCGTCGCCCGACTTGTTGTCGCGCTTGTCGGTGGGCTCCTGCCGCTTGCAGCCTGGCTTTTCCGCGAGCGGCTGCGAGACATCGAGGTCGTCCTTGTGGGCGCGTTCCTCGCCTTGAATCCGGTCCTCCTCTACTATTCCCGATTCATGCGGAACGACGTCCTCGTTGCCGCTTTCGCCCTCTTCGCGCTCGGGTTCTTCGTCCGATTGGTCGACACGGGGAAGCACCGATACCTGTACGCAGGGGTGTTCGCCCTCGCCCTGGCATTCGCGTCGAAGGAGATCGTGGTGGTGTACCTGGCGGTCTGGCTCGGAGCGGTCACACTCCTCCTCGACCACCGCCTGTTCGTCGCTCGGATGCAAGAACAACGATGGCAGACCACGGCGAGGGACTACCTCGGTAGGCTCTATCGGAGCGTTCGACGCAACCGCATCCCGCTCGCCGTGGCTCTCGGGGAGTTCCTGCTCGTCATCGTCGTGTTCTACGCGCCGCGTCCCGACCTGTTTCAGGCACTGGCAGATCCGACACGCTTCCTGGGGGTCATCGACGCCGCCACACTCGGCAGCTGGGAGAAGCTCAAAGACCTCTGGATCACGGGTGGCCACAAACACAGTTACGTCGCGTTCCTCACTGACGCTTTGTTGACGACCGCCTATACCAGCCTCCCGCTTACCGGCTTCGCCATACTCGGGTTCGTGGTCGACCGGTACGCGGGAGACGAGCCCCGAGACCTCGTCGCGTTCGGGGCATACTGGGGCGTGACGATCTTCTTCATCTATCCCGCAATCACGGACATTTCGGCACCCTGGTCCCTGGTTCATGCCATGGTCCCGCTGGCCATCCCTGCGGCGGTCGGCCTTCGGCTCATCGTGGACCGAGGCATCGAGGCCCACGAGTCGGCGGATATGATCGGGGTCGGACTGGCTGTGATCGTGGTCCTCGCCGTAGTCGCTCAGGTGGGCATCACCGCGATCGAAACCTCCTACCGGAGCCCTCAATCCAACGCGAACCCACTGGTGCAGTATGGCCAACCCGCCGGGGACCTCCAGCCCCGGTTCGCGGACATCGAGGCAGTCGTCCCCGAGAACGAGGGCACCGACGTGCTGTTCTTCGGTGACCATTTCTTCCTCGCGAACGAATCGGCGAAGGAACAGTACCCCTCCCAAGGGAATTGGCTCAACCGGATGCCGCTGTCGTGGTATCTGGAACGGAGCGATGCGACAGTCGACAGTACGACCTCCCTGAATGACGTCGACGGCGAGGCACCGATCGTCATCGCCCGGGCGGAACATTACGGCGATCTCGAATCCAGATTACCCGGCTACAAGGCGTATACCTACGAAATCACCTCGACGAACACCGAGACGGTCTTCTTCGTGAAGCAATCCGCGCTCGAAGCCGCCGGGCGCTGAGTCGCTCCCTGACGGGAACATCGACGTGGAGGCCGGATGACAACTTGCCAGTACTAACCAGTTCTCCTCAGCTGCGGAACGTCTTCCGGAAGCGGAACCGTTGCTGGAGGTCTTCCCAGAGCAGCTTCGCGCCGAGATAGCCAAGCGCCATGACGTTCCGGAACCCCTTACTCGGCCACCAGAGTTCGTCCTCGGCGGCGATACTGTGCTCGCCGAAATCGTCGAGTTCCGCAGAGAGCTGTTCGAGGGCCAGCTCACGGTCGGGCTCTGTCATCGACTCGTACATCTCGTCCACCCGGTCGACCACCTCCCGTGATGTCTCGATGCGTTCGACGGTAGTCAGATAGGCTTCCTCGTCGAGAAGGCCGTGCTCGTATTTCAACCGGTTCATCCGTTCGGCGGCCTCGTAGGTCGCCGCGACGATGTCCTCCCGCGTGAGATGCTCGGTCTCGTAGCTCAACATCCGTTTCCAGCTCGGTTCGAGGAGCAACTGTCGGTGGTCCTCCAGGCTCTCCGCTTTGAGCTCGAAGCCGTATGCTTCGGGGTTCTCGAAGGCCGGACTGCCAGGGTCGAGGAACGGTGCATACGGGGCGACGAACGGGAGTATCCGTTCGTCGTCGATCTCCTCGAGGAGCGTGCTGGCGTACTCGACACACCCGACGGCGTCGTCGTAATCCTGGCCTGGGAGCCCGATCATGAAGAACAGGTCGATGTTGCGACACCCGTTGTCGAGGGCCGCACGGATGGTATCCTCGATGGCTTCGTTCGAGACCGCGAACTTCCCGAGTTTCTTCCGGACCTCCGGGCGGTGTGACTCGGGGCTCAATTCGAGACTGTATTTCGGAACCGCGCTGTCGATCATCTCGAAGTACTCCTCACTCGCCGGCCCGAACAACTCGAAGATGAACTCGTTAGGAACGTCCTCTGCTTCCAGGCGGTCGAAGAATTCGCTTGCATAATCCCACCCGCCCATCCGGAGGTCATGGACGACGAAGATGGGGCCGACCGAGAAGGACGTGATCGTGCGGATGTCCTCGATGAGCTTCTCCGGGGACCGGAACGCCGGTTCCTGCCGGTCATGCACTCCCTCGTACGATCGGGCCCCGCCGCAGAATCCACAGTTGTGCCGACAGCCTCGGGAGGTGAGCAACATCGTGATGGGTTTATCGAGCCACCCCTTGTGGGGGAGGACCTTCTGGAGACTCCCGTACTTGAACACCGACTTGATCGCATAGGTGTAGGAGGGGATGGCCGACTCATCGAGAGACTCCGGTTCGTAAGTGAGGGGGTTGACGACCGTCTCGCCGCCTTCCTGGTAGGTAAGATTCGGAACTTCGGAGAGGTCCCCATCCAACTTCAAGGTGGCCACGAGTTGGGCCATGGGTTCCTCGGTGGAGTCCCCGCGGAGGACGTAATCGACACAGGGATACTCGATCAGTTCCTCGTGGTAATAGGTGGCACTCAACCCACCGAAGATGACCGGGGCCTCGGGATGGTGTTTCTTGACCAATCGGGCGACCTCGATCGAGCCGTGAGCGTGGGGGAGCCAGTGGAGGTCGATGCCGAAACACCAGGCCGAGGAACTCGCGATCTCGGCCTCGGGGTCGAAATCCGGATCGGACAACATCTGGTTCGCGAGATTGACGATCCGGGCATTGTATCCGCTGCGTTCGAGGGTATCGGCGATGCTGGTCAGCCCGATGGGATACATCTCGAAGACGGGTGAAGAGGGGATGACGTCACTGATCGGCCCCAGCACCTCCGGCCTCGTCCGAAAGTCGTAGATACTCGGTGGGTGAAAGAACGTCACGTCAGGTGCCGACACGAGAAGATTCCGATACCCGGATCGGTGTAGCATCCCCACGTCCATATTTACAATACCGAATCAACTACCAAGGGGTTGGTGGTTTTTCCTAACTTCCGCCAATCGGCAACAATCTGTGTTAACGCCCTAAGGCAGTGAATGTCCGGAGAAACACGGTTCTCTACGCCAGCCGAAAACACGGTATTTGTCAACATACCTACCCCAAAGATTTCCGGTGCGTTCCGAATGATTCGAGAGCCAACTGATCGAGACTCGGTCTCAATCCACCGGTCTGGACCGCTTCGACACCGACATTCATCCGGTCGGGCACCCAAATTGGTTCTCCGAGTCAGTCGAATGCTTCCTCTCGATTAGCCGGTTACCCTGGTCTCAGTTAGCCGTGTACACCCTTTTGGAGAGTCGGGTCCATCCTCTTCGATGGCCGGACATCCTCGATGATAACCCATTCTCTCGTCTTCGAGGGTGGGACGGGACCGATATCGCTGGCAAGCGTGTGGTTGTGACTGGTATGGGTATGGAATAAAGTCTCATTTATTCCGCCGGCCTCCCGCCTCGGAGGATGTCTTAGACACCCGAAAATACAGGTATCGACGGTATAATCGCAAGAATCAACGTTTATGAGGTGGGCATCCTAAGCCCCGGTTGTTACGGAGCCCACTTATGAACCCATGGATCGCCGTCGGCATGCTGGCTATTATCGGAATCCTGATACCGGTACTGATGATAGCCATCTCTTGGCTATTGCGTCCCAGCGTGCCGGAACAAGGTAAACGAACGACCTACGAGAGTGGAGAAGTTCCGACGGGGAACACGCGCATCCGTTTCAATATTCAATATTATATGGTTGCGCTGTTATTCGTCGTGTTCGACATCGAGACTGTCTTGATCTTCCCCTGGACCGTCATCTACCGTGATGCCGTCGTCGCGGAGGGCCTGTACTGGGCCCTCGTGCCGATGCTCGTCTTTATCGGCATCCTCGTCGTGGGCCTGGCCTGGGCCTGGCGGAACGGCGCGGTCCAGTGGGTGCGGAACCCGCGGTACGAACGGAGGATGTCCAGACATGAGCAGTGACAAACCACGAACAGATATCGTCGAAGCGGCCGACCCCGCGACGGCGACCCGCGACGCCCGGTCGGGCGAGGGCCTCGACGACCGCTTCAACTCCCGGTTGCGGGAGGCCCTCGGCTCGACCCCATTCATCCTGACGAAACTCGATAAGTTCATGAATTGGGCTCGCGGGTCCTCGATGTTCATGCTGCAGTTCGGTATCGCCTGCTGCAGCATCGAGATGATGCACACCTACTCGGTGAAACACGACCTCG
>CAZQNH010000077.1:0-8632 GCA_964594685.1 uncultured Halobacteriales archaeon
TATATAGATTGGGGAAACTATCACGTGAGGAGACTGAATCGTACAGATTCTTTCTAGATCTCTGTCCCGAAACCGACTGGATGGAACCCGTCGCTTTGGGACGAATTTCCTTCCCACATGTCCCCGTCTCCCACACTCCTCGACCGGTGGCATATGTCCCTTGGCAGACAGCAAATACGATCGTTCTATCAGTTACCCACCGGCTGCTGCGGGATTGAATCGGCCACTGGTGTTGATTATTCGGCTGCTTGCATATATGGAGTGGCGCAACCAGTATTGCCAAGCCGATTGATCTCCTCGGTTCTTGTAGAGTCTGTCCATGCAACCACCGACGACGACCACCATCCTTCGCGATACGATAGCCCGTCTCCAGGAACGCGGCGTTCCGAACCCCACCGTCGAACGGATCGTCACCGGCGAGCACGTCGTGCTCGTCTTGTATACGGGACCTGAGGGAGAGCCACTACCGGGGGTGGCCCACGGACCCGGCCCCCCGTACCCCGAGATCGAGGGGCTGTCCGCAGCAGAAGTCGTGGACCGCGCCGTCGAGGGAGAACCGACATTGCAGGATCGTGCATTCGCCGTGGCCACGCTCAACGCCTTGTCGGTTGGCCACGTCGATTGGTCCTCTGCAGACCCGATGGAGGCGCTCGGACCGGACGTCGACACTATCGGGATGGTCGGACTCTTTACCCCCGCATTCGGGAAGTTCGAGTCGGTCGACATCCGGGTCGTCGAACGGTTCCCGGAGGACGTCTCCCCGCCGACCGATCTGCCCCAGGACGTCTCTGTCGAACTCTTCGGGCCCGACGACGCGAGGAGAGCCTTCGAAGCGGCAGGCGTGGTCTATATCACCGGCTCCACGTTGGTGTACGGGGGCCTCGGCCGGTACCTCTCTGTGGCCCCGGAATCGGCGACTGTCGTGGTCATCGGAAGCAGTTCTTCCTTCCTCCCGACGGTACTGTTCGAGGCCGGAGTCGACGTGGTGGCCGGTGCCAAGGTAGCCGACCCCGAGGCGGTATCCGACGCGGTCGGGGCCGGGGCATCGGTCCCGGAACTCCATCGCTCGGGTCTCCAGAAGGGCCTGGTCAGGAGCCAATATAGGTCCGATCTCCCGGGTTTGGGGAACACATCTACACCCGGCTCCCAGGGATAGTAACGCTCCTTTTTTCAAGTCAGCCGTGTCCCGAGTTTCGTCTCCGGGACAGCGGTTCACCCGGATCTATCTCCGGTAACTCGCCCAACCCTTTTACACCGGCGACAGAACGATCGCAGAAGGGATGACGGTTCAGCCGATCAGCTATCCGACGTTTCCAGCTCGGCCTGGATCTTCTCGGCCGTGATGGGCAGGGATGTTATTCTGACCCCGACAGCGTTTCGGATCGCGTTCGCAAGCGCCGGGGGGAGCGGGTTCGTCGGTACTTCGCCGACGGATTTCGCGCCGAAGGGCCCGGTCGGGTCGTGTGGCTCGATAAGGATGGTCTCCATCGGGGGCATGTCCGTGGCACGGGGATGGGGGTAATCGCGGTAGCCGGCAACCTCGGGGTTCCCATCCTCATCGAAGGTCAGGAGCTCACTGGTCGCGTACTCGAGGGACATCATCTCTGCGCCCTCGATCTGCCCTGCGGCCATGCCTGGGTCGATCGCGGTCCCGACGTCGAGTGATTGGACGAGCTTGTTGATCTCGTACTCGCCGGTGCGCTCGTCGACGGTTACATCCACGAACTGGGCACCATACGGGGATGGGGAGATGTCTGTCGAGAAGCTTCCCTGCCCCATGATGTGCTCACGCTCCTCCTCGCCGTAGATCGATTCGTACCCGATCTCTTCCAGGGTGACGCTGTTTCCGGTGCCTTTGTTGACCACTGTGGCGTCCTCGAGCACCAGATTGCCCTCTGGGGCTTCGAGCATCTTCCGTCCCCAGGATTTGATGCGCTTCTTGATGTCCTTGGCTGCTTCCTGGACGGCGTTACCGCTGATGTACGTCGTCGAGGAAGCATAGGTCCCATAGTCGTGGGGCGTGGTGTCAGTGTCGGCGGATTCCACGACGATATCCGTCGCATCCACGCCGAGTTCCTCGGCGGCGATCCGGGCCATCGCGGAGACGGCACCGGACCCGATGTCGACGGCTCCTGTCAGCAGGACGAAGGTTCCGTCCTCGTTCATCTTTATCTGTGCCGCGGAGAGTTCGTCGCCGGCCACTCCGCTGCCCTGTTTGGTCAGTGCGACGCCGATTCCCCGGTGGAGATGGTCTGCCTTTGGCTGCTCGATATCGTCGTAGCCGATCGCCTTCTTCCCCTTCTCGATCGCTTCCGCGAAGCCACAGGATTGGATGACCTGCTTGACGCCTTCGCCCGCCGTAATGGCGGAGATTTCGTCAATATCTCCTTCTTCGGCGTGATTTCGTTCTCGGAGCTTCACGGGGTCCATGTCGATCGCGTGGGCGACCTCGTCCAGATGGCTTTCGAGGGCCCATGTCCCCTGGGGATTCCCATAGCCACGCTGGGCCCCCGGAACCGGCTTGTTGGTATGCACCGCGTCGGCCGAGAAGCGAACGTTCGGTACGCGCGGGTACATCGGGAGGGGTTTCGTGCCGATGGCGGCGGTCACTGTCAGACCGTGGGGGCCGTACGCACCGGAATTGGCGAGCGTTTCGAAATCGGTCGCCACGATGTCACCGTCCGTCGTCGCCGCGGTCTTGACACTGATCGAGGCCTCCCGACGGAATCGCATCGTCTGGAACTCCTCACGCCGGCTCACTTCGAGCTTCACCGGTCGGTCGGCGGCTTCGTGCAATGCCCACGCGACGGGTTCCAGGAGCAACGTCTGTTTGCCGCCGAACCCGGAGCCGAGCGCTGGCTTGGTCACGCGGATGTCCCCGATTGGGACGTCGAAGAGCTGGGCGAGCATCCGGCGGACGTGGTTGGGGACCTGGGTGCTCGAGATGACGTGGTATCGATTGTCCTCGTTCCGGTAGACGATTGTCGTGTGCGGTTCGGGAAGCACGTGGGACTGGTACTGCGTCTCGTATTCACCCTCGACGACGACCATGTCATCCCGACCGTCGGCCTCCTCGATGGCGTCCTCGACGTCTCCGATCTCACCGTCGAGGTGCATCTCGAGATTGCGATCGTAATCACTGCCCGGCTGCTTGTTCTCGACCTCGTTGGGATTGAAGAGTTGGGGGGCGTTCTCGTCCATTGCCCGCCGGTAATCGAGCAGCGGTTCGAGTTCCTCGTATTCGATCGTGATTTGGCGAGCTGCCCGGTCGGCCGTCTCCCGGTCTTCGGCGGCGACGGCGGCGACCGGATCGCCCACGTACCGGACCTTTTCCCGCAAGGCCTTCATGTCGTACGGGGACGGTTCCATGTAGGACTGCCCTGCGGACGTGTATCGCTGTTCGGGTATCTCCTCGCTCCAGGGGGTCAAGACGGCGTAGACGCCGTCCATCTCCTCCGCGGCGCTCGTATCGATGTCCGTGACATAGCCGTGAGCGATCTCGGACCGGATGATATTGCCGACGGCGAGGTTCTGGAATTCGTACTCGAAATCGGCGGTGTACTTGACGTCTCCGGTGACGAACTTCTCCGCGTCCATTCTCGGCTCGTCGCCAGAGACGATCTCGAACTCCGGCTCGGGCGGTTCGGCCGCTTCCGATTCGGTCGATGTCTCCGGTTCGTCCGCTTCTGGTTTGGAGAGGGGTTTCTGACTCATTGGCTTAGCGGTGCTCCGTGTTCGGATCGATACGACCACCATCGACGGCCACTTTCGCTCGCTCCATCCGTTCGGCCGCGTCGAGGACGGCTTCGACGTTCTTCTTGTAGCCGGTGCACCGACACAGGACCTCGTCCAGGGCCTCCCGTACCTCCGCTTCCGTCGGATCTGGATTCTCCTCCAGGAAGGCTTTCGTGGTCATGACCATCCCAGGCGTGCAGTACCCACACTGCACGGCCGAGTTCTCGATGAACGCCTCCTGGATGGGATGCAGGTCGTCCTGGGTCCCGATGCCCTCGATGGTCTCGACGGTGGACCCGTCGGCACGGGAGGCCGGGATGACGCAGGATTCGATCGGTTCGCCGTCGAGCAGGACCCGACACATCCCACAGGCCCCGGTGTCGCAGGCTCTATTCGTCCCCGTGTATCCGTTCTGCCGAAGGACGTCGAGGAGGGATGCGGATTTCGCCACCTCGAGCGTCTCGGGTTGGCCGTTTATCGTGAGTTGGATTTCCATGGATATACTCCAGGCTGGGCTACTGAACGCTCACAGTCGAGGGTTGCACATTCTGGGGGTAAAAACTGGTGACGAATCCAAGGATCCTGGAATATCGGGCATGCAGGAGAGGGGTGGGGTCCAGTAGCCCCCGGGGGAGAGCCCAGAAGAACCATGGGATCGAATACACAAAGACAGCGGCAGAAATATGGGGCCCGACGGAACGCTGCCTACACAAGGGAGGACCAGAAGATAGTGGTTGCCAGAACCGTTGGGGTCGGATGTTCGGCTCAGGGTCTCAGTCACTCCAGCTGTCTCCCCTGACCAGGGGCCAGTGGCTTGAATAACCTGGTCGTCAGACCGGAACACGGGTGGGCCCTATCGGTGACATCTCACCATCGACGTTGCCGCCTTGCCATACCTATTTACTTGCGTCCCCCTACAGTGGCAGGTAACGCCCACCCGAACGGGCAGCCCGAAACATGGAGTTGGAAGTCACGCTCAACGGTCGACAGAAACGGGTCGAGGCAGCACAGGCGGATTCCCTTCTGGACGTTCTCAGACGAGGGGGCTACAACGGCGCGAAACGTGGGTGCGATACCGGGGACTGTGGGTACTGTACAGTGATCGTGGACGGGGAGGCCCGGCAATCGTGTATCGTCCCGGCCAAGCAGGTCGATGGGACGAACATCGAAACCGTCGAATCCCTCGGTACACAGGACGATCTCCACCCAGTACAGGAGGCCTTCGTGGAGAATTCGGCTCTGCAATGTGGGTTCTGTATTCCCGGGATGATCATGAACACGACCGCGTACCTTCGTGAAAATCCCGATCCAACGGCTACAGAGGCCCGAGAGGCGATTGAGCCGGTGCTCTGTCGATGTACTGGCTACAAGAAGCCGGTCGAAGCTGTCCTCGACGCCGCGGAGAAGATGCAGGGTGAGGAGGGGGTGGCCACAGATGGCGGATCGGTCGTCGACGGAGACGGACATGCTTCGGGTTCGGAGGTCGATCAGTCATGAGCAAAATGCACGAGGAAGAGTCGGCTCGTGAGGAACCGGTGGTGGAGTCCGAGTCGGGTTCGCCGGATGTGGATTCGAGCGAACAGTTCCCGCTGGAGTGGAACGAACCCGCAGGAAACCGGAAAGACCCCGACGACCGAAAGAGCGTGTCCGAACCCGTCGAGAAGTACGACGCGAGGAAGATTGTCACCGGGGAAGCCCAGTATACGGCAGACTACCGCCGACAGTTCCCCGAACTCGCCGAGGCAAAGGTCCGCAGAAGCGATATCGCTCACGGCTACGTGACCGATATCGACACCAGCGAGGCCGAGGCCATGGATGGCGTCTACGCCGTCCTGACCCCCTGGAGCGGGGAAGTCCCCAATTCCGTCTATACGAGTGCCGGCCAGGGCTATCCGGAACCCACTCCCTGGGACCTGCGGGTGCTCCGTGAGAAGGTCAGGATGGTCGGCGACCCGATCGCGGCCGTAGCCGCCGTGGACCAACAGACGGCTGACCGGGCTGTGCGAAAGATCCAGGTCGAATATGAGGAACTCGAACCCGTCCTGGATTACGATCGAGCGACCGAACCCGATGCCCCCCAGATCCACAATCCGGCGGACATCGAGAACAAACAGCCGGGACACGACTACGAGCGGAATCTCCAGTCGAGTTTCGAAGGCGAGATCGGTGACGTCGAGGAGGCTCTGTCGGATGCCACGGAGGTCATCGAGACCGAGTGGGAGACGCCGTATCAATCACATTGTGTCCCCGAACCCCACACGACCATCGCCCATCGCGACGAGGACAATCGATACCACCTCATCTCGAGTACACAGGTTCCCTACCACACCCGACGGCAACTGGCCCACCTGTTCGATATCCCGATCCGGGACATCCGGGTGGAGAAACCGCGGATCGGCGCCGGCTTCGGCTCGAAGCAGGCGATGGTGATCGAGCCCATCACCCTGGCGCTGTCCATCGCCGCGGACCGGCCGGTGATCTACGAGACGACCCGGAAGGAGCAGTTCCACGCGATACGGAGCCGCCATCCCATGAAGATGCGGATGCGAACCGGGGTGGATGAGAGCGGGGACCTCGTCTCGATGGACCTCTTCGCACTCTCGAATACTGGCGCTTACGGCCCCCACGGGATGACCGTTGCGGGTAACGTTGGAACGAAGCCCCTGCCGATATACCCGAGGGTTCCGAACGTCCGCTTCGGCGCGGATGTCGTCCACACGAACCTTCCAATTGCAGCCGCGCAACGGGGGTATGGCGCGCCCCAGGGACACTTCGCGGTCGAGAGTCACATGGACGAGGTGGCTCGCCAACTGGGTGAGGACCCGATCGAATTCCGGTCCAGACATCACGTTCGGGAGGGCGACCTCGATCGAATCTCCGATATTCTCACGGATAGCGATGACCACGCCCGGCGTGTCCGGTCGTGTGGGATGGGCGAGTGCATCGAACGCGGCCGTGAGGCCATCGGTTACGATGACCTGCAGCAACCGGACGAAGACAATCTCTATCGCGGGGTCGGGATTGCGCTGGTCGCGCAAGGAAGCGGGGTTGCGGGGTCCGAATTGGGCGCCGCGCACATCAAGATGAACGAGGATGGGTCCTTCATCCTCCAGGTCGGGGGCGTGGATACCGGAACCGGGACCGATACCATGGTGAGCCAGATCGCGAGCGAGACCATCGGCTGTGACCCCGCTGACATCGTCGTTCACTCCTCGGACACCGACATCGCCCCGTTCGACTATGGGGCGTATGCCTCCTCGACCACGTACATCAGCGGCCAGGCGGTCAAGAAAGCCGCGGAAGATCTGAAGGTCTCGCTCCTCGACTGGGCGGGTCGGATGCTCGAGGAATCTCCCGATGATCTCTCGGCGGGTGAGGGACAGGTCTATAGTGAGGTGACGGGTGCGGCCGTCTCACTCGAGGAGATCGGGTACGAGTCGATCTACGGCGAGGCGGACCGCGAACAGATCATGGGTGAGGCGAGCCACGCCACGGACGAGAGCCCGCCACCGTTCGGCGCCCAGTTCGTGGATGTGACGGTGAACGCGGAGACCGGCGAATACGAGATCAACGAACTCGTGTTCGCCGCCGACCTCGGCGTGGCGATCAACCCGCCGCTGGCGGAGGGCCAGATCGAGGGCGGCGAGCACATGAGCCTCGAACTCGGGACGTGTGCGGGCTACGAGTTCACCGAGGACGGTATCCCGAAGACCCTCTCCTACAAACAATACGGGATGCCTCGATCGACGGATCACCCGCCGATGGAGACCATCCTGGTCGAAACACACGAGCCATCGGGGCCATACGGCGCCAAGTCCATCGCCGAGTTGCCCACGAATGGGGTCGCCCCCGCCCTGGGCAATGCCATCCGGGACGCCGTGGGTGTCAGAATCAGGTCCCTACCCATCACGGCGGAGAAGGTTAAGGCCGCACTGGATAGGTCGTAATCGGGTCTTCCTCTTCGCTGCAGTCTCAATGCCCACCAAAGAGTGGTAACCGAGACGGCGTCTTTATCTAAGTCTCGCACTCTCCTTGCGGTGGTCTCCTCGGGACTGGTACCATAATAGCCGAAACGAAGCGTCGGCCGAAGAAGAAAAACGCTATACAGGCCCGGGTCCCACACTGAGGTGACTGATGACCATCGATCCCGAGAATATCATCGACATCGGAAATTCCCTCCTCTCACAATACGAAGAGGCGTTCTCCACGGATTACGAGGCCAACAAGCAGTCCGTGGAGCGCTTGACGGATGTCGAGTCCCAGCGGGTGCGCAATCGCATTGCGGGGTTCATCACCCGGAAGAAGAACGGCGACATCTGAGGACGGGATTCGAAAGACATATTATATAATCTCCCTAACTATTGAGTGATCAGGAATATGAGATAGTCGGCAGCCGGGCTCCTCGATCGACACCTCGAATCCGGGATTCGAGCCTCTTAATCCGACATAAGGCATTCTCGGCATCTGGAAGTTGGCATGAACCCGTCAAGATTGGCGGGAGATGTAATATGGGATTATTGCGGTCTAAAACGGATCATATAACACTTTAATCCGTCGCTGAGCTTACATTAGCGCATTGTCCGGCATGTCGGTTCTCCGTAACTATCGACCGACATATAATATTTTTAATCTACGAATTATTAGCCATACAGCAATAACGACGGGTCACGTTGATTGCCGACGCTTCCGTCAGCCGACTGCCCGCACGTGGCCACCGGTCAACCTCTTTGGAACCGGTCGAGTAGGGTGCCCGGATCGTCCTCGACGAGGATTATTTCGCGGTGGTCCTCCGCGATGAAACCCGCCTCGGTCGCCCCGTCGAGGAACGTTACGAGGTCGACGAAGAAATCGCCGACGTCGACGATCCCGGTCGGGTACTCGTGGAAGCCGAGTTGGG
>CAZQNH010000078.1:0-8091 GCA_964594685.1 uncultured Halobacteriales archaeon
GCAAGGCCATGAACAGGGAGCGGTAGAAGGCCTTGATGATGCTCGGGGCCTCGCTGAGCCGAATGAGGATGGCGCTCGTGCTGACGGCCACCATGGCGACCGCGATGGCCGCCATCGGCGGCACGTGGTCCTCGGCCCACTCGCTCGTAGCGACTGACACGGGTATGGGAAAGCTTGACCCGCAAAAAGGCGTTTCTATCCGGCTGGCTGTTTCTTGCTTGTATTATATGATGGAACAACCCCGAAAGCCCCCGAGCGCTCGCCCGTCCGGCACGCTCGCGGGTCACTCTGGCTCACGGCTGCGCCGCTCGCCCGTTCGGAGACGTTCGCTTCGCTCACGTCTCCTGCTCCCCGCTCACCTTGACGGCGGCTCCCTTCGGTCGCCGCCAGGTCGCTCCGCTGCGGTGCTTGCGTCGTTTCGGCTCACGAGCGTTCGTCCCCCCTCGAAGTCCCGCCCAAATTGCGGTCACTGAAGATGTACACGAGGGTCAGTTTGGCTCACATGCTTCAAACTCCCGTTATCGTGAGGACTGCCGCAGTAACCCCTGACACCGATAACGTGCTAATTGCGCTCGTCCGAACCTTCGGACAACTCCTCCGCGATTTCAGTCACGCGCTTCCGATGGCCCGCATCAATCCCCGACTCGCGTGCCGACTCGACCTGGGCGTCGATCACGGCGTTCTGTTGTGGCCCCCATTTTTCGACCGGCGTCGTCTCAATGTATTCGACCCACCGCTTCACCGCCTCGATCCGCTCCTGATGACGTTGGCTGCGCCGTTCGTCCCTGTCGTCAGGATTGTCGGAGGCGGTCATATTCTTCCGAGACACCGAGGTTCTCACACCATCGTTCGAGTTGGGCGGGCCTAAGGCTTTCTTCGAACAGGGTATAGAGGTGGACTGCATCCTCGAAGTCCTGCTGGGTTCCAAGATACAGTTTATAGGCGATCTGCAGTTCCAGCGGACCGATCGGAATCTCCTCCCCGCCCACCCTTGCTGCGATTGACTCCTCCAGTGATGCCTGATCGAACTCGTCGGAGACGAATTTCACTTCAAGATGTGGAGTGATGTCGTCTCGTGGAGCGACCCAGATATTGCCCCCCTCGGCGAGCTGCGTGTGAAGGTCATCGAGGGGCGCTGCAGGACCCCAGTATCCGCGGGCTCGGAGGGTATCCACGAAGTCGGCGGCCAGTTCTTCGTCGATGGATTCGATCAGCACATCGATATCCTCCGTCGAGCGGGATCGGCCGGCCAAAATCGCGACATACCCGGATACGAACACGTGATCGATGTCGTGTTCGTCCAATAGACGTGAGAAATAGATAGCCATCCGATCCAGGGTATTCGGGGACCGACCTACCTCCAAGACCCCGTCCGCCAGTGAAATCCCGCCCATGGCTAGGTGTGGATCGATTTCCTGTATAAAAATACTGGGTCGGAGCGGGCCACTCCAGAAAGGATAGCGAAATCACCGGCCACGGCCCCAGGCGCCGATGCCGGGATTTGATCCCGCCAACGAAAAATCACTCGAACAGACAATCACTCGAACAGGGCATCCATGATTTGCCAGACTCCCGGAGAACGCCAATGCGGCGATCAGGCGTCGCCGGGCGTGTCGAAGTCGTGGAACTTCTCGCCTTTCTCCTTCGAGAGGATGTTCAGCGCGGCCGCGGCACCGTCACCGGCGGAGATGATGGCCTGCCATTCCTCCACCCGGACCATCGCCCCGGTCGCGTAGGCGTCCTCGACGCTGGTCTCCATCGTTACGTCCACGTCGACGACCGCGTGGTCGGTGAACTCCGCGCCGATGTCCTTCACGAGTCCGCGATCCGCTCCCGTCGCGAGGATCAGGTATGATGCGTCGTACTCCCCGTCCTCGGTGTTGACGGAGAAGCCGTCGCCGCCCTTCGACACCTCTGTAACTTCTTCGCCCTGCTTGATCTCCGCACCGAACCCTTCGACCTGCTCGCGGCTCTGCTCAACGAATTCCGTCCCTTCGACCGAGTCGATGCCGAGGTAGTTGAACAGGTGGGCCTTGTGCAGCCACGTATCGTCCGTATCGAAGACCGTCGTCTCCAGGCCGTTCTTCGCGGTAAAGAGTGCGGCGCTGAGTCCTGCCGGACCCCCGCCGACAACGATTACGTCTGTCATGCAATCGATACGAAGGGAGGGGTGGGATTAAGGGTAGTCCTCCCCGAATGTCTCGCGGGTTTTCCGGTGTCGGTAGGCGAAACCCGCTCTAAGGGCCTGTCGGACGACCCGATCTGCGATACCCCCCAGCGGTGTTTGGAAGTCGATACGATCGGTGAGGACAGTTTCGTCTCCAGCTGCCGCAAAAAGGTGTTTGTGCCGCCACTCGGCCATCGGGCCGTCTCGCATCTCGTCGACGAAGAACGCTTCACCGTCCCCCGCCTCGGGTGTCACCCGTTCGGTGATCACCGAGGTCCAGTACTGGCGGGGCCCGAACGGCAGCGGGCCGACCGATAGCCTGAGCTCCGACCCCTCCACGAGGTCGTTTCCCGTGGCGCCCTCGGGCCGCTGGATGTCCTCGACCTGCAAGTTCGCCAGGGACGGTGTCAGGCGGACCAGACCATCGGCCGTCGAATGGAACGCCCAGACGTCATCGAGCGGGGCCGGGACGCGGGTGGTCTTCTCCAGAAAGGCCATGCCTGTTGGACGCTCCGGGGGTCAAAGGGTCCGTCGGCCGAAGCGGATGCTGCCGGTCGATACGATTTCCGTTTGTTTGCGATGCAACGGACGAAAATACCACTACTAATGAAGGGACTGTCGAATTGGGGCAGCCGCGGCTCCCCCGTTCAGGTCTGGTCTCACTCCTCTTTGGCATACGCTGCCTGGTAACCCGCCAACCGTCCGAGCGGCGCGAGTACCGTAAACAACGCCTTCTGGACCGGAATCGGGACGGCGGTCGTGTATGCAGTCTCAGGATAGGCCTTGTTGAGGACCGCAAACTGCAGCAGGGTCGGAATCCCCTTCTCGTTGGTCTTCCCGGCTTGGGCGAGTGCCCACATCGCCTCGGCATGTGCCGCGGATTCCCGGGCCGGATGGTGCTCGTGGGCGACCCGGATGGGCTTCGCAGTGGGATTCCAGTGGCGATGTGGCGTATTCTGCGGAACGGTGATCGTCTCGCCCTCGCTCAGTCGGTGTTCGGTGTCCTCGATTGCAACGGCGTACTCGCCGGCGAGGACCTCGATGACCTCCGTCTGGCGGGGGTGGCGGTGTTCGTCCGGATTGTCGAGCAGGAATCGCTCGTGATCCAGTTCGACGTCAGTTGCCTCGGCCTCGAGTCCCGGATGGACCGTGGCTTCGAACCGGACGAATTCACCGTCCGTATCCGCTGGACGTTTCGTGATCTCGAACGGGTCGGCGTTCGGGCGATATTGACTATCGGAACTCATGATCCGATTGAACGACGCGTACTCCTTAGTCATGTGTTATCGTCTTTCACATGTCCTGTCCTTCCAGACTGACCTGAGAGGCCACAGGAATGCGAACTCAATTTACTCTTCAGGATCGACGAGGTCGATCAGGTTCTCTCGGCCCAACTGGAGTTTCTCGACCGTCCCGTCATCGACCATCTTCCCGATGATGCGCGAGGTCTTCGAGGCCGACCAGTCGAACTCCTCGGCGATGGCGGCTTGGCGAATGCGACCATCATTGGCTTCGAGTAATTCCTGGACCCGTTCTCGATCGGTCATGACACCTGCACCTGTCGCGGTTTCATCCACCCCCGCGTCCTCCCCGGTCGGTTCCTGGCCCTCATCGGATGCCTCCAGACCCGCGCTCGTTTTCCCATCTGGTTCGGTGCCCCTGCGGGTGAATCGGCGCCAGCCGATGTACACACCGATGCCGAAGAGGGCCAAGAGGAGGACACCCCACAGGACAACTGGCAGCCAGCCGTCACCCGACGAGGTCGTTGGTCCCGCAGGCGTTGCTGACCGGGTACCAGTCTCCGTCGATTCGGTCGGGGGTTCGAATACCACCTGAGGGTGGCCATCCGCGAAGTCCTCGCGACCGACCCACGTCACGACCCCGTCCTCTCGGCTGGCGGGCGCTGGATCCACACTCGTAATAGCGTAATGGGCCGGGGCCTCGACTTCGAGCGTGTCATTCGCCGCCAGGAAGAATCCGCCCTGGAACACGTCGCCGACGGCCAACGTCTCGTTCCGGGGTGCCGCAAAACCGGTCCAGGTGAACTGGTAGGTGACGATACCCCAGCGGCGGGGAACCTCCTGGATGGTCGTGGAGGCGGTGAAGTTCACGGCCCGCATCTCCCGTCCGGTCGCATTTGCCGCCCTTCGTACGACCCCTTGCATGCGTGTGCGAAATGGGTCGAGATACCGCGACGTGTTCTCGCGGAAGCGCTCCTGGAACGCTTCGTAGTCGGCGACACGGCTATCGGTGTCGAGGCGGGTTCGAATCTGAATCGTCCACTGCGCCGAGCCATCCGGAGAGACCTGAATACGAGTGACCGTGTTGTCCGTCTCGAGTTGTGCGGTCTGTGCCCCAGCGTCCACAACCGCCGCAGGGGTAAGTGCCGCAATAAGTAAGAGTCCGATGACACAGATGGCGGTCACCGGCAACGAATAATTCCGCAGTATGTCCCACATTCAGATACGGTCAGATTCTGACGAGATGTTTATAAATAGTTTGTCCATTGAGCGATTCTGCGGGCCAAACCAGCCGTAAGGAACTCGATGCGGGGCGGAAAGAACGAGGATCGGGCCACAGTCATCCGATATGAACGGCTCAAGCGGGTGCAAATGAGTGCAAACGTCCGCAATTAACGCCGACTATCACTCCGGTTTATTGTCAACGTCTCCGTTCGATCTTCGCATGATGCACGGGAGGTCTCTCGGATACGTCCTACTCACACTCCTCGTCGTTATGGGTCTGACCGTCCCCGTAACGGCGATGTCCACCGTCGACGGCGTGCAAGCCACCGATGGGAACACGGAGCCGGTAGCCGCCGCGGCCGCACAGGAGAATACAACCGAAAACGACTCCGACGTGAATGTCACCGTCGGCCAGCAGCTCTCGACGGTCCTCAGCGTCTCGAGTGATGAGATCCAAAGCGACTTCGAGAATACCGCCTTCGAGGTATCGATCGAAGGCCGTGAGGAAGAAGCCAAGGCCGAGGCCATTGCCGAGCGCGCGGAGGAGTTGCGCGACGGGGCCGAGGACATCCGAGAGGACTACGATGACGCGACCGAGGCATACGAAGATGGGGAGATCAGCAAGTCCGAGTTCGCCCAGCGACTGGCCACGCTGAATGCACGGGGAAAGAACCTGGTGAACAGCTACGACCAGCTTCGCGAGCGGGCGAATAATGTATCCGCGCTCGAACTCCGGGCGGCGGGCGTGAACCAGTCCGCGTTGCGAGCGGCGGTCGAGAACCTGAGTAGCGTCAATGGGACCGGTTCGGCAGCGTTGCTCAGCCAGTTCACCGGCGAGGCCGAGGGTAAGATCGAACTCGAGACCGCCAACGGCCTCTCGATCGAGATCAAGAGTGACGACGGTGAACAATCCCGCGAGTACGAGCGCCCCCAGGACGCCGATCGAAACATCACCGTGAATCAATCTGCCGCACTCGAGACGGCGCGAGCGGCGCTCTCGACACCGGAGAACGGCACCTGGGCACTCACGAAGGCGAAGGTAAAACAGGACGAGGGCGTCTACGAGTTCGAGTTCGAATTACGGGGAGGTTCCGACGATACTGGCGAAGCAGAGGTCCAGGTCGACGGTTCCTCGGGTGAGGTCTTTGCGCTCGAAGAGGAGATCGAACCGCGTGACGAGGACGACGTGGAAGACAGCGAGGAAGATGACTCGGAGGACGGTGAGGAAGACGATGCGGATGCAGAAGATGAGAACGATGAAGAACTCGCAATGATCGTCTCCGACGGGACGCCGAGTCCGAACGCGACGGTTACGGTGACCGTCTTCTCGAATGGGGAGGCCGCAGCGAATGTCACCGTCTTCCTGAACGGGGACGCTGTCGGGACGACAGATTCGGCCGGAATGGTCACGGTGACGCTCCCGAAGAGCGGTGAGGCCAAACTCGAAGCCGAGAAGGGAGAGGCAGAGGGTGAGTTGGAATTCGAATTCGAGGACGAAGAGGACGGGGAGGACGAGGAGGATGAGGTCTTCCGGAACCTGAATGTGACCGTCTCACTGGCCGAGGAGACCGTCTCAGTGTCCGTCTCCTACAACGGTTCGGGTGTTGACAATGCAACCGTCTACGCGAACGGCCAAGCGGTCGGGACGACCAGTCCCGACGGGACGACCTCATTCACGTTCGACACGAACGCGACCGATGAACTCGAAGTCGAAGTCGTCAAAGGTGCCTTCGAGGCCGAACTCGAGTATGAAGTGCAGAACGGCTCGCTCACCCTGATCGAGGAAGCCCACGAGGGCGATGGCGACAAGGTTGAAAGCGATGAGGCGGAATCTGAAGACGAGCGCGACGACGAAGAAACTGACGAGGAGAGTGATGATGCGGAATCTGAAGACGAGAGTGAGGACGAGGAAACTGATGAGGAGAGCGACGATGGGGAATCTGGCGAGGAAAGTGGGGAAGAAAGCGACGATGGGGAAACTGAAGATGAGAGTGCAGACGAAGAGACTGATGAGGAAAGCGATGATGCGGAAACTGATGAAGAAAGTGGGGACGAGAGCGACGATGAGGAAACCGACGACGATAGCTAAGGATCCGATACTGTTGGCGAGTGTGCGTTGAGGACTGCACTTCGCCTGAGCGTCGTTCACCGATACCCCCCAACTACTGGAAAACGCTCATGACCCACGATTCCGACTCTCACAGACGTCTCGCTGGATTTGCATGGCGAAGTCTCGCCTGCGGCCTCGTTGCACTGATATTGCTCGTGTCGGTCACGATGGCAGCCTCTGCTGGGGCGGTCGAATCGGCCGATTCGGAGCGCCCGTTGCCCGCGGAGTCAGTGTTTCTCGTCGAACTCGATGCCGATGGCTCGGCTCGCGTGACCCTGGTCACCACCTTCGACCTGACCACCGACAGCGAGCGGGAGGCCTTCGAGGCCCTGCGAGCGAACCAGACCGCCAGAGAACGGCGAACGGAGGTGTTCGCCACCCGAATGCGGTCCATCGCAACCCGGGCCGAAAACAACGCAGGTCGAGACATGGCGATTCGGAACGCCGCCATGGCCTTCACCACCAAGAATAACACCGGCATCGTCGCCTTATCGGTGACGTGGGAGGGGCTAGCCGCACAGGAGGGCGACCGGCTCCGGCTCCGGGAACCCTTCGCCAGCGGCTTCACCATCGATCGGCCGTTCAGGATCGTCACCCCCGACGGCTACGAGCGAATCACGGCCACCCCGACGCCGACCACACAGCGCCAGAATAGCGCCACATGGAGTGCGAACACCACCTTCGATGGATTCGAGACGAAGTTTGCACCCTCTGGGGCCGGAACCGGGACCAGCACGAATGATCCGACGACTGGAGCCGCAGCTCCAGGAGTCGGTATCGGCGTCGCAACGCTCGCCGTATTGGGGAGCATGGCACTACTGGTGGTCCGTCACCGCCGGCACTCCGGATAAGCACGCATCATATAGAATGGAGCTATCGACAGCGAGAAGGTGGGTTCAGATTTGTAGGCTGGATAGGGCGCATATGCAGCAGGCAACCCCAGTGATAGTCAGTGTCGAATCCCCGCAGACGATCGTCAGCGGTCAACCAGATGAACCGGTGAACCCCCCGATCTGACCGCTTCATGGGCAATGTACAATCGAGCGTTGAGACTCGCCCACCTGGAAAGGACCACTCGACAGTTGCGTACCAGGTCTTGTTTCACCCTCCCATGCTTCGTGCTCCCAACCACTCCGTGAGAACTCTCAGTTGGGAAAAGATCGTCACTCCAGCGATGTGATCTTCGCCCTTCCTAATACTCTGGTTGGGTTATCCGAGGAAATATTCGGGGCTACGGGGTTTCAAATCCTCAGAAAAGGGGGGATAGTATCATGCCAACGGCCCTCGTAGTTACGAAATGGTGGAGAGGCTATGACAGAAACGTTCGCTATCGAGTGTCCGCTTCAACC
>CAZQNH010000079.1:0-8071 GCA_964594685.1 uncultured Halobacteriales archaeon
TGAGTCGGCATCTCGCCACCCGGGGCCCTATCCCCGGTGTGGAGCCACGCCGACTGTAAGCAAGGTTCCAAAGGTCCGATAGTGTTGGACCATCGCCTCGCGCGTCTCGAATTCCTCGGTCGGGAACGCGTCGGCGGGCGGGATGTCCACCTCCATGTCGGGGATACTGTCCTGTTCGGCAACGGCGAATCCGGCGGACTCGAAGGCCCGCCGGTAGTCCTCGCGGGACCACCGAGTCATCTCGATCTCGATGAACTCCTGCCAGTCATGGGAGTGGACGTTCTCCTCGTAGTAGTTGACCGCACAGTAGAACGTTCCCCCCGGGTCCAGGACTCGACGGATATCTTCGAGGACTGCCAGCGGGTCGCTGGCGTAATAGAAGGCCTCCATCGAGAAGACGTGATCGACGGACTCGTCGCCGAACGGGAGGTGTTCGAAGTCCCCGAGCAGGAACCCGATCGCGTAGTCGTCCGTGTACTCCCGGGCATTCCCGACCATCTCGGGTGAGCCGTCGAGGCCGTACCCCCGCCCGATGGATCGCTCGCGGAGGGCCCGGAGCGCGTACCCGCTGCCAGTCCCGAGATCCAGCACGGTGTCGCCCGCCTCGACTGGCATCCGGGCGAGTGCCTTCTTGGCCGTGTTCCAGTGACGGTCGGCCATCCCCGTATCGCGACCGTCCGCCGCCCATTCGTCGAACTCCTCGCAGACGGTCGTGGCCTCCTCACCTGGGTCGTCCATAGGAACCGAAGGGTGGGTCCGATTGAAAAACTTCACCACCGTCGAATCCCCTCCTCGTGATATCCGGCGGCGGTCTGCAGTCATATCGGCCAAAATCCCCGTATCAACGGCGCCCCTCACCGGATTCGGTCGACGGTCTCCTCCCCAACCAGTCAATCTCGTTCCGGGTTCCCGCCAGTCGATCTTACTCTTCGTCGTCCTCGGTTTCGAGGAGGAAGTCCAGATCGTCGTCTTCGTCGCCACCATCCGCCGGCAGTACCTCGGACCCTGACGAGCGGTAGAAGGTTGCGCCAGCGTCGGGGCCCATGGCGGTGCTGCGCTGACCGGCGGGGAGGCCGCTGTCCTGGACGCTCTCCACGAGGAGCGAGGCGAGGACGAAGAAGATGCCAGTGACGTAGATGAACCCGACCAGCGGGAGTGCCGCCTCGAACCCGAGCGGGAGCCCGATCGCCACTCCTGTCAGCGCGATGGCTACGCCGCCGAGGCCCATGAGTCGGGCGCGACCCTGGGGTTGGGTCATGACGAGGACCCCACCCAACACGATCGGCGGGAGTGTGGAGACAGTCGCGATCGAGATCTGTCTGGCCGCTTCGGTCGGGAGGCCGGTGCCCGCGAGAAGTGTCGTTCCGAGCCGCGCGGCCCCGGCAGTCACCGCGAGGAGTCCAGCGAGGAGCGCGCCGATACCGCCCGTGAGGATCAATAATCGGCGTCGATCTCCGCCGCGGTCGGTCTCGCCGAGGCTATCCATTCAGGTGGTAAATGCATCGTACGGATACATATAACCAGGGGAACCTGTCGGCCGTCTGTCTGACGCGGATTTAAGAGGCGCTCGCGAGCACCATCCGGCAATGACCGCCACGGTCCGGGTCTATGTGCGGACCGGCATCGTGGGTGCCTGGGCGATCTTCATCGGATTCGCCCTCGTCCTGACGGCCAGCCGGCTCCTCACGGTGGTCGAGTCGGGACCGGCGGAATCCGCGACAGGAGCCGCGGAACCCACGAACCTGGCCGCAGCGGCGATGCCCCTCTCCTCGATCCTCTGGGATGTCCTCCAGAACCTCTACAGCGGTGGAGCCCTGAGCGTTTTCGTCGGGGTCGTGCTCGTCCTTGTCGGCTGGTTTTTGATCCTCCGATCGCAGTGACTGGGAGCCGTGAACGGAGCGAACGCCTCGCGGTAGGCAAGCGAGGGTCCCGGTGACCCCGCGAGGGCGGATCCGTGAGCGGAGCGAGCGTCTCCGGACGAGCGAGATGCGAAGCCACGAGCCGGCGACCGTGAACAAATCGATGGTCTCCGAAGGGGACAGGACCGCGTCTTTCGGCGTCCCACCAGGCGTATCCGATCAGTCCACGTCGATCACCCCGAGTACTTTTAGCCCTTCCATGGATTACCGGCGGTATGGACTATCGAGTCGGCATCGACGGCGCCCCGGAGTCGGTGCCCGGAGGTACCTCGATCCTCCTGTTACACCCGAGTACTGGGGGAACGGACGACCTGGACACAGGGTTCCTCTCGGCCGAGGCCGAACGGTATCTCGTCGTCTCGACCCGGACCACCGCCAGAGAGGTCAGACAGAAACTGGAGCATTACGACGTGGACCCGTCTCGAGCGGACATCCTCGATACCCTCAGTGTCGAGCGGGGGTACTCCCGACGGAGTGGACCGCAACTCCATTACGTCACCTCACCCGACGACGCGGAGGGTATCCTGGCGATCGTCGAACGGTTCCTCGATGAGGTCGATGGCAAGCGCCGGATGAGTTTCGACTCCCTCTCCGAACTCGCCTACTACGCCGACGAGGAGACCGCGGCCCAGACCCTCGAACGCATCGCCGCAATGGTCGAGGACCACGAGGCGATCGGCCTTTTCCATGCGTCTCCGGAGGTCCACGACCCCGCGATCCTCAATCGGTTCGAAGCCGCCTGTGATGCCGTCATCGAGGTCGATGAGTCGGGGTCAGTCACCAGCCGTTTCTGACCGCGTCGTGTCCATTATTGGAACTACGTGGTCGCTGCCAAGAAGGAATACCGCGTAGGTCCTGTGTTTCTCGCTCGTATCGAGTGGGGAAAACGAGATTGGCCGTTGTTCTGGTTTCCGCCTCGGGCTCTCCCCGAAACGGTGATAATTCGGGTCCCAACCCGGCTGATTACGCCATCCCCGGGATCGAGAGGATGAGGAGTAGTACCAGGAGGATCGAGAATCCGACCGTCGTGACGACGATTTTCGTGGGCGTGTTCATACTGGGGGCTGGAACTCGTAGCCTCATAAAATCGACCGGGTTACACCGCGGGAACGAAACCGTCGCGTGCCAGGGAGATGCAGTGACGTCTTCTCGGTTTGGGATGAGGAGGGGGCTCAATTCTCGGATTCGGGGGTCTGGTCTCGGGTTGATGGGCTCAGTCCTCGAGTTGACGGGCTCGGTCCTCGGGCTCTGGAACTCAATCCTCGGGTTCAGCGGTTCGCTCCGAGCGCCATTTCTCCGGTACCTCGATGACGTACTTGCCGTCCTCCTGGAGGGCAATGATGTGTTCTTCCCGGTCGTACAGTCCCATGAGGTTCAGCTCGTACTGCCCGGGTTCCAGGATCTTGATGCTCTCGAACTGGTCGTTCAGTTCTTCTCGCAGCGTCTCTAGGTCGGGGCGGTCCGGCTGGTCCGGTTTCTTGACGACCCGTCCGTCAGGGCGGGGTGGGGCGTCCGTCTCAGGTTCCGCTGTATCGTCCGGAAGGTCCGAGAGGTCGGCTAGTTCTCCCCTGGCCGAGGCCTGGGCGGTATCCTCGCCTGACGGAGCATCATCTGAAACCATCGCCGCGTCGTCTCCTGGGGTCGGTTCACCGGACGATGCCTGGTCGGTCCGTCGTTCGGTGTCTGGGTCTGCCTCCCCTTTGGAATCCCTCGATGGGGGAGTGTCCTGGGTCGGAGTCGGGGTCCGGATTTCGTCATCAGCCTCGCCACCGTCAGTATCCGCGGGCTTGGCGGGCGAATCGCTCGTGGGCGGATCCGAGCGGGAGCGACTGACGTACTCCCTGACCGTGGTCGCGGCGCGTCCGACGGTCTCGGTGACGGGCGAATCGATGCCAGGGGCGTCCGGCCGTTCGGGAGGCGACTCCTCGGGCGGATCGTCTACCTGGCCCTCGGGGAGGTACTGGAACGTGTTGCCCCCGCATCGTGGACAGCCCGAGAGCATCTTCTTCGAGCCATCCGGGAACGTCTCCGTGCAACTCGTACACTGGTGGGGCATGTTATCGTCCAGAGATGAGCGCCCGGATGAGGGTCTCGTCTTTGTGTAGCGAGTGGATCTGGTTCGCCGGGCCGATGACCGTGAGCTTCGTGCCGGGTGAATTCGAGCCAACGAGACGCGAGAGGAGTCCGGTGTTCGTCGCCGCGGAGCGCGGGAAGCTCTCGATCTCGATGCCCGCGAAATCGTCGGGATTGATCTCGGTCATGGTGACCTCGATGAGCTTGGATTCCTCGTCGGGCGTGAGCCCCTCTTCGAGGATGACGATGTTCCCGTCGCGGACGTCATCGAGGATCATCCGGATCTTCTCCATCGACGTCTTGTTTCGCATCCGGCGACCTGATATCAGGTCGATCTCGACGCCATCGGGGGTGCTGGGTTCGACTTCCGCCATCATATCACCCGAAGTACTCCGCGATCTTGTCGTACACTTCGTCCATGTTGTCTCCCTCGAGGGCCGACAGCGGAACGGTCTCGTGCTGCGGGAAGGCGTTCTCGATACGATTTATCTGGGCTTCGTCGAGGTCGATCTTGTTCGCGAAGATGAGGACCGGAAGGTCGCGAGACTCGATGATCCCGATGAGCATCGTATTGACCTGGGTGAACGGGTCGTTCGTCGAGTCAAGAACATAGATGACGCCGTCGACGTCCTCGCGAAGCCAGTGCATGGCCTCGGCGACGCCTTCGGTCGCCTCGCGGGAACGGCGGACAGCCTCGTCCTTTTCGAGGTCGTGTTCGAGGAATTCCGTGTAATCGACCTTGGTGGTCACCCCCGGCGTGTCGACGATATCGATCTGCACGGATTTGCCGTTGCGCTTGATCTCGACGTTTTCCTTGCGGCGTGCTCGTCGCGTCTCATGGGGGATTTTCGATTCGGGACCGATGGCGTCGCCGGTCCAGTCCCGAGCGATTCGGTTCGCGAGTGTCGTTTTCCCGGCGTTCGGCGGCCCATAGATGCCGATGCGTTTCGGTTCGGCACCGTTCTCGAACAGGGTCGCGGTGACCCGGGAGATGCTGTGTTTCAGACTTCCAAGCAGACCCATTGGTGACCCCTCGTAATGCGCCCCGTACCTCTACGTTGCGGACGCGTACTGGATTTTGGACTCGCGATGGACTTAAACCTGCGTCAGACGTGTGAACGCCGCCCTGCCAATCGGATCCAGTCAGTGAGAGAGGGATCCTGTTCCGGCTGAAGAGGGGCACCCCCCCATTTCCACTGGAGAGGCCGGCACCAAACCACCAAACAGACCAAAACCCGAGTTCGTTTCTAAACCTCAAATATGTCTGTTATTTTAATATTTAAATTAATTCTATTACGGGTTTGGTTTTAATCATGGTGAGGTAAAACTTTCTATTCTAGAATGCCGGTCCGGCATCCTTCTTCTTGGGTGTTCCAGTTGAAACAAGGGGGTGGGGGAGTTGGGTTGATTCCCTGTTTCTTTTTGGACAAGGACGCTCTCGGTGAACCAGCCCGTGTACTGGGCTGCTGGCCTGTGAGTTCGATATTTTCATCGGTTGCCGGCGACATTTCTGGTTCTTTCTGTGAGCTTAACTATCGAAATCAGGCGATATAGACTCTCAATCTTCAACATTGTGAGAATATAATCCGTAATTTTATGTAGGGGTTTTCGGCGATCATCGGACTGGGTTCCGATACAATCGGGCGATCGGCAAGCTCTCATACGGCTCATCCACGTCGACACCGATAGGTTTTTACTATTGCCGTTTCCTGTGTTTCATCTGCATCAACTGGACGTTTGCCTGGTGACGGTTGTCCGGATTCGTGGGGTATCCGGGGGCACAGACGTCTCTTGGCGAATGTCGCACGCGAAACCCGGGGGAAATGGGTATATATGGCCAAGGAACGGAGTACATCGGACCGAAGCGCGGCGGGTAGGGACTTCAACGTGGATATCGACGATGTCCTCTCCGCAGAGGAGTCCGGTCCCGAACAGGGACTCTTCGACGATCTCCTTTCGGGGAAACCGATCTTCGAGAACAAGGAGGTTCTCCGGCCGTCATACACGCCGCACGAACTGCCGCACCGCAATGAACAGATCAACAAGATGGCGACGATCCTCGTGGGCGCATTACGCGGGGAAACCCCTTCGAATATCCTCATCTACGGGAAGACGGGGACGGGCAAGACCGCCAGCGCGAAGTTCGTTAGCCAGGAGTTAGAACGCACCTCCGAGAAGTACGACGTCCCCTGCAAGGTCGAATACATTAATTGTGAGGTGACGGACACCCAATACCGGGTCCTGGCCCAGCTCGCGAATACCTTCATCGAGAAGAACCAGGAATACATCGAGGATCGCCTGGCCGAGCTTACGGAACTCGCCCGGGCCGCCCGCGAGGACAACTCCGTCCTCGAGGGGACGGCGTTCGAATCCGTCCCGGAGATCGAGATGGAGAAGTCCTCCCTCGAGTCGGATAAGGCCGAGATGGAACCGGTCCCGATGACCGGGTGGCCGACCGACCGTGTCTACAACACCTTTTTCGACGCGGTCGATTACGTCGAACGCGTGGCGGTCATCATGCTCGACGAGATCGACAAACTCGTCGAGAAGAGTGGCGATGATACCTTGTACAATCTCTCCCGGATGAACTCTTCACTGGAGAACTCTCGGGTGTCGATCATCGGGATCTCGAACGACCTAAAATTCACCGACTTCCTGGATCCCCGGGTGAAATCGAGTCTCGGCGAGGAGGAGATCGTCTTCCCGCCGTACGACGCGAACCAGCTCCGGGATATCCTCCAGCACCGCGCCGAGACCGCGTTCAAGGAAGGTGCCCTCTCCGAGGACGTGATCCCACTCTGTGCAGCTTTCGCCGCCCAGGAACATGGTGACGCTCGTCGGGCTCTCGATCTCCTCCGGACCGCCGGGGAGTTGTCAGAGCGCGACCAGGCCGAGGAGATCACCGAGGACCACGTGCGCAAAGCCCAGGACAAGATCGAACTCGACCGGGTGGTCGAAGTGGTCCGGACACTTCCCACCCAGTCCAAACTCGTCCTGTATGCCATCATCCTCCTCGAGAAACACGGTGTCAGGAACGTCAATACCGGCGAGGTGTACAATATATACAAACGGCTCTGTGACGAGATCGACGCGGATGTCCTCACGCAGCGTCGTGTCACCGACCTCATCAGCGAACTCGACATGCTGGGTATCGTGAACGCGGTGGTGGTGAGCAAAGGACGGTACGGCCGAACGAAAGAGATCAGCCTCTCGGTACCGATCGACGAGACCGAGGCCGTCCTCCAGGCCGACTCCCGCATCGGCGACGTCGACGACATCGCCCCTTTCGTCCAGGCTCGATTCGATACCTGACCCGACCGGATACCCGTACCGGACAGACTCTCCACTACCGCCAGGTCCGACGTCAGGAAGTGACGAATCTGAACCCTTCCTCCGGGCTGCACGAGGTTCCCACCCTAAACTGCCATATTCCGGGAGGCATGAATCTTGGAATGGTCGGGGGAACGACCGGACGATTTTCGCGGCGACCGACGATCGGTTTCCGAGAGAAGAGTACGGCGAACGATCCAAACAAGAAACGAATTCGAGGGAAACATCCGATGTAGCAAGAAACGAATTTCATCAGAAGCCGACCGCGCACGAGGAGTAGCGGTGCTCATTCGCCGTTTCATATACGGCCGATCTGGTCTCCGCCACGCGTGTTGCCGGTTCAATACTGCAATCTGTTCCGGAACCGAAGGTTTTCGGGTCGTTTCGTCGACCCTCAGCCGACGGAGTTATAATCGTGTCTGTACCACCCACTCATTAATGGTAGCTGGTCCGTTGGGTGGTGACGACGCACCAGACCTGCAGGCCGTCCTCGACGCACTCGAGGACAGCGACTGCCGTCGAATCATCGAACACTTGGGAGACCCGATGACGGCGAAGGAACTCTCCCAGGAGTGTGATATGCCATTATCCACCACCTACCGGAAGCTGGACCTTCTGACGGATGCTTCGCTCCTGTCGGAGCGTACGGTCATCCAGTCGGACGGCCATCACACGACCCAGTACGAGATCGCCTTCGAACAGGTCGAGATCGAACTCAACGAGGACCACGAGATCACGGTGGCCATCCG
>CAZQNH010000080.1:0-7931 GCA_964594685.1 uncultured Halobacteriales archaeon
CGGCGCCATCCAGAAAGCCCACAAGGGCGTGCTGTACATCGACGAGATCAACACCCTCGACATCCGGTCCCAGCAGAAGCTGATGACCGCGATCCAGGAGGGCGAGTTCGCCATCACCGGCCAATCAGAACGGTCCTCCGGGGCGATGGTCCAGACGGAGCCAGTTCCGTGTGACTTCATCATGGTCGCGGCCGGGAACATGGACGCGATGGAGAACATGCACCCGGCGCTCCGCGACCGGGTGAAGGGCTACGGCTACGAGGTGTACTTCGAGGACACCATCGAAGACACGCCCGGGATGCGACGGCGCTACGCCCGGTTCGTCGCACAGGAGGTCGATAAGGACGGTCGATTACCCCACTTCGTCCCAGAGGCCGTCAGGGAGGTCATTCTGGAGGCCAAGCGGCGGTCGGGTCGGAAAGGTCATCTGACCCTGCGGCTCCGGGACCTCGGAGGTCTGGTTCGGGTGGCCGGTGACATTGCGAAGTCCGAGAACAGCGAGTTCGTAACCCGCGATCACGTCCTCGAGGCGAAGAAGCGCTCGCGGTCGATCGAACAGCAGTTCGCCGACGAGTACATCGAGCGCCGCAAGGATTACGAACTCAAGATCACCGATGGCGACGCCGTCGGCCGGGTCAACGGCCTGGCCGTCATTGGTGGGGATTCGGGGATCGTCCTGCCGGTGATGGCCGAGGTCACTCCGCGACAGGGTAAAGGCGGCCAGGTCATCGCGACGGGGCAACTCAAGGAGATGGCCCAGGAGGCCGTGGACAACGTCTCCGCCATCATCAAGAAGTTCAGCGACGAGGACATCTCCCAGAAGGACGTCCACATCCAGTTCGTCCAGGCAGGCCAGCAGGGCGTCGATGGCGATTCGGCGTCGATCACCGTCGCGACCGCGGTCATCTCCGCGCTGGAGAACATGCCGATCGAGCAGGACCTTGCGATGACCGGGTCACTGTCCGTGCGAGGGGACGTGCTTCCGGTCGGCGGGGTCACGCACAAGATCGAGGCCGCGGCGAAGGCCGGCTACAACCGAGTCATCATCCCGCGAGCCAACGAGCAGGACGTCATGATCGAGGATGAGTACGAGGAGATGATCGAGGTCATCCCGGTCTCGCACATCAGCGAGGTGCTCGAGGTCGCCCTCGCCGGCGAACCCGAGAAGGACTCGCTGGTCGACCGACTGCGCTCGATCACCGGCAAGGCCCTCGATGCGGCCGAAGGGACGAGCGCCCCCAGCGGCAGTCCCTCGCCGCAATAGAGGAGGTCCCTGGCCGGTCCCAGTAGGGAGGCCTCTCAGCCCAGTGTAGCCCTGACAACTGATTTTCAGGAAAGTCACCAGCACGCACCAGCTCCATGCAGGCGCATCAGGAGGGTTCACTCCTCACCGAACCGGTAGGGGGCGAACGGGTGGCACGGTCGAACCCCGTCCGGTGTGCCACGCTCCCGTGAAGCCGGACCGGGGCGACGGTCAGGTCACGTGGCCGGTTGGTCCGGTTCTCACTGATAAACCTACTGTGCGGTGGGTTTCTTGGTCCCCGCGGTCGCATCTCCGCCGATGGCCGACCCGGCCTGGGAACTCTTCGTCGCGATTTCGGTGGTCATAACCATCGGGGTGGTGGGGCTCGCCAGAGCCTCTGCCGCCCTGCTCCGTACGGACGAGCCCCTCTCGACTGAGACCGGCCCTCAAACCCTCGAAGCCGGACCCTCCCTCCTCGCGAATCTCGTGATCACACATTTCGGTATCGCCGCCGTTGTCGGGGTGGCCGTATGGTTGACCAACGTCCCCGCGCATGCACTGGGCGTGCAGGGGGTCCCAGACCTCGGAAACGCGGTCCTTCTTGGGGTAGGTATCTACGCCGTGAACGAAGGACTGGGCCTCGCCTCGACGGTGTATGGTGGAACCGCACCGGAACGGTACCGCGAGTTCCTGGCTCCGGAGGGGGCGTTCGAGTGGCTCCTCCTGCTTGCAGTCGTGCTGCCCGTCCTCGCGTTCTCGGAGGAGCTGCTCTTCCGGGGCGTGCTGATCGCTGGCCTCGCCGCCGGGACCGATCTCTCACCCTGGGTTCTGGCGATCGTCTCCAGCGTGGCGTTCGGTGGGGCCCATACGGCACAGGGTCGGCTGGGTATACTCGTGACCGGGGTGTTGGGATTCGTCCTGGCGGCGGTATTCGTCGTGACTGGGGACCTGTTGCTGGTCGTCGTTGCTCACTATCTGGTTAATGCCCTGGAGTTCGTCGTTCACGAGGGATTGGATTACGACCTGGATCCGTCCCGGTGACTGCTCCGTCAGAGCCCCTCGATTTCGCGGAGTGTGCCCTCGACCGGGCTCGGTGCCGCACTCGGCCCGTCGCTCACGCGGTGGTCGGGGATGAGCAGCGGGATCGGGTTCTCCGCCAATGCCGTCCGTACCCGGGTCCGGTCACCCTCATCATCCGGGTCCAGGTCTGGGGTCATCCGGGTGAGGCCCTCGACCGTGACCTCCTCACCGTACGGGATCGACCGGGTGCGTTCGAGGATCGCGCGATAGGTTGTT
Organism: uncultured Halobacteriales archaeon; assembly: GCA_964594685.1. Lineage (GTDB taxonomy): Archaea > Halobacteriota > Halobacteria > Halobacteriales > Halobacteriaceae > Halodesulfurarchaeum. The sequence goes on from CAZQNH010000080.1 coordinate 2,540, forward strand.
GGGACGGTGAGACCGACGTCGACGTCGGTGAAATCCTCAACGTCCCCCTCGAGGTAGGTCATGATCCGGTCGAGGACCTCGTGGTCGTTCTCCGCTTCGAGATCGGGTTCCGACGGGAAGGAGAGACTGATGACCTTCCCACCCGCCACCCCGATCTGGACCGACCGATCGAGAACAGTCGACTCCCTGGCGAAGATTCCGGCCGCTTCCATGCACTATCGATCGCCCGGTCGCGCCTTGAAGATTCGGCCGGGCGCAAGTCTTATGTACAGGATAGTGCATCAATGAACAACAATGGACGATAGTGTCGGATTGGCACCACCGGTCGAGTCCATCCTGGCCGAAGCGGCCAGCAGGAAGGGACCCGACGAGCGGGTGTCAGTCGACGCCCGTCCACTCGGGCAGGCGTTCGAGACGGCCCGGAGCGAGGGCAGGGTGCCGGTTGTCGCCGAGGTGAAACCGACGAGTCCGACCGCGGACTACGACCGATCCGTCGACCCGGTTGTCGTCGCTCGTGAGATGGAGGCTGCGGGGGCGGCAGCGATCTCGGTACTCACGGAGCCGACGCACTTCGGCGGGTCGGTCGGGGCCCTCGAGGCGGTCCGGTCGGCGGTATCGGTCCCGGTCCTGCGGAAGGACTTCCTGCTCGAGCCCTCTCAACTGGACATGGTGGCCGCGGACCTCGTCTTGCTCATCGTTCGCTTCCTGGATGATCTCTCAGGCATGGTGCAGGCCGCTCGGGCCAGGGGAATGCAACCACTGGTCGAGGTTCACACGGCGGCCGAAGGCCAGGCCGCGATCGACGCGGGGGCGACGGTTGTCGGGATCAACAATCGGGACCTCGGTCGACTCGAGGTCGACCGGTCGGTGTTCGAGTCACTCGCCTCGGAGGTCCCCGATGACCGGCTCTGTCTGGCGGAAAGCGGGATTCAGACGCCGGAACACGCCCAACGGATGCTGGCGGCCGGGGCCGACGGATTGCTGATCGGCTCGGCGATAATGGACGGTGACGTTCGAACGAACACGGAGCGATTCGTACACGCATGAGTACTGGCACATTCGGTGAATACGGTGGACAGTTCGTCCCGGAGGTATTGATGCCCGCGGTGACGGAATTGGCCGAGGCGTACAGTGACTACGTCCTCGAGAACGAGGACGGCTTCATGGATGACTTCAGGTCCAGACTTCGGGACTTCGGCGGCCGACCGACCCCGCTCCAGCACGCGGCGGTGCTGAGCGACCGGTACGGCCACGAGGTCTATCTCAAACGGGAGGACCTGCTCCACGGGGGTGCACACAAGTTGAACAACGCCCTGGGACAGGTCCTGCTCGCCCAATATATGGGCAAGGACCGGATCATCGCGGAGACCGGGGCGGGGCAACACGGGACGGCGGTCGCGATGGCGTGTGCCTACCTCGACGTCGATTGCGAGATATTCATGGGCCGGACGGACATCAACCGGCAGCGGCCCAACGTCTTCCGGATGCTGACACACGGGGCGACGGTGACCGCCGTCGACGACGGTTCGGGAACCTTGAAGGAGGCGATAAACGCCACGCTCAGGGAGTGGGCTACGAACGTCGAGGATACCCATTACGTGATCGGTTCGGTGGTCGGCCCCCATCCGTTCCCGAGCATGGTGAGAGACTTCCAAGCGGTTATCTCGGAGGAGACGCGGGAGCAGGCCCGGTCTCAGATCGGGCCACTCCCCGAGGCCGTCCTCGCGTGTGCGGGCGGGGGATCGAACACGATGGGATCCTTCGCCCACTTTGTCGACGACGAATCGGTGGACCTGATCGCTGTCGAGGCCGGCGGGGACGAGATCACCGTCGAGGAGTCGGAGGGCTATGCGCCCCATTCTGCGTCGCTGGTCTCCGGGACGGATGGCGTGCTCCATGGTGCCCGGACCAAGCTCCTTCAGACCGAGTCCGGCCAGATCGTCGAGTCCCACAGCGTGAGTGCAGGGCTGGACTACGCGGGGGTGGGCCCGGAACTGTCCCACCTCCTTGATGAGGGCCGCATCGAGGCGGCTCAGGTCGACGACGACGCGGCCCTTGCAGCGTTCCACCGACTGTCCCGTGCCGAAGGGATCATCCCAGCCCTGGAGAGTAGTCACGCGGTCGCCTATCTCGAGGAAGCGGACTTCGACGGCCCGGTCGTGGTCACACTCTCCGGTCGCGGTGACAAGGACCTCGATACGGTCATCGATGAGAGCGAGTCCCGCGGCCTCGATGCAGCTCCAGATATGGGGGTGTTCGAGGATGCGTGAGACCGCTGCACCCAGCGGGGTGGAGCGATGAGCGTCTCCGAGGTGCGGGGCGCCTTCGTCGAACCGGCTCTGGTACCCTACGTGGTCGCGGGGGATCCGTCGCCGGCGGACACGAAGCGATACGTGCGGGCCCTCGAGGCGGGAGGCGCGGACCTCATCGAGCTCGGGCTCCCGTTCTCCGAGCCCATCGCTGACGGACCCACGATCCAGGCGGGCATCCGGCGAGCCCTCGACGCCGGGATAACTCCATCGACATACCTCGATCTCGTGTCGGATCTCCAGGCCGATGTGCCCCTCGTCGCGATGACCTACTATAACCTCCTCTTCCGGTACGGGGACGGGGACGTCAGCGAGTTCGTCGGCGATGCCGCCTCGGCCGGCCTCTCTGGGCTCATTGTCCCGGATCTGCCGGTCGAGGAGAGCGGGCCCCTCGAGGCTGCGTGTGCGGAACACGACCTCGCGCTCGTGTTCATCGTCGCTCCGACGACAACCGAAGAGCGCCTGGCCCGGATCGACGACCGGGGGTCGGGGTTCCTCTACGTTCAGGCCCGGATGGGGACGACCGGGACGAAGGCGGACGTCTCCGACAGGACCTACGAGAGCCTGGCCCGGCTGCCCGATTCGGACATCCCGAAAGCCGTCGGATTCGGTGTCAGTACCCGGGAGCAGGCCCGCGACATCGTCGCGGCCGGCGCCGATGGAGTTGTCGCCGGGAGTGTGTTCGTCGAACAGGTCGCCGAGGGCGGGAACGTTGCCGAACACCTCAGGACGACGGCCGAGGAGCTGTCGGCCGGGGTCCGGGCGGGGCTCCCGGAACCGGAACGAACATAGCCACCCGTTTGCTACACACTCGCAATGCCAACAGGGACCGACGCACGACTCGCACGCCTCGGGCGTGACGGGCGCCTCGTCACCGTACCGATGGACCATGGCATCACCATGGGCGCCGTCGAGGGGCTCAAGGACATCGAGAGTACGATCGATGCGGTCACGACTGGCGGCGCGGACGCGATCATCACGCAGAAGGGCCTCGCGGAACGCGTGCATCCCCATCGTAACGGGAAGGGCTATCTTATCCATCTCAACGGCTCGACGGAGATCGGCCCAGACGAGGCCGACAAGCGGCAGACCTGTACTGTCGAGGAGGCGGTCCGACTGGGTGCCGACGGCGTCTCCTTTCACATCAATGTCGGCAGCGAGTACGAACCCGACCAGCTCGCGGCGCTGGCGTCGGTGACCGAGTCGGCGGCCCGATTCGGCATGCCGGTCCTCGCCATGGCCTACGCCAGGGGCCCCGGGGTCGAGGAGGACGATGCAGGGAACCTGGGGCGTGCGGTCCGACTCGCTGAAGAGTTGGGTGCGGACGTGATCAAGACCGCCTACAGTGGTGATCAGGAGAGCTTCGAGCATGTTGTCGAATCCACGAGCAAACCGGTCATCATCGCCGGTGGGAGCCCATCAGGTGACACGGCGACCCTGGAAGACGTCAAAGGGGTCATGGAGGCCGGTGGGGCAGGGGTCTCGATGGGTCGGACTATCTTCCAGCACGACGATCCAGGAGCGATGGCGGGGGCCGTCGCCGCGGTCGTCCACGAGGATGCGTCCGTCGACGAGGCGCTGCGGGAGTTCGGGCTGTCTGTCGAAGCCTGAAAGGTGGGAGGGTCGATGGACCGCTGTTGATACAGTTTTCTTGCCGACCCGGGGCTCGGGCTGCATTCGTCCCCAACTGGGGAGCGTCGAACGGCATATGGAGCGACCCAGGGAGTATCCGCGGTTCCGGCACGTTTTAGACCGGGCCAGGTGAGGGATGTATCATGACACGCACGGTCTGGGTGAAGGCCGACGATACCGTCGGTGACTGGGAAGCACGGAAGCGACGCATCACGGCCGGGCTCGAAGCGGGCGTGGACTGGATCCTCGTGGACGAGTGGGACGTCGACCGGGTGACCGAACTCGGGGACGTCAACGTGGCGGCCTTCGTCACGGAGGATGTCGACGTCATCGGCGAGCAGGCGGAGGACATGGGCGATGCAGACCTCTACATCGTCGGCAAAGACGGCGAAGGCGACGGAACGATCGAGCTCCCTGGCGACTTCGCCGGCTCCGCAGATCTCTCGACGCTTCGTCGGGGCGGCGCCGACGGGGCCTTCGTCCGGATATTCGACGAACCCTACGAACACTTCGCGACGGCTGCAGCCGAGGAAGCGGCGTACACCATCGTGATCGGAGAGGACTGGCAGATCATCCCGCTCGAGAATCTCATCGCGCGGATCGGCGAGGAGACGAACCTGGTGGCCGGCGTCACCACCGCGGCGGAGGCACGGACCGCCTTCGAGACGCTGGAGATCGGGGCTCGTGGGGTCTTGCTGGACACCGACGACCCCGACGAGATCAGACGGACCGTCGAGGTTCGGGACGAACAAGCCCGGGAGCAACTCGACCTCGATTTGGCCGAGGTCGTCGAGATCGAGCCGGCCGGGAGTGCAGACCGCGTCTGTGTGGATACCAGCAGCCTCCTGGGCGACGACGAGGGCATGCTGGTTGGAAGTATGTCCCGCGGGCTCTTCTTCGTCCACGCGGAGACGGCCGACTCGCCCTACGTCGAATCCCGCCCCTTCCGGGTCAATGCCGGGGCCGTCCACGCCTACGTGAGAGCGCCCGACGGGACGACGAAGTACCTCTCCGAACTACAGAGCGGGGACGAGGTCCAGGTCGTCGATATCGACGGAAACACCCGCGAGGCGGTCGTCGGGCGGGTGAAGATCGAGCGCCGGCCGATGTTCCGGGTGGTGGCGGAGACCGCTGACGGGGATCGATTCGAGACCCTCCTACAGAACGCCGAGACGATCAAGGTCGCCACGGGCGCCGGTCGGAAAGCGGTGACGGAGCTTACCTCCGGGGACGAGATCCGGGTTTTTACCCAGCAAGGGGGCCGTCACTTCGGGGAGGCCGTCGACGAGCGCATCATCGAGAGATAGGCGGGGCAGCGTTCGAGCACACCATCGAGCGGTAGGTCGGGCAGCGTTCGAGCGGGTCATCTCTCGTGCACACCGTCGAGTACAGTAATTATTGGAGACGACCGAATGTGTCATATATTTCGAGGAGTCGAGTGTCCAGTAGCT
>CAZQNH010000081.1:0-7873 GCA_964594685.1 uncultured Halobacteriales archaeon
TGGGGCCGGAGGGATTTGAACCCCCGATCGACTGATATCTCCGGTGCCTCAGCACTCCAGAGGGTCGTCACCGCGAACGACGGCCAATCGTTCGCTCGGTATACCAGTCTGGAGTGTCGTCTTCGGCGTACCTCTGGAGTCAGTCGCCATTCCTGGCTTGGCCACAGCCCCGCGACTTGCGGTAATCGGGACCGGCTAAAGGGCGTTACGGTTTTGACAGTCAGTCCTCGACCGCGGCCCACTCGCAATCCTGGCACTTCCGCCCGGTACGGAAGGCGGTCGGGTCCGGCATATACCCGACCTCGATCACGTTCCCGCCACACTCCGGACAGCTCTCCTCGGTATCGGAGATCTCCGTCGCCTCCAGTACCTCGCCGTCTTCGATGAGCTCCGCCAGTCGCTTCGGGGTCACCATCCGCCCCTCGACGACCCGGTTTTCGGCCATACCTCTCCCTATCCTCGAAGTCAAGTAAGGGTTGAGGTTACAGCAGTCTCGACTACAACCAGGGGGCCCGGTCGTCCGCAGTCGGCTCGCCTGGATAGTCATGGCGCTCCCGTTCGGTGGCCGGGTCGTCCACGTCACTTGCCGTCAGGCCCGGTTCCACGCCTTCGCTGTCCTCGGGGGCTGACTCATCGTCTCCGACGCTGCTGCCGCCGTCCGCGGTGGCGGTCGGTTGGATGCTCGGCTGCCCGACGCCCTCAGTGCCACTCGGGTCGAAAGCCAGCAGTCCGGCGATGGCGAACACGGGGAGCGGGGCTTCACTGGGCACGAGGTTGACGATCGAAAGTGCGAGGGTGCCGAGTGCCACCGCGCTCCCGAAGCGGAACCGGTCGACGTCGACCATCCCGGCGATCCTCGGGCGGAGGGCTACCACGCTCAAGGCAAATCCGACGCCAACGGCCCCGGCGGCCGCGGCCCTCGCGATCAGCTCGAGGTCGGTCGAGACCGCGACTGAGAAGCTGGCGATGTCGAGACTCGCGATAGCGCCCAGGCCGATGATGATGCTCGGCCGCGGGAGGTATTCGCCGATGGTCGCGCTCGCGGTCTTCGCCGCGACGGCGACGATTACGATGGCGGCGAACCGCTCGAAGATGACGATGTCGATGATGCTCGCGATGGTGGGCGCGAGTGCGGCCTCCACCGCCGCCAGCGAGATGAGCGGGATTCCCACTAGCAACACGCTCTTGGTCTGGTCCCACCGGTCGTCATCCATCTCGACGAGGACCACGGCAAGGGTCGCACTTCCACCGAAGACGAGCAGTCCCACCTGCAGGATGCCGACCACACTATCGAGTGCGTCGGCCAGGATGAGGGCGGCGAAGATGCCGTCCACTAAGGGGAGGAGCATGACCGTCGCGAGGAGTTTGGTCGCCCCTCCCACTTGTCGCTCTAACCGGAGGGCTATCGGGTGGCGTGAACTACTCATAACCTATGCGGGATGCCCCTGACCATGTGGGCGCTGGCGATGGGGACGGCGGTACCTTCGGGACCAGGAAGACCGCGCGTGCCAGTCTTTTGAGTCCGTCAGTTTCCCGAATGTATTCCCGAAAAATGTGGTGTCGCCGGAGGCGAGTCGCTGTTCGCCGGCGGTACCTTCGAATTCGGGACTGACGGGACGCATGGACGAAAGAAACGGGGAGACGAGCATAAAGATTGTGTGAGAAACGCCCACAAGTGGTATGGATCTCTCGGCGGTAGGTTAAATGGGCGCGGAAAATCGACAGCGCCGGTGGCTGGTGTCTATAGTATATAATGGCCTTCGCGTGGAGCCTCGAGAAACTGGGTCCTCCACGGGTCAAAACCGGTGGGGGGTGCGGGCGAAGAAATGTGGCGGTGGGGCAAGGGGCGTCGGAGATTCTCGATTCGACCAGAGCGTTCCTGCGCTTGACGGGCAGTTTGGGGTGGTCTCGCACGGTGCAGGCCTCGCGAGGCGACGGCGCTCTCGGAACGTTTTTGCCCCGCGAGTTGGTGCGTACTACATGGCGAAGGATTCTGTCCCTACTGGGACGTTCACGGAGAAACTCACTGTCCCCGAGGCACTCACGTTCGATGACGTATTGCTCCGCCCGAGCGAGAGCCGGGTGGAACCGGACGAAGCGGCTGTCCGGACGAAGATCTCCACGAATATCGAACTCAATATTCCCGTTCTCTCGGCCGCGATGGACACGGTCACACAAGCGGATATGGCCATTGCGATGGCCCGGGAAGGGGGACTTGGCGTGCTCCACCGCAACATGACCGTCGAGGAGGCGGTCGGCGAGATCGAGGCGGTGAAGCGCGCTGACGAACTCGTCATCCGACGCGAGAACGTTGTGACCGCCTCCCCCGACCAAACGGTGAGCGAGGTCGACGAGATGATGGAGCGCCATGGCGTCGGTGGCGCGCCTGTTATCGACGAGGACGACACCGTCCTGGGGATCATCTCCGGGACCGACATCCGGCCATACCTCGAGGTCGGGGAGCTGGACGAGGTCCGGGAGGCGATGACGGACGAGGTCATCACGGCCCCGGACGACGTGACCGCCCGGGAAGCCCTCGAGTTGATGTACGAGCACAAGATCGAACGCGTCCCCATCGTCGACGAACAGGAACGTCTCGTCGGCCTGCTCACGATGGAAGGGATCCTCGACCGGCGGCGCCACGAGGATGCCGTCCGCGACGATGCAGGTCGGCTCCGCGTCGGTGTTGCAGTCGGCCCCTTCGATGCGGAACGAGCGGTCGCGGTGGACGAGGCCGGGGCCGACGCCATCTTCATCGACACCGCCCACGCCCACAACCTCAACGTTGCCGACGCCGCACGGGACATCAAATCCCAGGTCGAGGCCGACGTCATCGTCGGCAATATCGGGACCAAGGAGGCAGCGGCGGACCTGATCGACTTCGCCGATGGCCTCAAGGTCGGCATCGGGCCGGGAAGCATCTGTACGACGAGAGTCGTCACCGGGGCAGGAATGCCCCAGATCACTGCCGTCGCGGAGGTTGCGGACGTCGCCGCGGAACACGACGTCCCGGTCATCGCGGACGGCGGTATCCGGTACTCCGGCGATGCGGCAAAGGCCCTCGCGGCCGGCGCTGACGCGGTGATGCTTGGCTCGTACTTCGCGGGGACCGAGGAGGCTCCGGGCCGGGTCATCACGATCAAGGGGAAGAAGTACAAACAATACCGCGGGATGGGCAGTGTCGGGGCCATGCAATCAGGGGGCGGCGACCGGTACCTCAAGGAGGAATCCGAGGACGAGGAATTCGTCCCGGAAGGCGTCGAGGCCGCCACCCCATACAAAGGCACCCTATCGAGCGAACTCCACCAACTTGTCGGCGGCATCCAGTCCGGGATGGGTTACGTCGGGGCCCAGGATATCCCCACCTTCCAGCGCGAATCCCGGTTTGTCAGGGTCTCCCAGGCCGGCCAGCAGGAGAGCCACCCCCACGACGTGATGATCACCGACGAGGCGCCGAACTACAAGCTCCAGGAAGAATAGGCTTGTAGATGTTGAACCGGTAGGTAGAACCACTGCGATATGGATCGGTCCGGAAGAATTTCCCCATTATGTGGAGCCGATTTGGGGGAAGAAAACTTCGGAAGGACCGAGCGGGAGGGGCCTTTCAGCCCCTTGATGTATTATACCGTGTTTCGACTGAAACGGTTCCAATCGCCTGAACCTTCATATACCAACGCGGTCCAGAGTGAGGTGTGGACCGAGCGTATCTCTCCGCGGTGGGGTTGGTGGGGTATGGTGGCCTGCTCCTCGGCGTCTACCTGGTACAAGCCCAGGGCGCGGACCTCGCCTCAGTCCTCCGTATCGGTCCGTTCCTGCTCATCGCCGGCACCATCGCGTACGCAGGTATCTGGCTCCTGCGGCATCCGACTTACCGGGGGCATGCGGACTGGGTTGCCGCGTGGACGGTGGGCGGTGGCTCGACGTTCATGGCGCTCTCGGCGCTGGTGGTGCTCAACCACTGGGTGGCAGTAGCGACGACCTCACCGGCAGCGATGACCATCTTGGATACCGTCACCGGCGGCAGCCTGGCCGGGGTCGTCGCCGGCCTGTACGACGCTCAGAGCCGACAGCGGAACGCCGACCTCCAGCTCGAACGCGACAAAGTCGAGCGGTTCGCCAACAAGGCCGAAAGCCTCAACCGGTACGCCCAGGCGCTCAACGAATCGACCCACCTCGACGAGATCAGTGCGCTCTCATTAGAGGTCGTCCAGTTGCTCATCGGGAGTCGTGACGCGGCCTTCCTCGTGGTCGAGGATGGGTCAGTCCGGAGCGTGGACTCGACGCTCCCGGATTCGACGGCCCTCAGTGCGATCGCTCGTGATGTCGCCTCCGAGGAACCCCTGACGAATGTCCGGTGTCCGGCTGAGACCGACAGCGAGCCCCCGGTCGAAACCGACATCGAGACCATCGTCGCGGTCCCCATCCCGGCCGGAGACGACCGGACGGCCGTGCTTCTCGCCGTCCCCGAGACCAGGGACGCGTACACCGAAGAGGACGTGGACCTACTCGAACTACTGTCGGCACACATGGCGACGGCGCTCCCGGATGTCGATTCCGGCACCGTCGATCCCCGGGCCCCTTGAGCGAATCCGGCTTTTCGGTGGATTCGGTTCGTTTCAGTTCAGCACCCAGAAGGCGTAGTTGAGGTAGGCGGCGAAGCTCACCCAGGCGACATATGGGACCAGCAGGAAGCCCGCCCGCCGGTCGACGCGATCGAAGAGCACGATTGTTGTCACGATCGCGACCCAGAGCAGAGCGATCACGATGAGTCCGCCGAGGAGTGACTGCATCCCGAAGTAGACTGCTGACCACGCGATGTTGATCACGAAATGGATCGCGAACATCCCGAGTGCTACCTTCCCTTCCGGTCCCCGGTCCCGGAGGGCTTCACGCCAGACCAACCACACGGCCAGGCCCATCAACGCGAAGAGCGTGGTCCAGACCGGGGCGAACACCCAGTTGGGCGGCGCCAGATCGGGTTGCGTGAGCGATGGGTACCAGGACTCGAGGCCCATCGTCGTGAACACCGACCCCGAGGCCCCGACGATCTCACAGGCCAGGATGGCGAGGAGTAGGGCTATCCATGGTCGACGGTCCGGGAGCGTCCAGAGGCGTGAGCGAAATGCGGTCATCGTGTGTTGAGTGCGTCGAGGGAGTTCGTTCGGTTCCTGCAGATGGGATCGGGATTTCCCGCCAGGATAGCGGTTGATTCGTGTGTGATACGATTCGCCGAGCGCTTACTTGATTCCAATCCGCCGGACCACGAAGAGGGCGAGGATAACTGAGAGGAGCGTCACCGGGAGGCCGAACCCCGGGACCTGGACGTCCAGGCCCTCCTCAGTATCACCGTTGGTGCCGGTACCGGTCCCACCGTCTGACCCGGATCCGGAGCCGTTACCGTTCGAGGAGTTCCCTCCCTCGTCGTTCGACCCTTCCCCTGCGGCTTCGACGGTGATCGTCACATTCGCGTTCTCCGCACTCGGAACACCATGATCGTCGGCCACGGTCAGGTTCACGACGTACGTCCCCGGATACTCGAAGCTCCGGGTGACCGCGGCCTCACGCGTCCACCCGGTGTTCGTACTATTATTGAAAGCGAAGTTGTACCACCGAACCTCGCCATCATCGGTCGACTGGGTCGCGCTGATAGTGACCTCGGCTCCCGGTTCCACCGGATCACTCGGCTCCTCTAGGACCGCCTCCGGGCGTTCGTTGACCTCGCCGAACGGGGTCTCCGCGTACGGCAGGAACTCCACCATCGTTAACCCACCGTTGACCGAGTCACCCTCGCCTTCGGGGTTCACCGACGCGTGGTGCGGACCGGAGGACGCCCCCCAGTAATTGTTCGTCACGTTGGCGACCATCTCGTCAGCCCCCTCAGGGACCCAGACGCCATTCTCATTTCCGTAGATGTCGGAGGCGGCGATCACGTTCCCGACCGACCGCTCGCCCTCGAACCGAACCCCAGTCACGTTGTTGTATTCGATCACGGACCCCTCGATGGTGGTGGGATGGTCCGCGATCAACAGTCCATGGTCGTTCGCGGCGACGATTGAATCAGTGACGGTGGTTCCAACGTGGTCATTCGTCCCGTTGACCAAAACCCCGGCGTGGTCATTGAGGGAGGCCCTGCTCGAGGCCACCTCGATGGAACTGACGTTCTCGCCCACGATCGCCACGCCACTGCCGTCGTTCCCGAAGCTGCGTTGGCCGGATATTCGCACGTCACGTATCTCCGTTCCGCTGACGGCGAGCCCGTCACCGCCGTTCCGCAGGGCTACGTTGTCCGCGAGGACGATCTCGCTGGTCATCCGGTCTGCCCCGATGGTCGCGCCGGTGGCCCCATTGCCGTCAATCTCGTTCCCACGGACCTCGATCCCTTTCACGTCACTGTAGGAGGCGTGGACCCGCAGACCGATGTTCCCGTTGTCGAGGATCGCGGAGTCGAGGACCGAGATAGACTCTGTCGGGCGGGATCCACCGGTGTTTCCGGTGTCCTGGATCCGGAGGCCATCCCCACCATTCGCGACTATCCTGCTATCCGAAAATTCCACATCCACGATCCTGTCGCCAAACAGCCGGACGCCGTCACCGGCGTTCGCCCGCACGGTTGTGTTGAGGACAGTCAGCTCCTGGATCACGCCCCCCCGATTGTGTTGGTCGGGTCCGCTCTCCAGGACGATCCCGATATCGTTCCGGGCGATGACCGAATCGCGTATCCGGATGTCGACGATGTTCAGACTGTTGGTGAGTTTGATACCCTCGGCGGCGTTGTCCGTGATCGAGGACCCAACGATCGCGAATCGCTCGTCGTACCCCCGGATTCCGAACTGGTTATGATGGATGGAGGAATCCTCGACGGTGATCTCCCCAGTGGGGGCATAGCCGCTGGAATCGCTTCCGTTGATGCCCGCGCGAGCGGACTCGGCGATCTCCACGTCCACCAGGCCCACCCGCTGGGAATCCGCGAGGGTGATACCGTCGGTCCCGTACGTGATCTCCGCGTGGTGGACCCGGGTCAACGTGCCATATGACCCGGCGAGTTCGAGGGTCCCCCAGGAGCCCGGTTTCGGCGAGGATTTCGAAGAGGTGAAGACGATCGGCTGGTCGGCCGCACCCACAGCCTGCAGGTTCCCCTCCACGGTTAGATCGACGTCCTCGGCGAGTTCGACGGTGACACCCGGTTCGATGGTGAGTGTCGCCTCCTGGGTCACGGTCACCGATTTCACGATGCGGTACGGCCCGGTTCCCGACTCCCAGGTGGTGTCACTCGAGATATCGTTCTCGACCAACACCGAGTCCTGCCCCGAGGCAGCGTCGATGAAGCCCACTGATCCGCCGACAGCGCCAAACACGACGACCAACACCACGGCCAGCACCCCCGGGGCGAACCGCCTCTTTGACATACTGCCTATGTATAGGGAACACACTAATAAACCGTTGGGCCTCTGGACAGGGAAATCCGCAATCATCTTCAATAATGGTTGAAATATCAGGCCGGTTGACGACATCGCGCTGCGCTCGTCGACCTGCTGTTCGTGATCGTCTGGCACGCGTCGGTCAGACGGCAGACAAATCTCGGTTTGGGCCGGTACTGCGCAGGGGGACTCGGTAACACGGAAGACAGCTCCTGATGTGGGTAACAGGGTGGAATCGATCTCCCAGCAGGATTCTCCCTATCGCTCCAGGAAATCATCTTTCAGGGGCGCAGTGACACCATAAGATGTGGATTCAGCAGCCCGAGCGCGATTTGATAGGCGGGCGGAGCGAAGCTCCTCTCTGCGTGCAAATCGCTACCCCCATTGCTCCTCCCGTTGTTCGTCGCAAAAGCGGGCCGGGCGCGATTTGAACCGCCGCGAGACGGCCCTATAGT
>CAZQNH010000082.1:0-7748 GCA_964594685.1 uncultured Halobacteriales archaeon
CTGGCTAGAGTCCCCTGAAATGCGCCCTCGCAGTTGGTACAGCGCCATGTAAGCATACTGTCGCTGTAGTCGACGACCGTGTCCCCACCACAGCGGTAACAATCGGTGTCGATTGGTTCGCTTTCAAACTCCGAGGAATCGGCCAGCGTCCCTGCGAGCACTGCTCAGAGAATCTGCTCGGCGGAATTGGTCAGCGTATATCCCTCCTCACTCTGGTCGACGAAGGGGCCGACTAGCTTGTCCAGGTGATAGTTGAACTGCCCCGAGTCGCGGATGCCGACCCGTTCTTTGAGGTCGGAGAACGAAACCGCCGGGTCAGACGGCTCGGAGAGAGGTGAGCCTGGATCCATCGCTTCCCAGAGCGCGAAAAGGATTGCTAACCGCGTCTCGTTACCCAGGATTTCGAACGCGTCGGCGGTCTGCTCGCCAACTCTCTCGGCGACTGTATTGAGGGGTGTTTCAGGCGAGCCGTCTGTCATGCTAATCCATAGCATATTCTTCAGTATAAACATATGGTGGCAGCGTTTCTATCCAGCTAATCCCGGATAGCTCGGTAGACTGACGCGAATACTTGGTAAGATGCGCTATTGAGAATGCGTGGTTGTGACAAGCCAGCGTCGCGCGAGTTCGGGGATGGCGAAGACGTAGGCGATACCACCGGCCCAGACCAGCAGGAGTCCGCCGGTACCAACCGTCGACGCGACAACAGGACTGACGACGAGAACGGCCAATATGCCGAAGGCAATCAATGCCGTCCCGAAGGTCACAACTGCGACAACCGACGATATCAGTTTGAAATATTCGGGTAACTGTTCCGTGGATCGCCGGATCGAGGGAATTTCGTACGTGGTTTGGTCTTGTGTGGATTGTGGGGCCGCCATTGGATCTCTCCTCCACACGTATCCATACACTCGGGGACCAAAAGTGTAATCTGAAATTCATTTCTGTAACGAAAAAAACTGAAATCGACTTCAGAAATCTCGCTAACTGAAACAGAGTTCTGTAAGCTCACGAATATGCTTTCGAACACGGGCCTGATAACCAGTGCGGGTATCCACACCGCTCAAAGATTGCAGCTGCTTCTGCGGGAACGGAGCAGATGTAGCGGGCCATAAGTGCGGCAATGATCGAGACATAAATCAGCTGTCCTGATCGCTAAAAAATCCGGTCCGCGATAGGTACGACCGTTTTGTGGCAATCATTTCGTGACTTCTGCTTCGTAGATGAACCATTCTGAGCTATTTTGAACCTCAGTTCAGCAGCCTGATTCGCTCATCGAGGGATTTCCCTCTCGCTTGGTAGCACCCATGATCAATCCCACACGTACCCCACCTGTTGTTATGGGTCGGATTGAACGTGGGAGGTTTCGAGAACACCCGGTTACTCGTTGATCGGCATCGACACCGCACCGATCTGGCGAAGCAGACCGAACGTGTCCCACAGGTCTCTCCCCTCGCTGATTCGTCCGTCCTCGATACGGTAGCGAAAGATTCCTTCCACCTCTATCTCGGTGCCTGTCGGCGCGAAACCCATGATTTCGCCCTCGTGAGTACCGGTCGCGGTGTAGGGGATCACGACCGTCTCTCCGTCGACGATGGTCTCCTCGATGGTTTTGGTCAGGTCGGGGGTCCCCTCGCGGAACATCGCGACGGTCTCCTTGAACGCTTCAGCGCCACGGATCGGCTCCGGCAGCGATGAGTCGTGGTGGACGAACTCGTCGGTGACCAGGTCATCGATCAGTTCGAGGTCGCCTCGGCTCCAGACCTCATCGACCATTACCTGTGCTGGACTTTCGATCGCTTTTCGGTCGTTCTCGGTGGCCATCGGGACCACGAATAGAGGGGTTGGTGCGAGGGAGATAAATGTAATCAGAATTATATTACAGTAATCTTTATTATTGTATCCAGATGCTGTATCCAAACTGCCATATTCGGGGGTCGGGTCCAACGAGTTGTCGGGACCTCCTTCCGGGGGTGGCGGCAGTCGATTGTGCGGTGACACATTGGAGTAGCCAGGCCTGAGAGGAATCAACCGTGTACGAGTACCCGATCCCGCGGTCACATGGAGGCGCATCTTTATTTTGGCGTCCGTGCTAAAGAATAGCATGACCGGGCCGGAACCGACCCGGGACGAATTAGGCACACTCGCGGCTGACGCATTTTCGGTTCTGAGCAACGAAACGCGTCTACTAACGCTTCTGGCGCTCTGGGAAGCCTACGACCCATTTGCAACCAACAACGCGGTTTCGTTCTCGGAACTGTACGACCGCGTCGATGCCGACGATACGGGGAACTTCAACTACCACCTTGGCAAACTGAACGACGGGTTCATCACGCAGGTCGACGAGGGCTACGAACTCTCGTCGGCCGGACTGTCGTTAGTCCAGGCGGTCGTTGCCGGGTCGGCGCTCCGCTCCCCCGAGCACGAGGCGTCGACGATAGACGAGACCTGTCCCCACTGTGGAGCACCGGTACAGGTGGCCTACACCGGCGAGGCGGTCCAGGTAACGTGTACGGAGTGTGCTGGATGGTTCGGGGAGGGCCAGATCATGGGGTTTTCCTTCCCACCCGCTGGTCTCGGTGGTAGATCGCTGGAGGAGGTCCTGCACGCGATGGTCAGCCACCAACTCAAGCAGGTAGAGTCGATGACGGACGGGGTCTGCCCCACGTGTGGTGGCCACGTCGAGATGCGACTGGACGTCTGCGAGGACCATGACACGGAAGACGGGCTCTGTGACACCTGTGATACCCGTTTTCTGGCACGGACGCTCTGGGCCTGCATGATGTGCAAGGACGCTGTTCGCGGGCCGAGTTGGGGACCCGTGCTCGATCACCCGGCAGTCGTCGCGTTCTTCTCCGACCACGGGATCGAACACGCCCATGCGAGCTGGGCGGCGATGGCTCGCGGCGACGCCTGCCGGGAGCAACTCGTCTCGACGGACCCAACACGGCTCCGGATTACCCTCTCTGCCGGCGAGGATGAACTCGAGGTCACGGTCGACGACTCGCTGGCGGTCGTTGACGTTGAGGAACCATAGACTCAAAGATCCGTCATCGGTCACTACTCGTCCTGTACTGAGCGATACCGATATCCTCAATCTGGTCAGCACTCCGTACAAGAAACGCGCGGTGTATTCAGCACGTTCGCTGAGACCTACCTGTTCCCTAACTACAATGGCGTGCAAGACTTAGCGCGTGGATTCATCAGGCGGACCCAGGTGACTCACCGTTCGTTGTGTCGACCACTGATAGATCATCATTGACAGTCAGGGTGAGTGTATCGTCATCGATGGTAAAGGTGAACCGTGCCTTGAATGGGTCAGTCGACAGGATCTCCTCCTCGGCGTCTTTCATCACTGGGCCATATGGATCGGCGATGGGATTGTAGCCATGAGTGGTCAGAAACGCCAACATTTCGATGGTACCGAATGCCAAGAGCGTCGCGGGTACTTCCTCTACTGCGAAGATACAATTCGGACAGTTACTGGAGAGTGCGGCGGCGTACTCGCGATTACAGTTATTACAAACATCATCAGAGGAGTCATGGGTCTCACAAACGGTAATCGAGTGTTCGAGGGCGGCTGAGCAACGGGGGCAGACATCGCTGTATGTCGCCATATCTTCGAGATGACCCCACGTGATTGCGGCTTGCAGTAACTCCTCGGGTGTCCGCCCGTGGATTCCGGCTGGCGGGAGCTGGAGGTCCGCGAGCTGGCCATGGTCATAGGGATCCGAAAACTCTGCTATCCCAGCGCACTCTGTGCAGTAGGGCTTTACAGGCCGTGGTGCCGTTTCATCGTAGGTTACCTCGACGGGAGCCCCACAGTACGGACACAGCCACTCGATCTGTGTGGGCTCAAGTTCTGGAATTTCGGTCACCGCTCCGGAGAGCACCGCTTCGATCACACGACGCCCCGCCTGGCGGAGATCGTATTCCTCGTCTGTTTTGTGGATGAAGTGGCCGTCCAATTTGTCAAGGTGGTAGTTGAACTGTCCCGAGTCCCGCATCCCGACGTGGTCACGCAATTCCGAAAACGAAAGTGGACGGTCCGCCTCGCCCAGCGTTTGTAGAATAGCCATCCGCGTGTCGTTCCCCAGTGCTGCAAACGCCTCGTCGGGTGGCAGAGTCGTCATTTCCGGCCCGTCGCGTTTTGTTGCCATACGTTACCAATGAACGAAGTACAATGTAAAGGTCCACTCCGAAGTATCGAACTGCGGCATTCGCGCCCTGTATCTTGCACGCCTCGCTTCAATCTGTCCGACAGCTATCAGAAGAGGCGTGGAAGACTTTGCGCTTACATCGGTTACTGATTCCTGCCTTTTGAGGTTGTGGTCTCTTGGCTAAACTCCGCGGCAGAAAGTAGGTCCGCATCGTCTCGGTATTCCTCGATGGTCTCGTTGGCCCACGACCTGACAACCGGATTCGTGGTTTCGATTCCTTCTGGAGCCTCGGGCTGTCGATCGAGGATGAGGACCGTTTCGTCGATGATCAGGAGATTGGCCGGAATTGAACCTTCGTAACAGTAGAGATTAGCCCCCGCCTCGACGTACGCCCGCCAGCGGGCCGAACGGGCCTCGTCCCGAAGGAGGACGGTGAGTTCGTCATCGGTAATGACGTGTGTCGTCGCAAGGCGGTCCTCGATCACCCCTTGAATCATGGCGTCTTCGAACGCCAACGATGGTGGCGTGTTCACCAGACACGCAAACTCAGCCGCCCCCTGCATCAGTCCGATGGCGAACGTGTCCGGCGCATTCATCGCATTCGGCTCGGGACGTCTAACGATCGCGTCGGTGAAATGGTGGAGTCCGATCGTTAGTTCATCATGAGGTAACCAGCCTACCGCATCACCGAGGTTTCGAATCGCCTCGATCGCTCCGATGAAGCGTCGGCTTTCGGAGGTGATGCGCTCACCGGTTGGCGTGGCGGTATACTCGCCATCCGGCGTCCGCGTGATCCAGCCACGGTCCGCCAATTCGTTCACTGCCCGATCGATCGTCGTCCGGGGGATGCCTGTCGCGTCTTCCAACTCGCCACGCGTGGCGACCGCCGCCGAGAGCGTCGCCAGAATCCACGCACGTGTATTTGACCGCGAGAGATACGCGATATCATCGAGCGCGTCGTCGGGTGGTGCGTCGGGAACGTCCATACTGGCTACGATTGTGCCGATCGCTATCAAGATTCAGGGAGGCGATGAAATACCCACTTCGTGGGGAAGTCCTCAGCGAATAGGGGCATAGGCCCGCCCATCGTAGCCGTCCGTGGGTGCTGACCCAATGGCTCAAGCCACCACAGACGCCGAGCAACTCGTAATCGAGTACGTAGATGCATGGAACGAGCGCGACTTCCAGCGGTTCGCTGATCTTCTTGGAGAATCTTTCACCTTCATCTCGCCGACCGCAGGCACGGTACAGGGTCGTGAGAACTGCGAAGCGTATGCCCGAGCCGTCGTTGCAGGATTCTCGGACTTTCAAGTCACGGTGCAGGAGATCGTCGCCGACGGTAATCTGGTGATGACGGAGAGTATTCTCGTCGGAACGCACGACGGTGAATACGATGGCATCCCGCCGACGCACGAGGAGATAGAGGTCCCGGACATGGCCAAATTCGTCATTCAGGACGGCAAGATCCAGGAGGAGCGACTTTACTTCGACCGCCAGGAGTTCTTCGATCAGCTCGGGCTGCTTGCGGAGTGAAGAACAGATCACCCGGGGGTCTCCGGCTGTGTGGTGGCCGACTTCTTGCTGGATAGGTCATGGTGGACAAGGCGGTGTTGATGAGCCGGTCTGTGAATTTCCGCCCCGCATGATATGCGCTGCCTATGCAGCACGCTCCGTTAAATGTACTAAGTGGCTGTCAGAACCCGTCTACTGACTTTAATAGCTGAATTCCGCATGCGGGCTACCATCCAGTGATGACGTTTAGAGGCCCCAGGGAAGGTTTTTCTCGCATGCTACTCTATCCCAAGGGGAGGTTCGGACGATGACCACGAGCGAACGCGAGTCCAGCAACCAGACGGTCCTCATCATCGGGGGTGGAATCGGGGGGCTTTCGGCAGCCATCGCTCTACAGGACGTGGGATTCGACGTAGAGGTCTACGAGCAGACTGAAAAGCTCCGCGAGGTCGGTGCCGGACTGACCCTCTGGCGGAACGGGCTCCAGGCTCTCGACGTCCTGGGTGGGCACGAAACGGCCGTGCGAGCGGGAGTTGTCCTCGAACATACCGAAATTAGGAACCCAGGTGGGACCGTGCTCAACGAAGTCCACCCGAGGAGTGTTCTTTCCGCCGAGTCCGACATTCCGCCAGGAATCGGCCTGCACCGGGCCGATCTCCAGCGCATTCTGCGAGATCGGGTTGGTGACGGGGTCGTTCACCTCGACCACGAATGCGTCGGGGTTGAGGAAGACGACGACCAGGTCACAGCCCGTTTCTCCTCCGGCAAGGAGGTCCGGGGCGACGTGCTCATCGGCGCCGACGGCATCCACTCCGCCGTCCGTGGGAGCCTGCACGCCGAGACAGACCCGCGATTCAGCGGCGTGGGGATCTGGCGAGCCGTGCTCCGGACCGACCACCCGTTGGCAACCGGCGACACGTTGACCCAGGCCCTGGGGAGCGGCCAACGGTTCGGCGCGCTCCCGATCGGCGATGGCCGCCTGTACTGGATCGTGACGGAGCGCGTCGAGCAGGGTCTGGATCGGCCGACAGCCGATTCGAAACAGCGACTGGCCAGGGACTTTGCCGACTGGCACGAACCCATTCCGACACTCATCAAGGAGACCCCACAGGAGGCGCTCATCTGGGACGAAGCGGAGGACCGGGAGCTCCTCAACCAGTGGGGCCGTGGCCGTATCACTCTCCTTGGAGACGCGGCGCATCTTGCGCTCCCGTTCGCCGCTCAGGGGGCCAGTCAGGCGCTGGAAGACGCAGTCTGGGTCGCCCGGTGTCTCGACCGCCAGCCGGACCCGGCTGTCGCTCTCCGCGCGTACGAGAGCCACCGGCAGGACCGAACAGAGATGGTCGTTCGAACGGGCCGGCGACTGGGGCGCATGTGGAACCTGAGCAACCCCATCGCCGTTGCCGTGCGGGACCTAGTGATGCAGTACGGGCCCGATCGGCTCATGGAGAGTACCTTCAAGCGGATGGTCACGACCGATCTCTAACTCCCTCGGGGGCGTTCAGGCACCGAATTCGGGGAGTCAGGAGGGCGATGACAGTCCCGAATCCAACTTCAGCCGAGATCCGCCACCTCGGTACAAACGACCTGAAGTCCGCATGACTCGCGCCCTGTATCTTGCACGATCTCTCAGAACTAGTAGTCCACTATCTAAAATGGACTGCAAGACTCAGAGGTTCCATGCAGCCTGGCGTCTTCTCTTCTTTCGTACCGGAGGAGTCGAACCAGTTGCTCACTGAGCCGGTGAATCGAGTGTTTTGGGTTACCGAGGAGTCGAACACTGCCCCGTCTTCGGTTCCGTTTCTGGAGATAGCGTGTTCCAACGATTACCGGACAAATAATCGGGGGAGTGAACATCCCAGCAAAGGCTCGCGTGTCAGCGGTTATTGAAGCCTCGAGAACGGTGTGGGCGTTGGTTTGGTGTCGATGTGTCGCGCCACTTGAGACCGAGCTACCCCGGAAGTTGCGAGTCTACTGGGGCGGTCTGTGCATCTGTACACGGCGCGGGTCGCGAGATGCGTCGTCAGGACTCGCGCCACTTGTGGCCGCACTCGACGCAGGTGAACAGCCGAACCT
>CAZQNH010000083.1:0-7643 GCA_964594685.1 uncultured Halobacteriales archaeon
ACAAGAACGTCTCCGACGACGTGCAGGGCGACGAGATGCTCGTCGAGTTCGACGATTACTTCCTCCGCACGCTGGAGGCAAACGACGTCGAGGTCGAGGACGTCAAAAAGGAGGCCCAGGAGCAGATGGCCGAGAACGAATTCGCGGGCGTCGATGGTCTCTCGACGGTGCCCGATGCCATCGGCGAGTTGTTCGTCACAACCTCCGACCTCAGTGGCCGACAGCACGCCTCGATCCAGTGTGCCCTCCAGGAGGGCGTGGATTCGTCGATCTCCAAGACGGTGAACTTCCCGCGGGAGGCCACCGTCGACGAGATGGAGTCGGTGTTCCGCTACATATACGACCACGGCGGAAAAGGCGTGACCGTCTACCGAGACGGCACTCGCTCGAAGCAAGTCCTGACGACCCGCGCCCAGAACGCTGACTTCGCGGACATGGACGAGGCCGAGGCCGCGGGAGCGATACTGGAACGCATCCAGGACATCTTTGGGGGGATGGAGCAGTTCCTTCAGCGGGAGGAGGTCCTCGAGGAGATCGACGAGTCGATCCTCGAAGCCCCCGAGTATGCGGAGAAGCGTGCGCGGCCCGACGCGCTACAGGGCGTCAGCCAGCGCATCGATACAGGGTATGGCAAGATCTACGTCACTATCAACGAGGATCCGGAGACCGGCCACCCCTTCGAACTCTTCGCAAACATCGGACACTCCGGTGGCTTCACCAACTCCTTCACCGAAGCCCTCGCCAAAGTCATCTCGACCGCCCTGCGGTCGGGTGTCGACCCCGAAGAGATCGTCGACGAACTCAAGGGCACCCGGAGTCCGAAGGTGGCCTGGGACAAGGGCGAGCAAATCAACTCGATCCCCGACGCCATCGGGACCGCGATGCGGCGGTACCTTGAAGACGAGGTGGACAAACCCTATCCCCGCCAGGAGACCCTCGACGAGATCGAGAGCGAGCGGTCGTCGGGCCCAGGGACGGAGCCGGTAGTGGATGGCCCAGCTGGCCGGGGGACCGAGGACGAAGGTTCGGCCGATCAGGACAACGGCGAGAGTCCCGGCCCAGACGCTGACGACGCCGGACTCCCCGGTGGGGACGATGCAGTGGACAATGATGCATCGGGGACGCCCCGCGAGACCGACGGTGGGTCCGCAACCGCGGCGGCCCCAGGGGAGGCAAGTCCGGAGACCGACACCACCCAGTCGCTCATCGACGCCGGGGAGAGTCCGGAATGTCCGGACTGTGGGTCGATGGACCTCTACTACTCTGAGGGCTGTAAGACCTGCCAGTCTTGTGGGTGGAGCGAGTGTAGCTGAGCGGTCGAGTACACAGCAACCGAGCGGATCCGATTAAATCCTCCCCTGGCTTTCAGGCGCGCGTTTTCGCTTTCCGGCGGCCGCGCTCGCGTTCAGGCTGTCGTCCGTCCACGATAGACCCGATACAGCGGTCCGGCCAGCAAGACGAGCGCGGCGACGATCCCGACCACCGCGAGCCGCCAGTCGATGGTCACTCTCGTCACCGCGAAGACATTCAGGGAATGACCCAGGGTGACGGCGGCGATCGTCCAGGGGAGTTCGCCCAGGATGGTCCCGAGGACGAAGGCACCGACCGGGACGCCGCCGAATCCCGCGGCCGCCGAGACGGGTTCGGCTGGTGTCGGCGCCAATCTCGCCGCGACGACCCCGCGGAGGTCACCGGCGGTCCGGAAGTACCGCCGACTGCCGCCGACGAACCAGCCCCCGAGACGGCCATCGAGGTCGAACCGGCTGCCGGCGGCGTAGGGGACGAGGCTCGTCGCCGCGGCTCCGACGAGTGCGATCGGCAGGCCCAGCACGATGCCGTAGCGGTAGCCGACCAGCGCGGAGAGGACCGTTATTGGCCACCCGAGAAACGGCCGGACGCTATAGAGTCCCACAAGCACGACGGGGAACCAGGGGCTGAAGAGTATCCCCCGAAGCTCCCCGAGGACCGCATCCGGTCTGAGGACGACGGCGAGGACTACGAGGACACCCAGGGCTGCCCCGACCGCGAGCCGCCGTGGGGTGACGGGCATGCGACCGGATACGGTACCGGGGTTCTTGAGCGTACGGTGCCGAACTTCCTGACTCAATGGTGGAGAGTCCCGAGCGTCCAAAGCCGCGGTTCCAGAATGTACCGTCCCGAGGGTTCCGAGCGGCCCGGCTCCGGTGTGCGACGAAACCCCCGATGTGTCCTGTGGGCGCCAAGATTTAATCTCGCGCCGGGCGATGGCACGCCCGTGCCGGACACCGATCGGGTCGAACTCGGCGTGGAACTCCTCTCGAAGCTCGAAGATCCGGAACTCTCAGTGGCCGAGGCGATCACGCGACTCGAGACCATCACGACCGACCCCCGGACCACCCGCGAGATCCTGGATCGTGCGGAGGCGGCAGGGTACATCGAGCGCGAGGGCGGGATGATTCGACCCCAGGGTGGCGGACATGTCAGATTTCAGAGCGAGGTGGTGAGCAAAGAAGGCGAGTTCAGTTGTCGCCGTTGTGGGGCCACATTGTCGACGGGCTATTTCATCCAATTCGATTCGGGGGAACACGGCCCCTTCGGGTCGTCCTGTATCCGAAAAGTTACTGGTCGGGAATGAGGTCCCGGATGGCATCGACCCGCTCGCGCTGGCGCGTTATTGCTGCGGCCTGTTCGTCCAGGGATGCCTCGATCGCGTCGAGTGCTTCCTCGAGCGCCTCGCGGTCGAGGGTGGTCTCGACCTGTTCGGTTGCCGACGTGAAGCCACTCTTCTCGAGCTCGTTGGCGGCCTGGTCTGCCCCTGACTCCGCCGTGGTCTCCGTCGATTGGGTGTCCCCCGCACTGATCGGGTCGATGCTCTCTTCGAAGGAGACGTCACCGGACTCCGTCTCGACGACCGTCTCTTCTTCATCGACCGCCATGCGGTGTCGGAACTCCTCGATGGTATCGACCTCGTAATACGCGAAGAACGCCTCTTGGACCGACTCCTCCACCTCGCGGAAGGCTTCGTTGGGTGCCTTGACCCGTTCGGTATGGTCCTTGGTGGTCAGGACGAGCTGTGAGGAGACGTTCCCCTCCTCGATCTCGAGGTCGGTCACTGCCTCGTACGGGACTTCCTCGTATTCGTGGTCCCAGACTGCCGCGCCGATGTGTTTGACCACCCTGTCGCTGGTGACGACGAGGGTCAACTCGTTGAACCTGAATGTCCGTTTGACCGTCTCGCCGGTGTCTGTCACGCCTGCCGCATTCAGGACCCCTGCGAGCACTGGATGCAGGACCTCCTCGAGACGCGAGGACGGGACGCCGAAGGAGTCCTGACCCCTGGTCCCGTAATCGAGGGTGATCGTGGCCTTCCGTCTGCCGTCGTCCACCGAGACCCGCTCGGCCTCGTGTGGGTACTCCTCGACCGATTCGTCGCTGATGAACCCTTCGGACCGGTAGATCAGGGTCCTGGTCCGCGTGACGTAGAGGGTATCTTCCCCTTTGAGCGGCACCCTGGCGGCCACCGCCTCGTCCCCGAGGGCGTCGGCTACGACCGTCGGTACGTCCATATGGCTGTGCTACCGCCCCGCAGCCATAAACCCGGTGGGTCGGCCCCAGGCCGTGCCGAGCAGTGTGGGGTCGGGACCGACCGTGAGGAACCTGGGTCACCAATGGTGCCGATTCCGGAACGGACCCGACTGCCGACCCGAATTACAAAGGTTGAAGGTCGACAGCGTCAAACGCCGACGTACGCCCGGGTGGCTTAGCTGGTCATAGCGCCGCACTCATAGGGTTTCGAGCTTCGGTGCGGCCGCCATTCGGTGGCCCGCGTGTCCACGAGCCTTGAACCTGGGACATGCGGAGGTCGAGGGTTCGAACCCCTCCCCGGGCATAACTCAAAACCGCCGAGCGACAGGGCCGACTAACACGGCGATCAAAAGAGTCGCGGGTCCTCACTACGCCTCTGGAGCCTGTAGTCTGACCACCGGGTCGAGTTCATTCCCGAGCGCGTAGATCGCGTCGGGTCCCATGGAGAGGTGCATGACGTCCATCGGAGCATCGAACCCCCAGGAGATCCTCCCATCGTCTGGGTGAACCGCTAACACGTGTCCCGACGTGAGGCTCGTATAGAGTGCACGATCGGTCAGGACTGGCTTGCGGAAGGTACTCCCCGTTCGACAGCCCGCGACGTCCTCGCAGTCTACCTCCCAGAGAGCGCTTCCGGTCCCCACGGCAAGTGCCCGGAGGACCCCCTCTCCCCCGGCGTAAACGCGTGCGCCATCGGTGGATATCGATTGGTACCGGTTCTCCCCGTCCCAGACCTTGCTCCCGCCGGTATCGTACGCGTGGAGGTCGCCGCTATACTGGAGGGCGAAGACCCCTCCCTCGACCGCGACGAGATCGTTGACGGTGTTCCCGTCCGCTCCAGCTGGAAGGGACTCTTGCCATCTCACCTCACCGGTCGTGGGATCCAGCCCCAGCAACTGGCGGTCGACGGCCACGAATAGGATGTCCGTCCCGGCGGCCATAGCATCGGGTACCGAATCGAATGCCTCCGTCCAGCGCTCCTCCATGCCCGTCGAAAAGGCCACTATGGAATGGTGGGCTTGCACGAAGGTCCCGTCTCTTCCGGGATAGATCGCGCCTACCTCCTCGGCAAGCGTTCGGCGCCAGGCTTCGGTCCCCTCCGCCGGATCGACACCATACAACACCCTTCCTTGTCCCACGAATACGACCCCATGACCGTACGCGGCCGACGTGGGAATGTCCCGTCCGGGCCCCTGTTCGATAGGGAATTCCCAGACTTCCTCGCCGGAGGCCGCGTCGATGGCTCGCAGGAAATGGGCCTCCGCACGCTCCATTTCGGGGGTGATCCGGAGCCTGTTCACGGCATACAGGCGACCGTCGGCGATCACGGGTTCCGTCAAGTCAGGCGGGTATTGGTCTTGATCGGGCGGGACCGTCGGCTCGACCTGCCAGTCGATCACCGGTTCGGTGTCGATCAGTGGGCCGTCCGGCAGGTAGCCGGCGTTCGACGGGGCCCGGTGCGGGAGCGGCCAGACCGTCTCCGGGAGATGACCGGGCCCTTCGGCCATATCCGCCGATGGTTCCGCGTCGGTCTCGCTCGTTTCCGTCGTCGTGGACGTGGCTGTCTCGGGTGTTGATTCGGTCGTCGTCCCTGTCCTGGTCTCTGCCACCTCCTCCGAGGAGGTGTTGCAGCCGGCAACAAGGGCAATCCCGGCTGCTCCGAGGGACCGCAACAGGGAGCGGCGAGGGCTGGAGGGCATGGGTATGAATGCGGCGGACCGACATATCGGGGTGGGTCCACCGGGTCCGCCTACGGCACGCAATAGCATGCAGGTGGAAAAGCCTTCTGACCCTTCATAGTGTGGTAGAGGAGAACGGCGCTCTCTGGCAGCACACCTTCTTTCCCGGGTTTATCGCCTGGTGCCTGGACGTTGGAGGGAAATCCACTCGCATCTGTGCTGGGACCCCACCGGTCGCTTCGCCACCATATATTGGATTCCGCGGCAGGCCGTGACAGACCGTAGACGGGGCTATCGATCCGTGCGTGACCAGCAATAACTCAACATCGAGGTGTCGGTCCGGTTGGGCCCATCAGAGGTCACAATCGAAGCACCAGAACGTCTCTGCCAGACGTTCGTATCGTTCCGGGCCGATCCCGCGGACGGCTTTGAGCTCGCTGAGGTCACAATACGGCCGGTTCCGTTGGATGCGCTCGAACAGTGTCGGCCCGAACCCAGGCAGTTCGGTCACCAGGTGCGAGGGGACGATGTTGATCTCGTGGCGCATCTCCTCGAAGGTCGGATCCCTCGCCCAGCGTTCGTCATCCGCCAGCGCTCGTTCGTGGGCCTCCTCGACCCCGTATCCCGCAGCACGGTACCGGATCTCGTTCAGTTCGTGAAAGAGTATATAGCGCTCGTACGGGCGGAACTTCTCGGAGAGCCACACCTCGTCGAGACCGACGCCTTCGCGGCGAGCGGCTGGCGGGGCGATCTCCTGGCCCTCGTACTCGACGCGGTAGAACGCGTTGTACTTCGCCATCTCGGCATGTGGCTTATAGATAATCTCCCAACCCCGGGCTTCCATCGCTGCCCGGGGGTCCGGCTCCTCGTCCATATCGGCCAATGCGGAAGGGGGTACTTGGATGTACCCTCCCTTTGTCCCGTGGTATCAGATGCTGGGACGCATCGCCCCTGGCAGGCGGGGAAACGGGGCTGGCCCCTGCCCGGTCCCCTAGTTTCCGGGGAGAATGTCACCGAGGGCGGCCCCGATCGACATCGGCAGGTGGGCGACTGTGATGGCCGAGAGGGCGGAGATCGGTGTCCCCCAATCCACCGTGCCCCAGAGTGTCATGATGACCGTCGCGGTGACGAGCGACGCCCCCAACACGCCGACCAACCGCCGCGGGATGAGGCCGAAGAACGGTTCGTGGATCCTGACCTCCTGGAATTCGGCCACGTAGAGGATGCCGATCACGATGAGCACGGTCGTCACTTGGGTCATGACGAGCAGCAGGGGTCTCCTGGCGAGGAACGCACCGATGTCATAGGTCCCACCCTCAACGAACATCGGGATTCCGAGCAACAGGGCGCCCAGGAACGCCTCGGACAGGTCCGCGAGGTCGAACCCTCTGATGACCCGCCCGAAGGTCCCCGGTTTCCGGATTTCAGATGCGGTCTCGATAGCCTCCTCGATCTGCGCGAGGGCGTCTGGGTCATCGAGCATCGCTTCCAAGTCCTCGAGGTCATCGAGGAGGTCGCCGACAGTCGCGGTGGCCGGCTCCTGGGTGCCTTCTCCACTCATGGGTGAACCTCCACGAAACCGGAAGCACCCGCCGATATCGGCCCCTTCGATCGGCTCCACCTGACACTCCAGCGGGTGTATTTCGATCCCAATCGGGGGAGAGTGAAACGTTCCTCCGTCGGATGGGCCCCCTCCCCCGCGTCGACCTCCGAGCCGGCGTCCTTTCGGGGTCGCATAGCGGCCCGTTCGAGTCCGCTCCCGATAAACGCGCGGGCTGACAGGGACCGCCTTCCGCCGAGCGTATGCAGCACTGAACCTCGGTATCGTTTTCTCTGTTACCGGGATAGTGTAATTGCAGTACCTGAGACGATGGTAATGGAATCCTACTGTCGGAGCGTACTCGATAAAAGTTATGCGGCTCTCTGCGCCCTCGATGAAGTGACGTGAATTGCCCCAAAATCCGTGCCCATAGACGTGAAATCATCCCAACGTTCAACCCGTTATTTGGGTCCGCCGGTCGTACCCAACGAGTGAGAAAAGAACAATGTCGAGCCCCTCCACCACCGCCCATGAAGGGAGCCCACTCGACGGTCACGGGGTCGGGACGCTCATTCGCCCCCTCGAGACGCTCGGGTTCTGGACCGCCGTCGGTCTCCCCTTCGTTTATATGCCGATCATCCTGACCGGTCTCGAAACGTCAGGGGAACAGCTGGCTGCAGCCGTCCTCCTGACGGTCCATGTGATCGCCCTCTTCGTCGGCCGCCACCACAACGCCGACTGAAACCACCCGTGTCTGCTCCCGCAGCGGACCCGATTCACCAGCAGCAGTCGCTTCGACCCACCTAACCCCGCTGCACCCTCGACGACCGGTTCGGAGATGGCATTCGGGAATGCATTCA
>CAZQNH010000084.1:0-7355 GCA_964594685.1 uncultured Halobacteriales archaeon
TCTTGACATGGGTCGGCGGGGTTCCAACGCAGGCGGTCCTCGAATGTACCCTCGGTAGTAGGCTGATTGCCCACGAGAAGTACCGTGATACGCGTCGGGAGCCACAACCGATCGTCGTCCCGCGCTGGCTCCGTCTCCGTCGCTTACTCCTGGTAGTGGTCTTCGGCGGGGAACTCGCGGTTCTCCACCTCGTCGCTGAAGGCAGTTGCGGCCTTTTCTATCTCGGATTGCACGTCGGCATATTGCTTGGCAAATGGCGGTATCCAGTCGCCCATGCCGACGATATCGGTGATGATGAGCCCCTGTCCACTGGTGTGCGGTCCGGCGCCGATTCCGATGGTCGGGATATGCAACTCCTCGGTGACCTGCCTGGCAAGGGCGGCCGGGATGTGCTCGAGCAGGACGGCGAAGGCCCCGGCTTCTTGATGTTTCACTGCCATCTCCCGGATCTCCTGGGCCTCCTCCTCGTCGGTCCCACGGCGTTTGAGGTCGCCGATTTCGTGGATGCGCTGGGGATTGAGACCGAGATGTGCCATCACCGGGATTCCGTTGTTCACAAGGCGTTCGGTTAGCTCGACGGTGTGGGGGCCGCTTTCGTGCTTGATTGCCTGGGCGCCTTCCTCCTTGAGCAGGCGACCGGCGTTCTCGATGGCCGTGTCGATGTTCGCCCCGTAGCTCATGAATGGCATGTCACCGATGATCAACGAGTCTTCCGTGGCACGGGAGACGGCGCCCGTGTGACTCGCGATCTCGTCCATCGTGACGGGCAGAGTCGAGTCGTAGCCCAGCATCGTGTTCCCGACGCTGTCACCGACCAGAATCATGTCGATGCCGGCTTCGTCGAGAATCTGGGCTGTCGGGGCGTCGTAGGCCGTGAGAAATGTCAACGGGTCGTCGTCCTCTCCATGGGTACGGACGTCTTTGACGGTGGTCATTCACGTGGAACCCTCCGGGTGAGTGGTCTTATATTTTTGCGTTCGAGTTCTGACGGGCAGCCGCCCCTGGAACCCCTTACGGCGATTCGAGGCGGACTTGACCCGATCGCCGGAGGCGGTTCGGGCCCGAGCGACCGTGTTTTGGGAACGGCGCGGCATCGAGTGTTTCCCCTCGCAAGCACATCGAACGGTGGGGCTACGGGACGATAACAAACGCGGGGTTGCGATGGAAATCACACCTCGGGTAACACATGTACGGTTGTTATTACGGCACCTCGAATCGGCCTCCCAACCGACGCAATATCCAGACCGTCCGTGACCGGACTTATCCGTCGCCGGTCGAGTTCGCACACGAACAGCCACCGGTCCGTAACACCTCCTCAACCGACTGTTGGGTGCCACAATCTTCGCAGTATACCTGCACGTTCACGAGCACCCTGAACTCCCCCAGGACGAGTTCATCTCGGGTTTCGAGGTCGGACAGTCGCTGGTCGGTCACGGCCTGGAGTCTTCCCGTTAACTTCTCGATGCTCGTGCGGGTCGACTCAGTCGGTTCGGTGTCCGGCGTCTCCGGGTCGACACCTCGGTGGTCTTTGAGATACGTCCGAATCGCCTGGTAGGAGACCAGGGAGCGGTCCAGTGTCTCCACGTCGACCCCCATCCGGTCCAGGCGCCCCCTCACGTCCTCTTCGAGACCGGGACTTGCCGTCTTCGATTGCAGCGCCTCGTATATCGTCTCCACTTCACCGGGCAGCGGGTCCTCGCCCGCTTCGCGTGTCACCGCCTTTATCAGTTCCTCGTTGAACACCGTCTCCAACTCCCGGAGACTCTTGCGCTCGCCGGGGCCCACCCAACTCGCCTCGAGTTCCTCTCCCAGTCCCTCGAGGTCGTACTCCTCGATCAGCCGTGCCACCTTGCTTCCGCGGCCCCGCTTCGAGGACCTGGACGACCCCTGATCGTCTGCCATGGTCAGATCTCGCTCACTCTCGCGTATGCGTCATCGATGGCCTGTGCGTCCTCCGGCAACAGTGCCACGACCAGGAACCGGGTGTGTTCGGCGAAATACTCGACCAGCTTTGCGATCCGGTTCGAATCTAGGGCCTCGACCGAGTCGAGTAGCATGAACGGGACCGTCTCATAGACCTCGTGGACCAGGTAGCCGGCGAGTGCGAAGACGAACCCCGTGACCTCCCGCTCGCTTTCGCTGAGATTGCTGACTGAATCCTGATAGGCGGTCCCCGACGCATCCGACCGGACGACGTGCAACTCGAATGACCCCCCGGCGTGCTGACCGGTCCCCGAGGACTGGTCGGGCGCCGTGCGTTCGATCCAGATCCGATCGATATTGTCGTAATCCATGATCTCCAGGATCTCCTCGATCCGCCCATTGAATTCTTCGATGGCGTCCATCTCGATCCGCTCGATCCTCGTCCGGAGGTCCGTCAGCGTGTCGGCGACGTCCGCCCGTTCGGCTTCGAGATCCGCTCGGCGCTCGGTTGCCGACTCCACTTCCTCGATCTCCGCCTCGATGGTGTCTCGCTCGGATTCCAGCCGTTCGGTCTCGAGCTCCAGCCGGTTTGCCTCCTGGTGGAGTTCCAGCAGTTCGCTGTGGTCCTCAGCCAGTTCCAGCTCGTCGATCTCGGTCTCGAGTTCCTGGATTCGCTCTCGGAGGTCCTCCGTCTCGGCCTCCAGGCGATCGATATTTGCCGTTCGTTCGTCTATCTCGGCTTCCAGGTCGGCGACCCGTTGTTCGACTCGGACTCGTTCCCGTTTCCGGTCTTCGAGGGTTCGCTGTTCTTCCTTGCGGTCTTCGATCTGTGTTTCGAGGTCTTTCACCCGGGCGAGTTTGTCTTCCCGGAGTTCCCGCAATCGGTCTATGGTGTCATCGATGTGGGTGCGTTCGACCTCCGAGCCACACGTCCAACATGAGACGGTACCCGTCTCTACCAGTTGGGCGGTCACGTCGCCGTCACCTCTCGATTCGAAGTCCGACAGCAGTCCCGAGTCCCCCGCGAAGACCTCCTCGTTGAACTGAATGAGGTTCTGTAGTTCACTTACCTCTCCTTCGAGTTGATTCTTCCGCGACCGCAGGTCTGCCAACTCCGATCTGATCGATTCTCGTTCCGCCTCGACCGAGGCGGGCAATTCCTCGAGTTCCTCCTCGAGGGCTGCCTTCTCTTCCCGGACAGCTTCGAGGCTCTCCCGTTCGGTATCCAGTCGATCCTGAACGGTCTTGAACTCCGATCGAAGGGATTGGACGTCCTGGAGCTTGGATTCGAGGTTCTCTTTTACCTGTCTCGTCTCCTCGAGATCGGCTTCCGCGTCGGCTATCTCCGTCCGTGCACGCTCCAGCTCGTCCCGTTTTTCCTCGATGGCCCGCTCCAGGCGGGACGCTTCTTCCTGGAGCTCCGGAAGCCTCGCTTCCTCTTCTTCCAATGCCGCGATCTGCTGGTCGAGTTGGCGTTTCTTGGCTTCGTATTGCTGGATCTCCGCCTGGATCGCGGCGGTATCGATTGGTTCCATGATGATCTCACGGAGGTCTTCCCCCCCGCCAGCAACGGCGCGACGTGCGCGATTCCGTTCGAGGAGGAAGGCATAGAGATCGGCCACCGTCGGGTCGTCCAGGAAGGGGTCGCCACCGAAGGTCACATTCCCGTTCGCCCGTTCAAGGGTCCGCGTATAGGTCTCCGAGCCCAGTTCCAGTTCCACGCGACCGGATCTCGCATCCGCCTTCAGTGACACGTTATCGCTCCCCAGGGCCGCCATGATCGCCCTGAGGAACGAGGTTCGGTTGGTGGCGTTTTGCCCGGCCAGGATGGTTACCCCATCGTCGAACGTCACCTCCGACTTCGAGATCCCGCCGATGTTCTCGACGGCGACGCGAGCTGGAGTCTCACGTTGCACGTTTTCGGTCATCGTTTCGAGTCAACTGGGGGGGAGTGGAAAATTGTACTGATTTCCCCCGTGGCTTGCAGGAAATGGTGTGCAACCGTCCCACCTTCCGGTTCCTGGGCCAGGTCTCCGGAGTCCCAGACGAGATATCCCGTTATCGGCGTCGACTCCTCGTTAAGGAGTGTGTGGTCCTCGTCGTTGGGGTCTCTTTCAGCCTGTTCATGGATGGCGATGTTGAGCGAGGAACCCAACCGTTCACGACGGAATACCCCAGCGAGACGGTCGAGGTGTCGGCCTCGAATCGGTTCACGCTGGACATCCCTGAGCTCTCGACCGAGGTCACGATCGACGGGCGGACGCTATTCGACGAGCACTGGACACGGCGAGTCACTGCAAGGTGAGTCCTTTGGTCTCCTTGCCGAAGACCAGCAGCAGGAAGCCGGCCAGGAACAGGACAGCGGCGATGGGCACCAGGGCGGTGAGGTAGCCCACACTCACAAGCGAGCCGAACAGGATCGGCCCGCCGGCCGCGGCGACCTTGCCGACCGACCCCGAGAGGCCCAGCCCCGTCGAACGGATTTCGGTCGGGAACACCTCCGCGGTGTACGCGTAAAGCACCGCCCAGGCCCCGAACAACGCAAAACCCATCGCGAAGAGCCCGACGGTGAAGGCCGTAGTCTCGGGGATTCCGATGCCAACCTCGACCCCCGGAAGGGCCGTGGCGAATAGCGATGTCGAAAGGCCCCCCATCCCAAGGAGCAGGCTGAGCGTCCACTTCCGGCCCAGCCGTTCGATGAGATAGGCGGCACTCAACTGGCCGAACAGCTGGAAGACCGCCACCATCAGCAGATATCGGTAGAGACTCTCCACGTAGCCCGCCGCCACGACCGTGTCGGGCAACCACGTGAAGATGCCGTAGTAGGCCAGGTTGACGGCGAACCAGACCCCGGCCATGAGCAGGGTCGTCCCCGCCATCGACCCCTGGAACAACTGCCGGATCCCGCCACCGGCACTCCGGCTCACGGAGAGGGCCTGATCGGCCAGCGGATCGGTCACGTCGTTGATCCTGGCGATGGATCGGATCCGCTCCGTGGCCGCCACCGAGTCCCCGTTCTGTGCGAGGAAATACGGGGACCTCGGCATGTATCGGTGGATGATACCGCCCAGTACGATG
This sequence comes from uncultured Halobacteriales archaeon, assembly GCA_964594685.1. Classification (GTDB taxonomy): domain Archaea; phylum Halobacteriota; class Halobacteria; order Halobacteriales; family Halobacteriaceae; genus Halodesulfurarchaeum. The sequence continues at coordinate 5,002 of CAZQNH010000084.1, forward strand.
GGGGCTACCCCGACGGCGAAGAATACGCGCCAGGGGGCCACACCGAAGAGCGTCCCGTCGACCGGCAATGCAGATAAAATGGCCCAGGCGATGATCACCGTGACGATACTGCCGATGGAGAAGAAGGCTTCCAGGTAGGTCACGTATCGCCCCCGGCGGGCCGTCGGGAGATGTTCGGAGGTGTACGAGGCGCCGGCGACCAGGCCGCTGCCCAACCCCAGCCCGGTCAGGAACCTGAGGACGAAGGCCGAGTAGAACCCGACGGACAATCCAGTGAGGCCGAGGAAGACGGAGAACACGATCACGGATACCACGAGTGTCCGCCGGCGACCCGCGCGGTCGGCATACCAGCCACCCATCGTGTTCCCGATCAACATTCCGATGAGGCTGGCACTGCCCAGCACCCCGGCGGAGAACCCCGAGAGGTCCCAGATGTCGATGAACGTGGGCAAGACGAACGAGATAGAGAGGGTCCCGATAGCCATGGCCGCCCAGAAACCTCCCATGACGGCCATCAGCCGCCAGTGGAACCGACCGATGGGGATCCGGTCGATGGCTTCCCCGACTGTTTCCGCTCGTTCTGCCATTGACGCCTTTTCCAGCACCACCGAAAAGTAGGTTTCGTGTCGTCCGCAGGCACCCTCGACAACCGAGGAGAGGGCTGCGGGAGTGAAGTAGCGGTTTGTGGTGGGACACAGTAATTAATAGAGCGATATAAAATAGTTAAATGATATTAATTAATAAAATTATTTGATAAGTAAAATCCCTCTCGTAGTGCACGAATATTGACCTGTGAGTTCTTCGTAAGACGACCTCAGGAGTGGCCCGATCGATTTCTCTCATGTGTCGGAAACGAATCCAAGTCTTGCCGCTGAATAGGCTCTTCAAGACCCCAAAGCCGGATAATTTCGGGGCTACCGATATCAGCTTTCCGACGTCCGGTAATTTCGCCGGTGGTCCCGCCAACTTGTCGCGAATACCGAATAATTTCTTCTCGTCCGCTCAAATAGCTGATCAAGAAATGATAGTGTCCTGAGCGAGCCGATACGAACTTCGAATCGAAAAATCATCAAAAATCTGTGTAAGCGCACAAAACTCGCCCATTTAACCCAGCTCACTACGTTAAAATATCAAAGTAATTATTATAATTATATCTGTTTTATGATTAATAATCCGGGAGACAAGCGTGGAGAAGTTTCCTTCGCGTGTCCAGATTTCCACAACCGGTCGCCTCGCTCAACAGGACCAGCGTTCCCACCGATGCGGCGTGAGAGGGCGGGCGGCGTCGTCGGTCACGGCCAGTTTCTCCTCGATGGTGAGTCCCGTGCTCAGTCGCGAGCCGGTTCCATCGGTAGGAGCATCCCCATCCAGAGCGTTTTCGAGTCCGCGGTAGAGAGACTGGGCAACTCCGTCACCCGGAGGCCGAGACTGTGACCGACTATTGACGGCCCTCGACGGCACGGTGCTCACGGACGAATCGATGTCGATCACCTCCTGAAAGGCGCCGTCACCGTGGATGGCAACCTCGGACGCTGCGAGCCATGGTTCGATCGCGTCTATTCCGGGGGATGGTGGCTTCGTGGACCGCCTGTTGGGTCCGGCGTTGGGGTTCGGTCGGGCAATCGACAACCCCCGCGGAAGTGAAATCCGAACAGTAATTATCAGCCACGAACCCGGCATCCATCCACACCGACGCTCCCTCCTCGACCGTTTGGCCCCTGCGGGCTCCGGGCGATCCGCCCCGAGTCTTCTGGCGCCACGCAGTCGGCTCCTTTCGGAGTCGTGGTCCTTCGCAGTCAGCACGAATCCACTCCCAGAGTCTGAGATTCGGCCGGACAATTTTCCCCCGTTGCTCGAGCACGACCACATACGTGACCATGAACGATCCAGAAGCTGAGTTGCGCCAGCAATTCACCGAAGTCTTCAGCAACGCAGACTATCCAGTGGAGGGCCCCTTCGAACTGATCCCGGCGCTTCCCCGCGGCCCGATGACGACGTTCGAAGCCGGGACTCTCTCCATCTCTGCACCCGGGTTGCGAAAATATAGTGACTATCTGGAATTCCCGTACGAAGCGGCTGACCCGCTGGTCGAGGACATATTGCGAGGGCTCCGTGAAGAAGAGGATCTCTGAGTTTGGGTTTCGGGAGCAGGGGAAGCGGGGAGGTAGAGCCTCAGGATGTCGAGTGTGATTGGGGTTCGGAATTCAAGCGCAGCACTTTCCAGAAGATGTCACTCCTGGTGATTCAAAATGACTAACCTGGCGGTTTCAACGGCTGGGTAGTTCGAACACTCGTTCCGTACAATCGCTCGTTTTCCGAGTGGGTTCCGGCGGGAACGGCCTGCAGCCGTAGCG
>CAZQNH010000085.1:0-7212 GCA_964594685.1 uncultured Halobacteriales archaeon
TAGCATGTTCAATTCTCTCACTCTAGAATGTCCAATCCGTTCACTCTGGCATGACCAATTTTTTCACTCTTTAATGTCCATGCCTCCCACTCCTGAATAGGCCTGCCTCACTCTCGGCCATCGTCCCGACTTACTTCTGGGGGATCGAAGCGAGTCCACCGCGACGTTTCGACACAGAACTGCCTGGCGAAGTCATGCCGAGAGATCCGAGTACCGTCGACCGAGCCGCCCGGCCAATTTAGACCCGCAAGCGTTCCGGGTAGTCGGTGAGGTTCTCGTAACCGTCCTCGGTGACCACCACCAGGTCCTCGAGGCGGACGCCGCCGACCGACGGGTCGTAGAGTCCCGGCTCGACCGTTACCACGTGACCCGGTTCGAGTTCGTCACCGGCGGTGGCCAGCCGCGGACGTTCGTGGACGTCGAGGCCGACCCCGTGACCTGTACTGTGGATGAACCCGGTGTCGGTGGTCTCGTCGCTTCGCAACGTGGGGTACCCGGCCCGTTCGTAGACGTCGCAAGCGGCATCGTGAACCGCCTCCCCCGAGACGCCCGGTCCGAGGGCGTCGAGGGCAGCGGCTTTCGCATCCTTCGTCAGCTGGAACAATTCCTCAACCTCGGCGTCTGGCTCCCCTGCCACGAAGGTCCGGGTCATGTCGCCGTGATATTTTGTGGTCTTCGAGCGGGGGAAGATGTCGATGATGACCGGCTCGCCCGCGGCGATCGGCCCGTGGCCGCGGTTGTGGGGGTCCGCGCCCTGGGGACCGCTGGCGACGATCGTCTCGTCGAGGGCGTACCCCTCCTCGAGCAGGGTCCCCTCGATGGTCGCTTTCACCCGTTCGCTGGTGAGAAGCTGCCCGTCGAGTGTGAGTTCGCCCGACTCGTCGGCGGTCGCCTCCGCCAGCATCTCCTGGGCCGCTGCCATCGCAGTCTCGTTGGCTTGTTGAGCGTCATGGATATTAGCGATCTCCTCGGGGGCTTTGCGAGCCCGGATATCCGCAAGCACGTCCTCGAGGTCGGGCTCGACCCGGTAGTCCCGCTCCCGGAGCGAATCGGCCGTGAACAGGGGGAACCGACGGTTGGTTCCCACCGCCTCGACGCCGAACTCGGACAGGAACCCGTCGACCGCCATGGCTCGGGCTGTTTCCTGCCCGAATTCGGCCCGGTTCTCGGCGAAATCATACTCCCCCAGGCGGTGGACGACGTCAGCTCGGCTCTCCTCGACCGCCCGCCCGTATTCCATCGTCGAGGTGAGTAGGACGAGGCTCTCGGGGGTGTAAAGCGTGATGAACGGATCCGGCGCATCGAAGCCGGAGAGGTACCGCTGGTCCGAGAGCGAGGACGCCGCATCGAGGAGATAGCCGTCGAGGTCGGCCGCTGCGAGGTACGCATCGAGCCGGGAGAAATCCGGGTCCATACCCACCGGTGTTCGGCCGGCAACCAAAGCCCTACCGGCTTCGACAGGAGCGACACGCATCGTGTTCCCTGCAGGACCGAGAGCGGGCCGGAACGCACATGTGGCCTCGACGATTCCCCGTCCGCATGGACGCGACGGTCGGGCGCTCCAGCGTCGCCGGAACGACGTATGCGCCCCCATCGAAGAGCTACACGCACCGGGCCATCTTCGCCGGCGGGTATTCGGACGGCGTCACCGTCAGGCGGCCGCTCCCGAGCGCGGACACCCGGGCGTCGATGCGAGCCATGGAGGCGTTCGGCGCGGAGGTAACTGTCCCGGAGGACGAGGATTTCCTCGACGTGACTGGCTTCGAGGGACGACCCACGGTTCCCGGGGACGTCATCGATTGTGCGAACAGCGGGACCACGATGCGGCTGGCCCTCGGTACTGCCGGCCTCGTCGACGGACTGACAGTCCTGACCGGGGATTCGTCACTTCGCTCGCGGCCGCAGGGCCCAATGCTCGAGGCGATCGAGCAGCTCGGCGGGCGGGCACAGAGCAGCATGGGCGACGGCACCGCCCCCATCATCGTCGAAGGGTGGCCGGACGGTGGCACCATCACGATCCCGGGGGACGTCTCCTCACAGTTCATCACCTCGTTGCTGATGGCCGGTGCGGTCACCGATGCGGGAATCGGCGTGGAACTCAGCACCCCGCTCAAGTCCAGCCCGTACGTCGACATCACGATCGAGGTCCTAGACGATTTCGGGATCGAGGTCGACCGTCACGAAGACGGGTTCGGGGTAGCTGGCGGTCAGGAATACGAGACGCCCGACAGTGAATATATCGTCCCGGGAGATTTCTCTTCGGCGTCTTACCTCCTGGCCGCCGGGGCAATCGCCGGCGAGGGCGTACGGGTCGAGGGGCTCTACCCCGGGCCCCAGGGGGACAAAGCCATCGTGTCCATCCTGGACCGGATGGGGGCGGACATCGAATGGCGATGCGAGGAGGGCGTCGTCCTCGTCGAGAGAAGCCAGCTGTCCGGGGTCACGGTCGACGTCGGTGACACGCCCGACCTCTTGCCCACTGTCGCGGTGCTGGGGGCCGTCGCCTCTGGGACGACGACCATCACGAACTGCGAGCACGTCAGGTACAAGGAGACCGACCGGGTGGCAGCCATGGCCGAGGCACTACAGCAACTGGGCGCGTCAGTCACCGAGGAACAGGACAGGCTTTCTGTCCACGGCGAGGACTCCGACCTCGAAGGGACGCGACTCGACGGTCGGGGGGACCATCGTATTGTGATGTCCCTCGCCGTTGCGGGGCTGGTCGCCGGGGGCGAGACGACCGTCACGGACGCCGAGGACGTAGCGGTCTCCTTCCCGGCATTCTTCGATGTCCTCGCGGACCTCGGGGCGTCGGTCCAGACGAGCGAGTGACGGATCGCAAGCAACCGTCCAACCGACCAGAAAGCGATATCCTCGGAGCGAGGACCTGGATTTTCCCATTGGGGACCACAGAGCCATTGCGTCGGCCCGGCCGCAGGTTCTACAAAGGCTAAATGAGCGGGCGCACAACAGGCAGATGATGAACGGCAACCGTTTCGGGCGCCTCTTCCAGGTCACCACCTACGGGGAGAGCCACGGCCCAGCGATGGGTGTCGTGGTCTCGGGCGTCCCAGCCGGGCTCGAACTCGCCGCCGAGGATATCCAGCGAGACCTCGATCGGCGGAAGCCGGGGCAGTCCCAGATCACCACGAGTCGGGACGAACCCGACAGCGTCTCGATCAAAAGCGGGGTCCAGGACGGCTACACCACGGGGACCCCGGTGGGGCTTACGATCGAGAACAAGGACGCCCGGTCGGGGAAGTACGAACCCTTCGTCACGGCCCCCCGACCGAGTCACGGTGATTTCACCTACTCGGCGAAGTTCGGGACCCGGAACTGGGGCGGTGGCGGTCGGTCCTCGGCCCGCGAGACCGTCAACTGGGTGGCCGCGGGCGCGGTCGCGAAGGCGATACTGGCGACGGAAGACATCGAGGTGAAAGCCCACGTCAGCCGGATCGGCGACATCGAGGCACCGCCGGTCTCCTTCGAGGAGATGCAGGAACACGCGGAGGATAATGAGGTCCGGTGTGCCCACCCGGAGACTGCAGCGGAGATGCGGAAGCTGATCGAGGACTATCAACGCCGGGGAGACTCCATCGGTGGGACAGTTGCATTCGAAGTGCGGGGGGTGCCCCGGGGACTCGGCGCTCCGCGGTTCGACTCGGTGGAAGCCCGTCTCGGGCAGGCCATGATGGCCGTCCCGGCCACGACAGCCTTCGAGTTCGGTCTGGGGACCGAGGCTGCGGCGGTCTCGGGAAGCGAGCGCAACGACGACTGGGTCTTCGACGAAGCGGGCGACCCGGTCCCGGTCGCGAACGACCACGGGGGGATGCAAGGTGGCATCACCACCGGGATGCCAATCTACGGCGAGGTGACCCTCCACGCACCCACTTCGATCCCGAAAGAACAGCAGACCGTCGATTGGGAGACGGACGAGGAGAAGACCATCCAGGTCACAGGCCGGCATGACCCGGTATTGCCCCCGCGGGCGGTCCCCGTCGTGGAGGCCATGCTGGCGATCACCATCACTGACTTCATGCTGCTCTCGGGTCGGATCAACCCGGACCGGCTCGACGACCGTCCAGGGGCGTACGAGACCGACTATCACCCCAGCAGCCCGCGAAACGAGGACTGATGGCCCCCTCTGCACTCGACCGGTTCCTCGATCCGGATCGGATCGTGGTCGTGAGCTCCCCGCTGACCGACGAAGACCCTGCGGAGGTAGAAAGCGAGTCGGTAGCCCAACCATGGGCGTATCCAGGGGTCGAAGCAGTCGTGGTCGAGCCATCGGGGGTATCGGAGGTTTCGTTCAGCAGCGGCGATCTCGTCACCGTTGACACACCCCTCACCGACCAGGCGGCCATCGTTGAGGCGATCGCCGATGAGCCGGTCGAAGCGGTCCTTCTCACGGGGGGTGAGCCGGGCGTAGACGTCCCGGAGACCCTCGAGAGGGCGATTCGCGGGGCGCCGTCCCGCCTATTGGGACCGGGAGCCTGCGTGGAGATTCCTGGGAATTCCGCCGTCCCAGCAGGAGGAACCGGGAACGGGTCCAGTGAGATCGCGATCCTGGCACACGACCGATACGTCGGGCGCTCGATCGCGGGGTGGGCGACCGCGAACGATATGGCCCTCGGGCCGGTGGTGGGCGTCGGGGCCGGCATCGATGTCTCCTTCGGCGAGATGTCGGCCATGATGGCGGCCCGAGCGGCGAACGACCTGGTTCTCGGTCGATCCAGAAGGGTGGATTCGGGGATCGTCGAGTCCTTCCGGGGCATCGATTCCGAGACGCCGGTCGCCGTCTATCCGGGGTCCGGAGCCGGGCTGGAAACGCACACGGGATCCGAGATCCAGGGGGCGGACGTGGCCCGATCCATCCTCGAACAAGCCGGGATGGTCCCCGTCGACTCCCTCGAGGGGATGCTCGATGGGGGACCTGCGCTCGCGACCCAGCCGCTCCCCGACCCGACCTCGGTCGTCGTGGTCTCCAACGCGGGTGGACCGGGCGTCATGGGCATCGACGCCGTCGGTGCGTCCGGGCTCGACGTGGCGCGACTGACCGACCAGACGATCGCCCGACTCGAGGAGGTGGTTCCGGGGCACGGGAGCGCCAGGAACCCGCTCGACCTCCTCGCGGACTCGGGTATCAGGGCGTTCGAGGAGGCCCTCGAGGCAAGTCTCGCGGACGAGAACGTGGGTGCGGCCGTGGTGATGTCCGCGCCGAGTGCTATCTTCTCCTTCGAGGAGCTAGCGGAGATCATCGTCGCCGCCCGACGCCGCCATGAACTCCCCATCGTGACCGCGTTGATGGGAGGCTCGCGGACCGAGGGCCCGGCCGAGATCCTGCGCGAGGCCGGAATCCCGAACTACTTCGACCCCTATCGGGCTGTCGGCGCCCTCGATCTGCTCAGACGACACGCCTCGACGGTCCCGATGCGACATCGCTCCGCCACAGTGCCGGATGGCTATGACGATGGTGGGGTCGATGAGTCGCTTCCCAAAGATGGACAACTCGAACTCGCCGGGGCCGACTCCGTGTTCTTCGTCGAGTCACTCGGGGTCGAGGACGTCGTTCCGGAGGAGCGGGAGGACCCGGCGGGCATCGAGATGTTCGTCGCCGGTCGGCGGTGTCCGAACCGGGGACCTGTTGTCGCGACCGGGGTCTCCACGTTCTCGCAGGCGGTCGGGGATGCCTCGGTCCGGGGGGTCCCGCTGGGGAGCGGTGACGCCGAGGCGATGCTCGAGGAACTGCGAGCTGCGCCAGTCTTGAAGGGGGCTCGAGGCCGCGCAGCCACGAATACTGAGCCGGTCCGGACTGTCCTTCACGGGCTTTCGACGCTGCTTTTCCGAGAGCCAGGTGTGGAACTGGTCTCGCTCCCCTCGGTAACGGTGTCGAGGATGGGGCTCCAAGTCGGGCGGGTCGAGATCGGGACCTCGCGGGACCGAGCCCCGGAGTCGCGGGGTTGAAGGCACCCCAACCCGGACCGACCCGCATGGAACGACTCCGCATAGCAGGAAGTGGGTTCCGGTGACCATCGTCGTCCTGATGGCCGATGCACCCGTGGAGGGAGTGGCGTGTCGCGAACTCGTCGAGGAGACCCCGCTTTCTCCCGCCGACGGACTCGCATTATATACTGCTATCCTCGAGGACGTCTTCGAGACGCTCGCGGAGAGCACCGTTGACGTGCTGGTCAACTATCCACCGGCGGACGACCTCCCCGACGACGTCGCCGACCCGGATCGACGCCCGGAAGTGGCCTTGCGCGCCCTCGCGGGGACGGTGGTGGAACCGGACCGCCTCGATGACTTCCGATTCGAGGTCCAGGTCGGCTCGAACTTCTCGTCGAAGGCAGGCAACGCGATCACCCATCTCATCCGCGACGAGGAGCGCACCTCCGCCTCGGTGCTCCGCCCGTGTGTCCCACGACTCGTCCGCTCCGTCGTCGACGAGGCCGCGATCAAGCTCCGCCGGAACGACGTGGTGCTGGGCCCGGCCGGGGACGGCGACGTCTACTTCGCGGGGTTCGTGGAACCGATCGACTTCGCGGACGCCTTCGAGGCAAACGCCATGGAGACCATCGCCTCGCGTGCCGGTGAGGAGGGGTTGACGGTCGATTTCGCTCGCGAGCGCGAGGTTCTCGACTCGGCGCGGGCGCTTCGAACAGTGGTAACCCGCCTCCGGGCGGAGTTGCTCGCGGGCAATCCCGTCCCGGAGCACACCTGGAATTTCGTCGAGGACCGGGGGCTCCGCGTCGAAGACAAGAAGTTAGTGATGACGGGAGAGCCCGATGCCGAAGCGGACGGTTGAAACCCGCGGCGGCGGAGAAGTCATTCGAGCAGGCCCATCTCTTCGGCCAGGACGTCCTGCAGCCGAGATCTGACCGAGGGTTCGATCTCGGCCATCGGCTCCCCATCGTGCATGCGTTCGTTGTGACTGTCGATAGTCTCCTCGATGGCCGAGAACGGGACCATCGACTCCGTATCACATACCTGGCACACGATCGGCACCCGTGGCCCATCCTCATCATGCCCACTCATGCTCTCCTACAGACGACGGGCGGGAGAACCAAAACCAATTCGATTCTCCGGATGCCAGACGGCCGGCGCCCCACGGAGTCAACCGATAAGGCTTAGCCGCGGGGTCCGCAACGAACGCCCGTGGTGAGGTAGCGAAGCGGCCCAACGCGCCTGCCTTGAGAGCAGGTGGCCTCGCGG
>CAZQNH010000086.1:0-7063 GCA_964594685.1 uncultured Halobacteriales archaeon
TCGTTGATCGAGGCGTCCTTGTCGATGTAGGTGTCGGTCTGTTCGACGTAGGCCTCCGGCTGGTAGTAATCGTAATAGGAGACGAAGTACTCCACCGCGTTATCGGGGAAGAGATTGCTGAACTCCTCGTAGAGTTGTGCCGCCAGGGTCTTGTTATGGGCGATGACAAGCGTCGGGACCTGCAGCTCCTCGATGGCCCAGGAGACAGTGTTGGTCTTCCCCGAGCCCGTGACCCCCAGCAACGTCTGTTTGTCCATCCCCGACTCGTAGCCCTCGACCAACTCCTCGATAGCCGCCGGCTGGTCGCCGGCCGGGTCGAAGGGGGCGTCGACCCGGAAGGGTCGCTCCGCGTCGGGTCGGTCAGGGGCAAGGGGGCCCGCCGCGTCGCTCATCGAATCAACGTAGGTGCCCAGGAATTTATGTCTGCTTTTCCGGCCTCACCGGTGACCCGATGGCCGTTCGAATGGGAGTCTGTCTCGATATGCGTCGCCCGGAACGCTCCCAGGACGTCACCCAGCATTCGGTATGGCGAACAGGCGACACTGGTCCCGTCGGGCCGCGGCGCGTCGCGCCGGCCCGGCCGTAGCCGGACCGACCGGGGACTCCCCCGCTGGTTTCGGAACGCGACCCGCACCGGTCACATACGGCCTGCTGGTCCGACCTTCCCTTTTGAATCCTCGGGTCCGGAGAGGTCACTGATACGATACCACGAGACCTCCAGGACTCGTTCCCGAACGAGTACTGCGACAGGAACGTCACGCTTCCCACTATCGAAGACCCCCACCAGCCAAGATCGCTGAACACCCCCCCCCCACAGGCGAGAGTTACCTCGGACCCAAAGGGGACCGACGGCCGATCAGTCCCCGTGTCCGGTCTCGATGGGGGCGCCGATGAGGTTGCCCCACTCCGTCCAGGAGCCGTCGTAGTTTCTGACGTCCTCGAACCCGAGGAGTTCGTGGAGCGCGAACCATTCGATGGAGGCGCGCTCGCCCACGCGGCAGTACGTGATGGTGGATTCCTCGCCGGTGACGCCGGCGTCGGCGTAGAGTTCTCGGAGCGCCTCGTCGCTCTTGAACGTCCCATCGTCATTGAGCACCGACGCCACCGGCACGTTCGACGCGCCCGGGATGTGCCCGCCCCGCTGGGCCGTCTCGTCGAGTGCCTCGGGGGCGATGATCTCGCCGGAGAACTCCTCCGGGGACCGGACGTCCACCATGGGAAGCCCGTGGTCCATGGCTTGCTGGATGTCGTCTCGATAGGCCCGGATGCTCTCGAATGGCCCGCGGGCGTTGTAGTCCTGGGCCGGGAAGGAGGGGGTTTCGGTGGTGAGCGGGTAGTCTTCGTTCACCCAGTAATCCTTCCCACCGTCAAGGACCCTCGCGTCCTCGTGGCCGTAGTACTTGAACTCCCAGTACGCAAAGAGCGCGAACCAGTTCGCGATCCAGCCGTCGCCGTAGAAGACCACGGTCGAGTCATCGCTGATCCCGGCATCGCCTACGAGGTCCTCGAATGCGCCCTTCGAGAGGATGTCACGCTGGGTCCCGTGAGAGAGGTCTTCGTCCCACTGGAACCCGATCGCCCCTGGGATGTGCCCCTCGTCGTACCGGGATGGGAAGTCGGAATCCGGTGATTCGGGGCTGTTCACTTCGACGAGTCGGTATGCGGGGTCGTCTGCCTGGAACTCATCGAGGTGGGCCTGCACCCAATCGGCTGAGACCAGTGGATCGCGTGTATCAGATGCCTGGGTCATGGCGAACATAGTGTTTCTCAGCCTGTAAGTTATAAACGACCGTCACGGCGAGGACGTCCGCTACCAAATCACACGGTAAGTGGTCTCTGACGGCTCAGGCGGCCCCCGACGGATTCTCCGCTGCTGCCTCGAGGAGCGAAACAGCCTCGACCACGAGTGCCACGGCCAGCGGCCCCACGATGATGCCGACGGGGCCCACGGTGAGCAGACCCCCGACGAACCCGATGAAGTACAATGACCCCGGGAGCCGGCCCGTCCGCCTCGCCAGCCGCGGGCGGATGACGATATCCGGGACCCACGCAATCAACACGCCACCGATCACCCCGATAAGCACCGCGGCAACGATGTCCCCGACGATGAGTTGGTAGGCCACGAGCACCGCGAGCAGCACCGACGGCCCAACGATCGGAACGAACTGGAGGACGCCCGAGATGAAGGCGAGCGTGATCGGGATATCGTACCCCAGGACGAGGAAGACCGGGATCGCGATCAAGAACGTCCCGATACCCGTCGCGACCTGGAGGACGTAGATAGCCCAGAGCGTGTCGGTGATGCGACCGGCGAACGCTGCCGCGATGTCGTGATATTCCCCGGGGATCGCGGCGATGATCGCGTCCTCGACCGCTCGGTGGCCGACGAGTAGCCCAAAGACGACGAATGCAAAGAGGGTCAGCTTGAGTGCCAACGTCGGGAGTCCCGTGACGAGATCCAGGACGATGGCATACAGCCAGCGAGCAGCCGTCTCCAGGGCCGCTTGCGTCTCGAAGACGTAAGTACGTCCCAGCGCGGGAACCGAGACAGATTCCGGGAGGTCCCCGATGAACGAGAGGGCCGCATCCCAACGTCGGTACACCAGATACCCGACCATGCCCACGAGCCCCAACAGGAGGGCGGTGCCGCCGGTTGTCGCGACCACGCTCGAGAAGGTCGGGGAGAGTCCCCGGTCCTCGAGCCAGTTCACCACCGGAATGAGGACATACGCCACCGTCGCCGCGAAGAGAACGGTCCAGATGACGTCGGCGAGGACGAGCGCAGCAATGGCCAGGGTCGCGACCAGGATCCCGGCCAACACCTGGTGTCTCGTGGGATTCACGTCCGGCGGATTCGTCGGGAGCCATCAAAGAGGTTCGGCCGGTGTACCGGGGGAAATCTTGGCCCGGCCCGACGTGCTCCGACCGCCTCAAACACCGAGAGAGTCCGTTGGCTCTCAGATACCAGGCGGCCCGAGGAATGGGACCGGCCCATTCGCCGGGTCCGGAGTGCTTTTCAACCACCGAGTGAAACAACCGAGTAATGAGACGGCGAGACTTCCTCAGGGCCAGCGGCGGAGCAGGCGTGGTGGTCCTCGCCGGGTGTGCCGGTGGAGACGGGCAGGCGAACACCCCGACGTCGCAGCCCACGACCACGATGGACGGGACCACCGGCACGACAAACCCAGACGCCGGCACCCTCCATGTGGCCACCTACGAACCGTTCATCGACGCTCCAAGCGTGAGTCCAGGCTCCTGGATCAAAGAGGAGTTCGAGGCCGAATACCCCGAAGCCACCCTCCGGTGGCTCACGCCGGAGTCTGAGATCAACTACTTCGTCCAGCGCTCGCTCGCCGACGTCACCATCGACGCCGACGTCTACATCGGGCTGAACCCGGACGACCTGGTCCGGATCGATACCAAACTCGGTGAGGAGTCCTTGTTCGATCAGGTCCCGAGTGAGCAGATACCCAACGCCGAGCACGTAAAAGATGAACTCCGGTTCGACCCCGGCGGCCGGGCGGTGACCTTCGACACGGGGTACATCAGCCTCGTCTATAACGGGTACGAGGTCGATGGTCCGGAGACCTTCGACGCCCTCACCCAGTCAGCGTACGAGGGCACCCTCCTGGTCCAGAACGCCCAGGCGAGCGATCCGGGCCAAGCTTTCCTGCTCTGGACCATCGCCAACCGGGGCGAAGACAGCTACCTGGAGTACTGGCGAGATCTCGTGGACAACGGTACGAAGATCGTCGGGGACTGGAACGCGGCCTATACCGCGTTCACGAACGAGGAACGCCCCATCGTGGTTTCGTACTCCACCGATCAGGTGTACGCCAATCGCTATGACCAGGACATGCAGAAACATCAGGTGGGGTTCCTCGATGACCAGGGCTATGCCACACCGGAGGGGATGGCCAGGTTCGCCGACTCGGACCAGCCAGACCTCGCAGCCGCCTTCATGGACTTCATGCTTACCGAGCGGGTCCAATCGAAGATACCGGTCCTGAACGTCACCTTCCCGGCGACGACCACCGCCGACCCCCCCGAGGGTTTCCAGGAATTCGCCCAAACGCCGCCCGAGGTCGTCGGTCATACGTACGAGGAGCTCTCGGGTTCGCTCGATACATGGGTCGAGCAGTGGGCCCAGGAGATCGCCGGGGGGTGAGCGCCATCCCCTCCCACAGGTGGCCGGCGGGCTGATGTGTCCTGTCGCCCGCGGCCGGAGCTGGCTCCGCGAGCGACTCTTGGCCATCACGGCTATAGCGACCGCGGCGGTGCTCCTGATCGTCTTCTACTATCCGGTGGGGACGGTCCTCGCCGAGGCCGTCGGTGCGGATGGGCAGGTCTCCCCTCGGACGCTCGCAGGGATCCTGGGGTCGAGGTTCTACTTCGGCGCCGCGGCTGACCTGTTCACGAGACCCTGGGCCGTTCCAGGTGGAGTTCTGGGCTGGGTCCGGGCTGGGTTCCCGCCGGTCGATTTCGGCCTCTTCGGCTTTACCGTCTACCAGGCCGCCCTCTCGACGGCCGCAAGCGTGGCGCTCGGATTGCCGGGTGCCTACCTCCTCGCCAGGTTCTCATTCCCAGGTCGACGGACGATCCGGTCGCTCACGATGCTGCCATTCGTGCTGCCATCCATCATGGTCGCCATCGGCTTCGTGGCGATGTTTGGTGAGCAGGGGCTCCTCAACGACGTGTTGGGGATGGTCGGGCTCCCGTCGGTCTCCATCATGTACACCCTGGAGATCATCGTGCTCGCGCACGCGTTCTATAATGCCCCGCTGGTCACCCGTCTCGTCACCGCCTCGTGGGAAAGCGTGGACGAACGCATGGTCGAAACCGCCCGGATCCTCGGGGCCGGACCGCTCCGGTCGTTTTTCGACGTGGTGCTGCCCCAGATCCTCCCCGCGATCCTCACCGGTGCGCTGTTGACGTTCCTCTTTACGTTCATGTCCTTCCCCATCGTCCTCGCACTGGGTGGGCTACAGCTCGCGACCGTGGAAGTGTGGCTGTATGCCCGCGTCCAGCAGCTCGAACTGGCCCAGGCTGCGGGCCTCGCGGTCATCGAGACCGTCATCACGCTCTCGCTCACCTACGCCTACATTCGTTACGAGAGCGGTGACGGCGCCCTCGCGAGCCTCGGTCGGGGCCTGGACCGGGAGCCCTTCTTCGAGGGTCTGAGCGACCCACGTCGGATCGGCCTGCTCGTTTACGGGATAATCGTCCTCGTTGTGTTCCTCGGCCCGCTCGTCAGTATGGTCGTCGAGAGCCTGACCGGACCCGGCGGGTTCACGACCCAGTATTACGGGTTCCTCCTCGAACGACAACTCACTGGGGCGGAGTTCCAGCTCAAACCCTTCCGGGCCATCCGGAATTCTCTGGTCTTCGGCGTGGGAACCCTCTTCGTCGCCCTCCCGATGGGAGTGACGGTAGCCGTGCTCACGACCCGGCGGTTCGTCGGCAGTCGGGCCGCCGACGCCATACTCATGGCGCCCCTTGCCGTGAGTGGGATCGTGGTAGGGCTCGGCTTGCTCCAGGGACTCGTCTTCGGGACGACGCTCTTCGGCCAACGGCTCACGGTCACCGGCCCGTACGCCATCGTGGCGGCCCACGCCGTCGCGGCCTATCCCTTCGTCACCCGGGCCGTCGCCCCCATGCTCCGGAGCGTGGACGCGCGGTTGATCGAGTCCGCCCGCGTCCTCGGCGCCACGCGGGCCCGGGCCCGGTTCGACGTCGAGTTGCCCCTCGTGGGCCCGGGGATCGTCGCGGGGGCCGCCCTGGCCTTTGCGATCAGCATCGGGGAGTTCGACTCGACGGTCATCCTGGCGGAGGGGGGCGCGAGCTTCACCATGCCGGTGGCCGTCGAGCGGTTCCTCGGGAACCGGACCCTCGGCCCCGCCACCGCGATGGGAACGGTCCTCCTGGTCGTCACCGCCGCGAGTTTCGTGGTCATCGACCGAGTCGGTGGGTGGTGGGAACCGTGACGGACCTCCATCTCAGGGACGTCGAGAAGCGATTCGGGCCCACAGCTGCGCTGTCGGGTATCTCTCTCGACGTCGCTGACGGGGAGTTTTTCACGCTCGTCGGACCCTCGGGCTGTGGGAAGACGACGACACTGCGGATAATCGCCGGTCTGACCGAGCCCACCGCGGGCACGGTGGCCTTCGGCGACCGGGACATGGCTGGCGTCCCGCCGGAGGACCGGAACATCGGCATCGTGTTCCAGAACTACGCACTCTTCCCCCACCTCTCGGTCGCAGAGAACGTCGCGTACGGGCTCCGGTTCCGGGATCCTCCCGGAGGCGAGAACACCCAGGAGCGCGTCGCCGACCTCCTCGAACTCGTCGACCTCCCTGGCATGGGCGACCGTGATCCGGCGGCGCTCTCTGGCGGGCAACGACAGCGGGTGGCCCTCGCCCGGGCGCTAGCCCCGGGTCCGGATCTCCTCCTCCTCGATGAGCCGATGAGCGCCCTCGACGCCCGGCTTCGGGAGCGTCTCCGCCGAACGGTGCGGGATATCCAGACCGAACTCGGGATCACCACGGTCTACGTGACACACGATCAGGCCGAGGCGCTGGCGATCAGCGATCGCATCGCGGTGTTACACGACGGCGACCTCGAACAGATCGGTACCCCAGAAGCGGTCTATCGCAGCCCAGCGAGCCGGTTCGTCGCCTCGTTCGTGGGTGATAATAATCTCTTCGAGGTCGAGACCGTCCGAGGAGTGGACGGCGGGTACCTCGCCAGGTCCGGTAACATCGAGATCCTGGTGGAAGAACGGGTCTCCGAGGGGGCGATACTCGCCGTCCGCCCGCAGGCCATAGACCTCCAGGCGGCCGAATCAGGATCCGATACCGACCAAACCCTCCTCGAACCCACCGTCGAAAACGTCGAGTTCCTCGGCGACGCCTACAAGCTTCATTGCCGGATCAACGGCCGTGAACTGGTGGTCAAGTCGGACCACCCGCCGGCGAGTGATCGGCCCACGGTCGGGTTCCCCCCGGCGGCGGTGAGGAGTATCCCGGACAACGCAGCTGGAGCGCGGACCGACCAGAAAGGATGA
>CAZQNH010000087.1:0-2006 GCA_964594685.1 uncultured Halobacteriales archaeon
AGAAGTGGGACCGCCCGGATTTGAACCGGGGTCACGAGCACCCAAAGCTCGAAGGATACCAAGCTACCCTACGGTCCCGCACTACCCTGTACCCAGGCCCGGACAAAGAGGGTTCCGCTTCTCACACTCACGATCCCGCCCGGCTCCCCCTCACCGATAGCCCCGCTCTACCACACAAAAACCTGGCCAGGTAACTGATTAGGCAGTGTCTTCCCCTTTCTAGTCAACCTATCACCTCGATAAACATTGGTTCTTGGTAACACGCATGAAACACGCCGTCTGGCTCACCGACGGCACCATCACGGAACCGACCGAACTGCTCGAGCTGGCGGTCGAGGCTGAGACAATGGGCTGGGACGGCCTCTTCGTCAGCGACTCGCTCCCGTTTGGCGAATTCCCCGACCCGTGGACGCTCCTGGGAGGCATCGCGGCCAGGACAGACGACATCGAACTCGGAACCTGGGTCGTCCCATTTCCACGCCGCCAGCCGTGGCAACTCGCCCAGGAGATCGCCACACTCGACCGACTCGCAGACGGTCGGCTGCTCGTCGGCGCTGGACTCGGCAACGAGGAGGATTATACGGCCTACGGCCGGGCCTACGAACCACCGCGGCTCGGGGCCCGGTTCGACGAGACCCTCGAGATCGTGGACCGGCTCTGGGGCGGGGAGGCCATCTCCTACGATGGCGAGCACTTCCAGCTCGACGAAGCCGAAGTGGGACCCACGCCGGTCCAGGAACCGCGTGTACCGCTGCTCGCCGGCTGCTGGTGGCCGAACAAGAAACCGTTCCACCGGGGCGCAGACTGGGACGGTATCATGCCCTGGTTCGCCTCCCTCACCGAGTCCGAGTCCGGCCCCCGTGGGGAAGACCCGACTGGCAACCCCGAGGAGGAAGTCCGGGACATGCTCGAGTACTATACCGACATCGCCGACGACCCTGGGGACATCCTCCTCCCTGGAATCCCCACCGACGACAAGGACGCCTTCCGGGACACCTGTGAGGAATTTGGTGTGACGTGGCTGCTCGAAACCGACCTTGGCGAGGACCCGCCGGCGGCCAGACACCGGATCCGTGACGGGCCACCGGTCTGAGTCTGTCCAAAACCCGATGGAAACTATTGGAGGACCCTTAAACCGGCCAAATCCAGGCTAAGCGGAGGGAATTCGGGACGAGGGACAGAAGGCATTTTTCCGGAGGGGCTGTAGTGGGTCCTATGGCGACACCCATCGAACTCGGACTGCTGCTCGTCGTCGTGGCGGCAGTCCTCGGTATTTACCTCGTGTTGAAGATCGTGAAACCGTTGATAGTCAATGCCATCGTGGGATTGGTGGTATTGCTCGCCGCGAGTGTCCTCGGCTTCGGCGTGAACATTACCTGGGTCGCGGTCCTGATCGTCGCCCTCGGCGGCCTCCCGGGCGCGATCCTGGTGCTGCTCCTGGGGCATCTAGGCTTCATGTTCGAACCGGCGATGTTGGCGCCGCTTGTCGGGCTCTTCTAAGCCTTCGGCGACGATCGCGGATCCCGTTAGTCTTCTTCGTCCCGCAACTCCAGGTCCGCGACGATCTTGAAGGGGTCGCTGCCCTTCCGGACGTGGTCGAGGATCACGAAGGCCTCGGTCGGGTCCAGGAAGTGGGTCGTGACTGCCCGGCCCAGCGGAGTGGGTGACAGGCCGTCGATGAACTCGTACTCGATGAGTTTGCCGATCGCCTGCTTCGTGGGGATGTCCCCGAGCATCCGGTCGTTGAGGCGTTTGGCGGCCTTGCCCCCAACGGTGACGTTCGCGAGGGTCTCCGCGACGGCCTGGTTCTCGTCGTAGTGGGCGACCACGTCCTCCATCTCACCTTTGAGAAGTTTGAACGCCACCTCGTCCTCGGTCATGTCCATCGAGCCATGATAGACGGTGTCGGGTTCGACCAGCAGGTAGACCTTCCCGCGGTCGTGGTAGTCTGGGCGGCCGGCCCGCCCGAGCATCTGCTCGAACTCCTGGACTGAAAGCCACTCGAT
>CAZQNH010000087.1:2016-6833 GCA_964594685.1 uncultured Halobacteriales archaeon
GCCCATCGCGAGCGAGTCGAAGATCACCTGTGAGGCCGGGAAATCGACCCCGGCGGCGAGCGCCGCGGTGGTGACCACCGCGGCGAGGTCCTGGTCGGCGAACTGCCGCTCGACCGATTTTCGCTGGCTGTAGTCCAGGCCGGCGTGGTACGGGGCCGAGGCGTAGTCCAGTTTGCGACTGATCTCGTGACACCGACGCCGGGAGTTGGTGAAGACGATGGACTGGCCCCGGTAGCCCTTCGAGGAGGTGCGGTCGAACTCCCGCCGGACCAGCTTGTTCTCGATCCGGGCCTTCTCGGGGCCGTCGGCGAAGGTCACGTGGCGCTCGATGGGGACCGGGCGCTCCTCGAACTCGACCAGGCGCGCACCGAGTTTCTTCCCGAGGTACCCGGGGTTCCCGACCGTGGCCGAGAGATAGATCCACTGGGCGCCACCGTAGTCATTCGACGCCGCGGCCCGCTGCTCGGTATAGTGTTTCAGCCGCGAGATGAGCCCATCGAGCCGGTGGCCCCGCTCCTCGTCCTGGATGTTGTGGACCTCGTCGATCACCACGGTGCCAATGTCCCCAAGTTCTCGGCCGGTCCGGAGTGCGTGATCGATCCCCTCGTACGTGCCCACGATGATGTCGGCGTCAGGTTCGAAGTGAACGCCGTCGTCCCTGATGCGACTCGCCCCGACCCGGATCGTGACGTCGGCGAGGTGGCCGTACTCCGCCTCGAAGTCCTCGTGTTTCTGGTTGGCGAGCGCGACGAGCGGGACCAGGAAGAGCATCTTGCCCTGGCCGCTCAATATCCGGTGGAGCCCGGCCATCTCGCCCACGAGGGTCTTCCCCGTCGCCGTCGCCGAGACCACGAGCTGGTCGTCCCCGTCGAGCAGGCCGTTCTCCACCGCCAGACTCTGGACCGGGAGCAGGGTGTCGAATCGGTCCTCGAGCAGCTCCTGTACCCCTGGATGCAGGGAAAGTTCGTCCACCGGGACGAGGTCGATCTCATCCGTGGTGGCCGAGATCTCGTCGAACTTCGTCAGATCCGGGTCGAGGTCGCCCTGGAGCAGGTTCGTGATACGGTCGAGGTCCTTTACTTCGAAGAGCAACTCCTCGAGGCGATCCTGGGCGGCAGGCGTCAACGAGCCCGTAAAGGAGAGCTCCCGCTCGAGTTCGCGGATCGCACAGTCCCGACAGATGTATTCGTCGCCGGTCTTGATCGCGGTTTCCTCCGTGATGGGGGAGTACCGCGACCGGTTGGCGCAGAATCGGCAGGTCCGGACCACCTGGGCCTCGAGCTGGTAGCCCGCGAGCATGTCCTGGAGTTCGGTCCGGCCCCGTTCGGTGGTCTGCTGGGAGATCCGGATGCGTTCGGTCCGGCGGGCGATCTCCACGAACTCGTCCGGGGGTCGGGGGTCCTCGCCACTCTCCGATTTCAGCCGGAAGCGACCCGGACGCGGGCCAGCGGACGTCTCTTTGAGTTCGAGGACCGCCCGGAACAGCCGGTCGCCGTCCCGGCGAGCTACCACGAGGTACTCGCCGCCCACCTCGTGGAGGAAGAGCGTATCCACCCGCTGGATCTGCTGTGACACGGTTATCGGAATCGGCTACGGCACGGGGGTATTTGATTTGCCCGACCCGGGACACTGTACAGGTACGACCACCACTCATTCGCCGCCCGAAAGCCCCTCTGTTCCCGGCTACGGCGCTCGCTGATTCGGCGACGCCCTGCTCCTTGCTCACCGCTCGTGCACGCTCGCCGGGATATTCACATTCGCTGACGCTCAGTCGCGACAAGGGCCAACCGAGGCACACGCGACCGAGAGGCCCCCTTTGGAGTCCCGCCCACTCGGGGCTCACCCAACACTCGTCAATATCGTCTAACCCCATGGAGAATTCGCGCCCGGACTTCCCGGAACCCGGTCGGCCGTCGGCCAGTATATATGGCAAACGAGTCGCCGCTTTTGGATCGCCGACGTTCAGATTTCAGGCCCCCGCGTTCGGGGCTCGATCAGGACTGGACGATCGGAACTCCGCGATTGCACCTCCGGCCAAAGCGACGAGCCCCACGCTCACGAGTCCAAGCCCCGAGAGCACCGAATACGGTAACTGACGGGTAAGGGTCTCGAGCTCCGGCGAGCCGGCGAGGATGCTGATGAGCAGGACCAGCAGGAGACTGGTCCCGAGGAACCCGACGAAGGCGGCGACGATCGTGCCGAGGACGAACGGCAGCCACCGGTTCCGAACGTCGGCCCAGGTACCCCAAAGGTATCCCACGAGGCCGGCGACGAACGGACTCACCGCGAGCGATAGCAGACCGATCGCGGGGACCAAGATGGAGAGCTCAGCGGCTGGCGTCCCCTGTCTGATAGCGAGTCGCGGCAGATACAGTTGTGCCGCCTGGATGCTCCCGGCGAGCAGGGCGACAAGCAAGGCGGGCAGCATGCGGATGGAGGGCTGCATATTCCCTTGACCCGCCCCAATACAGGTAAAATCGGCGAAATCACCGCGGCTGTCCGGGGCTCGGGTTACTCGACGACCTGGATCTCGTCCTCGCCCTCGGGGACCACACAGATGAACGCGGCCGTCTCCTCGCCCCCATTGCGGTACCAGTGGACCGTTCCGGCCGGGATGAACAGCGAGTCCCCCGGTTCGATTTCGTACTCGACTTCGGTCCCGTCGTCCCGCTCGAGGCCCACTACGTACTTGCCTTCGAGGACGTACTGCTCGTGTTCGACCTCGTTCGTGTGCTTGGGGACGCGTG
This sequence comes from uncultured Halobacteriales archaeon, assembly GCA_964594685.1. GTDB lineage: Archaea > Halobacteriota > Halobacteria > Halobacteriales > Halobacteriaceae > Halodesulfurarchaeum. Next base: position 4,764 of record CAZQNH010000087.1, read on the forward strand.
CGTCCGGCTCGAGGGTGAACCGACGCATGCGGAAGTTGGGGGCGCCGTGACCCTCGCCGATGAGGACCCCTTTGGCGAGTCCCGCTGCCGCGGACTGGGATTCGTACTCGATCTCGTCTGCGCTCCGGATGACGGGGTCAGGCATGCCTGGGCATACGGTGCCGGCTCCCATATCGCCACCGGTATTTATCCGCGTTTCGCCCCTATTCTCAATCATGCGTAGCTTCCGGATCGGGAGTTCGTTCGGCATCCCGATCAAGCTGGATCTGACCTTCCTACTGGTGCTCCCATTATTCGGGTGGCTCATCGGCTCGCAGGTGGGTCAATGGGCTGATATCCTGAATCAGTCCTTCGGCACCCAGCTCGACGTCGCGGCGCTCACCGCCGGCTCGATGCCGTGGATCCTCGGCATGGCCGCCGCACTCGGCCTGTTCGCCGGGGTGGTGGTCCACGAACTCGGCCACTCGCTCGTGGCGATGCGGTTCGGGTTCCCGATCGACTCGATCACGCTGTGGATCCTCGGCGGTATCGCGGAGCTGTCCGAACAACCGGAGGACTGGCGCCAGGAGCTCCTCATCGCGATCGCTGGCCCGATCGTGAGTGTCCTCCTCGGAGTCGCCTTCTTCCTCGTACTCCGACTGACTCCCTGGGCCCCGGATACCATCGTCTTCCTCGTCGGGTATCTCGCGCTGGTGAACGTGGCCTTGGCGGCCTTCAACATGCTGCCGGGCTTCCCGATGGACGGTGGGCGTGTGCTCCGGGCGCTTCTTGCAAGGACCCGACCCTTTCCGGAGGCCACCCAGCGGGCTGCGGAAGTTGGCAAGATCGTGGCCCTTTTCCTCGGCCTCTTCGGCCTGCTGGGCGGGAATCTCATCCTCATCGCCATCGCGTTCTTCATCTACATCGGCGCCTCTGGGGAGGCCCAGCGGACGACGTTGAAAGCAGCTTTCGAGGGTGTCACGGTCGCGGACATCATGACTCCGGCCGAGGACGTCGAGACCATCGATGAGTCCTCGACCGTGGCCGACCTCCTCGAGGCCATGGTGAAACAACGCCACACCGGGTATCCCGTCGAGCGGGAGGATACCATCGTCGGCATGGTGACCCTCGAAGACGCTCGCGAGGTGAACCCGGTCGAGCGCGAGGCCTTCAGGGTCGGGGATATCATGAGTACTGACCTCCATACCATCCCCGAGTACAAGCAGGCGACCGACGCCCTCGACAAGATGCAGTCCGAAGGCATCGGGCGACTCCTCGTGGTGGACACCGAGGGCGAGATGGCGGGGCTTATCTCCCGTTCGGACCTCATGACCGCCTTCGAGATCATCAAGTCCTCCGGCCCAGGGACTGACGTCGGCGATATCGCCGAGGAAACCGAAACCGAGGCGGACCCCTCCGAAACAGGTCGTTCAGGGAAGGGACTGGCCGGGTCGGGGCGGGAGTGGTAGGCGTCGGGGGCTCCGGCTACGCACTCGAGTGAACGGGCTCCGTCAGGCAGTGGGTAACCCCCGATCGATTTTCCGGGCACGGGACCCGACCGACCTTATACAATTTTAATCCCTAGTATCAATCGGTGGACAATCTTTATCAGTGGGACGGGGTTGTGACTGGGTACCATGATGGGATCACATTGCAGCAAACTCCGGAATCTGGAGCGTCGTATGGACAAATCCACGCAGACTGCGTCTCTGGCAGCGGACTGAAGGACTGCGTCATGGCCGTGGTCCGTCAGGCTTCGTCCCAACTGGTGCCGATTTCTTCAGTGGGAGATCTGTCCCTGATCAGGGGAGATACCCGAGAACGTGTCAGAAGGTTACGGTTCGCGAGCGGCTTCTCAGCCGCTTTGTGCACCGGTTCGAGTGGGCTGAGAAGGTCCGGGTGCGAGAATTGAACTTCCGGAAGACCTTCGCTCCGCTCGGTCTTCCGACGTTCAATTCACTCCCTGGACACTCTCACCGCTCACGCCACTCGCCCGGCTGCTGACGCAGCACGGGCACATGGGTTGTTCGCGGAAGAAGGTCCGGGTGCGAGAATTGAACCCGCGTCTCAGCCTCCACAAGGCTGAAGGAT
>CAZQNH010000088.1:0-6236 GCA_964594685.1 uncultured Halobacteriales archaeon
CGGCAAGGACGACATCCGCCGGGGCGACGTCGTCGGTCCCGCCGACGACCCGCCAACGGTCGCCGAGACGTTCAAGGCCCAGATCGTCGTGATGCAGCACCCGAGTGTGATCACGGCCGGCTATACGCCGGTCTTCCACGCCCACACGGCCCAGGTCGCCTGCACCATCGAGGAGATCGACAAGAAGATCGATCCGTCCTCCGGCGAGGTCGAGGAGGAGAACCCCGACTTCATCCAGTCCGGGGACGCCGCGGTCATCACGGTCCGGCCGCAGAAGCCCTTCAGCATCGAGCCTTCGGGCGAGATCCCCGAACTCGGCTCCTTCGCGGTCCGCGACATGGGCCAGACCATCGCAGCCGGTAAGGTGCTCGAGGTCGACGAGTCCTAATACATGCAGCAAGCACGCGTACGGCTCGCCGGCGTGAACCCGGACGCCCTCGACAACATCTGTGACGACGTCCAGGAGATCGCCGAGAAGACCGGCGTCAACATGAGCGGTCCCGTTCCGCTGCCGACCAAGACCCTCGAAGTCCCGGCACGGAAGTCCCCAGATGGTGAAGGGACCGCCACCTGGGAGCACTGGGAGATGCGCGTCCACAAGCGCCTCATCGACATCGACGCGGACGAGCGCGCACTCCGCCAGCTCATGCGCATCCAGGTCCCTAACGACGTCTCCATCGAGATCGTTCTCGAGGACTAGCCGGTTATTCGCGCTCTCTCCCCGTTCTCCAGTCCACGAGCGAGCGATCCCGATCCTTGTTCTAGCGTGTCGAAAGGGTGACGGCCCGACCAGCGAGTTCGCGGCCCACTCCGTTCGCCGCTCACGAGAACGTGTCTCCCTCGGTTCACTCGGTCGCCACGCCGTCGGCCCCTTTGGTTCTCCCGCCCGGCTCGGTTACCCATGGTGATGTCCCCGTTTTGCGGCGGCCGGTCGGGCCATGAAAATTCCACCAGCAGAATGGCGCAATCCGGGGTCGAAACAGAATCCTCAAGTCAACGCGGTGGATACGACAGGATGCCTGGGCTCGTAGATCAGTGGCAGATCGCTTCCTTCGCAAGGAAGAGGCCCCGGGTTCAAATCCCGGCGAGTCCACTCGACTCACTCCGCTCGTCTCGTTCCCTCGACGTCTTCCCCCCTCGGGCGCAAGCGCTCACTCGCGGGAATCCCGGCAAGTCCATTCCGTGCTCGTGCGTTCAACGACAGACAGCGGAGCGTATCAGCCGGTTAGGTCACTCGGTCATTCGACAGGGTGGGCCGCTTCCGTGATCTGGCAGTACGCGAGCGATCCAGACGCCACCGATCCGGGCCCCAGTAAACCTCGGGAATACGACAGCCCAGGCCCCCTATCACGGTCGGGAATGAGGGATGGGTTGGGCAGATCGAAACTGGCCGACCATCACGACCATATTCGAGACGCATCACTGGTATCCGGTTCGTCCGGCCCCGAATCTCGACCCCCCTCTGGAGGGTTTTGTCGGCGAACGTGGCTATCGCCGAGCGAGCGCCGGATCCCGTTCAGGGCGCGCTGGATGGGTTGGGTGACCCCGAGTGCCCGGGCCCGGCGGTACACTCGCCAGAATATCGAGGCGTTCATCACGTCGTCGTACCGCTCCGGATATTCCCTCCGCAACTGGCGTTCGAGGTCCGGCTTGAACGCCGTTCGCGGGGTCTCCGGGTGACACATGCGGACGTCCGCGCTGTACCGGCAGACGCCATCGGCTTCGGCCTCCATGCGCCACCCGAATTCGACGTCCTCGCGCCACTCCGAGAATGCCGACCGGAACCCGCCGACAGCGAGCGCTTCCCCGCGCCTGACGGCCAGGTTGCAGCCGACGTAGCGTCGTGGGCCGACGTTTCGACTACCCCCATACACAGGACCTTCAAGACAGACCAACTCCGGATCCGCGCGGAACTCGCGATGGATAGCTGTCAACCAGTCCGTCGGGGGCTTCGTATCGTCGTCGGTCAGCGCGACCACTCCCGCCGAAGCCTGTCGGAGTCCCACGTTCCGCGCCTCCGACCGATCGAGGGATCCGTCGTTCACGACCAGCACCTCATATGGCTTCTCGAGGGTCTGTTCGTCCAGGGACGCGAGTGTCGGGTGATGGTCGTATTCGGGTACCGAGGGGATGACCACCGAGATTGCGGGGTCCGAAGCCCGTTTCTCGTATTCGACCCCCATACCTGAACCCCTGGGGATAGTATTGAAAAACCTATCGCCGCAACCCCCTATTATTAGGGACGCGGGCCCTACAAGCGGTCATGAGCACCACGATCAAGACCGAGTCCCTCACGTCGTTGCACTGGGTCGCGATCGGACTGGCAGCGATAACCGGGGCGATACACCTGGGGATGGGGATCATGTTCTTCCCGGGCGCCCAGCCGATCTCGTTCATCCTGGCGGGATTGGGTTTCTTCGGAGCAATCGTCCTCTTCCTTATCAACTACCGTCGCCGGCAACTCTACCTCGTTGGTATCCCCTTTACAGCCCTCCAGATCGTCCTGTACCTGTGGATTAACCAGCGAGCGGATCCAGCGATCTCACCTCTCGAGGGCATCGATAAGATCGCTCAAATCCTGCTCATCGTGGTCCTCTACGTCCTCTACCGTCGCGAGACGTAATCACCGGGATACCTCGAGACGGCGAGAGTGCTGGAGGGTGCCGATCCGTGTCGACTATCAGGATGTAGCACGGCGAGCGAAACCACAGTTGCCCCCGAAGATCTTGATCCGTTGCTATCGGCGACGGTGCGTAGATCGATTCCCCCGCCCCGAATGATGACCGAACTAATCGAACCAAGAGGCCGCCACTCGTCGAAGTGTCAGCCACGTGATGCCGAAACTGAGGACAACCAGAGCACTATCTCGTGTCGTATGGACCAACAGACTGTCCGGTTCGATGAGGAGTTCCTGGCTGTGAACCACGGCCACCAGGAGGACGACAAGGGCAACCGAGACGGCGAGCAATACGATGGTTACCAGCATATCGGTATCTGTGCCACTCTCGGTGGCCACCTCGGCAGGTGAAGCGGCCGATATGAGGGAGGGATCTGGCTCCTGGCCAGCGGGATCGGGCGTATTGAGGACATACCACGCTGTTGCAATCCCCCCAACCAGCGCGGGCAGCCAGAAGGCGCTGGCTCGATACAGAAGCGCGGCCGCTCCTGCGAGGGACACGTCGATCCCGATCGTCGCCATCAGTAGGGCGGTGAGCACCGCTTCAGCACTACCGAATCCGCCAGGTGTCGGCGCCGCCCCGCTGAGTTTGGCAACCGGGATGAACAATAACACGAGGGCGAACGGGGCCTCGGTGCCGAGCGCGGCAAGCGCGACCCACAAGGTCGATCCGACGACGAGTTGGCCGGCGATCCCCGCGATGAGGACGAATCCGAGAGTCCAGGGGGCGTCGACGAGTCTCCCGATCGCCTCGATGAAGCGATGCCCTCGCCTCACCAGGCTGTCACGTGTCGGCGAGGTGAGACCAGGCAGCCGGTCGATCGGCCCCAAGACTGCGGCAAGCACCATGGCACCCACGTGGACGAGCGGCTGGCGATGATACCAGGCGATGGCACCACCTACGAGGACGAGCACACTCACCGCGACTGTAACGGTGGCAGCGATCTCGAGCGTTTCCCCGAACCTGACCTGCGTGCCCAGAAAGCCGATTCCGACCAGCCCCAGGAACAGCGAGCCGACGCGATTCAGGGCGTTCACGCTTCCGATCGCGGCCAGCCCCGTCTCGAAGTCGGTCCGGAGCGAACGCTTGAATAGCACCGCGCTGAGTGGGTCACCACCGACCTGTCCAAACGGGGTCACACTGTTGAGAAAGCTCGCGGCAGTGAACAGGAAGACCGAGGTGAGGAGACGTCTGGCGATTCCGAATCGTGCGAGGACGAGATGTAATGAAGTCCCCCAGACGACCACAGGGAGGACACCGACGAGGAGCAGCGAGAACAAGCGACGCGGTGAAACCTGCACGAGTGCCCGATGGACCGGTCCCGGGCCGACGAGCCACAGATACGTCCCGAAGAGCACACCACCAAGGAGGAAAGCGCCCGTCGCTCTGAGCCACCGACTGGTGGCCTCCCCAGAGAACGGCGATCCCTCGTCAGGGGCGCTCATCGCCGTTTGGTGCTATCGACTATGTTGTGAAAAGTTTGAACCCCATCGGAATCATGTCCGATTATCCGGGAGCCCGATAGTGAGGAGAGTTGGACCCCTGTTAGTCGACTACCACGTCTCTCCGGTAGCTGTCGATATAGAAGTATTTTCCCCCCTCCCGATCTCGAGCCGTCTTGCATTCGGAGAGGAGTCAACGATACTAGTCAGACTCGAGTTCGAGCGTATAGGACTCACTCTCCGTCGCCGTGGTCACCTCGAATCGCACGGATTCGGCACCGCTGGTCCCGTACGGGTCCAGGTCAGTCTCCCAGGCTCGGGTCTCCCCGGCCGGAAGGTCGACCCGCTTTCTTGAGGGAGCGTAGGTGGGGCCTTGATAGTTGATCACGAACCGGAACGTCCCGGCACCCGAGCCCGTGTTGGCGACGGTGATCGAGAACGGAATCGAGTCGAGCGATCCCAGCGTCTCTGGGACCTCGACCGACTCGAGCTCGAAGACCGGTTCGGGCCGCCTGAGTTCGGCCACCGGATCAGCGGGGACGACCCAGACCGGCGATCCTTCCCGGTCGAGTCGAAGATGTGCCTCCGGCGCGTCGACGCCTGCAGGGATCTCGAAACCGATCCAGCCCGTAGGTTCGTCGGTCCGGTACTGCTCGCCACGCCGGCGCTGCGGGGCCAGCATGTAGCTCTGCTGCCCGGCGAAGTTCGTCCAGCCGCGGTAGGTCTCGCCGGCGATGTCCAGGTGAAATTCCTCGGGTTCGGGCCCACCTCCGTCGACATCGACGTCCACGAACAGGAGCCGGGTTCCGTCCGGGTCGATCACGCCCATCTGGTCGGCTGAGGTCAGGTAAAACAGCGAATTCTGGGCGTGTGCGGCGGTGGGACTGACCGTCAACTCGCCGAGGGTGCCACTCTCGCCGAACTCGTGAGGAGTGGCTTCCGGTTCCGTTGTCGACGTGGTCGTCGTGGTAGTGGGGGTCTTTTGGTTCTCGTCCCCACCTGGCCCCCCGCCGAGGCACCCGGCGAGGCCCGTGAGGACGGCCGCACTAGCGAGGAGGGAGCGGCGTGTTCGCTGCATCTAATCGGGGCTATACGAGAGGGAAGTAAGAGTGTCTTCTCCCGGTTTCAGCCGGGATTTTCGGCTAGGGCATCCCTGCATTGGGCTTTCGCTACGACCTGGAAATGTTCGTGTCGGGTACGCCACAAAGGTGTCACCCGATGGCCCCTATGGGGCTCCGGGAACGGATGCGCGCCCAAGCGCCCGGGGGGTTCGAATTCGGGGAGTGTTTGAGGCGGGACGCCGACCTACTCGTGGCCCGGACGGACCCCGAATCCAAGTGGGCATGGGGTCTTTCGAGGGCGGCTGCCGCGACGGAGATGCATCAGCCCTCGAAAGCCGGCCTGGCAATCGCAGTGGTGTCCCAGTTGGTGCCGATATCCGTCTCCCTCGTGGGGTCCCTGTACCTGTCGAACCCATCGATGGGGCCGCTCACTCCGGTCCTGGCAGCCCTCCTCGACCCTCCGTCAAGGCTATCGACACGTCGACTGGATACCTCGGATTCCCGCCGATGATGGCCGCGGAGAAAGCCGAACAGGGGTCCAGGGCGCCACATCGAGGAGGATTCCGATACGCAGTTAACCCCCTAGAATGTAATATTCGGATATGGGAATTAGTGAAACCAGACAGATCGAGTTCCACCCGCTGGTCTTCCTGGGACTGGTGCTATACGGGCTCGGGATCATCTTCCTCCACTACCTCTATATCACGTTGGTGTTCGGCCCCGTTTTGGGGTGACCCACTCGGGGCCTAACGGAGATTGAGCCCGCCTGGTAGTGCTGGACGGCGTTGAACTCCACGGTACCCAGGGAGATCTGCGTGATCGCAACGATAGAAATCTATCGACAGGGTCGGTACTCAGTCCTGTCAGACCCCTGCTGTCCCTGTCCGTATCACTCGGAAAACTGTCGGCACTCCAGCAACGCAACCCCCTACCGAGAGTAGCTCGGTCAGTCCGTTTCGACCACCGCAACCGAGCGCGAGAGCCGGTTATCACTCCATCGGCGGGAGGAGGTCAACTTCCCAGCCACCCTGGGGGATGAATCACCGGCCCTGTTA
>CAZQNH010000089.1:0-6228 GCA_964594685.1 uncultured Halobacteriales archaeon
CCCCCCACTCCAGCTCGTTGAGGGGGATCCCCAGGCCGTTGATGAACGGGTTCGCCGAGAAGTAGGTGATGTCGTGGTCCCCACGGAAGGTCTTTGCCGCCCATTCCGGGGTGGCCGAGCCCGGGCTTTCCCGCTTTTCCAGCTCGCCCTCGACGTACTCCGGATAGACGGACTCGAACGTATCGTACCGGCAGGCGTCGAGGACGATTAGATAGTCCCACTCGCTTTCCGTGACCCGTTGTGATTTCATGGGCGGGGCTTACAGGGGTATCGATGACGATGCCTAAAGCGTGTGCGGTATCGAACGGTCAGGAGACCACCTTGACGCCGTAGGCTGTGGCCGCCCCGCCGCCGATGACGATGGGTAGCCAGTACATCCCGAGTCGGAACAGCAGCACGGCCGCGGTAACGACCGCTGCTTCGATGCCCGTCGTCGGTACCAGGAGGGCCACGAACGCGGCTTCGATGCTGCCGAGTCCGCCCGGGAGCGGGACCATCCCGGCCACATACGCCAACGGGATGACGAACACCGCAACCACGAAGGGCAGCCGATAGCCGAGGGCCGCGAATGCGGTGACCAACCCGGCGGCTTGGACCAGCCAGCCAGCGGTGGAGAGCGAGAGGGCTTGAGCGAGCGCCCCCCGGTCCCGGGCAACGACTTCGACGTCGTCGAAGAATCGCCGGAACCGCTCTGCGATATCCGCCGCTTCCGGCTGCCAGTCGGTGAATGGTCCCGAGGGGAGCCGGCGGGTTGCGGCGGCGATCGGGCCGGCAGTCCGTTCGGTCAACCGTTCGCGATAGCGCCAGACCAACGAGAAGGTGACGAACACGAGGATGGCGAGGCCAGTGATCGACCCCACGGCGGCCTGGAGGCCGGAGCCGACGCGAAAGGAGAGTGCGTAGAGACCCACGCCCATGAAGACGAGGGCCATCGACGCCACCGCGTTCAAGACGTCGACACTCGCGATACCGACCAGCCCAGTCTCGTACCGCGTTCTGGCGACCTTCGAGATGAGGAGGGCCGCCACCGGTTCACCGCCAGCCTGGCCGAAGGGGGTCACGTTGTTCGAGAAGACCGCCCCGGAGTAGACGAAAAAGGCCGTCTGGATCGACACGTCTGTCTCCATCGTGGCGAGGACCGTCCGGAGCGTCCCGCCCCAGGCGGCGAGCCAGAGGAGGGCGAAGATGGCAATCAGACCAAGAAGCTTCAGATTCGCCTGCCGCAACGCGGCCCCGACACGGCCCACGTCGACCAGCCAGACGAGGACCCCGAGCAAGAGCCCGGCGGCGACGAAGCTCAGCCCAAGGGCCCGACGGTCCATGCCACGCATATGGGAGCGAACGTGTGCCGCCCTACGAAACGATTCGGATTCACGTCGGATGGTTCCAGAGACCACCGTTGAGAGTTCCGGAGCGAACACGCCTTACCGCTCGATTTTCTCACGGAGACACTGTGAGCGCCCGACACCTTTACTTTTCACGAAGCCAATAATAATCATAACTCCCGACCCGAACGCGACACTTCAGACCCCCGTGACGGCAGAGGGGGCTTGTGGGGCGCTGGGGAACGAGACACGGATACAGATCCTCTCCGCCCTCGGCGCTGCGGACGGACCCCTCTCCTTTTCGGCCCTCAGAGAGGCTGTAGGCGTCGCCGACTTCGGCGGTTTCAACTACCATCTGGACACACTCGAAGGTGCTTTCGTCGACAAGACAGTGGAGGGATACGCGCTCACCCATGCGGGCTGGCGCGTGGTCGAAGCTATCTTCTCTGGCGTCCTCACCGAGGACCCTGGTATCGAGCGGATCCACGTCGACCGTCTCTGAGAGTTCTGCGGCGCCCCCATCGAAGCCCGCGTATCGCCGGGGAGCATCGAGGTGTTCTGCACGGAGTGTACCGAGACCTTCACGGAATCCAGTGCAAGTGGCCGACGGGCGCCGGCCCAATGGTGGGGGGTATCTGGGCCAGTTATCGCTTCCACCTGCAGGGTTCTAGGATCGGTTGCCCGAGGAGGTGCACCATGCCGCGCAGGTCTGGGGCCATCTGGAGATCCGCTCGATCGCGAACGGGATTTGTCCGCGGTGCTCAGCCTCCCTGGACCGTGGTGTGGATGTCTGTGTGGACCACCATTCCGCCGACCAGCCGCTCTGTGGACGCTGTGGCAACAGGTTCCCGGTCACGGTCGAGACGGCGTGCACGAATTGTATCTTCGAGGCCACGGGCAAATCTGGGACTCGTGCTGATCGGACATCCGTCGGTCCAGGCATGCAAAGTCGCTCACGGCCACAATTTGGTGGCCCCGACCCCCGGCCAGAACCCGTTATCGAACCGGGAGGAGGAAGTGCTCACGGTTGATCCCGGTGCAGCACGAGTGACGTACTCCTTCGAGGGTACGCAACTCACCCTAACTATCGACGAGGAATTGCAGATCGAAGCGGTCACCGACGGATAACGTCCGGAGTACGGTACCGGTGGTATCCGTCTTGCTGGATGGTGGTGTCCGTTACTAGAATGGTCGAGAGTGAAGGCGTGTGACAAATCGACCCATCGGTCCGTGGCGGTAGAAAGGGGGGAATCCCTGGAATTACTGGGTCCGTTCGAATTGCTCGTAGGCGATCGTCAGTTCTTCAGTTGCCACGTTCTCCCGACCCGTCGCGTACGCATCTAGTGAGGGCGGGGAATATTCTTTCGGCCACGCCTCGGTGAATTCGTACCGAACGACTTGTTCACCGGTGCTGTTCAAGATATTCACGGCGATATTCTTCCGTGCCTCCTCGACTTTCCCCTGCTGGGCCTTCTTGAACCACTCGTAGAGTGCTGGTTCATCGGGACGGACCCCTCGCTCCAGGGTCAAGTCGTCGTATTCGGATTGGCCCCATAACTTCTGGTTCTGTGGCGGATTATTCCCTTCCCGATACTCGCTTTCCTGGATGGCCGCGGGCGGAAGGCCCACACCCGAGAATCCGGAGGTGGCGATGCCATCGATCTCCACGAGGAATCGCGAGGCCGAGATCGGTCCAGCAATTTGGGCTGGAGATCCGTCCTGGGCTGTGTTTGCGGATGCACTACCTGAAAGGGCACCGGCGAGACCGATGGCGCCGAGTGCCTGCATGATTGGTCGCCGTCCGATCGTTGGTGTCATTATTACTATCGGTCGTCTATCCGTTGTATTCGGTCGATACTGTACCACGACAGACTGCCGCTTCTACGGAGTGCTGGGTGAGCCGAACCTTCTCGAATCCTCCCCCAGGCATCCCATGAAATAATGGGTATATAAATGTTACCTCACATATCAGGGTGGCCACCTCCTGTCGGATCGGGTCGATAGATTGTTCTTGGTTCACCGTGATGGCCGGAGAGGAATGGTACTGGGGGAGCGCCGAGGAACCGTGCAAACAGGCGATGGTTTCGCCATCGAGTCCGAGCGGGTTCTCAAACGATTCGAGTCCGGCGTTCCTGCCGACCTCGCACAGCTGGAGGCTGATACCACTCGCCTTGCCACTCAGGCGGGTCTACCCGCATCGCCTGTCACGACGTCACCTCCCTGGACGGACGGCACGCGATCCTCTACGATCGGATCGATGGTCCGGCGAGGCTCTCGGATGTTGTGTCCCGTCCCTGGACCCTTACCGGTATGCCCCCATTCTCCCCACACTCCACGCCTCGATAGACAACGGCCAACCATCGGACGGCCGTTCCCATCGAAGGCGATTAACGCAGGATATCGACGAGGCACCGGGACTGCTGAAACCGATTGGCGCCAGACACATTCGAAACTGGACATTCCACTCGACGGACAGGCCCTCTGTCATGGAGATCTCCATCCCGGTGATGTGTTCGTGACCGATGACGGCCCTGTCGTCATCGACTCCCTCGATGCGGGTATCGGCTATCCAGCCTCGGATGTCGCTCGAACGAGCCGTATCCGCAGAGACGGATCTCGAGCGAGGAGTGGCCGCTGCTTGGTGATTGTCGGCCTCTTTCGGTGGCGATCTCTCCAGTAATACTCTCGAAACAAGACGGTGTCATGGGAACTCGTCATGACCGGGCGCTCCCGGTCGCGGCGGTCCCGTTGACCGAGTGCGTTCCCGAGGAAGGTGATATGCGGTGGGTTATCGAGTCTCGACTCGGGGAGTTCCTTTCTCGCTACCGCTGGCGGGGGTTCCGGGGCGTGGTCCTGGTCGGGGTCCTGGTCTCTCTCGATGATCTGGTGAGCCACTACACGGCGCTGGTAATCTACGCCGAACTGGGTGACATCGACCGGTTCGACGCCGCCAAAGAGGTGGTTCGGTACGTGGGGCTGAACCCGGTTGTCCGAGAGTCAGGTGACTCCGGGTTTGAGGGCGGCATCTCGAAGAACGGACCGGGCAAGGTTCGGTGGCTACTGGTCCAGGCGGTGCATAGTGCCGTCCATACCGTGGAAGACCCGTATCTGAGTCGGTTCTACCACCGACTGGAGCGACGGAAGAACAGCCAGATCGCGGCGGTGGCGACCGCCAGAAAGTTGCTGGTGTCGATCTTTCACATGTTGGATCGAGATGAAGTGTACGATCCGCCCGGTGTGACAGCCTAAGCCACCGATCTGACGGGAAGTGGTGGCAGCGAGAGCGTCAGCTCAACCCGTTTGACGGATCGTTCCTGACGGGCATGGATTGGTCCATCGGTTCACCGTCGGGTGATTTTGCGAACGAATTTACCGGTCGTCGGGGTGGTCGAAAGAATCAAGCGGCCTGCCTGGCTGGTGTTACGTAGCAGATTTTCCCATACGTGAATACAGTGGGCATATCTTTTACTGAGGGAACCGTGATTCGTGGGAGTCACTCGATACTGGTTGGCGCCCCTCCAACTTTTCCCGACTACCAGTTCTTTGCAATGTATTTCAAACGGCGGGACAGTCAGAGGAGATAGGAACTCACATACGTTTATCTCCAGTTGTTACTACCCATAGCTATGCAGACCTGGAAACGACGTGCTCTCGGATACCTCGTCCTTCTGGCTGCAGCAATCCTACTGACCGCGAAGGGATATCAGATCGGTATGCGAGTGTACGAGAGACGACCACAGACATTTCTCGATTCGCTTCAGTTCGCTGTCGAGATGTTTACCACGACCGGATTCGGCGGGGATTCACCGTGGGAGAGCGCGGAGATGCATGTGTTCATCACCGCGACAGACCTCCTTGGAATGCTACTACTCGTTGGTGCGCTGCCGGTGTTCGTGGCACCTCTCGTCGAGAGCGCGCTGTCCACGACAGCACCAGCGGAACTGGAGGCGGACCTCAACGACCACGTTGTGATCTGTTCGAACACGACACGCGCAGACGAACTCATTAGAGACCTTGAGGCCAATGACATCCCCTACGTCATCGTCGAGTCCAACCGTGAACGGGCGGACGAGCTGTATGAAGCCAGAAAACCTGTGATTTGCGCAGACCCCGAATCGGCAGACGGGCTGGCCGATGCCGGTTTGCCCTCGGCCCGCGCCCTATTTGCGGACCTGACCGACCAGATTGATGCGAGCATCGTCTTGGCCGCGAAAGAACTCACCGATGATGTGCCTGTCATCAGCGTTATCGAGAGCCCGGAAACGAAGAGGTACCACCAGTTGGCTGGGGCTGACAGCGTCCTCTCTCCCCGGTCATTGTTGGGCGAGAGCCTCGCCGCGAAGGTAACCACGGCTGCGCGGACAGACATAATCGACGCGGTTGAGATTGAGGATCATCTGCAACTCGCGGAGGTTTCGATCCGACGTGGTAGCCCTCTTGTAGGAGAGACACTGGCAAGCAGTGATATCGGGGAACAATCAGGGGCCAACGTAATAGGCATATGGGTCCGCGGCGACTTTATCCCTGCACCGTCGCCCGATACGGAGCTGGTGAAAGAGAGCGTTCTGCTCGTCTCCGGGCGTGCCGATCAGTTGCAGCGAGTGTCCGAAATGGCACAATCATCAGTTCGAGACTTCGCAGCTGGCGGGACGATCGTTATTGGATACGGAGAGGTCGGCCAGGCCGTTTCTGCCAAGCTCGACGAGGCCGGAGTTTCATATACGGTTCTCGATCAAGAGGATGACGACGGTGTCGACGTTGTCGGTGACGCAACTGACCCGAAGACGCTCGCCGCCGCTAGAGTCGAGGAGGCCGAAACTGTCGTTCTTGCGTTGCCCGACGACACCACGACGGAGTTTGCCACGCTCGTGATCCGTGATTTGGCACCCACTACACAGATCCT
>CAZQNH010000090.1:0-6150 GCA_964594685.1 uncultured Halobacteriales archaeon
TGGATTGAGCAGTTCTTAACCATTCATAAATTATCTTAATCACTACGCCGTCACGTTATCGGTGGTCGGCTGAGCCGACCACCCGGTCGGCCCCTTTCGAATTCCCGCCCACCCAGACCCGTCGTCAGTCCCGCCCGGATTCCTGCTCAGTAGTACAGTATATAATGCGAACTCAGGCCGCTATCTGACCCAGAAATCACACCGACTCCGAACAAAAGAAACCCAAAGTCAGCCGCGCCGACGAACAGCCAGCATCGCCGATGCCAGCAGGGCCACCACAGCAACCCCGACACCGAAGCCGGGCGTCCCAAAGGCAGTCACGTCATCACCGGTCGAGGCGTCGGGCGCGAACGAGACCGCGAAGTCCGAGAATTCCGTCCCGGCCGACCAGCCGACCTGCTGGTCACCCTCCTCGTCCGGCGCCGGGGAGGCATCCGCGACCGCATAGCCGTCCGGGGCCCGGACGATCAAGGGGCGCTCGGTATAGAAGCCGCTGGCGAAAGGCTCGGTGAGGACCACCTCCTCACCGTCGACAGCGGCGAGGTTCTCGATGGTGGCCGAGAGCCGGACGATCCCGCGATCGCCGGAAGCGGTGGTCTCCATCGTCACCGAGGTCTCCGTGACGGTCATCTCGCGGCCTTCGACCTCGCCCGCAGAGGCCGCGACGCTGGCCATCCGGTCCGCGAAACGGGTCCGGACCGCCTCGACCGTCGACTCGTTTTCCTTCATGGAGCGGAAGGCCTGGCGTTCGGCGTCACTCGTGAGATCGTAGGTCATCACGGCGGTGAGCGTCGCCGAGCCGTCATCGTGGACGTCGACGATCAGGGCCTCGCGGTCGACCTGGTCCTGGGCGGCCGCCGGCCCCGCCGCGGCGACGACAAGCGAGGCTACCATGGCGAGTGCGATCACTACGTGGACGAATCGATACTGTCGCGTGGACGAGTGTGAGAAATTGGTGGGAGACATCGTGGATGGGGATCGGGATCGTGAGACTCCTTCTGGTATGCGAACGCGTGGGGTTACTCGCCCTCACCGTCAGCCGGGGTGTCAGTGGTGTTCGTGGCGTCCCCAGCCTGGGTCGTGGTCGTGTTCGTGGCGGTCGTGTTGGTCTCGTCGTCCGGCGCGGTCATGTTACCGTGGCCACCCTGCCCGTGTCCAGACTGGCCCTGGCCGGCTCGGTCGTCGGTCTGGTTCTGCCCGTCACCCATACCGGGTCCACCGGGGACGTCAGCGGGCGGGCCGCCAGGCATCCCGTCAGGCGGACCCATGCGCTGGCCCACCTGGTTGCCGGCGATGGAGCGGGCGATCTCGGCCACCTCGTGGCCAGTCATGTTCTGGGCGTGGGTCTGTAGCTGTTGGATCGCCGTGACGTTCACGCCGTTCTGCTGGAGGACGTCAGCTGGGAGCCCCGAGGCAGCCCGCTCCGTGCTGTTGCCCATGTGGCGGACCGTCGCGGTCTCGGCCGCGATCTCGGTCACCTCGGCCTGGTACCGGGCGTCGGAGATACTCCCGTTCTCGCGGGCCTGCTTCAGCTCCTCGAGACGCTCACTGGTCTCGTTCAATCGCTCCTGCAGTCGCTCCTGCGTGTGCGCGAGAACCTGGGCCTTCGAGCCGTTCGTCGCCGCGGCGGCGACCTGAAGGCCGAAGGTCCGCTGTTCCATCTCGCCCTGCAACTCGGCTTCCTGGGCGCCTAGGGCTCCAGCAAGCTTGGCGCCGGGTGAGACGGCTGCGTTCTCGGTCGCGTTCTCGTCCGGCTCGCCGGCGTCCTCGGTCTCGTTAGCATCGGTTGCGTTCTCGTCTGCCTGTGCCACGATCGTCGCGTCGTCGATCGCCGCCGAGTCCGCCGCGGGCTGTGCGGCGGCCATCGCGGGGACGATGCCGGCCATGAGGACCGACACCGCGACGACGAGGGCGAAGGTTCGCTTCATTGCAACTGGACGTCTGTCACCAGTGGGCATATAAACCCCAGACCGTGGAATCGGTTTCCGGCGGGTTCGGGCCGGTAGCCGCCGAGTTCAGGCGAATTCGAGGACGATTAACCCGGATTTCGTCCGGATTTCGGTCCTGTGACCCCGTGTTCGGTGGATTCCCTGGCGCCCGCGACTGGGTTGGCTGTGTCGACTGGACAGGTTCGATAAAGACACCTCCCCGAAAGCGGCCGTTATCGGTGGTCGCTTGTGCCGACCACCCGCTCGGCCGCTGTCGGTGTCCCACCCACCGAAGATTCATTCCTCTCTCGCTATTGCCATCTACTCCCCGCTCTCGACGCGTCGCCGGGGTAGCGACTCGTCGACAGCCATGCTAATCGCCTCCGTCTCGTCTAAAGCCGTCCGATACTGGTCTTCGAGAGAGAGGGGAAAGTGGCAGAGAGAATCGTCTCGTGTTTGGCGCCACCCGATAGGTCTCATCTTCCAACGAGGACATACCCGGAGAACTAGCAGGTCCGGGTTGTGGGTTCCGATTCTGGGTGACAGCGTGGCCCGTGTCGGTTTGTCATTCTGCACTGGAACGCCTCTGGATGTACACACCAGCGTACAGCCAGTGCACACCCGGCGGCGATCGAGTGACACGAGACCGTACGAAAAAGGAGCAATCAGGGCGCTGTCGAATCCCGAAGTTGGACTGGTTTCCGGGTGGGGCGACGAAAGGGGCCGACAGGGTGGTGATCGAGCGGCGCGAGACGACCGGAGGGAGTCTCGGAGAGCGAACCGCGAACCGAAGTGAGCCGTGAGTGTCCCGGACGGTCGAGCGGGGGGCTTTCGGACGTGGTGACACACCTGCAAGAAACGCACTCGAGTTGACCTACCGAGAAGGGGCATAAAAAGGGGCCGACGAGTGGTTTATTAAAACCCCATCATATATGTGGACATATGCCACGACGGCGCGAGGTCATCGCCGCGACGGGACTCACGCTAGCCGCCGGCTGCCTCGGCGAGAGTGACGGCAGCGCAGGCGGCTATGGTGCACAAACAACCACGGACGAAGAAACCGAGACGACGACGCCCGAGACAGCCGCCTCGCCGGACCCCGACGTCGACAGCGCCGATCTGCTGCTCAACTGGAAACCGAACGGCCTCCATGTGCCGTACTTCACGGCCAAGGCCATGGGTTTCTACGAGGACCGGGGGCTCCCGATCTCGGACATCCAGGCGGGCGAGGGCTCCGACTTCTCCGCGAAGCAGGTCGGCCTCGAGAACGTCGCCTTCGGGGTGACCAGCAGCGACCAGGTACTCAACATCAACAGCCGGGACGTGTCCACGCTCGCGGTCGGGGTGATGATGCAACAGAGCCCGGTGGTCGTCTTCACCACGGAGGAGACCTTCGGCGGCCCGCTCGAGTCGGTCGACCAACTCGAAGGCACCACCGTCGGCACAGGTCCCGGGATGGTGAAGATCCTGACGAAGCTGCTCCTCGAGCGGAAGGGCGTCCTCGATTCCGTCGAGATGGTCAACACGGGGTACGATACGGTCCAGAAACTCCTCTCCGGCGACGTCGACGCGGCCGGCGGGGTCTTCGGCGATGCCATCGCCGCCCAACATCAGGACCGGACCACCCATTCGATCCCCGTCGCCGAAACCGTGCCCTCGTACGGCCACGTCCTCGCGACCGCGCCAGCGTACGCCGAGGAACATCCGGACGCCGTCCGGGCCTTCCTGCAAGGGACCGCCAAAGGAACCGCCTACGCCATGAACAACCCCGAAGAGGGCGTCGACTTCCTCGTCGAGGCCAACCCGGTACTGGAGGAATCCCGCGAGCAGGCCCTGGACAAATGGAAGCGGATGGCAGAGGGATTCATCCCTTCTGACACGGTGGCCGAGAAAGGATGGGGATGGAATACGGAGACACCCTGGGAGACCACCCATTCGGCCCTGGCCGACGCTGACCTGCTCGGCGGCACCGTCGACCCGACCTCGGTGTTCACGAACGAGTATCTGGAGACGGACTACCAGTACATCGGGTCGTTCCAGGACCTCGTCGGCGACGCCGGGTGATCGATGTCGGCACCTGCTGGGTGGAAGGGTCGGTCCCGGACCGTCCAGCAGGGGGTGTACCGCTCGACACCTGCAGCCCTGCTTCTGGTTGCGCTCCTGGGTGGCTGGCAGCTATACGCGCGCTCGGCCGGAATCGCCCCGGTGATTCTGCCCGCGCCGACGGACGTCGGCCTGGCGCTGGTCGAGAACTGGGCGCTCCTGCTCGAAGCGAGTGCCATCACCGGCGCCACTGCAGCCGGCGGATTGCTGGGCGGGATCGCAGTGGGATTCCCGATCGCGTTCACGGTCTCCAGGTCGCGTTCCATCGCGGCCTTCGCGCTGCCGTATGTCGTCGCGATGCGGATCGCCCCGCTGGTGGCGATTGCACCGCTCGTCTTCCTCTGGATCGGCAACGGCATCGGTGCGCGTATCGTCCTGGTCACGACGATGACGGTCTTTCCCATCGTCATCGCCTCCTACGATGGGCTGCGAGCCGTCCCCCAGCCATACCTCGACCTCGCCCGGTCAGTGTCGGCTCCCGAATGGCTCACCTTCCTGCGGATAGAGCTCCCGGCGGCGGCCCCGAGCGTCTTCGCGGGGGTGAAACTCGCGGCGGCGTTGAGCGTCGTCGGGGCCGTCGTGGCCGAGTTCGTCATCCTCGAATCGGGACTGGGATTCCAGGTCTTCGAGGCCTCGACCTACCTCCGGACCCCGCTGATGTTCGCTGCGCTCGCGACCCTGGCGCTCCTCGGTGTCGCCTTCTACGGTCTCCCGGCCCTCGTACAGCGCCATTCACGCTGGGCCTAAGCTCGGGTTTGGGTCCCACGGCACCGCGCTGACCTCGACGGTTGGCCGGGGCTGTCGGCAACCGACGGGCGTCCCGATCAGGCCTGACTCGAATACCGGCTCGACGAGCCGAGACTGGCTCGCTGGATGCCGGCCATCGCGCCGTAGAGCCCGAGCCCGACGACCAATAATAATGCGAGGGCCGCGAGCAACACGCTCGTCTGGAGGTTCTCGGCGGACACCAGGATGAGGTACCCGAGCCCGCTCGTCGAGAGGATCCACTCGGCGACGATCGCCCCGATGACCGCCAGGGCGACCGCCTGTTTCAGCCCGGCAAAGACGTCAGGGAGCGCGTATCGGGCCCTGACCCGGACGAAAACCGAGATCGGGTCCGCGTCCACCGAGTTCAGCAGGTCCAGGTGTCGGTCCGGCACCCGTTCGAAACCCGCGGCGGTGCTGATGACCACGGGGAACACCGAGATGATGGCGACGAAGAGGACTGCCGTCTCCATCCCCAACCCCAGATACAGGAGGAGCACCGGGGCGATCGCGATCTTGGGCAGGACCCGCATCGTCACGAGATAGGGCATGAGCGCGTTCCGGAGGAGTTCGACATGGGCGATGAGACTGCCAAGCAGGATTCCAGCGACAGCCCCGAGCGAACCCCCAACAAGTATCTTCTCTAGCGTGATCGCCGCGTTCCGAAGATAGAGGTCCGGGTTTCCCGCCAGTCGGCCAGCGACACTCGAGGGCGGTGGAAGGAGGTAGGCGGGCGGCTGCAGGGCAACCGTGATCGCCCACCATGCGACGATCCCGACGACGACTCCGGCGAGTGAGATGCCTGCGAGTCGATGGGGTCGGATGGGGGTAGCGCTCATCGTTCTCCATGCAAGATTGCCCGGATCTCGGAGACGGCAGCCTGGAACTCACTCGATTCGAGGACCGACTCGTCCCGGGGTCGCGGCAGGTCGATATCGACGCTGCGCTCCACCCGGCCTGGTGGGCCATCCACGACGAGACACCGGTCCCCCAGCAGGACCGCCTCGGGGACGCTATGTGTGACGAAGAGGACCGTCTTCTCGTGGTCCCGCCAGACCCGCCTGATCTCGACGCCGATGGTCTCCCTGGTCAACTCGTCGAGTTCGCCGAAGGGTTCGTCCATCAGCAGCAGGTCTGCCCCCAGGTGAAGCGCCCGGGCGATCGCGACCCGTTGTTTCATGCCACCCGAGAGTGCGTCGGGATAGGACTCCTCGAAGCCGTCGAGGCCCATCTCCGCGAGTAGCTGTCGTGCCTCGCCCGGGTCCGGCGACTTCCCCGCCATGCGTCTGAGGAAGGTGACGTTCTCGATGGCAGTCTGCCACGGGAAGAGGGTGTGGTCCTGGAAGACGTAGCC
>CAZQNH010000091.1:0-6041 GCA_964594685.1 uncultured Halobacteriales archaeon
CTCGCGGCCGGTGACCATCTCAGTTCGTAGTCGAGTCTTGTCTGGGTCCTTCGCATCGACAGTGGACACCGAGGGGCGCTCCACGAAGTCGGATGCAGGGACCGAATATTCCTCGTGGGTCGCGTCCCGGTAGCGGTTCGGGAGGACATTGTACGCACAGAACGGGATGACCCGTCCATCCGGCATGGCGTAGTGGATGTCACATCGCTGGACGCGGTCCACATCGTAATTATACGGGTCCATGAAGTGCATCATGCCGAGGAAGAGGGAGTGCTTGTGGAAGTCGACCAGCCCCTGGTACGTGCCCGCGGTGAGCCCCTCGAGCAACCACCTCGCGAGGTGCACGTCGTCGGGTTCTCGGGCCCGGTCGACGTGATGGTAAAGTTCCCAGGCAAGCCTGGCCCCCACCCTCGCTTTCTGAGCCTTCGAGAGCGGGGGTTCGTGTGTCTCGGCGAGTTCCTCGATCGCTCGAAGGAACGGCTTCACGTCGAAGAAGTCGGTGATGGGGATCAATTCGTCCCCGTCGACGTACACGTAGGTAGCCATGCCACAGGCGAAGTGATTCGAGAGCTCATAGAGGGGGGAATCGTTCCACGTCTCGGAGAACGCCGAGACCGGGAGCACACTCGGGATGGGATACCAGGCGTCCGTCGGGATGGCACCGTCAGTCTGCGCCGCGATCGCGTGGATAGCATCCGGGATCGTCACCCGCTGTTCCCGTCGCTCGTGGTCGGGCATCCGGCCGACGATCGAGACGGGCTGGAAGTTGAGCCCCTTGACGATATCGGCGTTGGCGGCCGCGAACCGGATCATGTCGCGGATCTCGGGCAGGTTGTGCCCGCCGATGAGGGTGGGGACCAGGACGGTCGGGAGGTCTACCTCCCGGTAGGTCCGGATCGCCTCGGGGAGTTCCCAGACGTTCTTCGTGTTGGTCTCGGCCGTCACCCCGTCGAAGCTCGTGTATATCGTGTTGACACCAGCCTCGCGCAGGTCCCGGGCCAGGCCCGGGTCTCCCGCCAGTCGGATACTGTGCGTGTTGAGCTGGATGTGATCGACCACCGACTGAACGGTCTCGACGACCTCGACGATATCCTCACGGAGCGTCGGTTCACCCCCAGTGATCTGGATGGCATTGTTGCCGATCGGGTCCTCATCCGCCAGGCGCTGGACCATCTCCCGAATCTCCGCAAGGGTGGGCTCGTAGATCGGGTCGTCTTCCCGGGCATAGAAGAAGCAGTACCAACAGTTGAGATCGCACCGGTTGGTGACCGTGATATTCCCGAGTCCCGTGTGAGATTTGTGGCCGGGACAGAGTCCGCAATCGAGCGGACAGGCGACACCTCCCTCCGCCGGGAGGACGTGAGCAGTGTCTAAGTGGTCGTCGAACTCGCCCCAGTCACGCGCCCGATAGTACAGGTCCGCGTCGCTCCAGTACACATCGCGGAACACACCGTGTTCCTCGCATTCTTTCGCCAGCCGGATCTCGCCGTCGGCCTCGTAGACGACCATCGGGACCCGCAGGTCCGCTTCGCCACCTGCCGCCACACATTCGGGGCACAGGCTCGCGGTCACCTTCAGATAGGTATTCGCGTCCGGCCCGAGCCGACGGGCGAACGCATCGATATCATCAACGGTGTCTTTGGCCCATGCAACGCCGGTTCGCGCCCGGCCCTGGATATCGCCATGTGACTGACCCATCACCCTGACCCCCGGTCCTATAAATATAGGCTGTTTGAAAGAAAATACTCGATGCCCGCATATTTGCCTGTTTTAAGGTCCGCCGCGCCCGACGGTTTCATCCTCCCAGCAACCGCTGTATCCTGCGGTACAGCTGGATGATTTTTGTACAAAGACGAGGCAATAGGCGGTTCGTCGCCCACTATTGGATACCCCAGTAGGACATTCCGCCACGATCGAGTCCTCATGTAGAGCAGGCCGCTCTGACTGCGAGACGGGGTCAGATCACAGTCTCAACTCACTGATAATACAAGGGGGTAGCGATGGGATTACTGAGTAGGTACTGGAGCGGTGATCTCGAGAACGTCCTCCCTCCGACTGGGTAACCCGGAGTACTCGGAGCCGAAACGATGCATCCGCAGCACGGACCGTCTCACGTGCGGAGTCAGGCCATCCCACCCTCTCGATTCCGCCCCCAGCGCAGGAAGAAGGGTAATGTGGCGAGGGCGACGGCGAGTTCCAGCCCTCCTGTCGCCACGAAGGCGGGGAGGTACCCGACCCTGGAGGCAATCGACCCAGCGATCACAACCCCGCCGAGGAATCCGAGGCTGCCGAACACGTTGAACCCGGCCATGGCTACGCCCCGCTCGGTCTCCATTGCGAGGTCGGTCACCAGCGCCATCGTCGCCGGTGCCATCATCGCGCCGAGGAGGCCGACGACCACCATCATGCCACCGGCAGTCTCCACCGTCGGGGCGAGGCCCACGCCCCAGACCCCGATCCCGTAGGCCGCAGACCCAGCGACGATCGGAATCGTTCGGCCGATCCGGTCGGAGACGATGCCGAAGGGGTACTGAAAGAGGGCAAACGGTGCAAAGAACAATGCCAGCATGAGGCCAGTCGCCCCGGGACTCAACCCGAAGATGTTCCGAAAATAGAGTGTCCCGACGAGGGCGAAGAAGCCGGCGGTGAACCGGTCGATGAACCCATAGGCGAACGGGATGCCGAGTGCTGGCTGGTCCCGAACACTGGCGAAGACATCGAGCATCGTGGTTCTATCCGGCGACGGTGCCCGGTCCTCGATGGCGAAGGCCAAGAGGCCGACCACGAAGAGGAGACTGCTTGCCACGTAGAGCGGATAGAGTGGCCCGATCTCGTAGAGCTGGCCCCCGATCGGCGAGCCGAGTGACATCCCGAACCCGATCGCGATCCCCGCTGCCCCCATATTGCGTCCGTGGCCGCCATCCAGGTCCATGAGCATCGTCATGGCGAGCGACAACGCCCCGATGGTCGCCGCGCCCTGGAGGGCCCGCAACCCGATGACGGCGAGGAAGGAAATGGAGACGACCTGGGGCAGGATGGCGAGGACCGCGTAGCCGACTGCCCCGCCCACCGCACCCAACGCGATAAATCGTCGCCGCTCGCCGGCCACATCGCTCGCCGCCCCCCAGACGCCGGCGAACACGACGAACGCCCCGAACTCGGCCGCGAGGAACCACATCGACGCATCGAGGTCCGTTTCGGCGCCCAGAGCCCTGACCAGGATATCGATCCCTGGATAGAGAAGTACCTGGGCGAGCAGGACGCTGAAGATGATGGCCGGAAGGACGAGGCGGGCCCGACGAACACTCATGTATCCCACGCGAATTCAGGGATAGTGGATGGTTCCATCGGCTCTGAGGAGCGGAGAACACGTCCACGCAAGGTCCATAGGGGGTGATTCGTGCGGCGAACGGTATTCGTCATTGGGTTGTCCCACTGCCACCTGTATACTCGCCCATGGAACCGTTCCGTATAAAAATGCAGCCAAATCAGGCGGTAGCGAGTCTCAAACCGGTGTTTGTACTATAATATTACAATGTCTTTAAAAGGGGGAGGGCCCGCTCCGGTACGCGAGATGCGCTCCCTTTCCGGCGTCGGATCACCGGTCGCTATGGATCTGTGTACTGCCACACTCGGGGCACTCGGTCACCGTCCCGAGCGGCGGATGGTCGAGTTGGATCCAGGTATCACTGCCACGCGGTGCCTCGAACCCGCAGTTGACACAGTGGGCCTGTGCCTGCCGGGTGGACTCCTCGGGCATAGCTAGGTATGTGTTCAGCGGGACTGAAAATCTTACCCGCATCTGCCAGGTCTCCGCCAGCTCAGACCGGGACGATCCAGTAGGTCGCGAACATGTAGACGGCCATCGCCAGCCCGAAGACGATGTGGGACCAGCGCAGGGCGGTCGGCAGATTCCCTCCACCCGGCCTCCCATATCGAAGCCAGAGCAACCAGATCCCAGTACCGGTGGTCAGTATCGTCAGCCAGAGCGTCGCCGTGGCCAACCCCTGATGCGTGAATCCTACCTCCCACCAGAGTCCGAGCAGGTGGTCGGCGCTTCCAGTCATGCTCGTTTCCCGACGGGATAGATATAGAGCGGTCGGTGGTCTTCCCCGATGTCCAGGAGCGAGCGCAGGGCATCGTCCCGGAATGCCCCGATGGCGACCGTCGAGAGCCCGAGTGATTCGGCCTGGAGGTAGATATTCTGGCCGACATGCCCCGCTTCCATGGGGACGTACCGGCGTCTGCCCCGGACGCCATATCGTTCGGTCGTGCGCTCGTCGATACTGGTGATCACGATGTTCATCGCCGCCTCACCCACCCATTCCTGGTCGATGGCGATCCATTGCAGTCGGGAGCCGAACGAACCCGACCGTACCCGTTCGAGTTGGTGATCGTCCTGACGGTAGTGAAAGACACCCGGCTCGACGTCCTCGATACCGGGTTCGTCCGGCACCACGAAGACTTCGAGCGGATATGTTGCCCCGGCGCTGGGTGCTGCCCGGAAATCGACGGTCCCGACCTTCCGTTGGGTGACCCCCTGGGCGGCCCAGAGCAGTTGTCCGAGTTCCGCCAGGGGTATCGGTTCGTCCGCGTACTCGCGTCGGGACCGTCTTTTTGCGATAGCCGTTGCGACCCGGGTGTCGCCCTCGGCAGTCTGCGGCCGCGGCAGCGAAACCGTCCCGTCAGAGACGTCAGCCTCGACAGCTGCAAACCGGTCATCGGGGCTCTCGCGAATGTCGACATCCACGGCACCCGTGAGGAAACCGAGGGCGACGGCGAGGCCGCCAGCCACCGCCCCACTCACCTTCGCCACCGACCGACGGGAAAGCCCCCGAGATCGAGGCGGATTGGTATCGTCGGTGCGTGCCCCATCCATACGAAAAATATGCGGCTCGAACGAGTTAATAATGCCCCGCAGGCACGTCTTATTCCTGCTCAGGGTTCCGATCCCGCAGGGACCCACCACGGCCGAGGTCGGTATCTGAAGCTCGAGGGAGAGTGGTCCGTCTTCGATCACCCGAGACGCCAACATTCAAACCCGCCCCCCGAGGGCAATTGGACATGGCAGACCCACTGTCGATTGCGGACTTCTACGAGCTCACAACCCCGACCGATATCGCCGTCTCCCCGTCCGGCGACCGGGTGGCCTTCACCGTCGACGAGTTCGACGCCCAGGATGACGAGCGCCTCAGCAGCGTCTTCGTCGCCCCCGCAGATGGCTCACAGACTCCCCACCGGTTGACCCAGGCTTCCTCCGCATCCGCCCCGACATGGAGCCCCGACGGCTCGAAACTGACCGTCCTGGCGAAACGCGAGCCAGGACTCGACCAGCGCGTCGACCGAGAACCCGAGTCCGAACACGGTGATGCCCAAGACGAGCCAGGCTCTGACGCTGAGGCGGAAGATGGGGGCGAAGATGCGGAAGACCAGTCGGGAGCGGGCGAGGATGACGAAGAGCCGAAGAACCAAGTCTGGCTGTTCGACCTACAGCGGGGCGGCGATGCGGTCCGGGTCACGGACCGCGGGGAAGGTGTCCGCGAGTTCGACTGGGGCCCAGACGGGGAGCGGCTTGTCGTCGCGGCCCGGGACCCCACCGAGGAACAGCAAGCAAAACTCGAGGAGCGCCGCGACGGCGGACCGATCGAGATCGAGCGCCTCCAGCATAAGGCCGACGGGGTCGGTTGGCTCGACGACGTGCGCACGTACTTGTTCGTCGTCGACGTCGAAACCGGGGAGGAGCGACGGCTCGATGACGCATACGGAGCGGGTGCATCCGAGCCAGACTCCGGTCTCCGGCCCGCCTGGGGCGAGCGCGGCATCGCCTTCCTGACGAACCGGTCAGAGTGGCCGGACAACTCGATGTTCCTGGATCTGTACCTCGTCGATCCAGCGGAATCGGACCCGGACATCGAACAGATCACCGACGGGGACCTCTTCGTGCGCGAGCTGGCCTGGAGCCCGGAGGGAGACAAGATCGCCTTCGTCGGCGGCCCACCACGGAACTGGTATCGCCCAAGGGAGGTCCACGTCGCGGATCT
>CAZQNH010000092.1:0-5711 GCA_964594685.1 uncultured Halobacteriales archaeon
CGCGTCTGGTCGCGTACCTCCTCGTAGGTTTCTTCCTGCAACTGTGCCTTGCTCGTGGTCTTGTATTCGCCCTGCCAAGCGTGGTCGACGACGTAGTTCGCGGCCCACAGAAACTCGTCTACTGTTTCGCGCAGAAGTGCGGCGTCGTCGCTGTCCACGGCGAGTTTGACCGGGACAGTTCGCCGCACTTCCATATGTCAGATGTGTACCTGATGATTTATCCATCTGTGGGAGAACGGATGCCAAGGGTTCGTGCGATGTGGCGGCGTTTTCGGCTTCCTCTCCGGCCTACTCGTTCGCTTCGCTCACTCCTTGAGGCGCGAGGCTCCGCCTGGAAACTGCTGAAGATTCAAATAGGGACACCCGACCAACCCTGTCCATGTACTGACTCCCGGCCCGGATCGGCCTCGCGGGAGTGCGGAACACCGTTCCGGGCACCGAGTCACAGCCGGGGTCTCCGCCAACTCCGGGTCCGCCTGCTAACCACGATCCAACAGGGTCGAGACCCGCGCGTTCTCCTTGAGCCGGATTCCTGCACCGCCGACCACGAACGGCATCCGGTGGAGTTCTGCGACGTGGAGGGTCGGATGAAAGCCACCACGCACCCGGACCTCCTCCCGCGTCTGGACGACGAAAGACCGGTCGCCCGCCGCGTCGATCGACTCGTTGTACCCGATGAGGTACTGCCCGGGCTCGAGGCTCCACCAGCCGTAATCGTCCCCCGGGTTCCGCAACTCGGTCTCGACCGGGTCGAGTTCGGCCGACTCGAGTTCCCCACCCCCGAAATCCACCCGACCAGGCTGAGTCACTCGATAGACCTCCGACACCGTGAGATCGACGCCCAACCCCTTCTTCTGAGTCGGTTCGTGGACGATGCCGGAGACCGCCTCGAGAAGTGGTCCGGTCATGGGCGGCCGGTAGGCGTGCGAGCGACAAAATAGTGGGTTCCCGGAGCGGTCGGAGAGCCCCACCGGCACGAAACGTGCCGTTCTGGCCACCGTGGGCGCCTGCCGCAGCTCCTTTGCGCTATCGCTCCGACTCGCCTCGCGCTATCGCTTCGAATTGCCTTTCGCTATCGCTGCGACTCGCCTCTCGCCATCTCGATACGTGTCGTGCCTTCGAGCTCGTACTCCCGGCCGAGGAGTCCTGATTCCGTGACTTGACTCGAGACATCGATCCGGGCTGTGAGCGGATCATCCGCCACGGTGGGCTCGACGTAGAAATCGATCCCGAAGGTTCCCTCACCCATGATACCCAGATCCTCGATCTCGATCGTGGGCGTCCCGGTGTCGCGGTCCGAGAAGAGTTCGAGGTCCGGAATCTCACCGTTCTCTGGGACCGCAAGGTAGACAGCCGCCGGGACCTGGTGAGCGACCGGTGGCGCCCGGATCGACAACCGGAGTGACTCGACGGTCGTCCCCTCCCGGTGCCACATCAGGTATCGGACCGGGAGGATCTCGCCGGTCACCGGTGTGTCCGTATAGTCGATGGTGCTTCTCGCCACTGGTTCACCTGCCTCGCCGAACCGGAGGACTACCTCCGCTGGCTCCCGCGTCTCCACCGGGTTCGAGAGGCGTCCCGGGCCGACGGGGGCGGTGCATCCCGCGAGGGCGGTTCCGCCGACGGCCGCCAGCCCGCCAAGGAACGCTCGTCGTTGCATATGTGAATACACGGAAGACAGGGGGAAAAACCAGTCGTAGACTTCGATAGTAGTTTGTGCTATCCCGAGAGGTCGCCCCACGACGGCTGCCGGTCAGTCTTCGAAGCCGTCCTCCCACCGGAACCGACCGTCCCGCTGGATCACCTCGCCGTCGACCTCGAGGCGGGCATCCTGGCTGGTGTCGGTGATGAGGTCGACGTGGACCGCACTCTCGTTGCCCGACTCGCCGTCGGGCAGATTTGCGTCGTAGGCCCGCCCGAGAGCCAGGTGAACCGTCTCGCCCATCTTCTCGTCGAAGAGGATGTTGTCGGTGAACCGATCGATGCCGCGGTTCATCCCGATACCGAGTTCGCCGAGTCGCCTGGCCCCTTCGTCTGTCTCCAGGACCTCGGCGATCACCGACTCGTTCTGGGCGGCCCGGAAGTCGATGACTTCCCCGTCCTCGAAGGTGAGCGCGACCTCCCGGACTCGCTTACCGGAGATAGTCATCGGGACGTCGAACTTTACCGTCCCCTCGGTTGCATATGGCGCGGTGAAGACCTCGCCGCTCGGCAGGTTGTGGGACTCGTATGCGACGGAGGCAGCGCTGTTGACCGCGGTACGCCCCGCTATCGACATCGTGAGGTCGGTCCCGGCCTTCAGGAGTCTGACCTCCCTGCCCTCGTCGAGGATGGACTTCAGGCGTTGCATCTCCTCAGCGAGGGCCGCCCAGTCCCGCAGGATAGCATCGTAGGCGAACTCTCGGTACTCCTCGATCCCCATCCCGGCCTGCTGAGCCATCGCTCGGGTGGGATGCTGGGTCGAGACCCAGTCGGTCGCCATCCGGGCCTCGCGGATACCGGTACGGGCACGATCGTAGGCTTGGCGGGTGTCGCCTGCCAGATTCGCGAGCTCGGCGGTGTTCCTCGCCCCGCGGAGCGAGAGGACCGCGTCGGCGGCTTCGTAGAGAGTCAGTTCGTGATTCGGGCCGGCTTCGAAGTCGCCCTCGTGGGCCTCGAGGAATGCGTGCCTGACTTCGCTGGTGTCGTAGGTGAAAAGCGGGTTCGCGCCTCGCTCCCCAAGCGCCGCGGCGACAGCTACGGCCAGCTCATTGGCGCCAGCCCCGACCGAGACGACAACGTCGTCCCCGGATTCGATCCGGGCGCTCCAGTCGACGAGCACCTCGGCGTGCTCGCGGATGCGCGGATCCATACCCGGACCCACTGACGGGGACGGGAAAACGACTCCCCTTCGGACTCGATGTCGATAGTGGATCGGGACCCGAATGGCATGCATAATTGTATTATGTGCACAATAGCTTCAAACCCGGTTTACAGCGGTATCCCCAGGGAACTACCCTCAATAGCCATTTCGGCGACTTTAAAACGGGGTAGCGGGTAACCGTGAGATTGAAAAGTCCGGTAGTATTGAGTGATTTGTACATGGCAGACGTGATCATCATCGGCGGTGGGCCCGCCGGCTCGAGCGCCGCGATCTACACGGCGCGAGCGGGCCAGGAGACCCTGGTCTTCGACAAAGGGGGCGGGACCACACGTGACGTCGAGACGATCGACAACTACCTCGGATTCCCCGAGGGAACGACCGGTCCGGAACTCGTCGAACTGGGGCAGGAACATGCCGAACGATTCGGCGCCCAGTTCGTCGAGGAGGAGGTGATTCGCGTGGGCCAGGACGGGATGCGCTACAGCGTCGAAACCGAACACGAGGAGTACACCGCCGAGGGGCTCATCATCGCGACCGGGGGGTCGTACAAGACGCCGGGCATCGGCAACATCGAGGCCTTCGAGAACCAGGGTGTCTCCCACTGTGTGGAGTGTGACGCCTTCTTCTACCAGGACCAGCGCGTCGGAGTCGTGGGCGGGGCGAACTATGCCGCCAAAGAGGCCCTGCTCCTCCTCGATTACACCGACGACGTGACCCTCTACACGAACGGGAGTGAGCCCACGATGTCCGCCGAACTCCGGGAGCGGCTCGACCGCGAGGGGATACCTGTCATCGAGACGCCGATGGATCGACTGGCGGGCAACGGCGAGCTCGAGGCGGTCGAGTTCGGCGATGGCTCGGAGACCCCCCTCGAAGGGCTCTTCGTTGCCGTCGGGCAGGCCGGCGGCCAAGATCTCGCGGAGATGCTCGGGCTTCCCACGGACGGTAGCTACATCGACGTCGACGAGGAGCTGAACGCCGGGATGGAGAAGGTATACGCCGCCGGGGATTGCATCGGCGGCAACCGCCAGGTCGCCTCCTCTGTGGGCGAGGGGGCCGACGCCGCGATCAACCTCCTCGAGGAGATGCGCGGGGCGAACTACGTGGATTACTCTGGATAGGGGCGGGGCCGCTGGCGCCGCACGGTAGGACTTTGTGAGCGGCCCGCACAGGGCCAGGTATGCGAGCACTCGTTCTGGAATCCTACGACGAGCCACTCGAGCTCCAGTCGGTTCCCGAGCCAAAGCCGGAGCCCGACGGTGCCGTCGTTGGGGTGGAGGCATGTGGGATCTGTCGGAGCGATTGGCACGCCTGGCAAGGGCACGGCGAGTGGGCCGACGACCAGGTCCCGCTCGGCCAAGTGCTCGGCCACGAGCCCGCCGGCCGGGTCGTGGCGGTGGGAGAGCATGTTGACTCGTTTGCCCCCGGTGACCGAGTCACCGCCCCGTTCAACCTCGGCGATGGCACCTGTCATCAGTGCCGGAACGGCCACGGGAACGTCTGCGAGGACGGCTACGCCCTGGGTTTCGAGGAGTCGGTGCCGGGGGCTTTTGCCGAGCAGTTTCAGGTTCCCCACGCGGAATATAACCTCGTCGAACTCCCAGAAGGGGTCTCGGCGGCGGACGCCGCGGCCCTGGGCTGTCGATACGTCACCGCCTTCCACGCCCTGGCGCATCGCGCCGACGTCGAGGCCGGCGACTGGGTGGCGGTCCACGGCTGCGGTGGACTCGGATTAGCGGCCGTCCAGATCGCGGACGCGTTGGGCGCGCAAGTGCTCGCGGTGGACATCCGCGAGGAACCACTCGCAATGGCGCTCGAACTTGGCGCGTCCGTGACGCTGAACGGGAGCGAGCGAGACGACGTCCCGTCAGCCATCGAGGACCATACGAACGGGGGCGTACACGTCTCGGTCGATGCACTCGGGCGGGCGGAGACCTGCCGGAACAGCATCGAGTGTCTCCGGACGAGGGGGATTCACGTGCAGGTCGGACTGACGACCGACGCCGAGCAGGGCGAAGTCCCACTACCCATCGATTCGATGACCCGCTGGGACGTCTCCTTCGTCGGCTCGCGGGGGATGCCACCGTCGCGGTACGATGAGTTGCTCCGGATGATCGACGCCGGCCGGGTAGATCCAGGGGCACTCGTCACGAACCAGGTGTCCCTCGAGGCCGTCTCGGACCGACTGGCTGCCATGTCCGAGTACGGGACGACCGGCGTGGAGCTGGTAACGGAGTTCGAGGGAATGTAACAGAACCGGTTCTCGCCTCCGACGTTTGCTACCCCCTATCATGAAACCGCCGTCGTCTCATTCGGGAGTGCTTTCCCCGTGCCCTGTGACGGGGTCGGTGATGACGACGCTTCCAACGATTCCCTCGTCGCACTCCATCCCCAACTACATCGAAGACGGCGCACGGATCGCAGCGATCCTCCTCGTCTGGGGAGTGATCGCGGCGTTCTTCACGTTCGGTGTGAGTGAGATCGGCGGCCCCAGCGGAATCGGTGAAACGCTCGGCCCGTCCCTTGGGGGCCTGTTCTTGGCGACCGGCTTCCTGAACGCCGTGCTCTATATATTGTATCGGCTCGCGGACTACTGGCACGAACACGACTAACCAGACCCACCGGAAGATTGCCGCGGACAGTCCGAGATGTGTCGCCGGGACGAGTCGATGTTATGGAACGACGATGATCGTCCCGAACGAAGCCTCGATGACGGCGACCTCCTCGCCGGCTTCGGTCCGGTATTCGGTCTCCACCGCCACCATTTCGGGTTCGAGTTCGACCACCCCGCCGCCGAGGTCGAGTTCGATGGACTCACCGGAGTCCTTCTGGGCCTGGATCTCGCCCG
>CAZQNH010000093.1:0-5503 GCA_964594685.1 uncultured Halobacteriales archaeon
GCGGGCCATCACAGTTTTCACAGACTCTCGAACCGGGCGATTCGACACGGGTGCCACAGTCCGCACACTCGAAGTGAGCGTTCTCGGCGGTGTAGGCTTGCCGTCGCATCGTGCTAATCGGTAGCAAACAACAGTATTTAAGCATGTCCCTAATAATCCTTTAATCTACTAGTAGATTCCGTGTGTTTACTCCCTGTGCAGTATACTATTTCGAAATTTACCGGCAATAATCAAACATTCGTGAAAACCAGGTTTCCCGTCCTCCATCGGGTCACGGCACGTGACCCGTGCTGGATACATTTATACTGACAGAGAATCACACACAAATTGCTATGGTAACGACGAAACAATTCACCTGCATCACCTGCGAACACGACTTCGAATCGCCCGCCGGACTCTCACAACACGTCGCCCTCGCGCACAAAGAGTGTGTAGCCTGCGGAGATACATTCGCCACGGTAGACGCACTCGACGAACACACCCAGGAAAACCACTGACATTCACGCTGTCCCGGTAAATTCGAGGGCAGGATGCGATTCGGTGGGCAGTCACGACTCGCCGTTTCGGGTTACCTGCCCGGGGGAACGGCGGCCACACGACACTCCCAAATCGCTAACAGCGACGTCTAAAGAAGGCTTCCCATGGTGTTGGGACCCGCTACTCGTCGGAGCCGGAATCCATCGGCTGAAGCGGTTCGGGGTGTTCGAGCAAGTCGATCCCGAGCCACCCCCAGGCGACGCCGATCGGCAGTGCCGCGGCAAAGGCATCGATAGGGCTCGGGACCAGGAAAGAAAGAATCGGTACCCCGACTAACACGCCCGCAAACGCGTACCCGAGACGGGGTCGGTCGGTTTTCGCATACCCGTACGCCAGCGAAACCAGCGACGGCACGACGAATACCAGTCCCAATACTCCGAGTCCGAACGCCCCGAGGGTGAGGAAGAGACGCTCCTCGCCAGCGTCACTGGTTCCGTACTGGAACATCGGCACGGCGACGGTCAGGAGGCCGAACCCGATACTCGCCGCTAACGCGCCCCAGCGTCGGAAACGGCCCGAGACCGGTCGGTCACGTCTGAGCAGACCGACGACACCGAGTAGCAACCCCAGGACGGCGATCACCGAGAGGATCGGGATGAGTTCGCGGTTGATCCAGAGCGGGCTCAGCGCGGGCGGGTCGAAGAGGTAGGAATCGCGGGCCTCCACTCCATACCATGAAGCGGGCATCTGGACCAGGACCGCGAGGACGCCGCCGACGATCGCCGCCCACCCGAAGCCAGGTGACACGCGGCTACGCATCGGTATCCGCCCCACTGATGGCCGCAACGACCCCGCCGCGGGTACTCGCGATGACGGTTCCATCGAGGACCGCCGGCGGCGTGAGCCAGTCCCGAGGCCGAGTCCCACCCGCTATCGCCCATCGGGCCTCCCCGAGTGACTTCGAGAAGGCGACGATGCCCTTGGGTGCCGTCGAACCCCGGCCGATGGTGAGACTGGTCAGCGCCAATTCGTCCGTCGCGGCCGTCACCGTCCCGCTACCGATGGACGAACACCACCGAGGCTCGGGGGCTCCACCGGTCCGATCGAGCGCGAAGGAAGCGGCCCCGGCTTCTGCAGGCTGCTCCACCGCATAGATGGTATCCGGGGTGACGACGGGCGAGAGCATCGCCCGAGCGTCCCCCCGCCTGAAGGTCCACTCATTCTCGCCGGTGGTGGCTTCGATAGCGTGGAGTCCGTCGAAGTTCCCGACGAAGCAGGTCCCCTCGACGAGGACAGGATGGCTCTCGGCGCGATCCTGGATGTGCCATCGTTCCTCGCTGGTCTCGGTGTCGAACCCGCGGATGCCGTCGTCCGTGGCCACGACGGCCGTGGAATCATCGATCGCGGGGGGAACAGGCGAGTCAGCCCGCCTGATTGAGCGACGCCAGATCTCCGAGCCACCAAGATCGTAGGCCGCAAGTGTCCGAACGCCGAGCGCGAACACCCGGTCGTCGACGATAGCCGGCGAGGCCACGTCGCGTAACTCGTCGTCTTCCCACACGACGCTCCCGTCCGTGCCGTCCAGGACGACGAGCCCCTCCTCGGTCCCCACGTATACCATCCCCTCGGGCCCGATTGTCGGGGATACCGTGTCGGCCTCGTCCTCGACGACTCCGTGTTTCTGCGTCGGTGTGGGGACATTCACTCGCCAGTTGTGCGCCCCGTCAGCAAGGCGCACCGTATGAACCCCCTGCGAATCCGCGATGGCGACCAGCTCGTTCCCGACCGTCGGGGCACTTGCCGAGAGGCCGCCCCGATCCGTCGGAGGAAGATCGAGTGTGCTTCGCCACCGGACCGAGAGATCGCTGGCCGGTAATGCCCCGTCAGCAAATCCAGTCCGTCCTGCGTTCCCCCTGGTGAGCGCCCAGGTTCCCGGCGGTGATCGAGCATAGCTCCCACTCGCCGTCGCCTGTATCTGGAGCGATTCGTCGGGCGTGGGGTCGTCGGAATCGGGGCAGGAAGACGAACAGCCGGCGAGCGCACCCATCGCACCGACTGCGAGCGCCCCCGTCGTGAGTTTGAGAAAGCGACGGCGATCTAGAGTCATAGAGACACTTCGATGCCCACCCTGCTTTAAGTTGCGTTAGCTTCGATAACGGCTGTTGTCATACTGGGACGGAAGCCCAGACGGCGGCTGTTAAGATACCGCCGAGGGCAAATCGTGCCATCGGTGTACAGACGTTGCCTCGCTCCGCACCGAAAACGATGGATACCCTCCCCACGTCAACCCTTCGTACCCAAATCATGGAGTTGCCCGTATTCTTGCTCGTCGCGCTCGGATTACTGATCGCGGGGGTGATCGGCAGCATCACGCCGATGGTTCCCGCTGGGCTCCTCTCGATAGCCGGTATCCTCGTCTACTGGTGGAGTACGGCGTTTATGTCCCCTGGCACGCTCTTCGTCGCCGCGTTCGTCTTCGTCGGCGCACTGGTCCTGGTGGCCGATTACGCGAGCGGTGTGGTCGCTGCCCGCGCGGGCGGTGCCACGACCCGGAACAGTCTGCTCGGAGCAATGGTGGGATTCGTGTTGTTCTTCGTACTCGGCCCGCTAGGCCTCGTCCTTGGCCTGGCTGGCACGGTCTTCCTTCTGGAACTCTACCAGGGCAAACAGCGAGCAGAGAGCGCCAGAGCAGCCGGCTACGCGGTCCTCGGGGCACTGGGTTCCGGGATCGTCCAATTCGTTTTGACCCTCGGCCTGCTGATCGCGTTCCTGGTCGTCCTGGTCTTCTGAGAGGAGTGGCCCGACGAAACCGGCACCGCTATCCGCCGTCTTCGATGCGCTCCGCGACGAAGGAGGCGGCCTCGGGCGCGGCGGCACCGTAGAGAGATGCGTACCGGAACGACGCTTCTGCATGTTCGGGGTCGAAGTAGCGTTCCGCCAGGTTCTGTCGCCCGACATGGTAATTCGAAACTGCCCTGTCCGCGATAGCCGCACTCAGGTGCGGATACTCGGCCTCGTGCAGTGAATCGATGGTCTTCGCGGCGGTGCGAGCCGATGATTTCAGTGACTCGACGGTCTGTCCGTCCGACGTTTCGCCATCCTGGATGCTGCCGCTGACGCCCGATTCGAGGGTCTTGATGACCGCGTCGAAGGCAGCGATGCTGGCCAATCGTCGCCCGGCTTCCAGGGAGGCCATCGCGTACTGCCCCATGTCCCGATACGTGCGGAGCGGATCGTGGCTGAACCGCGCACTCCGACGAGCGATACTGAAAAGCTCCATGTCGACGCCCGTCAACGCCTCGGCGAACATTGACTCGTGGTCGGCGTCCTCTGGATCGGGGATGCGCTCCCGCTGGGTCCGATCGACCGCGATATCGAGCCCCCGGAAGGTGTCGATGAGGGAGGTCCATCGGGACGAAGTCTCCTGGCGTGTTGTGAGATACGACTCCCGGATTCCCTGGGCATCCTCGAGTTCGGCCGCTGCTGCCTCCACAGATTCGAAGGCGGCGCCGGCCTGCGCTACGTTCGCGATCGGTTCCGCCGGATACGGGTTATGGGGAAGAGACTCCTGGGCAGCCTTCTCCAGCCGTTCTTCGATTGGCGCGTAGACGAGCACTCCTTCGAGCGGGGAGGCGGCCGAGTACTCGATCGATGCCTCGAACGCCCCCAACTTTTGGCGAACCGTGCGCCGGCGGTCCTCGACTGCAGCCCCATCGGCCTGGCCGGTGGCGGCGGTATACGAGCCATAGACGTTGGCGGCATCATTTCGATACCCGCGCCACTCCCCGAGTTCGGCTAATGGTGTCTGTGCGTCGCTCCCCTCGGTCACCCTTGTTTCTACCGCCGCCCGCTCCTCCCGGATCCGGTTCTCGATGACTCCATTGGGGATCGATGGGTCTGCTGGCACACGATCCAGTAATGAGCGTGCCCGAGTTTCGTGTTTCTCGGCCAGCCCCGAGGGCAGCGAAAACGGGAGTGCACTGGGCATCTGGACCGATTCTGGGACCCAGCCACCGAGTGCTGCCTGTTCGAGATGGTCCGTCGAGCCACCGTCCGATCCGTCAAGTGCCTCACACCCTGCAAGCCCGGTGAGTCCGAGCGTCCCAAGGCCAGCCAGGAATCGCCGACGTGTCGTCATTCTCCATCCCCCTCCTGCACGGTCACGGTCGTGTCGAAGGTCGAGAAGAGGGGCCGGTCCTCACACTGGTGACTCATCCCCGAACCGGTGCCGCTCACGTCCCGGCCATCGGTCGGGAAGCGAACAGCGTATACCACCGTGTGTTTCACATCTTCGGTACACGCGAGATCGGCGGGCCGAACCGACTGGCAGAACTGGAGGTGGGGACCACCGTCGTCAGCGACGGTCGCCTGTTGAAGGTGGATCTCGTGGCACTCGCTGACCGCAGTGGAGTAAAGGTAGACAGACTCGTTGTCGAAATCGGTCTCGGAGACGAAGGTTCGCAGGCGTTCACCATCCGCAGTGTCGACGAATTCGACAGTTTCGACGTCACTTCCCGTCGCGAGATACTCGCGACCGACGCGCTGGCGCTGTAAATTCTCCGTCGTGTCTTCTCGATCCTCGGTCCAGAAGAGCTGGGGTTCCGATGTAGATCGGGCCCTGACGAACTCGTACTCGACCGGTTTGGCGTCCGAGCGATGAACCTCATCGTGCCGGGATTCCGAACCGGCACAACCGGCAAGAAGCGCGAGAGTTGTCGCGGTGCCCGCAAGGACCCGCCGGCGGGTTGACAAGGGCATTACCAGGCATAGTTTGGGCCCCCACAATACGGTTCGGGAATGTCAAATGGTAGTTTCAGGCAAGTGGGTGCCGGTCGGAGGTGGGGTCCCTGGCGTTCCCGTTCACCAGGCTGTCCGGTCGACTCACTCGGGACAGTGGTCGCTCGCAGAAATGGGCTCACGGTTCACTGCGTTCGCCGTTCGCCATTGGTCGAGGTCGCTTCGCGACCACGGAAGCCAAGGGCCGGATTTGAACCGGCGGTAATCCGCTCTGCAGGCGGACGCGTTC
>CAZQNH010000094.1:0-5472 GCA_964594685.1 uncultured Halobacteriales archaeon
TGACCCTACTACGAACTCGACAGGGCTTCCGATCACGGTCCTTTCCAGACCGTCAGAGATCGAGGTCGAGCAATCGATTGGTTGCGAGGATTAGGACCCCGAAACAGAGTAATCCCACGACGACTCCGTAGGCCGCTCCCCACCCGAATATGTCGGCCAGCACGCCGGTTGCGACGTTCCCCACCGACCCGAACAGGATGAAGACCGTCCGGACGAGGCCGAACCCGGTGCCGCGCTCGTCGTCACCGAACTCCCGCATGACCCGGGATTGGATGGCACCGCCCCAGGTGAGGCCAACGCCGATCAACGCGACGCCGCCCCACAGGGCCACCGAGCTCCCGGGGCCGAGGATGAGCGTCGCGAACCCGCTCGCAGTGACGAGAAACGCGGTGGCGATCGCGTAATCTGCGCCCCAGCGGTCGGCAACCTCGCCGACGAACGGCAGCACGAGGGCGATAAGGAGGAACGCCACGCCCATCGCCACCCCGGCGTCCCCCTGGGTCAGTCCGTGGTGTTCCTGGAGGAAGGTCGGGAAGAAGGAGACGGTCGCCTGGAACACGTACATGCCGATGACGCCCAGGACCGTCGAAAACGCGACAACTGGGCGCGAAAGCAGCTCCGTGACGGTGCGTCGGTTCAGCCGTGACCTGAGGGCGGCGTCCGGATTCGTCGGGGGGCGAGCCTCCACGAACACGAGGCCCATGGCGAGCGCGCCGAGCGCCCCAGCCCCACCGACCAGGATCCCGGACCGCCAGCCGTACGTGGCAGCGACCCACGTGCCTATCACCGGGACGGCGAGCCCGGCGAGCGGGCCGCCGGCCGAGTGGATGCTGAAGACGCGGCCGGTTCCGGTGAACCGTCGGTCCAGTAGTGCCGTGCCCGGGGCGAAGTACATTCCTGCGCCAAGGCCGAGGAGGAGGGCTGCTATCGCGAAGACGACGAGGGAGGGCGAGGCGGCCACGAAGATGCTCCCGAGGACCGCCATCCCGAGCGCGACCAGGACGATGCTTCGCTCGCCGTATCGGTCGGCGAAGACGCCGCTGGGGAACTGCATGAGGGCATACGTCGCCCACATCCCGGTCAGGATCAGGCCGATGAGACTCTTGGTGGTCGAAAACTCCATGGCGATGGCGAGAACGAACGGGCTGATGGCCACCCGAGCGCCGAACTGCCCGAAGTTGGCGGCAGTGGCACTCAGAAGTGCTGTCACGTTACTGCTGCGTGCCTCGGCCACGTGCGTGCTCGGTCCGGTCCGGGTAAGTAATTCTTGCTTTCATTCCGGGGTTGTAGGCCTTCGAGGTCAGTCAGATCCTCGGCTACCAGTCGGTTCGAGAACCCGTGGGAGAGAGGGGGTCCGTTTGCCCAACGGCCAGATTCAGCACGAGGGTTTCATTGACGAAAGGTACCCCCACCCTGAATATCGGTCTTCTTCCGGAATCGTTGAGGCACCTCAATTCCTCTTGTGCTACGGGTGACCGGGGCTTGTCTTGCTCGAAATGGAGACCTGAGAAACCAACGGATACGGTCTGAATTGACGGTCAGACGAAAATTTCTGAGAATCACCCGGGTCTGTCTGCTGCAACAGTCCAAAATCGGGGGCCCTACGTTTTGAGGTTCCTGAGAGAGCAGTCACCATTGGGTTCATTCAAGAAGGCGAGACGTATCGAGTCGCGATGCATCCGTCTCCTGGGACCGCAAGATCAACATCGGAACGTAAACGATCCCAATCGCAGCAGTCTGTGGCTCAGGGGGATATGATAGAGGTAGCAATAGAAAATCTTCGTGACCAAGGTGACGGGGTAGCTCGTCTGCCACCCGGGTATGTTGCCATCGTCCCGGATACGAAGGTCGGGGAGGAGGACACCGTGGGAATCCCCGAAATCCCCATCGAGATGCTCCTCACCGTCTCGATACCTTCCCTCGCTCGTGGGGAAGACCCCTGTGACAGCGAGTTGATTGATGAGCCAGAAAGCGAGGTTTGATCATTGCGTACGTGAAGGAAATCGGTGAACTCGGGGTGCTCGGCGGCGAAATCGAGCAGGTCTTCCCGGAATCTTTCACGTCCGACAACCGCAGCGTCGATGCTGATGGGGGAAGCGGAATCGTGGTCCTCGATTCCGAGGCAGTCGGGGAATTGGAGTCCGTATCGAGAGAGAATCTGGTTTGCGATCCCATGGATCACCGGGGTAGGTGCCCAGATTTGTGTCTACTTGTCCTCCCGACGAGGTAGAGACCCCTTCCCGCCTGGATTTGTCACCGCCCCATTCGCGGCCGAGCCAAACATGGAACCGTACTTCGCGAGGACCCCGCGCTCGTAGTTCGGCGCGGGTTGTTCCCAGGCGTCGAGTCGGGCTTCGATCTCGTCGTCCGAAAGCCCGACCGCGAGTGTCCGGTCCGGGATGTCGATGGTGACGGTGTCACCGTCTTCTACAATGGCGATCGGTCCACCCTCGAAGGATTCGGGTGCCACGTGCCCGATCATCGGGCCGCGGGTCGCCCCGGAGAATCGGCCGTCAGTCAGTAACGCCACGTCGTCCTCGTGCCCCTGGCCGACCACGGCAGCGGTGACGCCGAGCATCTCGCGCATCCCCGGGCCACCGCGGGGTCCCTCGTTCCGGAGGACGAGGACGTCACCGGACTCGATCTTGCCCGCCTGTACCCAGTCCATTGCCGCTTCCTCGC
The DNA here is from genome assembly GCA_964594685.1 of uncultured Halobacteriales archaeon. GTDB lineage: Archaea > Halobacteriota > Halobacteria > Halobacteriales > Halobacteriaceae > Halodesulfurarchaeum. The sequence goes on from CAZQNH010000094.1 coordinate 2,683, forward strand.
TTTCGAAAATGCGTGCCGGGCCTTCGTGGTGGAGCGTATCATCACCCGTGACCTTCAGGACCGCCCCGTCAGGCGCGAGATTCCCCTTTAGAATGACGATAGCTCCTTCCTCGTGGATCGGGTCCGAGAGTGGTCGGACGATAGCCGAATCGACCGTTTCGTCCGCCGGGAGGTCGAGGGCCTCGAGTTCCTCGGCGATGGTATTCCCGGTGACGGTCGCAGCAGTTCCGTGGATGTGTCCGCCTTCGAGCAGGCGTCGCAAGACGACAGGGACCCCTCCCTGGCGGTGGAGGTCGGCCATCACGTAGGAGCCGCCCGGCCGCAGGTTGCAGATATGCGGCGTTTGCCTGGAGATCCGATCGAAGTCCCCGATCGCGAGATCGATACCCGCTTCGGCGGCCAGTGCAAGGAGGTGCAAGACGGCGTTCGTCGAGCCTCCCACTGCGACCTGTGTGGCGATGGCGTTCTCGAACGACTCCTTCGAGAGGATGTCGCTCGGTCGCCGGTCGGCCTGGATAACGTCGAGGGCCAGTTGTCCAGTCCGGTCGGCGTCCGCACGCCGCTCGCCCGTGACAGCCGGTGCCGTCGCGGTCCCGAGGGGGGCAAGACCGAGCGCCTCGCTCATCGTGGCCATCGTGTTGGCCGTGTACATCCCCGCACACGAGCCCGGCCCGGGGCAGGCCCTGTGTTCTAGCTGGTCGAGTTCGTCCTCGCTCATCTCCCCTTCTGCCACCGCCCCGACCGCCTCGAAGACATCCTGGATCGTGACCGGTTCGCCCTCGAACTCTCCGGGGAGGATGGTCCCCCCGTAGAGGAAGACCGAGGGGAGGTCGCTCCGGATCATCGCCATCATCATCCCGGGCAGGTTCTTGTCGCAACCGCCGATGCCGACGATGGCGTCCAATCGCTCCCCGAAGGCCACGAGTTCCACGCTGTCGGCGATGACCTCCCGGCTGATCAGCGAGGCTTTCATCCCCTCGGTCCCCATGGAGATGGCGTCGGAGATCGTGATGGTCCCGAACTCGATCGGCATCCCGCCTGCGGCCTCGACGCCTTCGATGGCCTCCTGTGCGATGTCGTCGAGGTGAACGTTACAGGGAGTGATATCCGCGGCCGGGTTGGCGATACCGACCATCGGCGAATCGAGATCCGCATCGTCGTACCCCATCGCGTAGAACATCGAGCGGTGGGGGGCTCGCTCAACGCCCTCCGTGATGTCAGTGCTGGGCAGGTCTTTGTCCTTTGACCGGGTCTGGCGGCTCATGTGACGTGATTGCATGGCAGCCGGTATAGCATTGGGGAAAGCCGGTGGACACGCCCGGCTAGTAAAAATCCTGTAGCAGTCATCCAATGGTAACGGACGCTATCCTATGGCGACCCGAAGACAATGTCACGATATCTCGACCGAGCTGAATATCGAGCCTGAATGCAGCAAGCCCGAGCACTGGACTCTATCAGCGCCCAGGCTACCCCTCCATACATCCCACAGAATACCGAACGTGCGGTGGTGGGGGTGAACTGTTCACCCAATCTATTTTTTACGAACGAGTCCAAGACTTCCGGATGACAGACATCGGCTTCGTCGGCGCCGGCGCGGCGACGGCGGCTGCCGCGTTTGCCCTGGAGCGTGGCCTCGAAGGGGCGACTTTCACCGTCCTCGAAAAATCCGGCGGCCTCGGGGGTCGCGCGGCCACTCGCCGCCGCGGCAACGTGACCTATGACTACGGAGCAAACTATGTCAAAGACGCTGACGACCGGGTTGTCGATTTACTGACCAACAGGCTCGATACTGAGGGTCTCGTGGACATCGATGAACCGATTTACACCTTCGATGCCGAGGGAAACGTCTCGGAGGGTCGGGAAGCCGACGAACACAAGTGGAGCTACGAGCAGGGTCTCACGCAGATCGCCAAACGGTTGTTCGCTCTGACCGACGCCACGATCCACCGCAACACACGGGCGACGGCCCTAGATCGCGACGGTGACCGCTGGTACGTAACTGCTGACAACGACGAACGAAGCGGGCCCTTTGACGTCCTGATCCTGAATCCCCCGGCACCGCAGAGTGCCAAACTGCTCGCCAACACTACCTGGGATGCACCGCTCAGAGACGCTCTACAATCCGCTCTTGGCGACGTCGAATTCCGCACCATCTGGACCGCACTCCTCCACTATCCCTTCAGCATAGACCGACCTTACTACGCGCTGGTGAATGCCGGAAAGAACCACGATATCGGCTGGATTTCCCGCGAGGAGTGCAAGCGAGGCCACGTTCCCGAAGGTGAGACCCTGCTAGTCGTGCAGGCCAATCACGACTGGTCGGTTGCTCACTACGACGACCCGCCCGCCGATAACGTGGCCCGACTCGCGACTTTGAGTGCAGATATACTGGGTGAGGACCGCCTGAAGAACCCGGACTGGTCCGACCACCAGGGCTGGCGGTACGCCCAGCCCGAGGAGAGCCCTCCTACCGATCTCATTGCTGAGGCCGAAGTCCATGATCTGTACTTTCTGGGTGACTGGACCGTTGGGACCCCACGGCTACATGCCGCCCTCCGTAGCGGTCTTGAGATCGGGGACCGATTGCGTCATTCCCTCTGAGTACCCATTCGAGGAGTGAGCGACGTATTTGACTCCTGCAGTCATCCCCGATCCCTCATGGGGCTTCTACCGGTGCGGTCGGAGACTTGATCCCCTGGGCGGCTAATTCGTCCAGCACTCGCTCTGTGACGTCGGTCTTGAACGTGAGTTCGTTCCGGAGGTCATTGACGTAGGCCCGACCCCTGATGG
>CAZQNH010000095.1:0-5449 GCA_964594685.1 uncultured Halobacteriales archaeon
CCGAACTCCACGACCGAACCTATGAGACAGTCCGCGAAGCGACCAACGAATTGAACGCCGACCTGGTGTGTGCCGCTCGGAATCGCGCCGCTGACGCACTCGATTCCTGTGCTGAGAAACGCAAAGCCGGCGAGACGCCGTCGAAACCACGGTTCACGTCGGATTCGGTCGTCTACAACCTCAACGCGATCACCTACTACGACGAGTACGCCACGCTTGCAACGGTGGACGGACGGATTGAAGCCGAATACATCCTGCCAGACGAGGACGTGCCACCAACGACGTACTTTTCGGATGAGTGGGAGAAACGCGAAGCGACACTCCATCACCGTGACGGCGACTACTACCTCCACGTCGCTGTGGTGAAAGAGACGGATGCAGAGCCGGAAGATGCCGAGAACGGGACGGTTCTCGGCGTAGACCTGAACGTGGATGGCCACCTCGCCGTCACGTCGACGGGCGCGTTCATCGGGAACGCTGACTATCTGAATCACAAGCGACGCGAGTATGAGCGACGGCGTGGCGAAATACAACAAACCGGAACGCGGTCGGCCCATCTCACGATGCAATCGCTGGGTGGACGATTCGCGCGCTGGAGCGAAGATTACCTGCACCGCGTGTCGAAAGCAGTGGTGCAAGAAGCACTCGCACACGACTGTACCCACATCGCATTCGAAGACTTGGAGACCATCCGAGAACGGATCTCGACCGCCTCGAAGTTCCAGCAGTGGGGGTTCCGCCGGCTACAAGAGTACACCGAGTACAAAGCCGCGGAGTACGGCATCGCCGTGGAGACGATCGCCCCGCAGTACACGAGTCAGCGGTGCAGCCACGTGGATTGTAGCTTCACCCACGACGACAACAGAGATGGCGAGGAGTTCCGTTGTCTGAAGTGCGGCCGAGAGTACCACGCCGACTACAACGCGGCGAAGAACATCGCCCGGAAGCTACTCCAGAACTGGCGCATGTCTGGTGCTGGAGGGGCAACCGGTCACCTTGCCCTGAAGTCGGGGACGTTGAACGTGAACGGCACCTACACGCCTACCACGGTGTAGTGGTTAGAACGGGAGTCCACCGACAAGCTCCGCCGTTCACGGCGGAGAAGGTGACAGTTCGTCTGTCATGTCTAGCACTCTAACATAAGAACCCGTGGAATTTACGCTCTTGTCCGGGAGAGCGCACACTTGCGTGTATCCTATCGGATCGAGCACCGGGTGTGTTACTCGAACCGATTTCCGGGGCGTGTTACTCGAACCGATTGATGGGTGCTTATTAGTGGTCCGCGTGGAGGGTCGTGTATGGAAGACATCTTCGTCGGGCGACTCATGTCATCGCCGATAACCATGGTCCCACCGGAGACGACCGTCCGCGAGGCGGCGAGACTCATGCGGGACAACGACATCGGTTCGGTCATCGTGGTCGACAAGTCCGAGGAACTCTGTGGGATCCTCACGTCCACCGACTTCGTGGCCGCTGTGGCGGACGAACGTTCGATGGCCGAGACGCCGGTCTCGGAGTTCATGACCGAGGACGTCGTGACCACGACGGCGAACGAACCGATCAGGAAAATCGCGGATCTGATGGTCGAACACGGATTCCACCACGTACCAGTCGTGGAGGGTGACCAGGTGATCGGTATCGTGACCACCTCCGACCTCACCGCGTACCTCTCCCACGTCGAGCAGCCGAGCCCCTCCTAAGGTATCGACCCCGTATCGAACCCGTGGGGACTTGCCATCACTATCCGGTACCACCTACTCATACGTGGGTTGATGGTTCCGTGCTTCCGACGGAGAGTTTACTATCTCCGTGCCGTTCATCGGCGAGATCGAATTTCTCTCGCTCCAGTTGCTCCAGGCGAACGCGATCCACGTCGCCTTCGCCCTCGTTCTTACCTTTCTGCTGTTCCCGCCATCGACGGGTGAGGGATTTGTCGCAAATCGGCTCGGGCAGATCTATCCGAGGGTGAGAGAGCGGTTCGGGGAGGGTGCTGCGGTCACCAGAGCCGTCGGGGCGGTTAGAGGGGGTGTCAGATGGGGATTCTTGGACCCTGACCAAGAACGGGTGACGCCGGTGGACCTCTTGTTCATCGCTCTTGCCACCCTCTCGGCCATCTACTTCATCACCGACTTCCTGGAGATACAGAACATGCGAGCCCTGGGATTGGAGGCGGGTCGGCCGATCTACGAGGTCTTTACCTTCCTCGATCCGTTCATCGGGCCCTGGCTACCGGGGGCCGATATCTCCTATGCCTTCCTCACGGGGATCATCGGCGTGCTGTTGGTCCTCGAGGCAACCCGACGGACCATCGGTCTCCCGCTCATGATCATCGTGGGTTCGTTCATCATCTACGCCAGGTGGGGGTATATGATCAGCCGGGGGCTCCCGTACCTCGGCATCCTGTCGATCCCGGAGCTTCGGTGGGAGTCGATCATCCAGAACCTCTGGTACAACACCGAGAACGGGGTCTTCGGGATACCGGTGACGGTTTCGGTTCAGTTCATCTACATCTTCATCCTCTTCGGGGCCTTCCTCGAGAAGTCGGGAGCCGGGCAGTGGTTCATCGACCTCGCCTACGCGGCGACGGGCACCCGGAAGGGCGGCCCGGCGAAGGCCTCGATCCTGGCGAGTGGCTTCATGGGAACGATCTCCGGCTCCTCGATCGCCAACACGGTCACGACCGGCGCGTTCACCATCCCGCTCATGAAGCGCTCGGGCTACTCGCCCGAATTCTCGGGAGCCGTCGAGGCCGCGGCCTCCTCGGGCGGACAGATCCTCCCCCCGGTGATGGGAGCGGCCGCCTTCCTCATCGTCCAGTACACCGGCACGCCGTTCGCGGACGTGATCATGGTCGCGGCGATCCCGGCGGTCGTGTTCTTCTTCGGCGTGTGGGTGATGGTCCACCTCGAGGCGGTACGGGCCGACATCGGCGGCCTCGACCCGAGCGAACTGGTCGACATCCGCAGCCACCTCATGCGGGGCTGGTTCTACCTCGTACCCCTCGGGCTCCTGTTGTTCTACCTCATCGTGGAGCGGCTCTCGGTGGCCCGTTCGGCCTGGTTCACGATCGTGGCGATCGGCGTGCTCATCACGCTCGTGGCGGCCTACGACGACGAGACCCGGGTGCCGCTGGGGGTGTTGATCCTCCTCATCGCCGCGATCGAATGGGTGACACACTTCGTTGCCGGGACGGGACTCCTGGGATACGTGTCGGGCCAGGGGGTCGGGTCGATGTCAGCCATGGCCGCCTACAGCGCCGTGGTCGGGAAGTTCGGCTGGTACGCCATCACGGCCGGCATCATCGTCCTGCTGTTCAAGCCATGGATCGAGGCCCCGTTGCTGGAACTAGATTATACCGTCGATACGACCGCCGAGGAGGTCTCGAGGGGGATCGGACGGCCGGACCTCGAGGAGAACCAACTGTTCAGGTTGGCCACCTACGGCGCGACGTCGATGGAGGCAGGGGCCCGGACGGCGGTCCCGGTGGTCATCGCGGTCGCGGCGGCGGGCATCATCCCCGGCGTGATCAGCGTCTCCGGGTTGGGCCCGAACCTGGTCTCGCTCATCCTCGCGCTGGCCGCGGGGTCGATCGTGTTGATGCTGTTCATGACGGCGGTCTCTTCGATCATCCTCGGGATGGGCATGCCGACCACCGTGACCTACATCATCCTGGTTTCGTTGTTGGGGCCAGCCCACGTCGAGTTCGGCATCCCGATCCTGGCGGCCCACCTGTTCATCCTCTACTTCGGGGTCATCGCGGACATCACCCCGCCGGTGGCGGTGGCGGCCTACGCGGCCTCCGGGGTGGCGAAGTCCGACGCGTTCGAGACCGGGGTCGAGGCCTTCTCGCTCTCGCTCAACAAGGCCATCGTGCCCTTCGCCTTCGTCCTCGCCCCGGGGATCGTCCTGCTCAGGACCGGCGTCGAGGTGCCGGGGTCGGACAAGACGTTCCGCGTGGTCACGTCGGCGGACCTGCTCGAGTTGAGCTATTCCATCCCGGAGATCGTGATCCCCGTCATCGGGCTCTTCCTCGGGGTCATCGCGCTCGGGCCGACGGTCATCGGCTACTATTATGCCCGGGTCACCCGATTCGAACGGGCCACATTCGCGCTGAGTTCGTTGCTCCTGATGGCACCCGGGTTGATCGTCCACGGGTTCTCTGACGCCATGGGGCTCGTGGGTGGCCCGTCGATGGAGTACACCATCACGATCGACATCATCCTTCGGGCGGTGGGCCTGGCGATATTCGTGGCGCTCACCATCGCGAACCGCCGGCTCGCGGGCAACGAGCGACAGCCGGAACCAGCCCGGGAGAGGGGGCAACCGGAGACTGGCTAGGGGTAAGTCGCCTGCCTCCCCCTCCCGGGATTCCACTGTGCCGCAGTATATAATGAGAGTCGGGTACCCGATCAGATGCGTTCCGCGCGACGAGGCTACCAGGTGAGCTCCACATCGGGCGTGACCCGGTCGTGTAGCCGCTCACAGACGTGGTCCATGAGCGTCTCGAGGTTAACGGTGTCCTCGCGATTGTAGGAGATCAGCGTCTCCAGCGCCGCGGAATCCCCGCGCTCGTACTCGCGCCAGAGTCGAACCGCCTCGCGCCCGGAGATATCGGGGCGGTCCCGTTCCACGCCGATGTCCCGCTCGATCGCCTTGAGGCCGCCGGTCAGCCCGATCCGGCGGGCGAGGAAGCGGAGATCCAGATGGGGCATCTCTACGTCGACGTCGAACTGGGTCTCCAGGAACGGGACGTCGAACTGGGCGCCGTTGAACGTGGCCAAGAGGCCCGCGTCGTCGAATACCGTGGCCAGGCGGTCGGCCGTGAGGTCTCTGCCCTGGACGAAGGTTCTGGTGTCCCCGTCCCGGTGCACCGAGACCGTGGTGACCGAGTCTCGGCGCTGGTCAAGGCCCGTGGTCTCGATGTCGAGGAAGAGCGTATCCTCGCGGAAGTTCTCGTAGAGGCGCCACTGTTCGTCACTGGGGAATCGCTCGGCGAAGAACTCGGGGTCGCCGGCTTCCAGTCGGGGTTCAGCGGCCTCGATGAACCGCTCGATCCGTTCCCCGACGGTCTCGCCGACCAGATCCCGTTCGAAGTCGTTCCACCGTGTCGCCCCGGCTTCCCAGAGGGACCGCTCCGTGTGCTCGCCCACCCCACGGACCGGTATGTAACTGTTCTCGACGCGCACTAGAGAGTGCCACGAGCGGGGTGGGAAAAACCGTATCGCTATCGTCCCGGGGCGTGGTTTGGACCGTGGATCGTTGTCGTTGGCAGTCGAGGATGTTGACTCCTCGCTGGCTCCAGGGTCTGGGTGGCCGCGTGGTGGGAGTCTGGACCGCAACCGTTAACCTGTGGAATGGAGTACAACGAGATGCGCCAAGGTGGCAGAGTCCGGCCGAACGCGTCCGCCTGCAGAGCGGATTACCGCCGGTTCAAATCCGGCCCTTGGCT
>CAZQNH010000096.1:0-4991 GCA_964594685.1 uncultured Halobacteriales archaeon
ATCTGAACCTATTCAGGTCCTAACTATAACTCCGTGCTGAATTCAGGGCGCGTATCGCTCACACCGGCCCCCGTCGTCAACCGTTAACACACGTCAGGTGTGATATACGGTATGCGCGAGGCAGCGTTCACGGAGTTCACGGTGCCGGGGGGCGTATCGATCCGGACGGTCGACGATCCGGAGCCAGGCCCGGGGGAAGTCGTCCTCGATGTCGAGGCGTGCGGGATCAACCACCACGACCTGTGGATTCTGAAGGGGGAGTGGTGGGTCACCGAGGAGATGCTCCCGTTCGTCACCGGTGGCGAGGTCGCTGGGGTCGTCGATGCCGTCGGCGAAGGCGTCGAAGGAGCCGTTGAGCCGGGTGACCGGGTCATGTTGTACGCACTCCTGACCTGTGGAACCTGCCGGTACTGCCGTGAAGGACCCGAGAATCTGTGTGAAGACGGCGAACTGTACCACGGCGGACTTGCCGAAAAGGCGCTCATCGGTGCGGACTACGTCGATCAGGGGCGTCTCATCCCGCTTCCCGACGGCGTGTCGACGACACAGGCGGCGACGCTCTCGGCAGCGTATACGACGACGTGGCACGCCTTCCGCCGAGCGAACGTGACGACCGGGGACCTGGTGTTCGTCCCGGGAGCGACCGGAGCCGTCGGAGTCGCGGCGGTCCAACTGCTGGACTTGCTCGGCGCCCGCTCCATCGGCACATCGCGGTCCGAATCGAAACTCGACCGCGTAACGGACCTCGGCCTCGACCACGCGATTCACGGGAGTGATCCGGAGGCAATCGAGGACGCCGTGCTCGACATCGGTCAGCCGGACGTGATGCTCAATCACCTCGGCGGGCCATACACCGGACTAGGGGTCCGTGTTCTGCGGAGAGGGGGCACGATGGTCGTCATAGGTGACACCACGGGGACCGTCTCAGAGATCAACAACAGGGAGTTGTACGGGTCGCGGATCGACATTCTCGGGTCAAGTGCCGGCACCCAACACGAAGTGGAGAAACTTATCCAGCTGGTCGATGCGGGCGAATTCAGTCCAGTCATCGACCGCGAGTACCCGCTGGCGGAGACCGAGCAGGCGTTTCAAGACCTCAGCAACGCGGAGATGGTCGGAAACCTCGTTGTCACTCCCTGACTGGCGGTATCCCTACCTTCAGACGAAAGACTCCTCTCTGATGGATACACGCTCTATAGTCAGCAGCCAGTTTTTGACAGCATATGAGGAGGTCTCAGGTGACCTCTGAGTAAAGGACGCTTTGTCAGTGATGATGAACATGGTCGACGTGGCAGTGACTAAGCGACACCGTCTCGTCGCCATCTTTTTTATCCAGAGTCGTGTGACTGGGTAGCATGGCGGATACGAATCCAGAGAGTGATGCGGATCGGATAACCCAACTCCGCGAAAGGTATGTGCAGGCCGAGAATGCGGGAGACGTGGAGGGCATCCTCGACACGTTCGGGGATGATATCGTTGTCATGCCTCCGGAGGCGCCACCTGTCAGGGGGATCGACGCGGCGAGGGAGTTCTTGGACGAGTTTCTCACCGCGTTCGACGTTGAAATCGAGTTAAGTAGGGAGGACATCGTTGTGGATGGTGACCTCGCATCTGAATGGGGGACTGTGTCAGGAACACTTACGCCTGAAGGTGGGCAGACGCAAGCTATCAGTAATACATATCTCCTCGTTTATCGGCGTGAGGCCGATGGCTGGAGACAGTCGAAACACATCTGGAACGCAAACGAGTAGGACTGGAAACGAGCGGTGACCGACGACCATTCTGAATGCATCGCGCATCTACAGCACGGAATAATCGAATACCCCTGCTGGAGAGATTTTGTTCCGGCTTCTCCCCCCGTTCAGCGGGTAAATCGAGCATGCCTCCGTTCCCGGTGACGATCCTCATGCTACCCGAGAGTGTGTTAATGGGTGCCAAACTTTTTTGCAGCATGGGCGTTAGTAGTGGCATGAACCGGAGGGAGCTTCTCAGGCTCGGTACCGCCGGTTTGGCCCTGTTGGCCGGGTGTTCTGAGCAGTCGGATTCCTCACCCGGAACAGGAACAACCTCTGTCGAAACGACGAACCCCACGACCGAAACGCCGACGTCCACCGAGACGCCCACCGAGACAGTCACAGAGCCATCGCCCGGGTCGTGGGGGATGTACAGTTACGATGTCAGAAACGCCGGCTATAATCCGGAAACCTCGGCTCCTACGGAAGCGGTCGAAACACAGTGGGAGTTCGATACCGACGGAGCCGTGCGCTCCTCCCCGGCTGTTGTTGATGGTACCGTGTATATCGGGAGCGACGATGGCACCGTGTATGCAATCGATGCGGAAACCGGCCAAGAGCGCTGGACGTATCCGACCGAGGAATCAATCGTGTCCTCGCCGGCAGTATTTGACAACAAGGTATACGTCGGTAGCACCGATCATTACGTCTACGCGCTAAGTACCGAGGACGGCGAGAACATCTGGCAGTACGAAACGGGGGATCAGGTTCAGTCCTCGCCCACAGTGGATACAAGTCGGGATCTCCGCGAATTCGATCCGGCAGTGGTGATTGGGAGTGATGATGGGTCGGTGTCGGCACTGAACGCTGTGACCGGGGACCTTTACGATACCCTTCCTACCGGAAGCCCGATCCGTACTGTTCCGGCGATCAACTACTACGGAACTCTAGAGATCTTTTTCGGTAGTGCAGATGGGAACGTGTATAATTGGGAAGTCTTCGAGGAGCCGGAGCCCTTAGAGTATGACCGCGGCGCCCCAGTCCACTCGTCGATAGCTGTGGCAGCCAATCCTCAAGGAGGCGAGTTCCCACCGTGGTTCTTCGGGACAGACGACGGGACAGTCTACAGAGACGAACTCTATTCGGCGAACGAATGGGAATTCGAGACGGAGGGAGAAATCCGTTCAAGCCCGGCGCTGGCATTCGATATGGTATATGTCGGGAGTTGGGACGGAACTGTCTATGCAATCAATGCCCAAGGTGGTGAGCTACAGTGGTCATACGAAACCGACGGGAAAGTCGATACGTCGCCTGCAGTCGCTGACGGAACCATATATATCGGCAGCGACGACCAGTCCGTGTACTCGTTCGACGCTGAAACGGGTGATTTATTATGGAACTTCCAGACAGGGGGCGAAATACGCTCCTCGCCGACGGTAAGTGCGGACACAGTTTATGTGGGCAGCAACGATAACACTGTCTATGCACTGACATTAACATAACGTGAGCAAACGGGGAACTCCCAGCCACGAACGGACCTCACGGAGCTTGTTGATGAGGTATCTGGTTGGACTAGCGAGGGTTTGCATTACCTGCGGGGCGTTCTTTGAGATGGGGACGTTATTTCGTCTTTGGCGGTTGTCTAGTGGCCGCCTGCGTCCTACCCACTCTCCATTTCGGTTACGTTCAAGTCGTTCAGTGAGACCTGGATCTTACCGATGAATCCCAGTCGATGGAAATCCTGGACGCCATGCAGAAAGGGTGAGTGACGGCTGAGGAGCCCATGGATATCACCGTAGAGGTGAACTGGATGGCGATCAATTAAAACCATGCTGACAATCAGGCCATCGTTATCGAGGTGACCGAGGAAGTCCAATACCCCGACTGAGCCCCAATTAAACCTGCTGAATCCACCTATGAAAACCGGCTACCTCGACTAACACCCTCGAATCTAATAGGAGTTTGGGATACCGGAGAACCAACGGTCTAATTGGAGTGAAAATCGACCGACTCAACGGGGGTCGGTGGGCGGATTCTTCTGGTGGTGGAGTGGGTGAGTTGGTTGGAGCAGCGGCTTTTCACCCGCGAACCAGCTGACCAGATTTGGTTTCTCAGGCCGAGACGCCTGGCGGGTCGTACACCTCCCTTCTGTCGAGCATGTGGAAGATCGAGACCAGCATCTTCCTGGCGGTGGCAACGATCGCCACTTGATGATTCTTCCGGCGTTTCAACCGGGAGTAGAACCGACCGAGATACGGGTCATCCGCTCTGCCGACTGCCACGTTTGCACACTGAACCAGAATCCACCGGAGCGCTGCATTCCCTTTCTTTGAGATGCTACCTTCCTTTCTCGTTCCGCCAGATTCGCGGACGACTGGATCGAGTCCAGCGTAGCTCACGAGTTCTTCCGACCGGTCGAACCGGTCGATCTCACCGATCTCGGCGTGAATCAACAGACCAGAAAAGAAACTCACGCCGGGAATCGTCATCAACAGCTGAGTTTCTTCGAGTGACGCGGCGGTGTCTTCGATCACTGTCTCCAGCTCTCGGATTTGGGCTGTGAACTCGTCGATGACCGAGAGAAACGACGACAGCAACTGCTGTGCCACACCACTCAGATCGAGATTCTCACCCAGCAACTGGTCTCGGCCAGCCGCACTGAACGGGTCCCAGTCGTAGCTGATTCCCTGCTGATCGAGCAGGGCATGAACCTCGTTCTTGAAGTCGGTGCGCTTCTCGACGAGACGTTTCCGCGCCCTGACAAGTGACCGAAGTTCTCGAATCTCGTCGGGTGGGACGTAGCTCTCGGCGATCATATCCGCCCGACAGAGTTGTGCTAAGAGCTTGGCGTCGAGGCGGTCGTTCTTCACCTCGGCGGTGCCGATGGCCTTCGTCTGGCGGGGATCGGCTACCTGCACGTCAAGGTACTCGTCGAGGTCGTCGTAGATCTGATAGTAATTCCCGGTAGCTTCGAGGGCTGCCTTCGAGCCTTCATAGGCCTCGGCCAGGTCACTGATTTGGTCGTTTTCGAGACGATTCTCCGCGACTACCTCGCCATCGTCGTCCAACACAGCGATCTGCGAGTCACGTTTATGGACGTCGATTCCCAGGTAGTACATGGCTGCCTCTGGAGTGGACGTGCACGGAGGGAGCCACACCTATGCGGGTTTGGCGACCGATTCCTTCCACGGGGCCGGTCGCCTCCCCATGATGGTGCGTCCTTTGCACTGTGGCCAATCAGGCTCACGCGTTCGTGAC
>CAZQNH010000097.1:0-4988 GCA_964594685.1 uncultured Halobacteriales archaeon
CCAGGTGCTCGTCGTCGGCGGTGGGGTCACCGGCACCGGTGTCGCCCGGGACCTGGCCATGCGCGGGGCCGACGTGACCCTCGTCGAGCGCGACCGGCTGGCCGAGGGGACCACCGGCCGGATGCACGGCCTCCTTCATAGTGGGGCGCGGTACGCGGTCGCCGACCCCGAGTCCGCCCGCCAGTGCATCCGGGAGAACGGCATCCTCCGGGATATCGCCTCGCACTGCATCGAGGAGACCGGCGGGCTGTTCGTCTCGCTCGAAGGCGACGACTCGGCCTATTACGAACGGAAGCTCGCTGCCTGTGACGGGGCCGGGATCCCGACGCGGGAGGTCGAACCCGAGACGGCTCGGCAGATCGAACCCGAACTGTGCCGGGACGTGAAGCGAGCCTTCCTGGTGCCCGATGCCGCTATCGATCCCTTCCGACTGGTGGCCGCGAACGCGGCGAGTGCCGAATCCCACGGAGCGACGATCCTGAGCGGGACCGAGGTGGTGGACCTTCATCTCGAATCGGGCGCCGTCGCGGGTGCCATCGTCGAGACCAGTAAGGGTGTTCGGGAAGAGATCGAGGCCGAGCACGTGGTGAATGCCGCCGGCCCCTGGGTCGCGGACGTCGTCTCGTCACTGGATACCGATCTCGACATTCCGCTAACGCCTGCCAAAGGCGCGATGGCGGTGACGAACTCCCGGCCGGTGGACACCGTGATCAACCGGTGTCGCCCGAAGAGGGAGGGCGATATCCTGGTTCCACACGAGACCACCGCGATACTCGGGACGACCGACGTCGAACTCGACGAGCACGAGGACCCGGACGACTTCGAGGAGACCGAGTCGGAGATCGAGCTGCTGGTCGAGGAACTGTCGGAGATGGTCCCGGCCCTGGCGGACTCCCGGCTCATCCGGACCTACTGGGGTGTCCGGCCGCTCTACAAGCCAGTCTCGGTAGTCGAAGGGGGCGACTCTGGCGATTCGGCGGACGCGAGCCGGGACTTCGCCGTTTTGGACCACGGGGAACGCGACGGCCTCGTCGGCCTGACGACAGTCCTGGGCGGGAAGTTGACGACCTATCGACTGATGGCCGAGCACGTCGCGGACGAGGTTGCCGGGCGGTTGGGGATCGACGCCGACTGTCGGACTGGCGAGGAGCCGCTTCCCGGGAGTGCTGGGGAGGTGGACTTCCGCACGATAATGGACCGATTCGATCTCAAGTCACCGATAGCCGCGCGGTCGGCAGACCGGTTGGGCGACCGGGCGGAAGAGGTCCTGGATGCAGCGGGGCCGAATCCGCTGGTCTGTGAGTGCGAGGGCGTGACAGCGGCAGAAGCCCGAGACGCGATCGATTCCGTGGGGCCGGACCTCGGTGCCGTCCGGATGCGGACAAGAACCACCATGGGAACCTGTCAAGGCGGATTCTGCAGCCATCGGCTGGCGATGCAGCTTTCGGGTGACTATGACCGGGAGACAGTGTGGGGGGAACTCGAGTCGCTGATCGCCGAGCGGTGGAAGGGACAGCAGTTCGTGCTGTCGGGGGATCAGCTCTCGCAGGTCGCGCTCAACCGGGCCGTTGTGCATCTGTCGCTGAACCTTCCGGCTGGCGGCGTCGACACACAATCGGTCGAGTTCGACCGGTTCGATGCTGGCCCGGAGCAGTTGCCTGGGGCAGGTAGATCTCCGGCCCCGCAGCGAAACCGGGAGTCTTCGGAGAGCCGGGCGTCTGGAACCCGGGACGGGTTCGACGTCGCCGTCATCGGTGGTGGACTGGCCGGCCGGATGGCCGCCCTCGCGGCTGCAGAGGAAGGGGCCTCCGTTGCGCTGCTATCTCGGTCGGAGAGCACCCTGCGGAGTTCGACCGGCGTCGTCGACCTGTTGGGATATCATCCGGACGGACGGGGCCCAATCGATGACGCGTTTGGCGCGATCGCCGAGTTACCCGGCACACATCCATTAACTACTGTGGGCGAGGGCGGTGTCGGGAGTGCCCTGGAGTTCTTCGACTCGGTCGTCGGGGACGCGTACATGGGCGGTCATACCGACAAGAATGCACTCGTCCCGACCCAGATGGGGACACCCAAACCCGCGGCGCGGTATCCGCGGAGTTTCGCTCCCGGGCTCTTGTCCAGGGGAGGAGATGTCCTCCTTCTCGGTCTCGATGGGTTCCCGGGGTTGGACGGGGAGTTCGCCGCCGCGGAACTGTCGACAAGGGACCTCCCGTATCGTGTTCGTGGGGCGAACGTGGATCGCCTGGGTGAGGTACGGGTGGAGCAGCCCCGCCTCCGTCTCGCCTCGGCGTTGGATCGGAACGAGCCGTTGCCTGATCGGGGCGGCACCATCCGGGACTCCCTCGCGGCAGCGATAGATGCGGTCCATCGCGGCGAGTCCCGCGTCGGTCTGCCCGGTGTGCTGGGTCGAACCAAGACGCGAGAGATCCGCGAGGAACTCGCGTCCGCGATCGGCGCCCGGGTATTCGAATACCCGACAGATCCGCCCAGTATCCCGGGTATCCGGCTCGCCGATAGGCTGGATAGGGCGATGCGGTCTCGCGGTGTCCGAACGCGTGAGGTCGTGGATATCGCCGAGTTTTCGGGCTCCGCTGAGCAAATCGAGGAGCTACGTTTGGCTGACCGCGAGGAAGTAATCCGGTCCGAGGCGTACATCTTGGCAACCGGCGGCCTGATCGGCGGCGGCATCGAGGAGCGGGGCGGGCACCTTGCCGAACCGGTGTTCGACCTCCCGGTCGCTGGCGGGGACGTAACCGGAGCGGAGGTGGATATGGATCCATTTGCCCCTCAGGCATTCGCGAAAGCGGGGGTCCTGACCGACGGTTCGCTCCGACCGGTGGGCCGATTCGGACCCGGGCAACGCGCGGATTCGAGCGGTGAGGCTGGCAATGGTGAGTTTGTCTACGAGAATCTCAGGGCGTGTGGGTCGGTCTTGGGTGGGTTCGATATCGCCGTGGAAGGTTCGGGGTCAGGGGTTTCAATCGCGACCGGGGTACAGGCTGGGCTCGCGGCAGCCCGGGAGGTGCTCGAATGAGTTCGGAGGTTCCGGAGCCGAGGGTGCCGCAGATAGACCAAGATTCCAGGATCGCTCTCGGATCCTTCCGGGGCGAGTCAGATCCATGTTATAAATGCAGCACCTGCGATACCGTGTGCCCCGTAGCGACTGTCGATGGGTCGTTCCCGGGGCCGAAATTCCAGGGGCCGGAACAGTGGCGGTTCCTGACGGGCGAGACGCCGATCGACCCCTCGATCGACGCCTGTTCGAACTGTCTCCGCTGCCATGCGGCGTGTCCGGAAGATGTCTCACTCGCCACGATGCACAACGTCGCCCGGGAGGAACGGGTTCGGGACCGAACGTTGTCCGTGAAATACGTCCGGAACCGGCTCTTGGCGAACTACGGCACGCTAGCAAGAGTGGGGTCGAAGCTGCCCAGACTCGCGAATTGGGTGTCGAACAACGGGGCGGTCCGGTGGGTCGCCGAGCGGGTGTTGGGAATAACTGCGGAACGACCGGCGCCGCGGTTTGCCGAGGAGACGTTCCGCGAGTGGTGGAACGACCGGAGTGGGGCCCAGGTTTCGAGTGAGGAGAAACGGGTCGCGTACTTCCACGGCGACTACGCGAATTACCACACGCCCGAGGTGGGGAAGAGCTTGGTTCGGGTGTTCGAGGCGCTTGGATACGAGGTGGTGGTGCCGCCCCAGCGGTGCTCCGGGACGCCGATGTTCGCGAACGGGTTCCTCGAGGATGCGGAGCGGGCCGCGCGGTTCAACGTGGGAGAGCTCTCGCGGCTCGTGGAGCGCGGGTATGACGTGGTGGCGACGTGTACCTCGTGCTCGCTGGCACTGCGGGAGGAATACCCGTCGCTGTTCGATTTCGACGGGATCCGGGCGGTTGCGGACAATACCTATGATGCCGTGGAATATGTGGTCGAAAACGGCGAGCTAGCCGGGGATGAGTTGGCCGGGTCGGCGTTGCCGGACCACCTCTCCTATCATGCGCCCTGTCACGCGAGTACGCAAGGGGTGGCTGGGCAGTCACTCCCCGTGTTGGAGGCGGCTGGTGGGACCGAGGTCGCCGATCTCGGTGACGACTGCTCCGGGATGAGCGGAACCTACGGCTGGAAGGCCGAACACTACGAGGACTCGATGGCTATCGGGGAGGAGCTGTTCGAGGAGATGGAGCGGGTGCCCGGTGGGCATGGGCTGACCGAATGCCCGACCTGCGCCATGCAGATGGAACACGGGACCGGGTACGAGGTCTCGCATCCGATCGAGTTGCTTGCAGAGGCGTTGAAAACGAAAGAGTCGTAGACGATTGTTAGTGTGACCTCCGGGGAACGTGGCCGGAAAATACAGTCCAGATGCCCGGTTTTACCAACGTCCAAACGGGGGCAAATGGAGCCTGTTTACTCCCCGCTTGCGGCTCGGCGTGCACCCCAACCGTAACTCATATTCGCGTACCCGCGGAACCGCGGTTAAATGCAAGTCTCCGTCGTGCTGTGTACATACGATCCGGAGATGTACGAGCACTTCCGGGAGGCGGCGGAGAGCATCTTGACGCAAACCTACGAGGATATCGAGCTCGTGGTCGTGATCGACGGAACCGATGCGGTCTACGATCGGGTCGCCGCGGAATATATCGACCACGACGAGGTGGTCGTTCATCTGAACGAGGAGAACCAGGGCTTACTGCGGAGCCGAAACACCGGGGCGGAACTGGCGTCTGGCGACATCGTGGCGTTCATCGATGACGATGCGGTTGCGGACGAATCCTGGATCGAGGAATTGGTGGACACCTACCAGGAGACCGAGGCGATTGCAGCGGGCGGGAAGATGGTGCCCGAATGGCTGGCCGGGCAGCCTCCATTTCTTCCCGAAGAGTACTATTGGCTCGTCGGGGTAACGCATCGTGGGTTCGCCGAGGGTCCCGGGGAGGTGCGGAACACGTTCGGGTCGAACATCTCCTTCCGGCGTGACGTGTTCCT
>CAZQNH010000098.1:0-4685 GCA_964594685.1 uncultured Halobacteriales archaeon
GCCTCCGTGCTCCAGCGCATTTCTGAATAGGTTCTCAACCAACTGCTGGAGTCGGCTTGCATCCGCTCTGAAGACGGCGTCCGTATCGATTAACAACTCTCCCGAATTCGTCTCCACGTTGTGCCAGCAACGCTGACCCAGGTCGGCAAGTTCAACTGGTTCCTTTTCGCCGACGGTTTCCCCAGCTCGAGCCAGCCCGAGGACATCCTCAATGAGAGTATCCATTCGATTGAGAGCCTGTGCGACCATTTCGAGATGGTCGGCCTCACATTCATCCATAGCGATATCAAGCCGGCCTGTAGCCACATTCAAGGGATTGCGGAGATCATGACTCACCACGCTTGCAAACCTATCGAGCCGGTCACGTTCGCGCTGGAGTTTTCGTTCCCGTTCCTTTCGCTCGGTGATGTCGCTGTAGATCGCATAGGTCCGGATCCCGCTCTCGCCTGGCTCCAACGGTATCGATTGCAAAAGGTAGTCGCAAACACCGTCCGCGGCTTGGCGGCTAACTTCGGTTTCAACCAGTTCACCGGCCTCGATGCGTCGGTTGAGCTGTGTCGCTTCCTGCATCTTGTCCGACTCATTAGGAACCACCAGTTCGTCTATCGGCCGACCGACGGCCGATTCCTCGTCATAGCCGAAGGTCGTCTCAAACGCAGCGTTCACCTCTCGAACGATTGGCTCGCCATCAACGAACTCCGTGAAGACGACTGCATCGGTGGAATGCTCGAATAATGCATTCAGGCGACCACGCTCCCGCTGGAGTTCTGCTTCCCGTTCCTTCCGCTCTGTGATGTCTTGAATAGTGCCGCGGACGCTCACCACTTCACCCTCCTCGAACTGTGGTTTGCCGCGTGTACGTACCCATTTGGGTTTTTCATCGTCATCTCCCACCCGAAGTTCGAGATCGTACGGTTCCCCATCCTCTTTGGCTCGTTCAAACGCGTCCCGGATTACCGGTTGGTCCTCAGGGTGGAAGTATTCGATTCCCTCTCCCGGTTTGGGCTCATATTCGGACGGTAATCCATAGATCTGGTTCACTTGCTCAGTCCACCAACCCTTATCGTTCCGCAGGTCGGTTTCCCACGCACCCAGGTCAGCGATCTCCTGTGCCTGCTCAAAGAGATCATTCAACCGTTCGAGTTCCCGTTCGTATTCCTTTCCTTCGTCAACCTCGATGTGAATGCCCACCGCCCGGATTGGCTCACCATCCTCGTCTCGCTCGATGATCTTTCCAATGTCACGAATCCAATTCCAGTCTCCATCGGCAGTGCGCATCCTGTGTTCGGTTTCGTAATACGGGGTCTCCCCGGCAATATGCGCATCGAGAGCCTCCTCAACGGCTTCCATGTCCTCAGGGTGAACCCTCTTTTCCCACTCGTCGAGCCGGGGATCGATTTCCTCTGGATCGTAACCGAGCATCGACGCCCAGTTATCGTTGAACTCTACGTCGTCGGTACGCATATCCCAGTCCCAAACTCCAAGATTTGCGCCGTCGATAGCTAATTCCAGACGGTCCTTGAGTTGCTGGATCTCCTGTTCGCGCTCTTTTCTTTCGGTGATATCTCGCGCACTGGTAACAATACCTTCTATCACCGGGTCATCAAGTTTATTCACGCCTCGGGCCTCAACCCATCGCCATGAGCCGTCTTTGGTCTCCACCCGTAGCTCAGCACTGGCTGTTTCGCCTGGATTACCGAGAATGGACGTAAACAAGTCAGTGACTTTCTGACGGTCCTCTGGATGCACATACTCGAAGCCGGAGTCCCCCAAGATTTCAGGTGAACGATACCCGGTCGTTTCTTTGACTGAGTCCGACTGGAATTTTACCGTTCCCTCCGCGTCCACGACCGTGATGGAATCTTGGGCCTGTTCTAAGTACGCCTCATGTCGCTCTAATTCCCGCCTCCGGGCCTTGCGTCTGCGTGCACTCAGGATGAGTTCGCCGGCCATTCGGAGGATGTCGATGAACTCATCCGACCATGCTTCCTGCTCCGTCACCCAATCAAATCCAATGAATCCGACAAGTTTGCCGTCCGAAATCATCGGGGTGACGATCAATGATGTGATATTTTGCTCCTGCAGAGTCTCTTGTAGGGTTTCGGCTTCTGGTGGCAGTTCGGAAACGTCTGGAATCCGTATATTCTCGAAATTTTCGAGTTTCTGCATCCACCAGGGGAATGTGTCCAGCGGAAGATCCTGGAGCATGTCGATCTGCGGTTCGACGCCCTCCGCACACCATTCATGCGTATTACTGAGTGTCTCGGTCTCATGGTCTATTTCAAAGACATAGCTCCGGTCTGCCTCGACAAGTCTTCCGAGTGTCTCCAGTCCCTCGTCAATGAGCACATCGGTGTCCCGCTCCTCGGTCCGGAGGAAATCAAGGGCGAGTTCGGTAAGTTCGTTTTCGAGTGTTTCCAAGAATTCCAGTCTTTGTTCGTGCCGTTGACTTTCGACCCCGTTGACGATTCGGTTTGCCAAAAGGGTGTAGTCGTTGGTGCCAGTTTCTTTCTGGAGATAATCAGTAACTCCAGAACTGATGGCTCGACTGGCTACTTCTTCGGACCCCTTCCCGGTATATAATATAAATGGTAGGTTAGGATGCTCCTCTCTGACGGTTTCGAGGAACTCGATGCCGTTCATCCCCGGCATCTGATAGTCGGACACGATACAATCTATCTCGGACTCGGCGAGGTATTCCAATCCCGCATCGGCGCTGGTGGCTGTTTGGACAGAAATCCGCTCATTTTCTCGTTCGAGAAACTCTGCAGTCAAATCTGCTAAATCCGGCTCGTCATCGACGTGAAGGACCGAAATTTCATGCCCCGCGCTCATTAGCTTGTGTAGGTTCTACCACTACAAAATAGTCATGGGGTCAATTGGGCCACTTGAATCAACGCAATCGGAACTCAGTGGGGTTAAGCAGCCAAACAAGGCGAATCGTATCTGCAAGATACGCGCCCTGTACTCAGCACTGAACTCATGACAGGTAATAGGTAACTGTCGATTCATCTCCTGCAAAATGAGATTGAATTTACCGAGCGGATACGCAGACCTCAGCTGGTACCAAACTCACCGTCTAATCGCTCTCGGTTCGCCTCATCAATGCGCTTGCCGTGCTCACGGAGCGCCGCAAACGTCCTATCGATGTCAGTCGGTGTCGTCCGGTGGCTACAGATCGAGAATCGAATCGCCGTGTGATTTTGAACCTCCGTTGTCGTGACGAACGCGTCACCGGTGAGCCGCAGTTCGTCGGTAATGCGCTGGTTGAGCCAGTCGGCGTAGTCGTTGATTGCTTCCTGGTCTTCAGCATCAGCGGGTGGGTCTCGCAAGTCCGACGGGAGATAGCGGAACGAGTAGATGAACAAGTTGGGCTCCTGAAGCACTTCGAAGTTTTCGGCTGCGAGGACTCGGTCGTGAAGGTGTACAGCACAGCGACAGTTCTGACGCAGGAGTTTCCGATATCCATCAACCCCCCGGTGTTTGAGGCTCATCCAGAGCTTCAGCGCGCGGAAGGGGCGTGACATCTCCGGTCCGAGGAAACCGAGATTTACCCCCTGGTATTCCTCCTCGTCTGTGAAGTCAAGGTATTCTGCATGCATCGAGAACGTCCGAGCTTGCGTCTCGGGGTCACGGAATAGCACGCAGCCACAGGAGTAGGGAACCGAGAGCCACTTGTGTGGATCGAGAGTGACTGAATCCGCACGTTCCAGGCCATCGTATCGGTCCTCCTTCTCGGGAAGAATAGCGCCAACTGCACCGCAGGCCCCATCTGCATGCATCCAGACATCATGGCTGGCACAGACATCCGCGATCTCCGAGAGCGGGTCGATGGTGGAGACGTTGATAGAGCCGACATTGGCGACGACACAAAATGGATTATTCCCTTTCTCCAGGTCCTCTAGCAGCATATCCTCTAGCGCGTCAGGATTCATTCGGTACTTATCGTCACATGGAACGGACCGGATGGCATCGTTGCCAACACCGATCATCTCGGCCACCCGTTCAACTGAAGAGTGTCCCTCGTGAGCCGATTCGTAGAGCGTGAACCGACCCGGTCGATCATCTGCTCTAAGCCCCGAGTATCGTGCCTCGAACTCCGTGTAAGCTTGTAGGGCACCGTATATAGCGGTGTGATTGGCCATGGTCCCGCCACTGGTAAGTACGCCACCACAGTCGGTGGGATAGCCGATCATCTCGGCGAGCCATCGAAGACATTGACGCTCGATTTCCGTCGCCGAAGGTCCTCCCATCCACGCCCCCACGTTCATATTCACGGCGGCAGCGAGCGCATCCGCCAGCACACCGATGGGGGTTCCAGAGCCCATCACGTATCCGAACCATCTTGGCGACCCTTCATGAGACGCATATGGATACACACGTTCAGTCCACTCGGCAAGCACTCTCTCGGGGGCTTCTCCTTCCATGGGAAGGGGATCTTGGAACTCTTCTGCTACTTCTTCGGGTGTAGCGGCAGGGAACGTATCGATGTCATTAATCTGCGCAAAGTGATCTGCCACCATATCGACGGTCTCGTACCCGAGTTCACGGAACTCCTCGGGATCTGGATCGAGCGAGTCAAAGTCTTCGGATGTCTCCATGATTTGTTTCTGTTCACTGCCATGTTAGTTATTGTCACACAAGCAGATACTGCTTGTTTTTACGGTCGTACGGGATAATTTGAA
>CAZQNH010000099.1:0-4615 GCA_964594685.1 uncultured Halobacteriales archaeon
GAGATCACGCCCTACCTCGACATCAGCCAGCGGGTGGCGGTCGCCCGGCTGGTCCGGGAGATGGCAGAAAAAGAGGACCGGGCCATGCTCGTCGTCGAGCACGACCTCGCGATCCTCGACCTCCTGGCGGATTCCCTCCACGTCGCTTATGGGGAACCCTCGGTCTTCGGGGTCGTCACGCCGCCAAAATCCGTCCGCAACGGAATCAACGAGTATCTCTCGGGATACCTCCGGAACGAGAACATGCGGATCCGCCCGGAGGCCATCGAGTTCGAGTCCCATGCACCCCGTCCGGTCACCGAGGCGGACGTCCTCGTCGAGTACCCCGGGATGGAGACGTCCTACGGGGAAGGGGAGTTCTCCCTCAGCGTGGAGCCCGGGACCGTTCACCGCAACGAAGTGCTCGGTATCGTCGGGCCGAATGGCATCGGCAAGTCTACCTTCGCGAAGCTCCTTGCAGGCCAGCTCGAACCCAACGCCGGCGACCTCGAGTTGGACTTCGATATCTCCTACAAACCCCAGTACATCGAAGCCGACCAGCAGCTTCCCGTCGAGACGTTCCTCCGTGGGATCACGGACGACGTCGGGTCCTCCTACTGGCAGACCGAGATCGGCCAGCCCCTCGGCCTCGACCGGCTGATGGAGCAACTGCTCCCCGACCTTTCCGGCGGCGAGCGACAGCGGGTGGCCATCGCAGCGGCGCTTTCACGGGATGCCGATCTCTATCTGCTCGACGAGCCAAGCGCCCACCTCGACGTCGAACAGCGTGTCCTCGCTACCCGGGCTATCAGGCGGTACGCCGAGAACCACGAGACCACGGTCATGGTCATCGACCACGACATCTACATGATCGACCTGCTTTCGGACCGCCTCATGGTCTTCGACGGCGAACCGGCCGAACACGGCCACGTTAGCCCGGCCCAGGACATGCGGTCGGGCATGAATGAGTTCCTTGCGAACCTCGAGGTGAGTTTCCGCCGGGACGAGCGGGTCGGCCGTCCCCGGATCAACAAACCCGGGAGTCAGCTCGACAGCCAGCAGAAACGCGATGGCGAGTATTATTACACGAGTTGAGCTTGGCGAAAGACGGGGAGGGCGAATTATTGGGCACGGACCAGCATCGACGTAGAGGCCCGGAAGTCCCGCCAGGGCAGTGGACTGGTAAACAATCCGTCCCCGTGCCCGTCGAGTTCGGTTATCTGGCTCAGAGCACGGGCAAGCGGGCTAACCTGACAGTTCGCGGGCCCCCTGGCGGTCAGCAGGTTCCCTTCGATATCCTCGGAGGATGGTGGCGATGAGCACCAGGACCACCCGTCATTGACCGAATTCCACTATCAGGTATCTCGAGTTATTGCACCCTTCGATGGCCACCTGTTCGTCGCCCCGTGCATTCGCCGAGCTCGTCGTCCCAAGCGGACTCGACGGTCCCAGGGACCTCGTCGGCATCGGGCATACTGTCCGTGTCGGTCCGGAAGAAAGCAAGTTGTGACCGTGGCGGGGGACGGTTGGAGTTCGAGGAGGGTCGAAGGACTCAGTTGCCTTGGACCTTCGCCCGGATCTCTTCGGGCACGCTTGGGTCTCGTAGTGTGGTCGTGTTCCCGAGTTGGTCGTTATTCGAGATGTCCTCGAGGAGCCGACGCATGATCTTCCCGGACCGCGTCTTTGGCAGCTCCTCGACGAACCAGACGTTCGCCGGTCGGGCGAACTTGCCGATCTCCTCCTCGATCGCGCCCACGATGTCGGCCCGGACCGATTCGCTCGGCTCGATGCCTTCCCGGAGGGTCGCGTACACGTCGGGAACGGTGCCCTTCTCGGGGTCGCTTCGCCCGGCGACGGCCGCCTCAGCGACCGCCTCGACCTCCGCGACAGCGCTTTCGAGTTCCATCGTCCCGATGCGGTGGCCCGCGACATTCATCACGTCGTCGAGACGACCGAGGATGCGGTAGTAGCCGTCGTCCTCGTGAACCGCGCCGTCACCGGCCTTGTAGACCCAGTCCTCGGGGTCGTCGCTATCGGTGTCCGAGAAGTCCACCCAGTACTCCTCGATGAACCGTTCGTCGTCCCCGTAGACGGTCTGTAGCATCCCCGGCCAGGGGCGCTCGATTACGAGGTTCCCCGCCCGGCCAGACGCTCGTTCGAGCGGGTTCCCCTGGTCATCGTATATCGCGGGTCTCACGCCCGGAACCGGTTTTCCGGCCGATCCCGGTTTCATGTCCTCGAGGGCCGGCAGGTTGGTGATGAGGTGGCCGCCAGTCTCCGTCTGCCACCACGTATCGACGATGACTGCGTCCTCGTCGCCGATGTACTCGTAGTACCACAGCCAGGCTTCCGGCTGGATCGGCTCCCCTACCGTCACCATGAGCTTGAAGTCGAAGTCGTACCGCCGGGGGATGTCCTCGCCCCACTTCATAAACATCCGGACCGCGGTCGGCGAGGTGTGGAAGATATCGACGTCGTACTGCTCGGCCATCTCCCAGATTCGCCCTTTGTGCGGGTGGTCCGGGGCTCCCTCGTACATGACGCTCGTCGTGCCCAGGGAGAGCGGTCCGTACACGATATACGAGTGTCCGGTGATCCAGCCGATGTCCGCGGCACACCAGTACGTATCAGATGGGTCGATGTCGAGGATGTACTTCGACGTCGCCGTCACGTGGGCGAGGTAGCCGCCGGTGCTGTGCTGTGCCCCTTTGGGCTTTCCTGTCGTGCCCGAGGTGTACATCAGGAAGAGTGGGTCCTCGGCGTCGCGTTCGACCGGTTCCACGGTGGCCCGCTTCTTCTCTTCGAGAACGTCTGCGACCAGTACGTAGGGGTCATCGCTCCCGATGGAGACCTCGGGGTGGAGTGTTGCTTCCCGCTGAAAGAGGAGGACGGTGTTGACGTCGGTTTCGGCGAGTTCGAGGGCTCTATCCGCCTTCTGTTTGTGGTTCAGGAACTCGCCACGCCGGTAATAGCCGTCGATGGTCACGACCACGTCCGATCCGGCGTCGTCGATACGGTCGGCGAGGGCCTGGGCGGAGAAGCCAGCGAACACCTCGGAGTGTGGGGCCCCGATACGCGCCGACGCGAGCATCGTGATGGGGAGGGCGGGGACCATCGGGAGGTGGACCGTGACGATGTCGTCTTCGCGGACGTCCACCTCCCGGAGCACTGCGGCGAACTCGTTGACCCGCCGGTAGAGATCCTGATAGGAGATGCGTTCGACGTCACCGAGTTCCCCCTCCCAGAGCAACGCGGTGTGGTCCTTCCGTTCGGGCAGGTGGCGATCGATAGCATTGACCGACGCGTTGAGGGTGCCCCCTTTGAACCACTCGAAGAACGGGGGGTTCGAATCGTCGAGTACCTGGTCGTAGTGGGTTTCCCAATCGAGTAGATCAGCCCATTCCTGGTAGACTGCCGGCCACTCCTCCTCGTAGCGGTCGTATACGTCCGGGTCCGTCTCGTTTGCCTGGCCGACGAACGGCGTCGGTGGACGGAAGTACTCCTGTTCATCGAGGCGGGCTTCGAGGTTCCCCTCGTCGATATCCTCAGTCATGGTAGTCCGACACACTATTCCACGAATGGCACCTTATTCCTTGCCCCGGCACCGGTCCTGGGCGGGTTCATCCGGTCTCTCAGGAGTCCGCAATCTGGGTTATCGGGCGCTCAGAACAGGCGGCGCTGACACGACCCGCACAGATGCTCCTCTTTTCGGTCGACCTCCCTCACCGTCGGCGAGAAGTTCATCGCACACCGGTTATTGTCGCAGTGCTCGAGCCCGAGGGTGTGGCCGATCTCGTGGACGATCTCCTTGCGGACACGGTCCTCGAAGACCGCCGAGGCGGGTCGCTCCGAGAAGCCCCCGTCCGAGGAGGTCTGGAGCCGGTAGGTCGAGACCACGCAGCTGCGGCCGTCGAGGTAGGCCAGCCCGAAGACGTAGTTCCGTCGGCGGTAGTACAGGTCCTCCGTGGTCAGGCCGACGGCCTTTTCGCCACGCGAGACATCGGCGGCCAGATCGATGAACGCCTCGGCGCGGTACTGAGAGCGACCGCTGTCGTAGGAACCGGCCGGCAACTCCTGGTCCTGGGCGACCGAGACCGTCACGTCGTAGACCGAGCGAAGGGCGGAGGACGCTTCGCGCTTGACGCTTGCCGGCACGTCCCCGATCGGGACCAGGTCGATCCGCATGAGAACGACTTACGTCCCCCGGGCCATAAACATCCCGCAGTGTCCCAGTCGTCGCCGGAACCACTCCTCGATCTGTTGTCGGAATACGACTCGGTCGTGGAGGTGGGTATCGGCCGACGCACCGAGGTCGCCGCGGCGCTCGTTTCCCGCGGGGCGTCGGTCATCGCGACGGACATCGAGCCGTGTACGGTTCCCAAGGGTGTCGAATTCGTCATCGACGACGTAACCGATCCGGACCGGGGAATCTACGAGCACGCGGGGGCCATCTATTCCCTCCGGCTGCCACCGGAACTCCAGCGCCCGACCTCGGAACTCGCGAGGGAGGTGGGGGCGACATGTATCTTCACCACTCTTGGTGGCGACCCTGCACTCGTTCCTGCTGAGACCCGGACGACCGAACAGGGGGCGGTCCATGTCGCGGTTCGGGGATAACTATCCGTTTTCCATTCTA
>CAZQNH010000100.1:0-4604 GCA_964594685.1 uncultured Halobacteriales archaeon
CAGTATCAGGGGAACCCAATCATTCGGGTAAACATATAGTATACTATGTTGAACATTTATCGACCAGTGCACATCGAGCAGGGAGTGGGCGCCGATTCGACCACTCCTGACGTTACCTCGCTGTCGCTTTTGGGACGGAGTGGTATGGTATTCTTGGTATGGCTGCCGACGAATTCCCGCCGATCCTCCCCGATACGACGATACTGAGCCTCTCTCCACTTCCTGCCAACTAGACACGGAATTCACTCCACGCACTCCACAAAGCTCTTACTCTCCCATCGATTACAGAAGCATCCAATGGACCCCGAGGCCTACGACTTCTGGCTGCTCGACCTCGATGGGACCCTGGTCGACACCGAGTGGGCCTATACCCGCGAGGTCTTCGATCTGGTCGGCGAGCGGCTGGACCGTGAGTTCTCGGATTGGGAGGCTGAGGTGCTCTGGCACGGGCTCGGGGGCTCTCGTGATGCCTATCTCCGGGACTGGGGACTCGAACCGGCGCGGTTCTGGCAGGTCTTCCACTCGGTCGAGGACCCGCAGGCGCGGGCCGGAGCCACCTACCTCCACGAGGACGCCACGTTCGTCGCGGATCTCGAGACGCCCGTCGGTGTGGTCACCCACTCCCAGCCCTTCCTCTCACAGCCGGTCCTCGAGGCTCTCGACATGCAGGACTGGTTCGACGCGGTCGTGAACTGCTCCGAAGAACTCGGGTGGAAACCCGATCCCGCACCCGTCGAACTCGCGATGGATCAGCTTGGTGTCGATCCGAGCAGGCACAAGGGAGTGCTCGCGGGCGACGCGGCGAGCGACGTGGGGGCCGCGTGGAACGCCGGCCTCGACGCCATCCACGTCGAGCGACACGACCCCGGCCGCCGAGGCAAGTGCGTGCTCGGAGATTACCGGGTGAGTTCCTTCGAGGAACTCTGGGCTCGGTCGGCCTCTGACTGAGTCTTTGTGGGTGGGTCCGTGTCGCGATTTTCAGCGCTCGTCACTGCTCTACCGCTCGTCGGTTCGCTGGGTGGCCGAGAACCCGGCGTTTACACTCGATGTACACTCCAGGGGCTTTCCGGTGCACATCCAGTGTACATCCAGATCCACTGCAATTTTGATTTCGTGTCCTACTACGTGGACGGCTTCTACCACGAGCATATCAGGCCGCCCGAAAGCCCCGTCATACCGTATACATGCCCGAGAACGCTCCTCAGATCCATCAGGTATTCCGATAGCCGACCGCTTCATGGAGGCCGTCACCGAGTTGATCGTCCAAAACTGACTCCAACTCCTCGACCCCAGCCTTCGCCCGTCGGTCCGCAGCAACAGAGACGACCACGGGCTCCCAGCCGAGCGGGACGAAGTCGAGTTCGAGGTCATCAGCGGTCGCCCGGAGCCCGAGTCCGACGTCGGCGTCGCCGGCCGCGACCCGCCGGGCCGGACTCTCGTGGGCCCTGACCGCGAAGTCGAAGCCTGTGATCGAATCGGCCAGGTCATATTGCTCGATATCCGTCCCCGCCGCGAGGTCCTCGATCGCGGCCTCCAGGGAGTCTCGCAGACCCGAATCCCGGTTCCGATTTACGAACCGGACGTCGGTTTCGACCAGCGACTCGAGGCCAGCGATGTCTTCGGGGTTCCCATTGGGTACCACCAGGCCCCATTCCCGCTCCCAGGACCCGATCTGGACGCCATCGGTCTCACCGGCTCGGGGTCCGGTTACGACCAGGAAGTCTGGGATTCCCTCCCGGAACCGGCGTGCACCCTCCCGGGTCCCCAGTCCCAGGTATCGCGGTCGGTCGAGTCCATCGAGCAGGCTGGCAAATACCGGGTCGTCCTCGCCGATGCCCAGGACCGTCGGCGGGCGCACCTCCGGCGAGAATAGTTGGACGGTCACCGTCTCCCCTTCTCCGAGGTATTCGGTGTCTGCGTCGACCTCGATGACGCCGTCGGCCTCCACGAGACTGGTCGTCGCACCGCTGCCCTTGTCGACCGGATACACGAGGGTCTCACCCGCCTCGTCGCTGAGTAAGCCGACCGGAAGGAAGCGGGTGCGCCCCTCGCTATATCGCTCGCGAGCGGCCATCCTTCCGGTCGCCGTGGCGGTCCGTGGCTCCGGCAGGCCAGCGGCGCGCCTGACCGCCGGCGCGACGAACGTCCGGAAGATGGTAAGCGCCGAGACCGGGAAGCCCGGCAGGCCGACGTAGGCCGCATTCCCGATCCGGCCGACGAGCATCGGCTTGCCCGGCTTGACAGCGACGCCATGGAGCAAGAGGTCGCCGCGGTCTTCGATGACGCGGTAGATGACGTCAACCGCGCTGGCGCTGGTCGATCCCGAGGAGAGGACCAGGTCACACCGCTCGGCGGCCTCGAGGAGCGTGTCCTCCATCGCTTCCATGTCGTCGCCCGCGTGCGGGAACAGCTCCGGGTCTCCGCCGGCCTCCCGGACTGCGGTGGCGATGGTGTAGCTGTTCACGTCGAAAATTTGCCCCTTCGAATGGTCCAACTCGCCTCCGGGCCGCACCAGCTCGTCGCCGGTCGAGACGATCCCGACCGTGGGCCGGGCCCGGACAAGCACGTCGTCGACGCCCAGTGCCGAGAGCAACCCGATGTCCCTCGCGGTAAGGAACGTCCCCGGTCCGAAGGCTCGCTCACCGGCGGCGATGTCCGCCCCCGCGGCCATGACGGAATCACCCGGCGCGACGGCGGTCTGTATCTCGACCGCACCCTCGCGTTCCTCGGTCCGCTCGACCTTGACGACGGCATCCGCTCCCGGCGGAAGCACAGCGCCGGTCGAGATCTCGGCGGCCTCGCCCGGGCCGACCTCGACATCGGGGGTCTCGCCGGCGTGTACCGGCCCGATCAGGTCCAGGGTCGCCGGGTCCATCTCGTCGGCTCCGAAGGTATCCCGGGCCAGCACCGCGTATCCGTCCATGCCCGCCCGGTCGAAGCCCGGGACGTCGATCGTGGCATCGACCCGGGATTCCAGGACGCGACCGCCGGCCTGGTCGATCGGGACGGTCTCCGTGCCCGGGTCGATGTCGAGGCCCTCGATGACCTCCCGGGCCCGCTCCTGGCTTGCCAGGTCGCGGAACTCCCGGCGCTGGGTCATGGAAGTGCCTCCCACATCTCGACGGTCACCGTCTCCTCGGGCGGGATCCCCTCCCTCGACTCTGGGACTTGCACCCAGCCGTCGGCCAGTGCGACCGTGGAGAGGACACCCGCTCCGCTCGCACTGACCGGTGTCGCGACCCACTCCTCGTCGTGCTTTTCGAGTTGGACGCGGGCGAGGGTCCGCATCCCGGGCTCACTCCGGAGCTTCCGATCGAGCCTGGCCTGGACCGACGGGGGCTCGTTGATGGCGGTGCCTAACGCCCACCTGATCGCGGGCCGGAGGAAGAGCCACGCGTTGACGATACACGAGACGGGATACCCCGGCAGGAGGAGGATCGGCGTCTCCCCGACCCGTCCGATGGCGACCGGGTGTCCCGGCTTGACCGCCACCCCGTGGACGAGCACCTCGCCGAGTTCTTCGACCACGTCGGGGGTGAGGTCGCGTTCCCCGACAGAGGAGCCCCCCGTCGTGACCAGGATGTCGGCGTCTCGGTCGGCTTCGAGTGCCTCGCGGAGGCGGGCCTCGTCGTCCGTGACCACGTCGCGATATCTGGCGGTCCCGCCCCACCGTTCCGCCATCCGCGAAACCGTGAGGCCGTTGGTCTCGATGACCTCTCCGGGGGCTGGGTCCGACTGGACGACTTCCTCCCCGGTCGGGATGACCGCTACCGCTGGTTTCTCTCGCACCGGGACCTGCCCGACATCCACCGACTTGAGCAGTCCGAGGTCCGAGGGCCGGAGCTGATGGCCCGGCTCGAATAGCTCGCGGCCGGACTCGATGTCTTCGCCGACTGGCCCGACGTTCTCGCCCTCGGCGACCGCGTCGTACACTTCGAGTTCATCGCCCCGCTCCTCGACGTGCTCGATCATCACGACCGCGTCCGTCTGGTCGGGCAACTCACTGCCGGTGTGGACCCTGACCGCTTCACCAGGCCCGCCTTCACCGTCCCCGATTCGGACGACGGTGGGGGACCGGTCCGAGGCGCCGAAGGTGTCCTCGGCCCGGACGGCGAAGCCGTCCATGGCGGCCCGGCGGTAATGGGGGACGTTCCGGTCCGCGGCGACATCGGTGGCGATGACCCGCCCATCGGCCTCGATGAGAGGGACCGATTCGGTTCGCTCGAGGACCGGAACGAGATCCCTGAGCGTGTCCCGAGCTGCCTCGACCCTGGTCCGTTGCTTGAATCCCGCGTGACGGCGCTCCCCTGAATCACTCATGGCCCCTGGTTAGGGAGGCCGGGCAAAAACACTGCGGCCTGCGCGGAGCCCGCCGAGTTTCCCGTGACGCGTTTCACGTATCGAGTCTCACGTGTCGAGTATAAGATTTCTAGCTTCACCGGCCGAGTGTCACCTGGAATAGGTCTGTCGACGCTTAATCCGGGTTAACCCGACGAAAATCGGGGCAAGCGAACTCGCCTTTGATTACCTCCCATGACATAGCTATGACTGCCCGTCACCGCCTGGCCATGCCACCGGGCGCCCACGGATTGGTTGCCGTGGGT
>CAZQNH010000101.1:0-4337 GCA_964594685.1 uncultured Halobacteriales archaeon
GCGATGGCCCACTCGCGGGCCGTGATGTACGTGCGTTCCCGGAGGAACTCGTTGACCCGCTCGTACTGGGCGCCGTCGACCTTCTTGAACCGATCGTACTTGCGGACGTCCGGCGGGATGTCGCTTTCCGCCGTCTCGGAACTGGCGCGTGCCGCCTTACGCACGGCCCCGATCGGTGCTTGCACCCGCCGTTCCGGAGGGATTACCTCGGTCGGCGAGGTCGTCGTCGGTCGCGCGACTGCGAGGTACCCCGCCTCGCCGGAGTCCCTCGGCGAGACGTTCGGGCTGGCGGAGGCCGGCGGCGGCCGTTCAGACCCCTCCGTCCCGTCCTCCGTTCCCTCGCCGGCGGGGGTCTCTCGCTCTCCCTGCTCGTCATCGGCCATGCACGCTTGTTCCAAACGGGGCCGCAAAAGCATGACGGGCGGCAACGCCGCGAAATCCTTTTGCGCCGGTGGGCCACTGGTCCCCACATGAAGGTTCTGCTCGGGATCGGCGGCGCCGACGATTCGCTCGCGGCGTTGCACGAGACAGTCGGCCGCGTGCAGGAGGCGGGGGACGATCTCACGGTCGCTATTGTCAACAATCCGGAATCCGACCGCAGTATGGACGAGATCGAACGGGCCGTCCGGGACGCGCTCGAAGAGACTCAGTGCGAGGCGGCGGTGCGCCGGGTGGAGGGCGATCCGGGAAGCCGGCTTGTCGAGATCGCCGAACGCGAAGGCTTCGACCGGATCATCCTGGGCGGGGGCCAGCAGAGTCCCATGGGCAAGATCAGGCTCGGGCCGATCTCGGAGTTCGTCCTCCTCAACTCCCATGTCTCGGTCACGCTCGTGAGATGACCGAACGCGTCTATCCCGACGCGGTTTCGGGGCCGTATCCGCGCCCGCCGATCGAAATCGAGGACGAGGAGGGCCGTGAGATCACGATCAGGGAGTTCGACGAGGACCGTGACGCCCTCGTCGAGATGTACGACGATTTCGACCCGGCCGACCGTGCACAGGGTATCCCCCCGGTGGGCGAGGAGCGCATCCGGGACTGGCTCGACCATCTGCTGTGTGAGGATTGCTACAATGTCGTCGCGGTCCATGGGGACGAGGTCGCGGGGCATGCCACCCTGGTCGGGGATGACGCTGGCGACTACGAACTCGCCATCTTCGTCCACCAGGACTTCCAGGGCGCCGGCATCGGGACGGACCTCCTCGAGGGGCTGCTGGGACTGGGGGCCGAGGCCGGGCTCGAGCGCGTGTGGCTTACCGTCGAACGGTGGAACCGTCCCGCTATCAACCTCTACAAGAAGGTCGGATTCGAGACCACCGACGCCCAGAGCTTCGAACACGAGATGAGCATCCGGCTCCGGGACCCCTCAGACGACGCGTAAGCGCGCGACCGGAAATCCCGACCGCTCGACCGTGGATTCGGTTACACTGAGAGTCCGCTCCGCCATTGTCAGTCGCTCGCTACACTGAGAGGACTGGTTGACTGGCGTACAGGAGGACGTATTCCGCTGCCTTCTCGAGAACGTCTCCCTGACCGCCGGCCATCGCCACCCGCGGGATGACCAGGAAATCGGTATCGAGTTCTTCGGCACAGTCGAGTATGACGCTTCCGGGGTGGACCGTCTTCCGGGACGTCGAGAACCCATACGCCATGGAGCAATCGATCGCCACGCCTGCCGGGGCCATCTCTCTGACGTCATCGGCGAAAGTCCGGCTCTCCTCGGCCACTGACTCCTCATCGATGTCCCCGGCCTCGATCCCCCGCGCGAGGGCTTCCCCGACCACGTACAAGAGGTGGACGTCGGCGTCGTACCGGTCGGCGAACGCGACCCCGTACTCCACGGCCTCCAGTGAGGCCTCACTCCCGTCGGCGGGGACGAGTACCTGGTCCACTTCGAGGCTCATATGCGATGCTCACCCCCAGGGACCAAAAACGCTCCGCGAGAGTTTAAGGCGGCCGCGGGGCAAGAGCCGACAATGATCGACACCATCGTCATCGCCACCGACGGCTCGGAGAGCGTGACGCGGGCCGTGGAGGTGGCCCTGGATCTCGCAGACCGGTTCGATGCGGCGGTGCATGCCCTCTCGGTGATAGACGAAAGCGAGGTCAGATCCGCACCGGAGGAGGTCGAAACGGAGATGCGCGAGGGGCTCGAGACCCGGGCCGAGAAGGCACTCGCTGACGTGTCAAGGGACGCGTCGGGGTCCGTGACCGCGGCGGTCCGGACCGGCCGACCCGCAGCGGAGATCAGCCGGTATGCCAAAGAGGTCGATGCCGATGTCGTCGCGACCGGGACACGGGGTCGCCATGGCGAGAACCGGTTTCTCATCGGGAGCGTCGCAGAGCGAGTCGTCCGGACGTGTCCGGTCCCGGTCCTGACGGTCAGGCAGTTAGAAGAGGGGACGGCGGAGGCGTAGCTCGGATCGAACGCGCCCTCACTTCCTTTCATTGCCCCTCCTTCGTCCGATCACCTAACCTTCTGAACCGATCAATTCACTCTCTGTCCGATCATCTCACTTCCTGATTCGATTGCCCGATTTCCTGGTCCGATCACCTCACTTCCTGGTCCGATTGCCCCACTTGGGTACGGGACCGGGTCTTTCTTACCCGCCGGTGCCGACGATTCGATATGCAAGATTGGGTCATCGACGACGAGAACCTCTCTCTGGAGCGCAAATCCCTCCTTCCTGGTCGTGGCTTCTTCGTCCCCGACGACGTCGAGGCCGAGCGCCTCGATCACGAGATCGAGGAGCGGGCGACAGGCGCGGACGTCCTGGTCGTCACCGATCCCGACGCCGACGGTCTCGCCTGTGCAGCGATCATCCGCGAGGTGATCGGGGAGGCGGCTCTCATCCCGACCGGTCCCCACGAACTCGCAGACGGGCTGGAGCGAGCGGCGGAGTACGGTGAGCCAGGGGCACAGGTGTTCGTCTGTGATCTCGCGCCGGATGACCCGGCGGAGGTCGAGGTCCCGCTTGAGGTGCTGGCCGACAGGGCCGAATCGGTCACCTGGTTCGATCACCACCAGTGGCGCGAGGCGACGAAGCAAGCGGTCCGGGCGGCCGGCGCGGCCCTGGTCGTCGGCGACTCCGAAACCGAATGCACCGCGGACGTGGCGATCCGCTCGCTCGAGGGCGAGGTCCCGGAGCACCTCGTAGAACTTGCGGCCGTGACCCGCGACCACGACCTCTGGATCAAGGAGGACGAGCGCTCCGACGATCTCGCGGATTATTCGGTGTGGGCAGACCCCGAAGAGTACCTCTCGGTCATCCAGGAATACGGCGTGGAGTTCCCCGAGGAGGTCATGGCGTACCTCGCGGAGCGACGCGTCGAGAAGGAGCAACTCATCCAGCGGGCGGTCGATCGGGCCGAACTCAAGGAGATCCGGGACTGGACCGTCGGGGTGACATACGGCCGGTGCTCGCAGAACGAGGTCGCGGAAGCCCTCCGGCAACAGGGGGCCGACGCGGCCATCATCGTCAAACCCGCCGGAAGCGCCTCGATCCGCGGGAGTGAAGGCTTCGAACGCGCCCACGAAGTGGCCAGACAGGTCGGTGGCGGCGGTCACCCGCGGGCGGCTGGATGTAAACCTCGGATTTACGAGGACATGCTGGATTACGCCCACCACTGGACGACACATGGCGCCGTGGCCAAACAGATGATAATGAAGGGGTTCTGGAATCTCTCCGATGAACCCGCGGACGAATCCGCAGAAGCCGACGAATAACCGGTTTTCTGCGCCGCCCGCTATCGCGCCCAAAAACACACGCACCCACTCGCGCTCGGCCTATCCCTTGCCGGCCACCCACTTGTCCGCGTAGGTTTCTCCGCAGGCGCATTGTGCGTAGGCGTGGATGACGTCCCCATCCGCGTATATGCCGCCCACCTCCTCGTTCTGTTCCTCCGCGAAGGCGAAGATGAACTGGACGGCGTGCTCCTGGGGCCCATCGATCGCGTTGGGACATTCGCCCCCTGTCAGGTCGGTGTCGATAACTCCGGGAGTCCCCATCGCGCTCCCCGCGAACGTCATGGGGTCCGTTCCGGTGACCTCCTCGAATGTGGACTGACCCCGCTCGCCGGCGACAACGAGTAGTACTCCGCCATCGGGGGCGGGTTCGGCGTATTCGGTTTCGAGGAGGGCCTTGCCCCCCGAGAGCGTCTCTTCGGGCAGATAGATGGCGACGTCATCCGGGCGGGCGCCAGACAGGAACGACGTCGTCCGTGGTCCGGGCATATTTCCGATTCGAATACGTCCCGGTTAAGAGCGTTGGACGACCCCCAGTGACCCCGCGGTCAACTCCCGTTTCTCGATTGCCGGCTGAGCGGTAAGCGTCATTCTA
>CAZQNH010000102.1:0-4327 GCA_964594685.1 uncultured Halobacteriales archaeon
CCGCGTTCATCAGTGTCGGCGAGTTCGGCATGAAGGAGAGAGACTCCATGAGTTCCTGGAACTCCTCGGCGACGCTTTTCACGTGGTCTTGCAGCTCCGCTGAGAGTTCCGGAACCACCGTGTCGAAGCCGAACTTGTTGACGTTCTCCTCGGTGAGCTCGGTCTCTACCTCATCCCCCACCGTCGTCCCCTCGCCGAAGACCTCCGCGGCGAGTTCGTCCCGCCGGGGATGATCCGGCTTCAGCTGATCGGGGGTCACGGTCACGGTCTCATCGAGGGAGCGGGATTCGTAGACGACCTCGGCGAGGGCGATGTTCTTCGCGACGCGTTCGAAAAGTTCCTCCTGGTCCTCGTCGTGATTCCCGTCGGCGTCCTTCTTGAGATACCGGGCCGGAAGGATGTTATCGTAGGCGTTGTGGGTGAGCCGTTCCAGAAGCGTGTCGCCGGTCACCCGCTTGATCGGAAGGGTGACTCCCTCGACCCCGTCGTGTGCACTCATGATCGATCCCCCATCCCGCTGTCGTGGAAAGCGGCAGTCTGCCCAAGCATGATTGATGTGGTGTCCGGTCTCGTGATATCGCGCCGCGATTTCCGGCCCTCGAATCCGTCCCCTGCCGGACTTCGGGCGCCCTCGGCGGCGCGTGTTGACCAATCCATTCGTTCTAGTCCAGGTGCTATAAGCATATCCAATGCAGGGTGAAAGTAAAGTCCATCTCCCCGACGTGTCCGGGTTTCGGCATTCGATTTTAATCGGGGTGGATATGTTCCGCCGCGACGGACTGCCCCTGATCGGCGGCCAGCCCGAGGAACCGTTCGATGATGTCGTGGCCGTTCGCCGTGAGGACGCTCTCCGGATGGAACTGGAGGCCGAAGATCGGTCGTGACTCGTGGCGCACACCCATCGGTACCCTGGTCCCGTCGTGGTCGGTCCAGGCCGATACCTCGAACGACGAGGGGATCGAGACCGCGGAGAGGGAGTGGTACCGGCCCGCGCGGAACCCCTGATCGAGTCCGCGGAAGAGGCCAGTCCCGTCGTGATTGATCGGATAGGCCTTCCCGTGGACTGGTTCAGGTGCCGGTCCGATCTCACCGCCGTAGACGTGGATTGCCGCCTCGAGCCCGAGACAGACCCCGAGGGTCGGTATCTCGGGAGCCAACTCCCGGAAGACTGCATTCGAGACGCCCACGTCCCGGTCCTTCGACGGGTGGC
Source organism: uncultured Halobacteriales archaeon (assembly GCA_964594685.1). GTDB lineage: Archaea > Halobacteriota > Halobacteria > Halobacteriales > Halobacteriaceae > Halodesulfurarchaeum. Next base: position 1,211 of record CAZQNH010000102.1, read on the forward strand.
CTGGGCCGGGACTCACCACAATCCCGTCGGGCGATTCGGCCCGGAGATTCGCAAGCGAGGCCGTATTCTTCAAGACGGCTGTCTCCGGGGTCACACCGTCGACCCTGGTCTCCGAGACGTACTCCACCAGATTGTACGTGAACGAATCGAAGTTGTCGACGAATACAATCTTCATCGCGGAGCCTCCCTCCGTCCGGGTGCCGGTCGTACCGTCATCGTGTAGCCTCCGGCCCCGATCGCTCGTGTCCCGCCGCGTGGAGGGCCGCAAGTACACCATCCATCTTGGCCTCCGTCTCCTCGTACTCCGCTGCCGGGTCCGAATCCGCGACGACGCCGGCTCCGGCCCGGACCCGGACACGGTCGGTGTCACCATGGCGTATCGTGGCCGTGCGGATCACGATGGCGAACTCCGCGTCTCCGGTCCAGGAGACGTAGCCCACCCCGCCCCCATAGACCCCCCGAGGTTCGGTCTCGAGGTCGTCGATGTACTCCATCGCCCGGACCTTTGGCGCCCCGGAGAGCGTTCCCGCAGGAAAGGAAGCCCGGATGGCGTCGAAGGCATCGCGATCATCCCGGAGCTGGCCCGTCACCGTCGACTCGATATGCTGGACGTGGCTGTACTTCAGCACGTTCATGAATTCGGGGACGGCGACGCTTCCGGGCTCGGAGACCCGCCGGACGTCGTTCCGCGAGAGGTCGACCAGCATTGTGTGTTCGGCTCGCTCCTTCTCGTCGGCCAGCATCTCCCCGGCCAGCCGTCGGTCCTCGACGGGGCTCTCACCCCTGGGACAGGTCCCCGCGATGGGGTTGTTGAGGACCTGTTGGCCGGCGACCGAGCACAGCGTCTCGGGACTCGACCCCACGATGGAATGGTCCTCGTGAGCCAGGAGATACATGTACGGCGAGGGATTTGCCTCCCGGAGGGCCGCGTAGAGGGCCATCGGATCGACCGTCCCATCCATCTCGCGCACGCGAGACAACACGGCCTGATAGACCTCACCTTCATGGATTGCCTGTTTGGCGCGGCTGACCGCCGCCTCGTAGGTCTCCCGGGAGCCACTCGACCGCGATTCGAGGTGGATGGGCGACAGGTCGGGACTCGTGGCTGAATCCAACCGCCTGCGGACGCGGTCCGTCTCGGCTTCGAGTGCATCGTAGACGACGTCCGGATCGTCATCCGGGTCCACGACCGGCGTAAACACCAAGTCTACAGAACCCTCGAGATGGTCGAAGACGAGCGTCCTGGTCGTCAGGACGAATTCGGCGTCCGGAACGGGAGACTCGGGACGCTCCACCCCGACCTCCTCGAGCCAGAGGTCGTACACCGCGTCGTAGGCGATGAACCCGACCAACCCACCATCGAGCAGCTGGCGCTCGGTCTCCGGAAATCCACGTCGTTCGACGGCTGGGATTCCATCACGGAGGCGGTCGAGGACGTCACCCGCATCCGCTTCCGCACCGTCGCCGGCCGTCCCCGCCAGCAGTGTTTCCTCACCTGCTGAGATCGCGGCCGGATCGTCGGTGTCCCGACACCGGGTCACCGAGTCACCGTCCGGATCGAGCGTGATCACGGCCTCGGGATCGTACCCGATGAAGGAGTACCGGGCGTGCCGGTCGCTCGCAGCGTGGGCCGGTTCGAAGGCACCCTCGGGGTCACTCGCAGCCGTCTTCTCCGCGCTCTCGAGAAGAAATCCGTATTCGCCGTCTGCCGCGAGCGCCCCATATGCGGCGAGGGGGTCCAGGGACACGTCCAGTGGCGAGTCGACCCTGACGACCACCTGCTCGGGTCCATCGACCAGCTCCCTGAATCCCTGTCTCGAATGTGAGAGTTTAGTCATGAGAGTGGAATCTCCCCTCGAACCCAGGGCCGTCCGATCGACACGATACGACCACCCCTCATGCCTCGACCGCCTCCGCGCGGTCCACCGCGGCAACGAATCGCTCGACAGCCCTCGGATCTTTCACCCCGCCGCTGGCTTCCACCCCGCTCGCAACGTCGACGGCATAGGGACCTACCTCTCGGATTCCATCGGCGACGTTCTTGGGGGTGAGCCCCCCTGCGAGGACGACGGGGGCATCAAGCCGTTCGAGGAGTTCCCTTGCGCGAGTCCAGTCGTGGGTCCGACCGGTCCCGCCAGCACCCGATTCATCCCGAGAATCCAGTAAGACGGCATCAGCAATCGCGCCGATAGCGCCGATCTCCTGGTCGTCAACGTCGGTCCCGACGATCAGCGGGATGTCGATGGGTCGGGCGACCTCACGGAGCCCGTCGATGTCTAGGCCCGCATGGATCTGCAACGCGTCCGGGCCCACCCGTTCGACCAGATCGAGGGCTTCCCCTGCGGTTTCGGGCATGGTGACCAGAACGCCCGAAACGAACGGCGGGACCGATGCGAGGAGCTCCCTGGCCGTATCCGCATCCACCTCGCGTGGGGTATCCACGGGGACATCGGCTATCACCCCGATGGCATCGACGCCCGTATCGACCGAATCGGCGACGTCGGCCGCTCGCGTGTGCCCACAGACCTTCACACGAACCATGACTAGTGCACCCGGCCCATGTTACGTGGCCACGACGTTCCGGAGGTCGTCGAGCTTCTCGCGGGCGGACCCCGACTCGATCGCGCGTTCGGCCGCCTCGACCCCGTCCGCCAGCGAGGTGGCCTCCCCCGCGACGTAGATGGCGGCCCCGGCATTGGCCAGCACGATGTCTCGCATCGCGCCGTTTGACTCACCCTGAACGATACCCCTGAGGTGGGCGGCGTTTTCCGTCGGGCTCCCACCCGCTACGGCTTCGATCTCGTGCTCCCCGACACCCACGTCCGTGGGATGGAGGGTGTACTCCTCGATGGAGTCCCCACGGACTTCCGCCACGGTAGTCGTATCGTGGACCGCGATCTCATCGAGCCCGGACCCGTGGACGACCATCGCGTGGTCGACGGGCATATGGGCGAGAGCCTGCGCAATGACTGGGACCAGTTCGGGATCGTACACCCCGATCACCTGTGCGTCGGCCCCGGCGGGGTTGGTCAGCGGGCCCAAGACGTTGAAGATGGTGCGGATACCGAGTTCTTTCCGCGGGCCGATGACCGCCTTCATCGCCGGGTGGAACACCGG
>CAZQNH010000103.1:0-4301 GCA_964594685.1 uncultured Halobacteriales archaeon
TTCCTTCACCGAGAATGCTATCCCCGACATACGAGAGATGGCCGACGGTGACACCCTCTAGCAGGACGCTGTTCTTGATTTCGACGCTGTGACCCACGTTTGCCTTCTCTTCGATGAGCGTGGCACCCCGGAGGAACGCATTCGGTCCTATTATGGCCCCCGATTTAATTATCGCCGGCCCATCAATCACGACCCCGGAACGAATCGTGGCTCCGGGTTCGATGACAACCCGTCCGTTAATCTCCGCGTCCTCGTGCACATCACCCTCGATCGATCGGGAGATCTCGTCGAGTTTCCACTCGTTCGCTTCCAGCAACTCCCACGGTCGGCCGATGTCCAACCATCGGTCGAAGGGGATTGCAGCTACCTCGTATTTTTCACAGACGCGAGCGAGAACATCCGTGAGTTCCAGCTCCCCTCGTTTGCTTTCCTCGACTTCGAGCCAGTTCTGGGCCTCTGCAGGAAACACGTACGCTCCTGTATTGATAGAGTTGCTCGGGGGGTCCGCTGGCTTCTCGATGACTCCTTCGACGATTGAGCCGGATTCGTCGAGTTCGAGGATGCCGTATTCGCTGGGATTCGCTACCTCGTAGGAGCCGACTGACGGACCAGAGTCGAAGACATCTTGTAACGAATCTGGGTCGTACAAGGCGTCGCCATTGAGTACTGCAAATGCCTCGTTCGGTTCCGGGAGGGTGGCGCTTGCCACTCGAACTGCGTCGGCAGTGCCACGCTGTTCCTCCTGTTCGGCATACTGGATTGGCACTCCGTTCCATTCCTCGCCGAAATAGGACCGGATCGCCTCAGCTTCGTATCCGACGACGATCGAAAACGAATCGGCACCCGCGGCTGCTGCCGTTTCCAGGACGTGGGCCAAGATCGGCCTATCGGCGACAGGGAGCATCGGCTTCGGCCGATTCGCCGTAAGTGGCCGCATCCGAGTCCCTTCTCCGGCGGCCAGGACGACAGTTTGCATGCTCCAAGCAATTCAGGTGACTGCCAAAGTGGTTCCGGGTTTCGGTTTGCTGGCCGGACTCGACCCGGGATAATCCATTAATACTGATGGTTCCACCAACAAGCGCTCCCGCTGATGTCGACCCCTTCCCGAACCAACCCCATTCCCCGCGGGAAGACACTTGCCCAAGAGACCAGTTCCAGACTGTCGTTCGCCGCATCGCGCCCTGGTTTCAACCCGGAAAAACTAAGGAGTGGGAGGATTAACTCAGAATCTGAGTAACTATGACTGTCATCATCACTGGCGGTGACGGATACATCGGCTGGCCGACCGCCCTCCGGACTGCCGGTCGGACGGACGAGCGAGTCGTCCTCGTGGACAACTTCGCTCGGCGCGAATGGGTCGAGAACATCGGGTCCCGAAGTGCCGTACCGGTAGCCTCGATCGGCGAACGACTGACAGCTGCCGAGGAGGTACTGGGCGTATCGAATCTCTCCTTCGTCGAGGGCGACCTCGCGGAGAAGAGCTTCGTCGAGGAACTCCTTTCCGTCCACGAACCCCGTGCCATCGTCCACACCGCGGCCCAACCCTCCGCGCCCTACTCACAGATCAACGGGGAGCGGGCGAATTACACCCAGCACAACAACATGCAGGCCACGCGGAACCTGCTCTGGGGGCTCGAGGAACACGACCTCCAGGATACACACTTCATCGAGACGACCACCACTGGTGTCTATGGCGCACCGGAGTTCCCCATCCCCGAGGGCGGGGCGATCATGGAGAACCAGGGCGAGCGGGATGACGTCCCCTTCCCGGCGATGGCGGGGAGCTGGTACCACCTCACGAAGTCACATGATGCAGCGAACATGCGGCTGGCGCACAGCCAGTTCGACATTCCAATCAGCGACGTCCGGACCGCGATCACGTACGGAACCGGGGTCGAGGAGACCCAGGCCGACCCGCGACTCGCCACCAGGTTCGACTTCGACTACTACTTCGGCGTCGTCGCCCACCGCTTCTGTGCACAGGCCGTCGCCGGCTACCCGATGACCGTCTACGGGAAGGGCGAGCAACGAAAGCCGTTCGTTGCCCTCGAAGACGCCGTCGAAGGGCTTGCCCGACTCGCGACGATGGATTCCGCCGAACGACCGGACGACCACGTCGTATACAACCAGGTCACCCGGCCCATCAGTATCGTCGAGATCGCGAACACGATCGCGGACGTCGCGAACGAGTACGATCTGGACGTCGAGGTCGAGCACTTCGAGAACCCGCGGGACGAGGACGAGACCCACAAGATGGAGATCGAGAACGACCGATATCTCGAGTTGATCGATGGCCAGGCCACGACATTCGAGGAGGGTGTCCGTGACATCATCGCCACGTTGGTCGAGTATAGCGACACCGTCGAAGCCCACGAGGACCGATTCCTGCCCGACGTCCTCGAGGAACGATAGCCTAAAGGACGCGTCAGGACACGATTCACCAAACAATGGACGTTCTCGTGACGGGCGGGTGTGGGTACATCGGGAGCACGTTGATCCCGAGACTCCAATCCCGCGGGGCGGTGGATTCGGTCACTATCCTCGACTCCCTGGTGTCTGGCTCCCCGAGGAACCTCATCGGCGCGAATATCGCCGACGGGTTCGATTTCCGCGAAGGCGATGTCAGGGAGTATGGAGACGTCGAAAGTGCGATGCGAGACGTCGATACGGTCATCCATCTCGCCGCCATTACCGGTGCTTCGGGGACTCACGACCGGCGGGAGGAGACCTTCGACGTGAACCTCGAGGGCACCGAGAACGTCCTCAAGGCTGCCGAGAAGCTCGAGGTCTCGAACGTCGTCTTCGCGTCCTCGTGTAACATCTATGGTCGGGCGACGGCGACAGACATCGACGAGACGGTCGACCCCGACCCGATCAACCCGTACGCCGAGTCGAAACTCGCGGCCGAGGCAAGACTCGCGGAGTACGTCGGCGAGGAGCTGTCCGGGACCGCCCTCCGTCTCAGTACGAACTACGGGTATGCACCCGGGATTCGTTTCAATCTGGTCGTGAACCAGTTCGTGTTCCGGGCGTTGACCGGCCGGCCGCTTACCGTGTACGGCGACGGGAGCAACTGGCGGCCGTTCATCCACGTCTCGGATGCGGTCCGGGCATTCGAGAGCGCGGCGTTGGAACCGGAATCCTGGCCCGAGCTTCGGTATAACGTCGGGTCGAAGGAGGAGAACTACCAGATCCGTGATATCGCCCGGATAATCGAGGAGGAGGTCGGCTCCGAACCGGAGATCACCTACCTGGAAGACCGTCACCCCGGGCCGTCCTATCACGTCAACTTCGACCGGGTGAAAGAAACGGGGTTCGAACCCGAGTACACGCTGCGCGAAGGAGTCAGAGACCTGGCGGAGAAGTTCACCGAGCGGGCACTCGACCAGCCGGTGTAACCCACGAGAGAAGCCACGCATTACAATTGGAACAATGTCACCACAGGATATCGCAAACGGGAGCGACGTACACGTCGGTGTCACCGGTGCAGCCGGATTCATCGGCAGCCGAGTCGTAAAGGAGATACAGGACGCCCACCCTGACTGGGCTGTCACCGCCATCGACAACTTCTATCTCGGCGAGGTCCGGGAGATCGGCGACGTCCCTGTCCAGCACGTTGACATCCGGAACCGAGACCGCCTCGAATCCGCATTGGCCGACGTCGACATGGTGCTCCATCTGGCGGCGATCAGCGGCGTGGACGACTGTAAGGAAAATCCCGACCTCGCCTACGAAGTCAACGTCCAGGGGACGAACAACGTCGCCTGGTTCGCTCGTAAGACTGGAGCGGGGCTGGTCTTCCCCTTCAGCATGTCCGTCCTCGGCGATCCGGAAACGTTCCCGATCACGACCGACCTGCCCCGAGATCCGATGAACTGGTACGGCCGGACGAAGCTGTTGAGCGAGGAGGCAATCGAGCGGTTCGCCGAGGGCGAATTCCCGGCCCACCTCTTCCTCAAATCCAACCTGTACGGCGAGCACCGGATCGGCGACAAACGCGTGTCCAAGGGGACCGTCATCAACTTCTTCGTGAATCGGGTGTTCGCGGGGGAGCCACTGACTGTCTACGAGCCCGGGACGCAGGCGCGGAACTTCATCCACGTGAAGGACGTCGCGAGGGCCTACGTCCGGAGCGCCGAGCGACTGGTGGAGCAGTTGGTCGCGGGTGAGACCGGGACCTGGAAGTACGAGATCGCGAGTGAACAGGACCCGAGTGTGATGGCCATGGCAGAAACTGTCCGGGAGGTGGCCGCGGAAGAGGCAGGTATCGATGCGGACGTCGAACTTGTGGAAAACCCTCG
>CAZQNH010000104.1:0-4279 GCA_964594685.1 uncultured Halobacteriales archaeon
CAGGTCCCGGGCGACACCGGTGCCGGTGACCCCACCGCCGACGACGAGCACCTGGGTCCGGCGCGTCATTGCCCATCGTTCCCCGGGCAGTGTCCTTGATTCTACCGTTGGGCGACGACAGATCCCGACTGCTGGGGTCGGTGCAAGTTCGCATCGCTGTCGTCAACACCCCTCGAAACCCCCCTCCCTATCGCGTGTTCGGTGGCGGCTTCGTCCCGGGATTAATCTTCTTGTGTATAGGTACCTGTCATCAAATATGAGTGAGAATATCTCCCTGTCCGAAGAGGTCTACGAGGCCCTCGTCCGAGAGAAGGGCGATCGGAGCTTCAGCGAGGTGATCCGGGATGCACTCGATACGGCCCGGACCCTCAAGGAGGTCTCTGGTGAAGGGATTCTAGAAACGGGAGCGTTCGAGGACGTGCAATCCAACATCGAAACGGTGTGTGCTGGCTCCCCGGAGCGTCTCGATGAAGACGCTACTTGATTGCTCCGTAGTTGTTGATATCGGGTTGACACTACAGAGGACATCGACTGGGATTCGTACTGACTTGGCCGCCGGTTGGTAACCACGGTTTCAAATTATTCCTCCAAGGTTGTGATGACCGTCCCAGCAAACCCACCTCGTCACCCATTTATGCGACGCCGACCCAACGAGTGGGTGATGAGTGACGGACCCCACCAAGAGCGCGGGAAAGGAGAGGGGTCCGTTCGCGTCGTCGGGACCGCTCACGTCTCCAAGGAAAGCGCAGCCGAGGTCGAGGCGGTCATCGAGGAAGAAGAGCCCGATGTCGTGGCCGTGGAACTCGACGAGAACCGGTATCGACAGTTGAAGGGGGAAGCCCCGGAAGACATCGATCCCAAGGACCTGCTTCAGGGCAGCGTCGCCTTCCAGTTTCTGGCCTACTGGATGCTCTCTTACGTCCAGAAGCGCCTCGGCGATCGCTTCGATGTCGAGCCGGGCGCGGATATGAAGGCGGGGATCGACACCGCAGAACGTATGGGCTCCGACGTCGCGCTGATCGACCGGGACATCCAGGTGACGATCCAGCGGTTCTGGTCCCGGATGCGATTACGAGAGAAACTGCGGCTCCTCTGGGAACTGCTCCTGGCGATCATGGGGTTCGGCGGCGACGCCGAGGCGGAGATCGATCTCGAGGAGCTGACCGACACCGACGTGGTCACGGCGATGATGGAGGAGTTCCGCCGGTTCAGTCCCAGGGGCGCCGAGGCCTTGATCGACGAGCGGGACGCATATCTGGCGCACAACCTGGTGGCCCTGCGAGAGTCGGGGGCCCGGGTCGTGGCGGTCGTCGGGGCCGGCCACAAAGCGGGTATCGAGGCGTATCTCGAGGACCCGTCTCAGCTTCCGCCGATGGACTCTATCGTGCACCGCGAGACGAAGCGGTTCTCCCTCGGCAAGGCCGCCGGTTACCTCCTCGCCCTGGGCTTCATTACGTTCTTCATCCTGCTCGCGATGGCCGGCGTGGGAAACGCCGTGCTGCTGAAGGTATTCGGGGCGTGGTTCCTGTTCAACGGGTTTTTCGCCTTTACGCTCGCGAAAGCGGCGGGGGCACACTGGAGTTCGGCGACGGTCGGCGGGCTGGTGGCCTGGATGACCAGCATCAACCCCCTCCTGGCACCGGGGTGGTTCGCGGGCTACGTCGAACTCCGGCGCTCGCCCGTGAACCTCGCCGATATCGGGACGCTCAACGAGATACTCAGCGACGAGGAGAGCCCCATCCGCGAACTCGTCGGCGATATGCTGAATGTGCCGCTCTTCCGCCTCATCGTGGTCGTGGCGTTCACGAACGTCGGCAGCATGATCGCTACCTTCCTCTTCCCGGTGGTGGTACTCCCGTTGCTGGGGGGCCCGTTCGACAGCGTGGCCGGGATCTCCGAGGCGATGCGCACCGGTGCCGAGAACAGTGCGGAACTGATCCTCCGGGTGCTCGGATGAATCGGCGCGAACTGATTTGCGAGGCCCACGGATGAAGTTCACCACAGAGGAACTCCGGGACCTGCTGGTGGCGTGGGTCGCACTCGGGGCGGCTTTCGCGTTCTTCTTTGCCCGTGTGAGGCCGTCCGAACTGATCGGGTTCGTCGTCAGTCCGGCGTTCGTGGAGGCGATGCTCGTGAGTCTGGTGACAGTCGGGATCGGATTCCTGCTCCACGAATTGGCGCACAAGGTCGTGGCGGTCCACTACGGCCAGTACGCCCGGTTCAAGGCGGATTACGGGATGCTCGCGCTCGCCGTTGGGGGCGGGCTGGCGGGCTTCATCTTCGCTGCCCCGGGGGCCGTGCACCACGTCGGTCGGTTGACCGAGCGCCAGAGCGGGCTGATCGCGCTCGCGGGGCCGGTCACGAACCTCGGGCTTGCGGCGCTGTTCGTGCCGGTGATGTTCGTCTTCCCGCTGGTGGGCTCCCGCGGCGTGGCAATTAACCTCCTGCTCGCCGCGTTCAACATGCTACCCATCGGGGGTCTCGACGGGAACACGGTGCGTGGATGGAGCACCACGCTCTACCTGGCGGTGACCATCCCAAGCGTGATACTGGCCGTCTGGGTCCTGGTGCTGTAAATTAGTGTACTCGCTGCCGGTCAGCTCATCTGGGCGGCCACGTCGGCCTCGGTGATGATCCCCTGGGTTCCTCGGTCGTCTGTCACCATGACGGCCTTGTAGTGATCGAGAAGACTGCTGATCTCCTCCAAGGTCGCATCCGTCGAGACGGTCGGGAAGCTCTCGCTCATCACCTCGCGAACTGATTTCTCCCCGGCGTCCTCGCCGGCCTGGACGACGTCCGAGTCGCTGATGGAGCCCACGGGGACCCCATTGTTGATGACCGGCAACTGCGAGTAGCCCTCGTCCTGCATCCGCTCGACCGCGACCGAGACGGGATCGTCCGGACTCACGCTCACCAGTGCCTCGTGCATCAGGGTCTCCGCCCGTATCACGTCGCCCTCGGCCTCGTCGAGGGATTCGACGATCCGCCGGAGCGTCGAGAGCCGGGGGTCGACGTCGCCGCCCTCGATCCGGGCGATGAGCGGCTGGGAAACGTCCGCCCGGTTGGCCAGCTCGCTCTGTGTCAACTCGAGGGATTTGCGACGCTCCCGGAGATCCTGTGCGGTCGGGAGGTGCATATCTGGATATATAACCATGAGTTATTGATAAAGGTTCGGGGAATCGGCCGCGATCAGAGGAAGGCATCATCGAGATCATGACCCAGAAAAAGCTCGGCCCGTGAGGGACACTCCAGTTCGGCCAAATCCTCTCGACGACCGAATGAGTTCACCGGCGCGACCTACCGCCGTTGGCCAGTAAAATGTCCAGAACCCAGCTACCCTTCGGACTCGGAGTCCTCGGATTCGAGAACCTCGATCACTTCCAGGGGGACGTCCCGGAGCGCCCCACCGACCTCGCTCTTGGCGATGCGTGAGGCGTGCTCGTCGCTCTCCGCGTTGAAGATGGTCATCTCGAGTTCGAGGCCAACGAGGGCGGTATCCGCCGCCATGAACGCGGCGTCGAGGGGCTCACCGCAGGCCGGACACGTCGTGACCCCCGGCTGGACCTCGACGTACTCCAGGTCCGACTCGTTCAGGCGTTTGCCCGCTTCGCTCACCGCGACGCCGATGGCATCGTCGGTGTTGTCCACATCTCGCACTAACCAGGCCGCTTCCATCGCGACGACGAAATTGGTCATACCCGATACTATCACCCCGGACAAACGTGATTTGCGGTTCGATGCTGGCCCATGTGACTTGTTTTCACCCCACAATTTCGCGCACGTTTCCCAGATAATCTGTATAAGTAATGGCTCCCGTTCGTATACGCGAACCGAGGGATAGCCCGTCCTACGCCAAATTGAAGCGCTGATTGCTTCGAATACAACCGATATTGTATCGCAAGACGGCGTCGAGGTCGAACTCCGACCCCGGGAGAAAGGCCTATATACTACCGAATTTGAGCCGAAGAGCACGCGCCGATGATCCAACGGTTCACCAAAGTCGCGCTGCTGACCGCCTACCAATCGACCCTCGCACTGGGCATCGCTCTCATGCCTATCGCACTCGCGGCCCGGAAGCTGGGCATCACCATCCCGGTTCACCGCCTCATCGAACGGATGGAACTGGCCTACCGATCGGTGGCCTGAACGGGACATCGGGATCAACACCACACCCCACACCCACCCCTCGCTTCGGTGCGGACTCGCCGGTTTCTCGAAGCATCTGGAGAATCCCTGGAAAGGGTGCATTTATCCGTCGTCCGGCAATACCGAGTGATAA
>CAZQNH010000105.1:0-4167 GCA_964594685.1 uncultured Halobacteriales archaeon
TGCGAAGGACCCAGACAAGACTCGACTACGAACTGAGATGGTCACCGGCCGCGAGGCGGACGAGGAATTCCTCCGGGAGGGCCCGGGTATCTACGGGTATGACGTGAAGCGTCGCCGCATCCTGGACGAGGAAGATAAGGGCCGGATCATGGACTCCTACCGACGGTCCATTGAGAATCTCGATCCCGTCTGAGCCCCCGATTGTCCCCAGCGGCTCCTCGGTCTGGAGGTGACTCTCGGCGAGGGCGGGTACATTTTTTCACTACGAACAATAATTAGTAATTCTCTGGAACCAGGACTGACTAAGGGTTCGGAAATCCAGTCGTTTGGGACCGACCAAGCTGTCCTTTAGGTCGGCCGGCTCAAATGACGTCGTCCCGCAGTTTACCCAGGTGGTCGAGGTTCCGATACCGTTCGCCGTAGTCGAGCCCATAGCCTACCAGGAAGACGTCGGGCACGATGAATCCTGTATAGGAGATGTCGATGTCCGTCTGCCGTCGTGCTGTCTTGTCGAACAGCACCGCGATCTCGACAGAATTTGGATTGTACGTCTGGATCTCCTCCAAGATCGACTTGAGCGTGTAGCCTTCGTCGATGATGTCCTCGACGATGAGGACGTCCTTGCCCTCGATGGTCGCCCCATCCAGAAATCGGACCTCGGCTTCTTTCTGTTGCCCCTCGCCGTCAGCATATCTCGATGCCCGCACGACGCCCTCGCTATACTGGCCCCCCGGTTCGAGATCCGGGGTGAGCCTGCCGAAGAACCGCAGGGCTCCCTTGAGCACACACATCGCGTACAGTTCCGTACCGGCATTCGCTCTGGAACGGGCCGAGATCTCATCGGCCATGCGGGCGATACGGTCCTCGATCTCGCCGCGTGAGATGATGACGTTCTCGAGGTCTGATTCGTACTCCGACTGGATCCGGAATTGATCGACCGAGTACGGGTCTCGGGACCGCACGTCGATGGGGTCGCTTACCATCCCAGGCGGCTGTAACGTGGGCCCCCTATTTGGCTCCTCGGACTCGATTGTTCGGTCACGCCTCCGACAGTCCAGAGGTGATTTCTACTATTGTCGTTCATTGGATGTTCGGGGCCCACACGTGCCAGTCGGTCCTCCCTTTTTCGTCCGCGCCGAGCATACGACGGCCGAGGTACAGTCCCAAATCTGGCACCGCAGTAAATATTATACAAACCCCTTCTGATTGTCCACCTGGAATGGTAGCGACCACGCTGACGATCGGCGTGATGGCGGCTGTTCTCGCGGTATTCGTGATAGTCGGATACTGGTACAGTCTCGAACAACTGGAGACGGTCGAGGATTTCCTGTCAGCCCGAAATCAGACCACCATCCCGCTCGGACTGGCGACGTTCATCGCTTACGCCGCCGGGTCGGGGATGTTGTTCAGTCCGCCGGAATCGGGCTGGCTCTTCGGGATGCCGGCGATCATCGGGTACGGGCTCGCACTGGCCGCCCCGTTCCTCCTGTACATGTCCGTCGCCCCCAAGATACAGGAGCGGATGCCCTCGGGCCACTCGGTCGTCGAATACGCCCGGTTCAGGTACGGCGAACTCATGTACGGGCTGGTGCTGGTCGTCGCGCTCTTCTACATGTTCATCTTGATGACCGCGAATCTCACGGGAATCGCGCTGGCGCTCGAGGCCATCTCGGGGGTGCAACTCTGGATCACCCTCGTCCTCGTCGGTGGCGCGGTGATGATCTACACGGTCCAGGGCGGTCTCGTCGCCAGCATCTTCACCGACCTCATACAGACAGTCATCCTCATCCCGCTTCTCGTGGTAACCGCGGCGGTGGCTGTCTTCCAGCTCGGCGGCTTCTCTGTCCTCTTTGCCGAACTCCAGCAGGGAGCGCCCGAACTGATGTCGCTTTCCAACCCCGATGGCGTGCGATTCGGCGTGTACATCATCATCGCCCTCGTCGGTGCCGAGATGCTGAACCAGTCCCTCTGGCAGCGGGCCCATTCTGGCCGGGACAAGCGCACCCTCCAGCTGTCGTTCATCGGTGCGGCTCTCGCCGTCGTCCCGATGACCATTTTGGCCGGGATGTACGGGGTACTCGCAAAGGGGCTCGAGATGGGTGTGAACAGTCCATCCGCCGCGCTTCCGACTGTGGTTCAGCAGGTCTACGGGCCCGTGATGCAACTCGTCTTCGTAATCCTAGCGCTCCTCGTCATCGCGAGTACCCTCGACAACGCGCTCTCGGCCATCGTCTCCATCCTCTCGGTCGACATCGTCCCACGCCTCGACCCCGACAGGACGGGGGATGACCTCCTCCGGACGGCCCGTATCATCACGTTCGTCATCACCGTCCTGGGTATCGGCATCGCGCTCACCCGCCCGAGTGTCCTCTTCCTCCTGCTGCGTGCAGACCTTCTGGCCGCGGCCACGGTCGTGCCGGTCCTCTTGGGACTCTATACTCCGAGGTTAGGCGGCAAGGCGGCCTTCGGCGCCGCACTGCTGGGGATCATCGGGGGCATTCCCTTCTTCCTCCAGGAGAACTATCTCTTTTCCTTCAGTACCGCACTGGTGGTGAGTTCGTTCATCTGTCTCCTCATGATCGTGGTCGCCCCGGCTGACTTCGACTACCAGAAACTCAAGGACATCGAGAGCTTAGAACGATAGGAGCAAACATGTCACCACTTACCTTCACGATCCTCATCGGGGGATCCATGGTCCTCTCGTCGATCATCTGGGTCTACCTGGTGATCATCACATTCAGGGAGTATCGACGACACATGACTGCCTCTTCCGGAGCGACCTGACCGATGAGCGAGGAGACCGCACTCAGGGAGGATACCCGCGAGCGCGTCTGGCAGGAACTCCGCGAGGTGGCACGGCCGGACTCGCGGTTCGCCTGGGACTTCTCGTCGTTCATCGCGGATTATGAAGGAAGCGAGGACGGGGCGAACCGTCTGCTGCAACGGGCCGAGGATGACGGCTATGACAGCTGGTTCATCACGCCTGACAACAACCTCGATCCGCTCCGCGAGCGACTCATCGAGCGGGGCGAATCGTTCGTCATGCCGACCTACGGGATCCGTCGGGGGTTCCTCCGACTTGACCCGGCAGAGGTGCCGGTTGACGAAGCCTCGTTCGCCGCAACACTTGACGGGATGAACCGGTTCGCCGACCGCATCGAACTCTCGGCGATGGAGTCCCGGTTCGAACCGTTCGACGCGATGGTCACCGGGGCGAGTTTCGTCACGGCTGACGGCCTCAGGATGGGCAAAGGGCACGGGTACTTCGACCTCGAATGGGCGATGATGCGGGAGATCGACCTCGCCGATGAGGACACCGAGGTCGTTGCGATGGTCCACGACGTGCAGGTGCTTGATGACGTGCAGGGTCGGGACCTGGCCGCCGATCACGATACGGTCGTCGACGATATCATCACCCCGACTCGCCGGATCGATATCGAGGATCCACCGGCCAAACCCGAAGGACTCCGGTGGGAGCTGTTGGACCGAGAGGAGGTAGAGGAGATGCCACCGTTGGTAACCCTTTGGGAGCGCGCTGGGCGACCTGACCTGGGAGGCTCCTGAACCCGGGAGAGCCGGGGGGAATCCGGGTTCGAGCGATCCGCTTCGTGGCCATACCAACTGTTATCGCTTCTAAGAACTGGGCCAGAAAATACTTGTACTGGAATCTGAGCGTAGCTACCATGCAAGAAGTGCAAATCCCAAGTGCGAAAAGCAGCGACGACGGCTGGCCCGGGGAATGGTTCCCCGCCACGGATCAGGAAGCGGAGTGAGTCCGCACCGTCGGCCGGAAGATCCGTTTCCGGCCCGCGCGGAAAGAGGGTCCGTTCCAGACCCTCGTCTATGGGCGGTGCTGAGAGCCCCGGATACCGGAAACTGAACTGCGGAGTTGCTGCTGGCCTTTGTCAGCGCACTTCGCCAGGGAGGAAGTGTTCGGAAGGACGAGTGGAGTCTGAATGCGAAATCACTGTCAAGGAATGTATCTGGATCCATCCCCCCTGGATCGTGACCGCCAGGACTTCACCGTATAGACTGTCGAGACGCAGATGGATTGCACAGCCAAGCGGAAGCCAACTGCCGGCAAAGTTATTCATATGACACTCCTACGACTGCGGTAGGTGAGCGAAGCGGCATGGACCTCCTGGACACATTCCGACAACCCGAGTA
>CAZQNH010000106.1:0-4113 GCA_964594685.1 uncultured Halobacteriales archaeon
CGGAACGATTTCTGGTCCTTATAAGTGGGATACTGCAAAATTTGCTGGTATGGGAGACCGTGATACTCTCCTCCTCACCAGCGAGGACGTCGACCAGGAGATGCCGATGGGGGAACTGATCTCGGCGGTCGAGGACGCGTTCCGTGCCTACGAGGTCGGGGACGCCCAGATGCCGGCGAAATCCTACATCGACCTGCCGCAGTACAACGGCGATTTCAGGTCCATGCCGGCCTTCCTCGAGGCCGATTCCTGGGATGCGGCGGCGATCAAGTGGGTCAACGTCCATCCAGACAACCCCGAGGAATTCGACATGCCCACCGTGATGGGCACGGTCATCTACAGTGATCCGGAGAACGCCTATCCGCTCTCGATCATGGACGGGACGGTCCTCACAAAGAAGCGCACGGGGGCGGCCGCCGGCGTGGCGACCGACCATCTCGCGGTCGAGGACGCCTCATCGATGGGCATCATCGGGGTCGGCAGCCAGGCCTACACGCAACTCGAGGCGGTCGCCAGCGTCCGTGACATCCAGACCGTGGTCGCGAATGACGTCGACGAGTCGAAGGTCGAGGCGTTCGCGGATCACTTCAGGGACCGCTTCGACGTCCGTAGCGGCTCAATCGCCGAGGCTGCGAGCTGTGACGTCCTCTCCACGGTGACACCGGTCGAGGAACCGATCGTGGGCCTCGACGATGTGGGCGAGCATACGCATATCAACGCGATGGGTGCCGACGCCGAGGGGAAACACGAGCACGAGGACGAGCTACTGAAGGCCGCCAAGCTGGTCATCGACGACTACGAACAGTGCACCCACTCGGGGGAGATCAACGTCCCGTTCCATGAGGGGGTCCTCGATGATTCGGACATCTACGGCGCGCTCGGGGAGATCGTCGCCGGGCGGAAGGACGGTCGGACCGCCGAGGACAACGTGACCCTCTTCGATAGCACCGGACTGGCGATCCAGGACGTCGCGGCGGCCCACGTGGTATACGAACACGCCGTCGAACACGACATTGGCACGCGCTTCGACCTCCTCGGGGTCTGAACCCATATCGGGTCGGCCGCTGTCGATGATTCGCGTGTCCCGACTAACGCGTCGCGGTTTTCTCGAGATTCGATCCAGCCGTATCTTTATCAGGGAGAACCGGACCAAGCCCGCCCATGGCCTGAGGAGCTGCACGGGACGATCCGCGGTTGCAAGAGACAACCCGCTTGCCGGCCCTCCCGGCCGGTGTGACGCCTCGTCTCGGAAATCGGTGCTGTCACCTGCTCGCTACTGCCGATAGCGGCCGCGTTGTCGATGAGTGAGTGGTCGCGGGCCGGAGAAATCGGGGAACCGAGAGACCCTCAGGAAAGCAGGATTGCCGGTCGGAAAGGCTCCGCCTGGGACGCCTTTTCCGCCATTGCGTCTGCCTCAGGGACGACCGCCACTGTCGCGCCGAACTCGCCAGCGAGGAAGTCGGCCGCCTCCTGGTAGACCGAGGCTTCCTCGATCTCCTGGAGGGCGGCGAGTTCCTCGTCGCTATGCTCCCGGACCTCGGCGACCAGCCCCTGGACCAGTTCGTTGACGGCCTCGCCCCGGGAGCGCAGGTCTTCGTCCTGCATCACCTGGCTCATGACCTCGCCGACGTCGCTGCCGGTCGCCACGACCTCGTCGAACACTCGGTTCTTCCAGTCGGCGGCGGTGAAGACCCGTATCTCGTCCGGATCGGTCCCGGTCACGTCGACGATGTCCCTCACGTCCTCGTGGAGGGCCTCGACCAACCGCTCCTCCGCCTCGACGACCTCGCTTTCGAGGTCGGGATCCGGCTGGGGCCAACTCACGTCTTCGACTGGAACCCCCGCCAGTTGCTCGGACAGCTCGTTGGTCATGAACGGGATAATCGGTGCGAGCAGGCGGAGCCGGGTCCGGAGGACCTCGGCCCGCGTCCAGACCGACCCGGGCCGTTCGAGATCGGCTCGTTTGCGGTACCACCGCAGGTACTCCTCGACCTGGTAGAACGCGTCCTGGCTCGCATGCCTGGTGCTGAATCTCTCCATGGCCTCGGTGACGTCCTGGATCACTCCCTGGAGCTTCGAGAGCAGCCAGCGATCGATCCGCTCGAGGGCCGGTCGCTCGGCCGGCACCTCCGCCTCGATCAGCCGTGTTGCGCGACGCCAGAACCGGGCCAGCTGGTCGTGGGTCCCCTGGACGTCTTCGGCTCGCCAGTCGTAGTCCTGCCACGGCTCCGCGGAGTTGAGCAGGAAGAACCTGACGGTGTCGGCGCCGTACCGCTCGATGGCCTCGGAGGGCAGCACCACGTGGCCCTTCGAGGAGGACATGGCTTCGCCCTCAAGCAGGCCCATCCCCATGATGGTGATACCCTGAGGCCAGTCGGACTCCTCGAAGAGCTCGGCGTGGTGGTACAGGTAGAAGGTGAGGTGATTCGAGATGAGGTCGTTGCCCGAACACCGGTAATCCACGGGATACCAGTACTGCCACTCTTCGCGCAGGTCCATCGCCCGTTCGTCGGGGTCCTCGACGGATTCCGGCCCGAAGAAGAGCGTATCGAAGAACTCCTGGGTCAGGTCCTCGGATGGGATCTCGTCGATCCGGTGGGCGATCGTATAATAAGCCATATAGATCGTGGAGTCCGACAACGGCTCGATGACGAAGTCATCATCCCAGGGGAGCCTGGTGCCCAGCCCGTAGTTCCGGATGCAGGGCCACTCGTTCAGCCAATCGATGGTGTGATAGTACTGATCACGGGTGTTCTCGGGGATGGCTTCGAGGTTCCCAACGGCCTGTCTGGTCTTCTCGCGCCAGTCCTCGTCGTTGTACCGCAGGAACCAGGTCTCCTGCTTTGCCACCTCGACCTCGCCGCCACACCGACACACGACCTCCTCGGAGAACTCGTACATCGAGTCGAAGGCCCCCCGTGACTGGTAGGCGTCGCGTAGCTCGTCTCTCACCTCCTCGACGATCCGACCACCGTACTCGCCGTAGCTGTCCTTCAATCGGCCGGAGTGGAACTCCTTATTGTAGACCTCCTGGGTGGCCGCTTCCAGGGCCGGGTCGTCCTGGCTGGTGATGTCGTATTGCTCGACTGCTTCCTGGGCCGGGAACTCGCCGTACTCGTCGATGTCTAAGATGGCCTTCGGCTCGATGGCTCGGACCCGGTCGGGGTCGATGCCGTACTCGGCCAGGCGGTCGGCATCGGCCGTGATTTCCTCCAGAGCGACCCAGTCGTCGGGACTGTGCCCCGGGACGGACATGACGACGCCCGTCGCATTGTCGGGGTCGACGAAGGTTGCCGGGAGGACAAGGACCGACTCGTCGGTCACCGGGTTGGTGACCGTCCGGCCGACAAGTCGCTCCCCCGGGAAGGTGTCCTTGACCGTGACAGCCCGTTCCTGGAGCCGGAGCTTCTCCGTGGCGTCCTCCGAGACGATCCAGGTCTCGCCGTCGACGGTGGCCTCGACGTAGGTGGCCTCGGGATCGACGTAGGCGTTCGTGACCCCCCGAACCGTCTCCGGGCGAAGCGTGGCCATCGGGGCGTAGCCATCCTCGGTCTCGAACTTGATGAGGGTGTACTCCTGGAACTCGGCCTCTTCGCCCTCCAAGAGGTCGTGGGTGGTGACCGGGTTCTTCTCGTTCGTACAGTAGTTCACCGGGTGGAGCCCCTTCTCGAGGAGGCCTCGGTCGTAGAGGGTCTCGTACTGCCAGGTGATGAACTTCGAGTAGCGCTCGTCCTCCGTAGTGAACTCCCGGCGCCAGTCGATCGAGAGCCCCAGCGAGCGCATATTCGACTTGTAGTGGTTCTCGATGAAGTAGGAGGCAAAACCCATCGGGGTCTCGAGTGACTCGAGTTTCTCCTCCGGCACGCCGAAGGTGTCACGGAGGGTAGCGAGTTGGTCCGCTTCATCCTCCTGGAGTCGGTTCACCGCCCCGATGATCGGTGTCCCGGTGACGTGCCAGGCCAGGGGGAAGAGGACGTTGTCGCCCTGGAGCCGGCGGTACCGTGCGTAGGCGTCCGGCACGGTATAGGTCCGGGCGTGGCCGATGTGCATCCCCCCGCTGGGATAGGGATAGGGGACCGTGACGAAGGTGGCCTCGCCGTCGTCGGGGTCGGC
>CAZQNH010000107.1:0-4024 GCA_964594685.1 uncultured Halobacteriales archaeon
CGGCTCACCCCCTTCGCGAGTACCTGGGGGCAAAGACCGCAAAAACGCCGGAAGAGGCTGGAACCAACTCTTGAGCGACGCACAGGTATCAACGCGAGGTACGTGAGGGTGACTAACAGGGGGGTTGAGCCGCTGGGAGATGACCGGGTCTTCCTCGCCTCCGAATCCAGGCTAGCCATAATCACGTGGCTGAGAGGAGCCAATTGGCGGCAGAAGACGCCAATCACCAATTCATAATGAAAAATAGGGAATTTTAATTATGTGCCATTATATAATGGTGTAGTATCCGGAGTGGGGATCGATGATACGAACCGGGACTGATCGGATCAGAGGCCCCGAGCCGAGAGTGCGTTCTAACACGATTTATGCTGCCCCCTATCCGGAGTTTCGCCGAACAACTGAACTGAAAAACCATGAGCAGGACCACTGACATACAGGAGGAGGATCTGGGGGACCTTGCTGCCCAAACCCGAGGGGCTGTAATTTCCCCGGCGGACGAGGAATACGATGAGGCGCGCACGGTCTGGAATGGTCGATTCGACCGATATCCAGCGGGTATCGTCCAGTGTCGTGGCACGGTCGATGTCATCGCTGCCATCGAGTTCGCCCGGGAGCACGACCTACCTCTCGCTGTCAGGGGCGGCGGACACGATTACGCCGGAAACCCCGCTCGAGACGATGCGCTGTTGATCGATACGGCGAATATGGATGCGGTCCGCGTCGATCCAGCTGGGAAAACCGCCCGGGTCGGACCGGGCGCCACCTGGGCCGACGTCGATCACGAAACCCAGCAGTTCGGACTTGCCACGACAGGAGCGACCGTTTCCACCGTGGGTGTCGCGGGGTATACCCTGGGGGGTGGAACGGGGCACCTGGCACGGAGCGTTGGGCTGGCCGTGGACAATGTCCGAGCCATGGATGTGGTGACAGCCGAGGGGGAGTTGGTCCATGCCAGTCCGGAAGAGAACCCGGAGCTATTCTGGGCGCTGCGGGGTGGAAGCGGGAATTTCGGCGTCGTCACCTCCTTCGAATTCGACCTCCACCCTGTCGGACCGGAGATACTGGCGGGCCAAGTTGTACATCCCTTCGAGGAGGCCCAGGCGGTCCTCCGACAGTACAAGTCATTCATGGCCGAGGCCCCGGCTGCGGCCAACTGTTACGCCTTCGTCGTCCGGATTCCACCGATCCCGGCCTTCGACGAGGAGCTGCATGGCCAACCCGCAGTCAACCTCGTGGCAGCGTATGCTGGGGACCTCGAAGACGGGAGAGCGGCCCTTGCACCGCTCCGGGAGTTCGGTGATCCCATCGTAGACACCGTGCGCCCGCAACCCTATTCGGAACTGCAGCAGGCCTTCGACGACGGGGTGCCCGAGGGGGAGCGTTGGTACTCCAAAGCGCAGTATTTGGACGAACTGACCAATGAGGCGATCGATTCGCTGGTCCAGGCGACCGATCCATTCGAGGGCCCGCTCACCATGGTGTATCTGGAACCGATGGGCGGGGCGATCGCGGAGGTCCCACCGGACGAGACGGCCTTCCCGCATCGCGAGGCCGCGTATAGCATCCATGTGCTCACCGGCTGGTCGGACCCGGCCAAAGACGAAGCACTGATCGAATGGACGGAATCGGTGCACCGAGCAATGGACCCCCACTCGACGGATGGAGTGTATGTTAATCTACTGAGTAGAGACGAAGACGAGCGCGTTCCGGAGGCCTACGGGGAAAACTACGAGCGGCTGCGTGCCGTGAAAGCCACCTGGGACCCAGAGAACCTGTTCGACTCGAATCAGAACATCGAGCCGGGTGATTGAACGGCACACAGACGTTTCGTTTACCTTCGGCCACCTGGTGTTCCCAGTGGACGCCACTATCTCGCTGCGTTTTTCCCGGTCGAATCGGTACGTCCGGACGAGCAAGTGGCCCTCCTCCATACGATACCCACCCTTGTGTCTCGCCTGCCCAACCCGATTCGGGGTCTCATCTGTATCCTGGGCGGATGGCTGGCCAGGGTGGGCCTCGTCGATCGGGAGCGTGCACGCCGGACGGCCGACCTCTCGTGGCCGCGGATCGTCACCGGCATCGCCCGGATGTCGAAGAACGCCGTGGACGTCGCGATGGTCGGCGCGGTGGCCGGCGAATTCGCGATCAACGGCGTCGGATTGGCCGGCCCTTTCTGGGGGATGGCCTTCTCCATCGGCGGCGGCGTCGCCGCAGGGTCGATCGCGCTCGTATCCCAGCGCTACGGCGCGGACGAATACGGCGAGATGGGGCAGGCGATCAGGTCGAGTGCCGCCCTGGTCGTCCTCATCAGCCTCCCCATCGCCGCCCTGTTCTGGCTGTTCCCCGCCGAACTCCTGGCTATCATCAGCAACGAAGCGCGAACGATCGAACTCGGGGCCGCGTATCTCGGCCTTATCGCGTTCGGAGTGCCCTTCGCCGGGCTCAACCTGATCGGCAGTCGAGTCTACATTGCCGTCGACGACGCATGGACACCGATGGTGGTGCGATCAGGTGGTGCCATCGTCAACATCGGGCTGAACGCGGTCTTCATCTTCGGCCTGGGGATGGGGGTGGTGGGGGCGGCGCTCGGAACAGTCCTCTCCAACGTCCTCGTCACCGGGATCTTCGCCACTGGGTTGGTGATCAGGTCCCTCCCAGGAACCAACCCGTTCCCGACGCGGGTGAATCCCCTCGGGAGCTATCTCGAATTGTCCATGCTCCGGGATCTGGTCGAGATCGGCCTCCCGGTGGCCGGGCGCAACAGCGTCTGGACCGTTGCCCGGTTTCCCATGCTGGCCATCGTGGGGCTGTTCGGCCAGACGACCCTCGCCGCGTACATCATCGCCCGGCGGATCTGGGGCCTGATGAACACGCCCGGCTGGGGCTTCGGCCTCGCGGCTTCGAGCCTGGTCGGGCAGGAACTCGGTGCCGAGGACGAAGCGTCGGCCGAATCCTACGGCCGGGAGATCACCCGACTCGCCGTCGCGACGTACTTCGTCGGGGCCGCCGCCACCGCCATCTTCGCCGGACCGATCGTCCGGTTGTTCGTCGACAACCCGACGAGCGAGACGGTCCCCATCGCCGTCGGCCTCGTCCTCGTGGGCGCCGTGGCGATCCTCCCACAGGCCGTCAAGGCCAGTTCGGCTGGGGCACTTGACGGCACCGGCGATACGCGATGGCCGTTCTATAGCCAGTTTCTCGGGATGTTCGTCGTCGCCCTTCCGCTTGCTTACCTGGGCGCGACAACCCGGTTAGGGCTCGTCGGATTGTATCTCACGTTCTTCGCGGAGAGTACGGTGCCCGCAGCGATCAATTATTACCGATTCTCGACCGGGAAGTGGAAGATCATCAGCCGGGAATACCGGCCCGACGCCCCACCTCTGGACGACTAAGTCGATCGGCGAGGCCATTCCCGGGTCAAATCTGGGGCGGGACGGTCGTTTCTCCGTACAGAAGACCCTCTCGGAGGTGAGCAATCCCATGGAGATACGGCGATGCTACCTGCATCGTGCCGGGTCGTGCGACCATCCCGGATTTCCTGTCAGCCCCTGGACGAGAGCACCAGTTCGACATTCGAGGGCAGATCGTCGAGTGCGGGCGTCACCGTCCAAACGCCGGTGTAGACAAGTTCGTCGGCTGATTGCAGTTTGGTCCGGCGTCCCTCGTCCTCGATACGGTCGAGGGACCCCCAGGGTTCCACATCGACTCGCACCCGGAGTGTCGAGCGGTCAGCCCATTCGAATCGGTTGCCAGGAGCCGGCCAGAGTTCCATCGGTCCCTCGGGCGTCGACCGGAGTTGTACCACGATATGGAACTGATCCAAGCCGGGATTCCGCAGCACGTCGTCGATCGCTGTATCGGCATCCGGGCCCACGATGTCCGGAGCGGAATCCGGTACGGCCTTGACGAAGAGCCGGTCGTCGCCGTCGGCTTGTAACCCGTTGGCGATATAGATCTCCGAGGCCGGATGGAGGACCGCTCGACCGGCGTCCATCCGAAGTTCGGGACGGCTCAGTGCGGTACA
>CAZQNH010000108.1:0-4008 GCA_964594685.1 uncultured Halobacteriales archaeon
AGGCTCTATATTCATCAACGCGATCTAAATCTTCCCACGGTCTGTCAAAAATTGTCGTGCTGAATGAATAGCGCGAATTCACCATTCGTTTTGGAACCTAGTCATGAATCCGCCAATAGCATGAGAGTCCTGTGCTCCTCTGGCCTATCGCTCAAAATTAGTGAGCGAGACAGGTTCTGAAGGCCGCGAAAGAAACGTTCCTCGTTTGGTAGTTTAATGAAATAGATCTCTAATAGCGTCCGTACCTCTTGGCGTGCCAGGTCGGAACGCCGGCCGACGGCTCGTCCCGCTCCCAGGCCAATCCTATCAACGGGTCGGTCCCCGAGAAGGCGGGCGGCAAACGATACCGTCACCTTGGTGGAGTGCCCGGTGACGGTGCATACGTTGTTTTTGGGTCCCGTGGCTTGATCGTAGGTCGAAATCCAGGGCCCCGGCGACGCGGGTTATCAGATCTGAAAACCCGACTGAGATACTTATATATTGTCACGATAATATAGGCGAACGATCGGCGACCCGAACGGCCGGACCAGGGGGAATCGAACGCGGAAACGGATGCCGAACGACCAAACCGTCGGAAACGGACGCCTGAGGACCGGAACCGATCGTACGGAGGGCCGACGAGGGGGACGCCACAGGTCTTGGTCCCTCGGTGCACTCTCCTATGACGACAACCCAGCGTGAAATGAACGACCGCATACACCGGCTGCCGACGACGAGGGTCCCGTCGATAGTCATTGTGCTCGGCCTGGGACTCGTGGTCTTAACGATAGTGGAGGTGGGGTTGGCCCTCGCTGGGTACGGGAGCCGGAGCCCCGTGTTCGTCGGCGGGGTGCTCACCAGCCTGCCGATCAGCCTCGCGACCGTTGCCGGGGGATTCTGGCTGGAGCGATCCACTATCGGACCGGAACGGTACGGCCGGGTCGGCTGGTGGATTCTCGGGGGCCTGAGCTTCTTCACCAGCTTCACAGTGTTGATCGGGCTGGCAGTGTCGGAGGGCCTGCTGGTACAGCTTGCGACCGTCCGCTGGGGCACCGCAATCGGGACCGGGAGTGGCTTCCTCATCGGCGTCTTTGAGGCTCGGTCCATAGAGAAAGCCGTCGCGGCCCAGCGCATCCGCGCGACCGAACTCGAGCGCCGGCGCGAGCTGCTCCACTATCTCAACGGCATCCTCCGCCACGAGATCCTCAATTCGACAAACGTGATACAGGGATACGCCGACCTCATCCACTCGACGAACGACACCCACAACGACGTGGGCGAGTACGCGATGACGATAAAACGCGAGGCCGAGGACCTCACCTTGGTGACGGCGGACGTGAGGCAACTACTGGAGACCGCGGACGCCAGCCGCGACCGGCACGCCGTGCCCCTCGACGAGTGTCTGCAGGCGGAGCTCGAGGCACTCCGGGCGTCCCATTCGGAGGCGACCATCGAGACGTCCATCCCGGCGGACATCGAGGTGCGGGCCGACGATATGCTCGGCCGTCTGCTCTCGAACCTCCTCGAGAACGCCGTCGAGCACAACGACGGCGACCCGGAACTCTCCGTCCGGGCGCGCCGCAACGACTCCTCGGTCCGGCTGGAGGTGGCGGACAACGGCCCGGGAATTCCGGATTCCGAGCGCGAGAACCTCTTCGATCCGCGCACCCGGTCGGACACCAGTCACGGGATGGGGCTCACAATCGTGGCCATGCTCGCCGAGCGCTATGACGGGGAGGTCGAGGTGGCCGAAACCGGTGTGGAGGGCACCGTCTTCGCCGTGGACCTCCCCTTGGCGGAGGCGTCCTAAAGTCGGCTCCTCCGGGGCGCCAGTGACATCTCTTCTGAGCCGCTCCCGGCTCGTGTCTTGTGTCCGTCGGTTAGACAGTCCCTCAATCTTGCCCCCGAACGTTGCGAGGGTCGAGATGCCAAGACAGTGCACCGGTCGACCCACGAGATTCGGGATAAAGCTGAGAGTCGAATCTATAGCACGGTCGCGGACTGTGACTGGGGGACGTAACCGGGCGCTCATGAGGTATATGCCCACGTCGAGGACGGTGAGTGGACCCTTAAAACACTCGCCGACGTCGAAGAGGGTTAGCGCGACTCCGTGACGTGTGCCACAGCGCACGTCGAGTATGACGAAAACGGGCATCTCTGATTTCACCTCCGAGACAACTTTGAGCGATTCGTTCCCTCCGCGTTCATTTGGGAATGTTCAACCGAACAAGAGACGGACGAATAGTGCTCGACTCGCAAACCTCCCTAATTGTAGTTTCGTTGCTGATTGCATGAACCAAACAGTGGCGATTTGCTGAATGTGGGCTCTGTATCTTGCACGACCCCGATCAACCTATCCAACAGCTGTTAGAATCCGCGGGCAAGACTCAGAGCGTGTATCTATCACGTTGGAGCTCGGCAGGGATGGTCAGCTCCGGTCGTCGCCGGTTGCTTCTTGCTCTTGGATGTCGTCGATTTGTTCATGTAACTCCTCGATTGCCGGGTCATCGATACTCCCCCAGTAGGCGACGATGGTGAGTGCGAGGAGGAATATGACTCCCCATCCAATAGTTTCGAACGTTTCGGGAACGTACATGCTGAAAATCCCGTCAATCACGCCTTCGAGTGAAAAGACAATGATGACCGGGCCGACAACCTCCCGCGGCAAGAAATGATTCAGATATGCCTTCAGGATACGTGGGTTGATCGCCATAGTTACACTAGTTTGTGAAGTAGTTAATCAGTACTGTTATGAGATAGGCTCAGGCGGCGACCGACACGCGCATTTTTTCAGCACCAGCTAAATCAACTACCAATCTTCAGTTAGAACCGCGTGCTGAACAATCGCGTCTATCTTCAATTGATGACCTTCTCCGAATAGTATTGGTTTCCTAATATGAGTGGATTCCCATATCTCATATCTAAACATGTGGTGGTTCCCAAAACCGGTTTACCGCATCGGAGTCTCCTCGTTATGATGAACGCTCTAATAGCCGAAACTGACATTAAACTCATATTTGCAAATCTTTAACATTCTTTCGTTTAGTTTAATTCTTGCAGCATGGCCGATGACCTTGGAGAGAGGCAAACCAATTCCCGAGAGGGGAAGGATACACCGAGCGAACAGGATGAGCCATCTTTGAGGAATTCGATGTCGTTGAATCGCAGGCATGTCCTGCAAGCTTCCGCGCTGACCGCGTTGAGTGGATTGGCCGGCTGTTCCGCGATTTGTCCCGATGACTTCGAAGCGGCGCCTGCAATTCTCCCGAATCCGCCCGGTTTCGGCCTGCAGGACAGCAAGCCACAGCGTGTGCAGATTACGAAAAATGTCCTGGGCAAACGGCGCCTCATCAATTACTCTGCGATCTACGGTGCATCGGAGGATGGTGCAATCGGTCCAGTTGGCGTCTACTCCACCCCGCTCGTAACGTGTTTGGGACAGGATCTGAATCCGATTGCCACCCAAGGATTCGAAACGCTGTTGAAGAGTCCCCAACTCGGAGCCGAATTCGTGACCATGGTCGTGCCCCAAGCAACCAGCACCAACTGGGAGCAGGGGCCGGTCCCCCACGAGACTTGGTCTGGAACGCTGTTCTCGGAAAGTGTTACCGTTAACGCCTATACGGGTATCGTCGGCGAACCGGACGAGACGCTCCATGCGATACTCATCGCGATTACGAGACATCGGAATAAGAGTCAAGCTGTACTCGTCGGTTCGGGGACGGCAAAAAGACTCGCCGAGGATGTAAGTCCGTCGGATATAGACGTCATCCCCGGGGTGTTCTCGCAAGCCGAGGTGAGTACCGTCAAACAACTGCTCTTGTCGGTACTACCCACGATACGGAAAGTGAACGCGCCAGCCCCCCAACAATCGACGACAGGTTACGGAATGGGCGGATACGGGCAGGGTGGCTATGGAGGCACCAGTGCGTGAATCGCGAATGGACTGAGAACCATGCCGAAAACGCCAAACCATAACTACAACGTTCCGAACCGAGGCGATCAGAACTGGCACCAGCCGCTGAACGA
>CAZQNH010000109.1:0-3878 GCA_964594685.1 uncultured Halobacteriales archaeon
GGCGACGGCACCACGACCGCGGTCGCGATCGCCGGGGAACTCTTGAAGAACGCCGAGGAGCTTCTCGAGCGCGACATCCACCCGACCGCCATCATCCGCGGCTACAACCTTGCGGCCGAGAAGGCAAAAGAGGAGGTCGACGAGATCGCCATCGCCGTCGAGCCGGATGACGAGGACCTGGTCCGCAGCGTGGCCGAGACCTCGATGACCGGCAAGGGCGCCGAACTCGACAAACAGCTACTCTCAGGCATCATCTTCGATGCCCTGCAGCGGGTCTCCGTCGAAGCCGAGGACGGCTCCACGGTGGTCGACCTCGAGAGCGTGAAGATCGAGACCCAGACCGGCCGCCAGGTCAGCGAGTCGGAGCTGCTCGCGGGCGCGGCCATCGACAAGGACCCCGTCCACGAGAACATGCCGACGGCGTTCGACGAGGCGCAGATCATGCTCCTCAACGAGGCCATCGAGGTCGAGGAGACCGAGACCGACACCACGGTCTCCGTCGACAGCCCCGACCAGCTTCAGAAGTTCCTCGAGAAGGAAGAGGAGCAGCTCCGCACCAAGGTCGACCAGATCAAAGAGACCGGCGCAGACGTCGTCTTCTGCCAGAAGGGAATCGACGACATGGCCCAGCACTTCCTGGCGAAGGAAGGTATCTTGGCGATCCGCCGGGCCCGCAAGAGCGATATCGAGTTCCTCACCAACGTCCTCAACGCGAAGGTCGTCACCGACCTCGACGCGGCGGATGCCTCGTTCCTCGGTACCGGCTCGGTCCGGCGCGACGAGGAGGACGAGTTATTCTACGTCGAAGGCACCGCCGAGGAGGCCCTCGGCGTCACGATCCTGCTGCGCGGCTCCACCGACCACGTGGTCGACGAGGTCGAGCGCAGCGCCACCGACGCCCTCGACGTCGCCTCCCAGACCCTGACCGATGGCCGGGTCCTGCCGGGTGGCGGCGCTATCGAGGTCGAACTCGCGGATCGTGTCCGGAGTTTCGCCGACAGCGTCGAGGGGCGCGAACAGCTCGCCGTCGAGTCCTTCGCAGACTCCCTCGAACTGGTGCCCCGAGTCCTGGCGAGTAACGCCGGGATGGACTCCATCGACACGCTCGTCGACCTGCGCGCCTCCCACGAGGAGGGCGACGAGCGTGTCGGGCTCAACGTGTTCACCGGCGATATCGAGGACACCTTCGAGGCCGGCATCGTCGAACCCGCCCACGCCAAAGAGCAGGCACTGAGCTCGGCCTCCGAGGCCGCAAACCTGGTCCTCAAGATCGACGACATCATCTCTGCCGGCGACCTGTCGACCGAGGGCGAAGAGGAGGAAGGCGGCCCAGGCGGCCCCGGCGGCATGGGTGGCATGGGCGGCATGGGCGGTATGGGTGGAATGGGCGGCGCGATGTAGACGGGACAACCGACCACTCACCCACCCCCATCCGTCCGAGCCCGACTCCGGTCGCACCGTGAACCGAGCCGTTCTCTCCCGCATCCCACCATCCATTTTTACAGCACTGATTCCGAGTAGACATTCCGGATACCTCGGTTCCTGGCTGTCCGACGAGTACTGCAACGGGTGCCGTCGTCCCGAAGACCGGGGGGAGCCGTGTCGCGGCTGCATCTTGGATCGATAGTGGTTCCCTGAAGGGGCGATCAGCGGATATGGGGCGTGAAATCAGCGGTCAGGGTGGTGCCGGTCAGCAGTCAGCATGGTGCCCATCAGCGGTCGGCGCGTCACCAATCTGCGATCGATGTGGCCGATCAGAGATCGGCGCGGTTGTATCGGGTGTATCCGATGAACGCGGGTATCAGCGCCCAGACGGCAAGGACCACGAGGGCGAACCATAGCTGCTGGAAGAACGGGACCGCCACGGACGTCCCGGCGGTCCAGTTGCTGACCCAGCTCACCGCGTTTCCGTAGGCCATCGACGGCTCGAAGCCGCTGAGTGCCAGCACCCAGGTCGGCATGACCCCGTCCGCGGGGGCCGCAAAGCCGTTACTCACGAAGGCGGCCGCGAAGACGACCACGTCCCAGAACAGTTCGAGGACGACGAAGAGCCCGATGGCGACAGTGGCTGCTCGGGTGGTCGAGGTGGTCGAGGCGGATATCGAGACGAAGAGGGTGACATAGACCAGCCCGAAGGCGAGGGTCACCATCACGAATAACCCGAAGCCCATGACTGTCATCCCCTCGATGAGCGCCATCGCGATACCGAAGGTCGCGAGGAGACCCAGTAGGAGGCCGACCACCATCACGGCCGAGCGCCCGAGTACCTTCCCGAGGAAGACGTCCAGTCGGCTGTGGGGAAGCCCGAGGAGGAGTTTGGCACTCCCACTCTCGCTCTCACCGGCGATCGCCTTGTAGCTCAGGACCAACGCCGAGATCGCGATGAAAACCGTGCTGATCTGGCCGAGGAAGAAATACAGGCCATCGGCTGTCACCGGCTCCATCGAGGGGTCCATCGTCGGCAAGATCGTGTATAGAAAGGTCCCGCCGACACCCATGATGACGAACAGGACGGCGAGGGCGATGAGGCCTCTCGACCGTCTGGCGTCGGCGAAGTCCTTCCGGGCGACGGCCAACAGGCTCATCGGTCCACCTCCACGTGCTGACTATCGGCTTCCGGCGCTGTCTCTGACTCGGCAGTCGGACCGGTACTGGGCGTCCCCTCCCCGCTCGTGTACGCGATGAACAGGTCTTCCAGTGACGCCTCGCTCGTGGTGAAGTCGATGATCTCGGCACCCATCGATTCGATGGCGTCGATGATGGCGACCTTACTGCCGTTCGAGGAACCCACAGCGATGGTCCGTCCGTCGACCCGCACGGTGCTGACGCCGCTGACTCCCTCCAGGACGGCGGTCACATCCGCCGGGACGGCGTCGACGGTGATGTCGAGTTGGCCCTCCGACCCCAGGGCGCTTCGCAGTCCGGCGATGGTGTCGACGGTCACCAGCTCGCCCGCGTTCAGGATCGCGACGCGGTCACAGACCGCCTCGACCTGCTCCAGGATGTGACTCGAGAAGAAGACGGTGGCGCCCCGGGCACGTTCCTCCCTGATGATCTGGCGCATCTCGCGGGCGCCAGAGGGGTCCAGCCCGGTCGTGGGCTCGTCGAGGATCAAGAGATCGGGTTCGCCCACGAGTGCCATGGCGAGCACCAGGCGCTGGCGCATACCCTTCGAGTAGTCGCCGGCTGGCCGGTCCGCCGACTCCAGGATTCCGACCCGGGAGAGCAGCGCATCGGCGTCGTCCGACACTCCCTTCGAGGCGATGGCGAACTCGACGTGTTCCCGCCCCGTGAGTCGGTCGTAGACGTGATAGGCATCCGGGAGCACACCCGTGCGTCGCCGGACGGCCTGGCTGTCCGTTCGTGAATCCAATCCGAGGACACTCGCCGACCCGCCTGACGGGCGGACGAAGTCGAGCAGGATATCGATGGTCGTCGATTTCCCCGCCCCGTTCGGCCCGAGGAACCCGAATATCTCACCCTCCTCGACGACGAGGTCGAGGTCCCGAAGTGCCGCGACGTCGCCGTAGGATTTGGAGAGGCCGGATAATTCGATTGCAGGCATAACACTATGGACGGCTTACACGAATATAAAGATAGAATGAGTGATACACTCACCCAGGACATCCAATAATTCCGGAAATGCCTGTGCAAAGAGCTATTATTCGAATGATTATTTCGTTGATGTACGCGCTCGGAAACCGACGTCCCCGGTCGGCTCACCCCTCGAGTGGAAGTTCGAACTGCTCGCATTCGACGGGGGCTGACAGCACCACGCTCGTGTTCGACTCCTTGATGTCCTCGTCCGCAAGCAGTTCCTTGATGAGTTCGTTCATGTTATCGGTATCCCGGAACTTCCCCACCGCGATGATGTCGAA
>CAZQNH010000110.1:0-2456 GCA_964594685.1 uncultured Halobacteriales archaeon
ATCGAGACGATGTCGTCCACGTCGCAGTTCCCGCCGAAGGCCATGATCGTCTCGAACTCGGGGCCTTCAGTCGTCACCTGACTCGGTTCGTCTCTGGTTGGAAGTTTGCAGGCAAACGCACATTGCGAACAGGTCCCTTTCTTGTACTTCTTCTCCTCGACGCGGTCGCCATTGATCCGTTCGTACTCCGGATAGGAGGATTCGGCGAAGTAGTAGGATGGAAACGTGTCCATCTCGTTCGAGAGATCTGTCACGCTTGCCGTCCCCTGGCGTTTCATGATACTGTCACTTTGGGCTGCCTCCCGATGGATGTCCGAGGCCACGTCGCCGATTGTGATTTCGGGCCTCGACGACCCGTCGAACGTTATCGCCTTGACGTTCTTCGAGCCGAGTATCGCCCCGAGACCGCCTCGGCCGAAGGCTCTCGACTCGGTCGTCATGATCGACGCGAACCGAACCTGATTCTCCCCTGCCGGCCCGATGGCCACGATATGCTCGGGCGATAGATCGTGTGACTTGTCC
Source organism: uncultured Halobacteriales archaeon (assembly GCA_964594685.1). GTDB lineage: Archaea > Halobacteriota > Halobacteria > Halobacteriales > Halobacteriaceae > Halodesulfurarchaeum. Next base: position 523 of record CAZQNH010000110.1, read on the forward strand.
ATGTATTCGGAAACGTCACTGATGGGCGCTTCTTCGAGGCCGGGAACCCGCTCGAAATCGACGCGATCGTCGCGGATGTGGACGACCAGAAGCTCGTCACTCGACCCAGTGATCTCCACCGCGCTATACCCCGTGTCAGCAACGTGTCGAGAGACGAACCCCCCGGCGTTGGAGGACAGCAATCCGCCCGTGAGGGGAGATACCCCGGTGACAGACATCCGCCCGGTGAAACTCATCTTGGATACCTGTAACGGGCCATGGGCCAGATACAGGGCGTTCGAGGCATCGAAGGGGGCCACAGGAGCCGGAATCCGCTCGTACGCCAGGCGGGTTCCGACGCCTCGGCCGCCGATATATGAACCGAGAAGGTCGTCGATCGGTTCCTCCTGTGTCGTCCGTGAACCGACATCAACCGATAGTAATGGTCCCTGGGAGTGGAGCATATTTGCACGTAGAATTGGGCCACTGATAAGTCTATAACTGAGTGAGAAACCGTCGGTGCCGAATCGCGGCTCCGGTCGTCCGAGAAACGGATGCTGACCAGTCCATTTTTTGTCTTGCCCCTCTTTTTCGGGATATGGTCGATAGGCCGGACCGGACCGACGGAACCCGACGGCTCGCCTCGTACATACACGAGGTGTCCCTGGGGGCGGTCCCGGACGAGGTGAGACGGGAGACGGGTCGTCGGATCATCGATACGCTCGCAGCGGTCACCGCCGGTCATCAATTTCCCGCTATCCAGGAAGCTTCAGGATACGTACGAACCGTATTTTCGGACGGTTCAAAGACGATTCTCGACGGGAGTGGTGAATCGTCGAACGGTCCCGGTGCCACGTTCATCAACACGCTGGCGGCGAACGAACTCGACGTCGACGACGGCAATCGTCTGGCCGAGGGGCATCCAGCGGCAGTGATCCTCCCCGCGACGATCGCCGCTCTCGAGGCTGTCGATGGTACCATCGAAGATCTCTTGGTATCCTTCCTCACCGGGTACGAAGTCGGCGTCCGGACCTCGATGGCGATGCACGATTGGATCGGGATGCACACTGGATCGGGGTCGTGGGGTGCCGTGGGTGCAGCCGCAGCCGTCAGTCGCGTGCGAGGATTCGACGTCGAGACAACGACCGACGCACTCGGGATCGCCGAATTCACCGCTCCCATCACCCCGGTCATGCGAAGTGTCGCGAATCCCGCTGGGTCGATGACGAAAGACGGGATCGGTTGGGGTGGGTTCGTCGGATACACGGCCGCCGATATGGCAGACCGGGGGTTCGGCGGTTCGGGGACCCTTTTCGACGAAATCGAGTACGAAGGGCTCGATCCGGCATATCTGGACTCCCTCGGTGACCGCTATCATATACGGAAAGGGTACTATAAGCCTCACCCAGCCTGCAGATGGGCTCACGCGGGCATCGACGCCGTCGGAGAACTCATGGCGGAGAACGATATCCAAGTGACCGACATCGAAGCGGTCGACGTATACACCCACCCGAAAGGGGCGGAGCTCGGGATCACCCGGCCGAAAACGCCGAGCGAGGCGGAATACTCCTATCCATATATCATCGCTCGAGCGATTGCGAATCAGGGACGGATAACGCCAGCCGACCTGCAACCGACCGCCCTCGAGGATCCAGACTCGTTGTCCCTCGCCGACAAGGTCAACCTTCACGTCGACGACGAAGCCGCCCACCGGTATCCGGAGGAATCCCTTGGACGCGTGACCATCGTAACCGGGGATGAGGTGTTTCGATCAGGCCTGGTTTCGCCTCGTGGCTCCGCGGAACGGCCAGTATCCCAATCGTACCAAGAGGAAAAATGGGAAACACTGATCGACGAGTACCTCGGCCGGGGAACCACCGATCTGTTACTCGACCGAATAACGGAGACGTCGAAACCGATCGGTCATCTGATCGAGCCGTGGAAATGAGCGTGTC
>CAZQNH010000110.1:2556-3859 GCA_964594685.1 uncultured Halobacteriales archaeon
CGGGATCGAAGAGCGGATCGCTGCCCACGACCTCGATCGTCACCGGATACTGCTCCCCGAAGTATTGCACCTGGAATTGGCGCCCCTCCTGAGCCAGGTCCGTGGGGATATAGCCCATGAGGAGGTGTTTGCCGATCGTCGGTCCGGTATCGGCGCTCGTCACATACGAGCGTCGGCCCTTTGCATCGATGAGCGTCTCGCCATCCTGAGAGAGGATGGGTTCACCGCCGAGCATGAAACGCTTCTCACCGCCATTCGGTGCGTGGTCGTCGACGGAGAGCGTGCATAGTTTCGCGACAGGCTCGTTGTCGAGCGCTACTGCATAGGCCTCCTTCCCGAGGAAGTCGGCATCTTTGACCCCGTGGAACGTGAGATCGGCCTCGGCAGGGTTGTACTCGTGGCGAAGTTCGTGGCCATACAGCCGATAGTTCTTCTCGATGCGGCCAGTGCCTCCATATACCCCTGTTCCGATCGGCCTGATGTCGTACTCCGCCCCCGCATCGGCGAGGAGGTCCCAGAGCCGTCTGCTCTGTTCCATCGGCGCGTAGATCTCCCATCCTAGCTCGCCGACGTAGGATAGGCGGATCGCCCATGCCTCCACTTCACCTATCGTGATGTCCTGGGCCGTGAACAACGGGAACGCGTCGTTCGAAAGGGGTTCTTCGGCGACGTCCTGGAGGACGTTCCGGGCATCGGGACCCCACAGGCCGATAGTCGAAAGTGCAGAGGACTGGTCCTCGAGTTGGACGTCCTCCTCGAATGCGACGTGGCGGTCGAACCATTGCCAGACATCGCCGCCGGTGGAACCCCCGGTGATGATCCGATACCGGTCCTCCGCGAGCCGTGCGACCGTGATATCGGCCCGAAAGCCTGCGTTCGAGTCCAGTGCGGGAGTATACACCGTCTTGCCCACATCCACGTCCATCGTACCCACGAGCATGCGTTCTAGGTACCTGGAGGCGTCGTCCCCGACGACGTCGTGGATGGCGAAGCCGGTGTCCCCGATCATTCCGACGTGATTACGCAGGTGGACGTGCTCTGCCAGGATGATCGGCGACCACCACATCCTATCCCACTCGTTCGGGCGCCGCAAGTCCGCTATCTCATCCTCGTACTGGTCGAGCAGATCGTCGTTCTCCTCGTACCACCGGGGACGTTCCCATCCACCGGATTCCTGGAAGTTTGCCCCGTGTGCCTTCTGTCGGTCCAGGAACGGTGCGGTCCGTTTCTCTCGACCCGCCTCGAACTGTTCGCTCGGGTGGATGATCCCGTAATGGCGCGAGAACTCTTCGGCACCCCGCTC
>CAZQNH010000111.1:0-3642 GCA_964594685.1 uncultured Halobacteriales archaeon
ATAGAACGTCAGCAACAGGGTAGCGTCCCGATTCCGGGGGGACATCGAGCGCTCAGCCAGGGCGGCCTGGAGGGTCACGTCAGGGACTCGCTGGCCGTAGGCTGGGTATGCCAGGTCTTCGGGAGCCGCCGGTGTATCCGGGGGTGGGAGGTAGGTGTCGGGATTTCCACTGTCACCGAGACAGCCGGCTACTCCGCCGAGAGCGACCGAACCGGCCATTCCCAGCATGGCACGTCTCGATACGCGGGACACTCCCAGAGTATTGGGGCGGTGGGGGATCACGTTGCTTGCAACGTCCGGGCCAGGGCCCCAATGACCATTCTGGTTCGTGTGTCGAATGGCGGAAGCGGGAATGCGTCGATACTCGCGTGAGCTTCGAGAATCCGGTTCACTATCGACTTCCGCTCCGCCGGAACCACGTCGTTTAATATCGGGCCACGAATATCACGAAGGGATACAGCACTCCATATCTCTGGGCAGTATATATGACCGATACCCGACGCCGCATCGTCGACGCCGTCCGGGCGACCCCGGGAATTCATTTCAACGGACTCGTCCGCACCCTCGACCTCGCCACCGGCCAGGTCCAGTATCATCTCAAGCGGCTGCTGGCCGAGCAGTCCATCGAGGCGACCGAACTCTATGGTCGAACACATTACTATCCGGCGGGCTTTGACGCGACGGACCGCCGGACTCTCGCGCTCCTCAGACGGGAGACCACTCGTGATATCGTCGCCTACCTGTTGGAACACGAGATGGTCAGACCCGGGACGCTCGCCGACGAATTGGGGGTGGCCCGGAGTACCATCGAATGGCATCTGGATCGGCTACTCGAGGCGGAACTGGTCGAGAAACACCGGGACGACGGAAATCGCGTCACCCTGGAGTTGACCCGACCGGCGGAGACAGTCGAACTGCTCGAAGAGGTGGCTCCCACGTTGCTCGAATCCATGGTCTCGGGATACACGAACCTGCTCGACGAGGTCTTCGAGGACGGTGGGCCGTAATCTCGGCCAGTGACAGCACGTTCCGCGATTGTTCGTCGACGAAGATTGTCTTCTACGCGGTGAGAACGGCACCGGCTTCCGGCGATTAGTGCCCCGTTCCTTCGACCTGTACACCACAATCCCTTTCCAGTACTCGACCCAGTCCCGTACCATGTCCCCGCCCGACCGCCCACGGACCCGTCGCTCGTTCCTGGTCACAGCGGTCGCACTCGGCGGTTCCGTCGGCCTCTCCGCGTGTCTGGGCGATGACTCGACCCCTGACATCCCCACGGGCACAAGTGACCCGACGGCGCTCCCCGAGCGCCAGCACGCCTGGAACGGGCTGTTGCGGACCGACGACCAGGGGAATCACGTTCCGCCTCGCCATCGTGTCTTGTTACTTCTGGGCCTCTCGGATGAGGGACAGCCAGGGGCGGCCGCACGGGAGACCGTTGAGAAGGCGTTAGGCAGCCTCGAGCGGGCCTATGAGCGCTCGCCTGAGGGCTTACTCTTCACCATCAGCTACTCGCCGGCGTATTTCGATCGGTTCGGGGATTCGCTCCCGCCGGATGTCGACCTCCCGCAACCGAGGGCCTTGGCCCCGTTCGAGGATCCGGTACCCGACCGTCCGGACGCAGTGCTCCACCTGGCAAGCGACCACGCGGCGGCAGTTATCGAGGCGGAGGAGGGCCTGCGTGGCAAGCAGTCAACGGTAAATGGGGTCGCGATGGAGTCCTCCCTCGACCCAGTCCTCGAGGTCGAGGACCGTCGAACCGGGTTCGTCGGAGCAGGCCTCCCCCAAGACCACCAGGATGCCGAAGGAATCCCGGCCTCCGCTCCAATCCCCGAGGACGCCCCGATGTTCATGGGGTTCGAATCAGGATTCGCCCACTCCCAGGCGACCGAGGAGCGGGTGACGATCCGGTCGGGTCCATTCACCGGGGGGACCACCCAGCAACTCTCGACCCTTCGGTTGCACCTCGATCAGTGGTACGAACAGGACAGTCGATACCACCGCGAGGCGTCGATGTTCTGTCCGCACCTCGCCGACGAGGGGGCGATCGAGGGGGCCGGGTCGAACCTCGGACCGACCGGTGGGATGGACCGATGCCCGGCCCATTCCGACGACGCACTCGAGGAGCGTGCCACCGAGTCGGGCATCGTCGGCCATTCACAGAAGATGCTCCGGGCCCGCGATGAGTCGGGCCCCCCGCTGCTTCGCCGGGATTTCAACTCCACCGACGACGGCCGGGCGAGCCTGCATTTCCTCTCGCTCCAGCGGAGCATCGCCGATTTCGTCCGTGTTCGCGAGGCGATGAACGGGACCGACCTGACCGCCTCGACGCCGGTCGGCCAGCGAACAAACAACGGCATCCTCCAGTACTTCAGCGTCGAGACCCGGGGGAACTATCTCGTCCCCCCACGGTCCAGCAGAGCCCTGCCGACGCCGCGTGGGGAGACCAAGGACCGATGAGCGACCGGTTGATGTCGAGGCGGGAGCTGCTTCGAGCCGGATTGGGCGGGTCCGTCGCCGCGCTCGCTTCATCGGCCGGCTGTATCGAATCGCGCTCGCCGTACGCGCCGCCGGTCCTCGAAGATCGACCGGACGGCGTCTATATCCCGCCGCATTTCGAGGGGATGACGCCGATCGGGCACAAGACCGACGGCCCGATCGCTGCGGTTCTCTCGTATAGCTACCCCCATCGATTCTGGCTGCTCTCTGGCACAGACCGGTCGCGGGTCCGGATTCAACCTAGTGACAGCATCCACCTCATGTTGCAGGTCTGGGCCCGCGACACCGCCGTTCCGCTGTCCGGGACGAGTCCAGGCCTGACCGTGGAGTCGGAAGGTGAGGTGATCGAGCAGCGGGTCCTCTGGCCGATGCTCTCCCAGCGGATGGGATTCCATTACGGTGATAACCTCGCCCTCGACGGCGAGGGCGAGTACAACATCGCCGTCGACGTGCCACCAACGAGCCATTCGCTCGCTGGCGCGTTCCGCGAGCGTTTGGATACACCGGCGCGGTTCAGTTTCTCCTTCGAGTGGCGGGAGTCGTTGCTCGAGGAGATCCCGATCAAAAGTGTCGAAACAAACCGGCAGGGCGCCCGTGAGGCCCTTCCCCCGATGGAAGGGGGTGTAGCGCCACTGGGACGAGGTGATGCAGCGCCGGGGCGGGGTGATGAATCGCTCGATGCGATGTCGGAGTCACTTCCAGGACAGACCCTCGGGACGGTTAGAACCGACGAGATCGGTATTGCCGCCAGCCTGGAAGCGTCAGGAGACGATGCGGCCCTGCTCCGACTCATTGCGCTAACCCCCCACAATCGGTTCTGGTTACCGATGCTTGGTCCAGTGGGGTCCGGCGGCGAGTCCAGTCGTCAGATGGATGCCACACTCGATCCGTCAGTCGGGATGCACTATCTGGGGCGGATTCCAGGCGCCGAGTCGGCCGAATCCCTCCAGGTCTCGTTTCCGACCCCGCCGCAGGTCGCCCGACACGAAGGTTACGAGACGGCATTCATGAACCCGGGGTCGGTCACCTTCGAGCGTTGATAGCCGCCACCGGCTCCGGCAGGCTACGGAGTCCCATTATATACGGAAGATGGGAGCAATCCACGGAGCGATTCAATGGTGAACGCCATCCACGGAGCGATTC
>CAZQNH010000112.1:0-3522 GCA_964594685.1 uncultured Halobacteriales archaeon
TTCGAGGAGACCAGTCTCTCCCGCTTCTTCCAATGATATCCCTGCGATGGGGGCATCGTCGTCGACCTCGATTTCGACCACGTTGGCACTCCCGGAGAGGGACGTAACGCTTGTGATGGGGGAACGGGATTGCTCATCCGCTGGACCAAACCAGGAGTAGGGCCGAAAGTGGTCCTGATGGACGAGGTCCTGGTCCTCGATCTCGACGCCCATCGCCTCGATGTCATCCCCGATTCGGGAGATTTCGTCCGTATCCGACCCGATTGCCGTGACTTGGATGTCTTCCCGCCCCGACATGAGTTCCCGGATCTGGATGACGCCCGGGACGTTCAGGATTCGCTGGGCAAACCGGCTTCTATCCGCATCCGTGGTGCTACAGGTGAATTCTGTGGTAAGTCGTCCCACTGCGTGCTCGTAGTTGATGTGGGCGTGATATCCTTCGATCACACCCATTTCTTCGAGTTTCTGGATCCGATTCCTGATGGTCGGAGCGGAAACGTCGAGTTCGGATGCGATATCTGGGGCTGACGTGTGGCGGGCTTCTTGGGCTAGGCGATAGAGAATCCGTTTGTCTGTGTCATCGATTCCATCACTCATACATATAGTCCTACAACGATTGCATAAGTTTACTTTAGTGGTTTAATCGAACCTCTTCGCTTGGGCAAAGAATTCCCCTCTCTGTCCGCATTGAATGGGTTAAACCGAGATGATGGTACGCTCCAGGCTGTTTTGATGTAAGTAAACGAATCGAAAGTATTTAGGCAAAATACTTGCGGTATAGAAAATAAGACCAAATATTCATATATTCTCGATTAAGATGTATTCGCGATGAGTGAAGAAACAGATTTGTTTGAGGAGAGGCCTGAGGTGCCCGAAACCACATCTAGTTCAGAGGCTCCTCCTCGCTATCTCTTCACTGTGGATGGAGATGAACCGAGAGAAGTGCTGACAATCGTGTGTGACCTGGTCGTCGACGCAGATGCAGAATTGCTCCTCGGGGCCCCTGTTACGGTCCCGGAACAGACTCCCTTAGACGCGGACCAACCTCGCTCGCGTGGCGAGAGGTTGGTAGCAAAAGTAGGGATGGAAGCGAACTCAAGATGCGGGGATCGGGTATCCAGCATCTCCGAGACGGTTCGAGTCGGCCGTCACAGGGATTCGGCAGTTGCTGGTATGGTGGACGCATTCGGGATAACAACGTTAATAGAGGAGTCTATTCCTGAAACGGGCTTCCGTTCCATATTTGATGGCAAATATGATGAACCCGGTGTCGGTGACACCTGTGATGTGATTACTGTCTCTCGAATATCACATCTGACATCCATCGATTCGATATTGGTGCCGATAGACGCCGGACCGCATTCTGGACTGGCTATCGATATCGCACTCTCGCTCGCTAAACAGAACGATGCCGACATCGAATTATTACACGTCGAAGATGCATCGGCCTCACCGGAGGATCGACGCGGGGAGCAGATCCTTGCAAAAGGGACGGAAAGAACGAACGGATCCGACTCGGTCACACGAACGCTCTTGGAATCGGATTCGGTGTCACAGCAGATCGTCAATTACTCGAACGACCACGATATCACCGTCATGGGGGCACCTCGTGAAGGCCTTCTCAAGCAGTTTGTCAGCGGAACGATTCCGTCGGAAGTCAGTGAACAAGCGACGGGAACCGTTCTGACTGCCCATCGTGCCGGTGTCGAATCCTCCTGGCTCGATCGGTGGGTGTGATAGTAATGCCAACTGTTCGTAGCGGGTACACCAATCGGACTGACCTGATAACCACCTCTCCACGCTCCTCACCCAACTCATGACAGAACCCGAACCATCCGCTACAGGATCCGAACCCGAGGAGCATGTCGAAACCGAACTCTCCCGAGACATGAGTCTCTTCGACATTACGTTCATCGGTGTCGGAGCCATGATAGGGGCGGGAGTGTTCGCCCTCACTGGGTTCGCTGCGGGAATAGCTGGACCAGCCCTCATTCTCGCCTTTGCTCTGAATGGATTCGTGGCCCTATTCACCGCCGTTTCGTACGCTGAACTCGGGGCGGCGTTCCCCGAGGCCGGCGGTGGATATCTGTGGGTCAAAGAGGCTCTCGTCGATCCGAACGGCTTCTACGCGGGGTGGATGAGTTGGTTCGCGCACGCGGTCGCGTGTTCGCTTTATGCGGTGACCTTCGGTGCGTTCCTGCTTGAGTTCATCATTTATGGAACCTCACTGGGTCACGACTTCCTGCTTTTCGGGTTCATCACCCCGGGGATGGTCGATAAGGGTCTGGCTGTCTTGATGATCGCCTCGTTCGCGTATATCAATTATCGTGGTGCAGAAGAGACGGGGAAAGCCGGAGTCGTCGTCACTGGAATCAAGGTCCTGATTCTCGGCGTGTTCGTGGTTTTCGGAATCAAGGCGACACTTTCCACCCCGACATGGCCCCAGAAGTTCCTCTCGAATCCGGAATTCATGCCGAACGGTATTATCGGTATTATCGGGGCGATGGGCTTCACCTACATTGCCTTCGAGGGGTACGAGATCATCGTTCAATCTGGTGAAGAGGTAGTCAATCCGGGGAAGAACATCCCGAAGGCGGTCTTCTACTCGCTCGCTATCGTCGTGCCCATCTATATTTTGGTCGCGTTCTCTGCAATCGGCGGGATTGATGTCACCCAACGGGCGATCGAGCTTGCCCAGCCGATCTCAGGTCCGACCCCTGAATATACCTGGCAGTTGCTCGGGGAGATGGGCGAACTCGGGATCATTCGCGCAGCCGGGCAGTTCGTCCCCTACGGGGTGCCTCTATTGCTCATCGCCGGTCTCACAGCGACAATGAGCGCGCTGAACGCCACTATCTACTCATCATCGAGAGTCTCCTTCGCCATGGGTCGGGATCGTGCTCTGCCGGCTATCTTCGACACCGTCCACCAGGAGAGACGCACACCACATTGGGCGATTCTCCTCTCAGCAATCCTCATTGCGGGGATGGCGATCCTCTTGCCGATCGAAGCGGTTGCGGCCTCGGCGGACATCATGTTCATCCTGCTCTTCGTCCAGGTGAACTGGACGCTTATTCGGATGCGCCAGACCCATCCCGATCTCCCCCGCACGTATGAAGTCCCCTACATGCCCTGGCCGCCGCTCATCGGCATCGGTCTCCAGTTGATTCTGACGCCGTTCCTCATCCGAGCCCTCGGCCTCGAAGCATTGGGGATCGGGACGAGCAATCACGGGTTGATCGCGCTCGTCACGACGCTCATCTGGATGGGGTTCGGGTTGCTGATTTACTACGGCTACTCCAGACAGAAAGAGGTGGAAAAACTGGAAGAAGAGGCACCTACGGTCGTGGCCGAAGAGGCCCCGGTTGAAACAGACTACCAGATATTGGTTCCCGTCGCTAACCCTGCGAGTGTCGACCAACTGATGCGGACTGCCAGTGATATCGCACGCGACGAAGATGGTGAGATACTGGTGATGAGCGTCGTAACCGTCCCCCATCAGACCCCGCTTTCCGAAGGGCG
>CAZQNH010000113.1:0-3350 GCA_964594685.1 uncultured Halobacteriales archaeon
GCTCCCGCAGGGTCGAGGAGCGGTCCTCGTCGAGTTGCTGGGCCAGGAATTCGATGGTGTAGACGGCTTTGAGTAGTTTGCGAGCCCCTCGGACGCTGTTGGCGCTCCGCTGGCTCTTCCGGTCGCCGTACACCCACACCCCCGCATCCTCGTCGAAGACGATGTTCGACTTCGACCGCGTGGGCACCTCCATCCGGGGGATCTCCCCGAGCTCGAATTGGTCGTAGAACTGCGCGGCCAGGTCGATCAACTTCGATTGTGCGTCTGCGTCGCTCATGCATCCACCGTGAGTTTGGCCGCCTCGACACCTTTCACGTCGAGGTCGAACTCGGCCTCGTCGTCGATGCGATACTCGAGTACTGCCTCATCCCCGCTCTCTATCGTGGGCTGCCATTTCACGAACCATTCACCATCCATCTCGACGACTTCACCGTCGCTCAGATCCGACGGTTCCGAAGTGACGATGTCGGTGATCTCCAGGTTCGCATTGGCCGTATCGTGGTTCTCCGCGACGATCTTGACCGCGTCCCCATCCATCTCGCGCTCGATGAGGACGTTGTTCATGATCTTCGCCAGCGAATCATCCACGTTGACGGGCTCCCGCCCCGTCATCTCCGAGACCTTCGCCGCCATCTTCGGAAGGATGTCGGCGATGACGTTCTGTTTCTGCTTGCGCTTCTCCAGCGAGCGGCGCTTGTTGAGATACGACTTGAGTTCCCGGGCGGCCTCCCGCACGGCGAGTTCGATCTCGTCCTCGATCTCCGGGATGTTCGCCAATGCGTCCTTGGACTCGCTCGTAAACGGCACGTTCGTGGACGCCACGTGGATCATGATGACAACCGGCCCATTCGGGATGCCATTACCCCCCGGTTGCTCGAGCCCGTAATTCCGCCAACCGATACCCTTGATCACGTCGGTCATGGCACACGCCCCGCGCTGATAGACCAGCGGCACCCGGTTGGCAAAGCGCATGAGCTGGGCCTTGCCCTCCTCGTCGAGCGAGCCACCATAGGCGATCCCGGCCTCCACGATGAACGGATCACCGCTATGGACCTCGGCGTCCCGAGTCGCCGCCGCGAAGAACTCGGCGTCGAACTCCTTCCGCAGCCCCGCCTCGATCTGCTCGGCCGTGATCGGCGAGAGACAGCTCGTCGGCGGCGCCATCACGTTGACCTCGGCCATCCCCTCGAGCAGGTTCCCCGCCGAATCCCGGTCCTCGGCCAGCTCACGAATCTTCGGGATCTCGTCCTCGGCCCGGTCCATGGTCTTCCAGAGCGCCTCGACGAGGTTGTTCCTGGCCGTCTCGCCGACCGACACCTCGTCCATCTCCTCGGTGAGGTCGCTGGCGTGGTCGACGGCCGCCTGGAGTTCCTTCCGCGTGAACCGGTCGCGCTCCACCCCGTCGATCCGGTTGGCGAGCCGTTCGGCGAGACCCGTGATGGTCGCGTCGTCCTTCCGGGCGGTCGTGGCCTCGTCGATGACACTATATAATGCGCCGCTCCGGTCGTGGGTGATCGCCTCCCACGCCGCCGCCACGACGTTCTCCCGCACGGTCGACCCAAACGTCGTCCCCGAATCCGCCTCGGTGGCGTCGGCCACCCTGTCGACGGCATCCGAGAGTTCCGTGTAGCTCACGGGGGCCTCGTCGTCGAGACGCTTCGCCAGGTCGTCGGCGAAGGCCCGTTCCAGGTCAGCGCCCTTGTTCGAGATAGCCTCGACCACCGCCCGCCGAAGATCGACGTCCTCATGGGCTTTCGGCGGGTGCCACCGGAACTCCCGGCCGAACTGCCGGTCACGGAACGCCGCGAGGATATCGTCCGCGGTCTTCCGCCCCACCCGGGTGAACTCCTCCTGGAGGAACCCCCGGACCGAATGCGAGTCCGTGGCCTGGAGCATCTTCAACAAGGTACCGAGCTCCACACCGTGGGGGTGGGGTCTGATCTCCTCGGTCTCCGCCGGGAGTTCCGCGTCCTCGACTCGCTCGGATTTGATGTGCGCACCCGGCTCCCGTAACTCGATCCGTGCGTGCGGATTCACCACCGCCGTGTGTTTGATGTAGTCGTGGAGCTGCGACCTGGCCCGCATGTTGGCCTCCATCTCCATCTCGATACGAGTCCCATGCACACGATCCCACGACGTCGTTCGCTCTTCCCGGATCTCCGGCTCGTTCGAATCGGTATCGATCACCAGCTCGAAGTACTGGGCCGTCTCGTCGCCCTGGGTACGGCTCGTGATCTTGACCGCGCGGCCCGAGGTGAGTTGCGAATACAGGACCGCGGCGGAAATTCCGAGGCCCTGCTGTCCGCGGGCCTGAGCTCGCTTGTGGAACCTGGAGCCGTACAGCATTTTCCCAAATATCTTCGGAATCTCCTCGCGAGTAATTCCCGGACCGTTGTCCTCGATGATCACTTGATAGTACTCGCCCGCCTCGCGGACCTCGACGTAGATGTCCGGAAAGATGCCGGCCTCTTCCGCGGCGTCCAATGAGTTATCAACCCCCTCCTTTACCGCGGTAACTAGGGCTCGGGCTTCGCTGTCGAAGCCCAGCATGTGCTTGTTTTTCTCGAAGAACTCGGCGATGGAGATCTCGCGTTGGCCCTGGGCGAGCTCTTCCGCGATGCCCTCCCCTTCGCCGAGCCTCGACTGGAAGGACGTCATTTGATGTACCGTGATTCCGCCTTACAGCGTAAAAGCGTCCCGATAACGGGGTGAAAGTGAACGAGCAACGGTAGCGGTCGTGGGAAATCGGTACATTCGTATATATCAAAACCCAGGAAACTTGGGGTACGTATAAGTGACTGCGTATGCAACGACATGGTATGCATCAGGTGGTAGACGATTTCCTCACCCGGCTCGAATCCGGGTTAGGGCGATTCATCGTCCTGTGGTTCATCCTCGGGGGCGCGATTACGTTCGCCGTCGTCGTGTTGACGGCCCAGTACCAGTGGCCGGGCCTGTACTACGTCCTCATCTGGATCGCCCTCGGCGTCGTCTTCTCGCCGACGATCTTCCGTGGCGGAACAGCGGACCCGTTGTGACGACTACGATGAGATGGAGGTAACCCGCCACAATCCCGAGGAAGGGCCGAGGATCTTAGAACGGAATCGGTGCTAAATCGAAGTCTCCCCAACCCACATCTCGAATTCCACGCGAATATCGGTCGGTGTGAACGCCGGGATTTTCTCGCGGTTATAAGATGGGGTTTTTAGCGCTTCGAGATAATTCCCCGATAGATGGTCCCCGGACGCGGGCTTTTCCGCCGGGCGAGAGCACGGTTCGTCGACGACCTGCGGAAGGACCCCTACCTTCCGTGGCTGCTCATCCTGGCCGGGGTTCTCTCGGGATTCTGG
>CAZQNH010000114.1:0-3317 GCA_964594685.1 uncultured Halobacteriales archaeon
TCCGGCGGAGATGGCCCATGTGCGCGCCGGTCCCGAGCGCGAGCCCGAGGTCGTGGCATAGCTTCCGCACGTAGGTCCCGCTCTCGCAGCGCATCCGCAGCAGGACTTGGCGCTCCTTGACCTCGAGGACGTCGAGATCGTGGATGGTCCGGGTCCGCAGCTCTCGCTTGACGGCACTCTTCCGGGGCGGCTTCTGGTAGATCTCGCCCTCGAACTCCGATATCACGGCCTCGAGGTCCGACGGCGCCCCAGCATGCAGTTCCAGCGCCGCGACGTACTCCTTCGCGCCTTCGAGCAGGGCGGGCACGAGTCTCGTTCCGGCCGAAAGCAGCGTGGGCAGCACGCCGGTCACCTTCGGGTCGAGGGTCCCGGCGTGGGCGGCCTTTTCCAGGTCGGTCAGGCGCTTGACCCACGCAGAGACCTGGTGGGCCGAGGGCCCGGCGGGCTTATCGAGGTTCACGACCCCGAACTCGAGGAGCGCGTCGGGCGAGCGCTCGTCCGGGGGGCCGCGAAGCTCGGGCATGTTAGAACTCGTAGCGTACGTCGGTGACGGGGACCGCGCCTTCGTCCGCCTGCTTCCCATACTCCTCGATCGCGGTGTGGACGATGGTCATGACCGCCTGGGGTCCCCACCGGGCGGTGTTGAGCGAGAGGTCGTAGATCGAGCGGTCCTCGAAGTCGATGTCGTAGTACTCGAGGTAGCGCGTGTATTCGCTTTCCGCGCGTGCGCGCATCTCCGAGAGCGCCTCGTCGTAGTCCTGTTCCTCGCGTTCGGCGACCCGCCGAGCCCGGACCTCCTCCGGTGCGTCGAACCAGAACTTCAGATCGGCGTACTCGCCGGCCATCCAGCCCGAAAGCCGCGACTCGAGGATGACCTCGTCGCGTTCCCTGGCGGTCTGACGGAGCCGGCGATCGAGATCCCGGTCGATGGCGTCGTCCTCCTCGGCGAGTTTGTTGAACTCGAGTGGGGTATAGCCCCGCTCGTCCGCCAGCTCGCGGAAGATGTCACCACCGGAGACGTGCTCGTAGGAGAGGGCCTCGGCGAGATCCGCGGCAACGGTGGACTTCCCGCTGCCGATGGGCCCGGAGATGGTGATCAGCATATCCGTACTGCGACGCCCCGATTCATAGCCCTTGTGAACTGCTCTGTTCTCGGCGTCTCTTGGGCTGGTCTCTGAAGAGTATAGTACTCCACTCACAACTACACCAGCCCCGAAAGCCCCCGGACGCTCGACCGGTTGCGACGCTCGCGGTTCACTGCGGCTCGCGGCTCGTTTCAGTCGCCGTTCGCTCGTTCGGCGGCGCCCTCGCTCCGCTCAGTTGCCGCCCGGCTCGCGGCTCGTTTCAGTCGCCGTTCGCTCGTTCGGCGGCGCCCTCGCTCCGCTCAGTTGCCGCCCGGCTCGCGGCTCGTTTCAGTCGCCGCTCGCCCGGCGACTCCCTCCGGTCGTCGCCCGTTCATCGTTCGCACGGGCCGAGACCCTCCCCGCGGTCGCGTCTCGCGCTCGCTGCGCTCCTCACTTCACTCCCTTCGGTCGTTCAGTTGCGGGGCTTACGTCGTCTCACCGGATCGAGCGCCCGGCCCCTTTCGTATTCCCACCCGTGATGATTGGTCTCCATTGTTCAATAATGGGAGAGTACAGTCTGCTTAGGCGAGAGAAGTCCCGTCTTGGAGGGACTTCGAAAGGGGCCGAGCGGGTGGGGGCTTTCGGAGGGGGTCACCGCAAAAACAACTCGTCTGCCCACGGAGAAAGACCGCCAGTCAAAATACCACCAGAAACGAACCGTCTACCCTTACGACGGAGTCGTCTGCATGTTCAGCGACTTCCGGATGATCTGGGAGAAGCCGATGGAGTTCAGGATGTACCAGAGGATCCAGGCCTGGAGCGGCCCGACCACACCGGCAGCCAATTCGATCTGGCCGGTGAGTGGCAGCACGAGGTACTTCTCGGCCCCCGTGAGGTGACCCGGCGGCCGGATCTTCCAGTACATCCAGAGGAAGACCGGGATGGTGATGAGCATGATCCAGACCATCGGCCGGAACTGCTCTTTGAACATTCCCATCTGGTCGCCCATCGCATCCATCTGCTCCTCGCGGATCTTGTCCAGCGCTTCGTCGTCGCCCCGCTCGCGGGCGGCCTTCTGCTTTTCCTGTATCTGTTTCATGCGATCCTGGTAGGCACCCATCCGGTCCATATCCATCAACTCGTTCTGCAGGATGGTCGAATACAGCCCGGTGATGACCGCGAGCACCATGATGACCGCGAAGAAGGGCAGGATCGCGTCGAGCGGACCCAAGACGAGGTCGAGTGCCGTGCCAACGATATTCCTGACGGAGCCGATCGAGTAGCCCGCGAACATCCCGATGGCGCCCACCGCTGCGGCCTTATCGTAGGTGCTCCAGGAGGACCCTTCGTCTTCGATCTCGACGTCATCCAGGTCCAGGTCGATTTCATCTGCGGATCCTAACGCCTCCTCGACGGCCTCGCGGTCCTCGAACTCGAAGCCGTCCTCGGCCTCGATCAGGATGTCCTTCTGGAGAAGGCGGCCCCACTGACCGCTCGTCATGTCCTCCTTGACGTCGCGCCAGCGGATCTCGCCTTCGCGCTCGAGGAGCTCGCCGAGGATACCCTCGTACTCCGGGTTCTCCCGGATGAGCTCCTCGATCTTTGCCGCGGTTCGTGCCATTATTGGGGGGAAAGGCACGGGTAGTAAAGAACCTTTTACTACGCGCCGCCGCCTGCCTGGCTGTGCCTGGGTCGCTGTCCGCCGCTCTGCTTGCGTTATCGCCGATCTATGCGCCCCCGTTACGGGGCTCCCAGGTTATGCCCCTTCGATGCGGGCCTCGATGGCCTCCCGGATGTCTTCGAACACGCCGTCGGGGTCCTGCTCGCCGTCGATCTCGACCAGGTCGCCGGTCTCGCGGAAGTACTCGACGACGGCTCGGGTGTTCTCCTCGTAGACCCGGATGCGCTCCCGGGCGGTCTCCTCGGTGTCGTCCTCGCGCTGGTAGAGGTCGCCGCCGCAGGCGTCACACACGCCTTCCTCCTCGGGCGGGTCGAAGTCCACGTGGTAGTTCCGGCCACACTCCCGGCAGACCCGCCGGCCGGTCAGCCGCGAGAGGAGTTCGTCTTCGCTCACGTCGAGGTAGATCACGGCGTCGAGGTCGGTGATCGAATCCAGATACTCGGTCTGGGCTTCGTTCCGGGGATACCCATCGAGGACGAACCCATCGGCCTCCTCGAGGGCGACTTTGACGATCTCGTTGACGACCGGGTCCGGGACCAGTTCGCCGGCCTCCATGAACTCCCGCGGGGCAC
>CAZQNH010000115.1:0-3280 GCA_964594685.1 uncultured Halobacteriales archaeon
CGCGGCGCGGCTGCTGGACCGTATGTACCATACCGCCCAGCGATTTGGCTCGGCTTCCGATCAACGCTGGCGAGCAGACGACACGATCCTTTCGCGAGCCGGGGTGTCGTACTCCCGCGGAACCGACCCGCGCACGCGGTCAGGTCACGCCCCGAGTTGCTCCGGTGTTCCCTTTTGAAGTCTCGGGTGGCGAGTGGGTACCAGTCTGCAATATCCGGCGTGACCGGCTTACCGAAGGAACTGTTCGAGTTGCGTCCGGCGGCGGTCGATATCGAAGTGCGGCTGGATCCGACCGCTCACCGCAATTCGGTCGAGGAGGAGCAGGACGTCGACCCCGTCGCGTTCGGCCATCGTCGCCAGGGCCTCGATGTCCTGCCTGTAGAGCGCAAGCGAGTCGACCAGTGCCAGGAGCGAAGCCACGACCCCGCCGGTTTCCCCCGCCGGGAACCCGTCGAGTAACCGGGTGAAATCCGGGTACGTATCCGGCGGCTCGTCGAGTGGCGCGACGGTCAGACAGGTCCGACAGATGGTGGCCCCCGGACGGTCGTCAGGGAGATGGTCCCGGACTACCTCGGGGACGGGAAAGGCGAGGGTCTCGCCGCCGCAGTTCGAACAGACCATGGGCTGTCCACGACGGGAGTCCTGAAAAACGCGCCGTCGACGGAGGAGCGCGGGTCGAGAGACGGTCGAGCAGAGCGAGTCGAGAACTCAGGCCGAGGGTTCGGGCGGCTCTTCGGCTTCTCGGGCGGCCCGGTCTGCCTTCTCCTCTCGTTCCTTCTTTGCCTTGACCTTCTTCATCCGGAAGATCTCCTCGCGTTCCTGCTCCTCGAGTTTCTGCTCGATGTACGCCTTGTTCTCGTACAGTTGGGGGAGTAGCGTGAACTCGAGAGCGTTGACCCGGCGTTTGGTGGTCTCGATCTCGGTGAGCATCTTCTTCATCGCCGTCTCGACCTCGGCAGCGAGGACGATCAACTCGAGGAGTTCCTCGAAGGCCTCAGCGGTCTCGTCGATGCGGGCACTCGTCCCGAGGACGCCGTATCCCCGCTCTTCGAGGTTCTTCCGGACCTTCGTCGACTCGATCTGGGGGACCACCACCCCCATGATATTCTTCGACTCGACCGTGATCTCCGGGTGCTCCGCGAGGGCCGCCGCCGCGCCCCGGACCGCGACGTCGCCCTCCATGGCCCTCGCCATGTCGATCTTTTGCTGGGCCGTCTGATACTGTGATTCCATATCCGAGCGGACGTCCCTGGCCTGATCGAGGATGTCCATGAACTCCATGATGAGGCCATCGCGTTTTTGCTCCAGCGTATCGTGGCCCCGCTCGGAGAGTTCGATCCGGTCCTCGATCTCCATGAGGTTCTTTCGGGTGGGCTTGACGTCTTCGGCCATTCGTTGTCCTCGTTTCCGGTTGCAGGCGGATAACTGTTTTCAGACGGCCCAGGCCCTCGAGCGGCATCCGTTTGTTCCGGCTGGTTAGTAGTCACCGCAACCGAGGTCAACCGACCGTGTCGACCTGTCCATCGTCCAGGGCGGCTTCGACCGAGTCCGCGGCCGCGACCATGTGCTCGAGTTTGGTCTGGGCCGGTTCCCGCTCGAGGGGTTTGAGGCCACAGTCCGGCGAGATGGTGAGTTTGTCCGGTGGAACGTATGCGAGGGCGCTCTCGATCCGCGATTCGACCTCAGTTACAGATTCGGCCTCGCGACTCTGGGTGTCAATCATGCCGATCCCGACGTCCATCTCGTATTCCCGTCCCCCGAAAATATCCGCGATATCGTCGGCGTCCTCGCTGGCGAACTCGAGGTCGAGTTCGTCGACCGGGAACTCGAACATCTCATCGGCGAGGTCGGTGTAATTTCCCGAGCAGATGTGAGTGCCGAACCTCACATCGTCGGGGACCACGTCGGCGACCGTCGAGAGACACTCGTGGGCCAACTCGCCATGGGGAGACATCCCGAGTCCGGGCTCGTCGAGCTGGATCCACCTCGCACCCGCGTCCACCAGTCGTGTGACCTCCGTGGCGATGAGGTTGGCGAAGTCGAGGGCCAACTCCTCGATGGAATCGTAGGCCTTCGGGCTGGAGAAGGTCGCCAGGGTGAACGGCCCCGTGATCGTGACCTTGATCGGCCGGTCGGCGACCGTGTCCGCGAACGTGAAATCCTCGACCAGCCAGGGTTCGATGGTGGATATCGACTCCGTAACCTGGGGCATGCTCCGGTTCCAGTCCCCGCCGGAACCCCCGCCCTCCGGCGCGTCGTAGCCCTCCACGACGTGCGTGAAGTAATCCACCATCCCCTCCCGTCGCATCTCCCCGTCGCTGACCGCGTCGAGACCGGCCCGCTGCTGCTCCAGGACGGCGGCTCGCGTGGCGTCTTCCTCGGCCTCGGCCCGTTCCGCGTCCGAAAGCGTGCCATCGGCATGGAGTTCCCTGACCGCATCGAGCCAGGGGGGCTGGGGATAGCTCCCGACGACGGTCGTCAGCAGGAAGTGATCCCGGGCGTGGGAAGGGGGTCTGAACTGCTCGCGTGTCATTCGTGTTCGACATAGGAGGAGTATGGGCATGAAGGCACTGGCTAAAATCGGGCGGTGGTCGACCGGATTTTTCCGGCATGCTGCCGGGGCTCGCTATGGCATGGGGGAGCCATTCGACAGGGTGTCGGCTTGGGACCCTTTTCGCCCGTGAGGCGAGCGACCCCATCCTAGTATGCGAGAGGGGGTCCAGCAGTGCGGTGGTGGAGGGATAAAGGGTCGGAGCGATTTCAATGACGGGCAGCGAGTGGACCACCGGGAGACGATCGTCAAGAACGGCCGGCGACGTGAGCCGTATCTCAGGCCTCGGCTTCAGCTTCCTCGTCGGGGGCCGGCTCGGAGTCCTCGTCTTCGCTGTAGTAGGTCTCGATGTACTCCTCCTCGATGCGGTTGAGTTCCGGCTTCGGGAACATCGAGAGGAGATCCCAGGCGATCGAAAGGGTCTCCTCGATCGTGCGGTCGGTCTGGAAGCCCTGGTCGACGAACTCGTCCTCGAAGCGGTCCGCGAAGTCGAGGTAGGTGTTGTCGCGGTCCGATAGCGCCTCGCGCCCGACGATGTTCACGAGGTCCCGGAGATCCTCGCCCTCCGCGTAGGCCGCGTAGAGTTGGTCGGAGACGTCACCGTGGTCCTCGCGGGTGAGGCCCTCGCCGATCCCCTCGTCCATCAGCCGCGAGAGGCTGGGCAGTACGTCGATCGGCGGCTCGACCCCCTGGGAGTTGAGTCGGCGGTCGACGTAGATCTGGCCCTCC
>CAZQNH010000116.1:0-3225 GCA_964594685.1 uncultured Halobacteriales archaeon
ACGTCCCCGAGGACACGAACGTCGACATGCCCGTGCAGGCGTACTTCCGGATGAATTCCGAGGGGATGGGCCAGTTCGAGCACACCCTCATCATCGCCGAACCGGGTTCGGAGATGCACTACATTGAGGGCTGTTCGGCTCCCCAGTACGCCACCCATAACCTCCACTCCGGTGGTGTCGAGGTATTCGTGAAGGAGGACGCCCACGTCCAGTACTCTACGGTGCAGAACTGGTCGAAGAACACCTTCAACCTCAACACGAAACGCGCGCTGGTCGAGAAGAACGGCCGGATGGAGTGGGTCTCCGGGAGCATGGGGTCGAAAGCCACCATGCTCTATCCCTCTTCCATCCTCAAGGGTCGTGGCGCTTCGGACAATCACATCACAATCGCATTCGCGGGTGAGGGCCAGGACATCGATACCGGCGCGAAAGTCTATCACAATGCGCCGGAGACCAAATCCACCATCGAGTCCAAATCCGTCAGCAAGGATGGCGGGCGGACCAATTACCGCGGGCTCGTCCACATCGCCGACGGGGCCGCGAATTCCTCGACCAGCGTGGAGTGTGACGCCCTGATGTTCGACAATGAGTCTACCTCGGACACCATGCCGTACATGGAGATCAACGAGTCCACGGTGGACGTGGCCCACGAGGCCACAGTCGGCAAGATCGGGGACGAGGACGTCTTCTACCTCCAGTCCCGCGGTCTGGACGACGACGACGCAAAGCAGATGATCGTCGCGGGCTTCATCGAGCCCATCACCGAGGAACTCCCGATCGAATACGCCGTCGAACTCAACCGGCTCATCGAACTCGAGATGGAGGGCAGTCTGGGATAATCATGAGTGCGCAGCTGCCGGCAAGCATCTCGAAGGAGACAGTCGTAGAGCTTGTGGAGGCGTTCGACGAACCGGAATGGCTCGAACAGACCCGCTTCGAGGCCCTCGACGCACTGGACGAACTCGACTTCCCGCCGGTCATCCAGACCCCGGGCCGTCGATGGACCAATCTCGAGGGACTCGATTACGAATCACTCGTCGACCCGCTCTCCCAGACTGAGGAGAAGGACCAGGTCGGCCCGGACGAGGCGGTGGTCCTCCCCTTCCACGAGGCCCTTACCGAGTATCCCGACCTGATCGAAGAACACTTCGGTTCGGTCATCGATCCCCAGGAGAACCGACTTACCGCCCTCTCCACGGCGTTGTTCTCCACGGGCACCCTCGTGTACATCCCGGAAGGCGTCGAGGCTGACGAGATCACCATCCGAACCCGGATGAACGGTCGTTCGCTGTTCAATTACACGCTCGTCGTCGCAGAGAAGAACGCGTCGGCGACCATCCTCGAACGACAGGGCACCGGCGACGACCTCGAGGACGAGCGCTACTATAGTGGCGTGGTGGAAGTCGTCGCCGGCGAGAACAGTTGGGTCCAGTACGGCGCACTTCAGGACCTCGACGAGGAGACCTATAACTACACCGCGAAACGCGGCCGGACGGACACCTACGCCACGATCAATTGGCTCGAAGGCAACCTCGGCTCGAGGCTAACCAAGACCGAGGTGAGCACCGAACTCGCCGGGGACAGCTCCGAGACCAAGATCGTCGGCGCGTTTTACGGCCATAACGACCAGCACTTCGACCTGGACTCGAAGGTCTGGCACCGGGCCCAGCACACGACGGCCGACCTGGTCACCCGCGGCGTCGTCGACGACCGGGCCAGATCGGTCTACGAAGGCACCCAGGACGTCGGCCGTGAAGCCTGGGATACCAACTCCTACCAGCGAGAGAACACGTTGATGCTCTCGGATGACAGCGAGGCAGACGCCTCTCCGAAGCTCATCATCAACAACCACGACACCGAAGCATCTCACTCGGCGACGGTCGGCCAGATCGACCAACAGGACCTCTTCTATATGGTCACCCGTGGTGTTCCCGACCAACTCGCCCGGAACATGCTCGTAGAGGGCTTCTTCGTTCCGGTTCTCGAGGAGATTCCCGTCGAGGAACTCCGCGAGGACTTCCAGGCGGGCGTGAAATCCCGGCTTCACACCTGATCAGCGGGATTCTCCATCCCTCGAACGCCGCGAGAGAACGGCTTAAGGGTCGCCAACCCAGACGTGCGGGTATGACGAACGCCGCCCGGGCGCTGGTGAGGGGAGCATGACCACGGCCCCTCGAGTTGAGTCGGACGATCAACTCGCCCGGCTGCTCCAAATCGCCGTGGTCCTCGAGGAGGTCGTTGAGGCCCGAGCCTACGAGCACTACCGGAGCCTGCCGGCCGCCGAACGCGACGCGAAGATCGAGTCACTCCTGGAATCGGTGAGTACCCAGTCGGCGGACCACAGAGAGCGGCTCGAATCCCTCATCGACGACCTTGAGGCCTCGAGCGTGGCCTTCGGCGAGATAGAGGAGTTGGTCAGCGAGCAGTACGCAAAGACGCGCCCGGAGGATTTCGACGGGGTACTCTACGATCAACTCAACGGGGAGGAGACCTCTTACAAGTTCTACGACGACCTCATCGAGGCGATCGAGGAGTCCGAACGCGAGTTCGGGATCGAGCGCGAGCGGGTGCTCGAGGTCCTCGAGGCTATCCGCGAGGAGGAGGCGTCTGGCGTGGAACGCGTAGCCAATCTCATGGAGGACCGGGCATGAACACCGCCGACCAGTATCTCAAGGCCATCTACGTCGTGCAGAAGGAAAGTGGCGGTGGACGGGCTTCCACGGGCGAACTCGCTGATATCCTCGAGGTGAGCCCGGCGAGCGTGAACGAGATGATCGGGAAGCTCAAGGACCAGGGACTCGTCGAGCACGAGAAGTACAAAGGGGTGACGCTCACCAGCGACGGCAAGGTCAGGGGGCGAGATGCTCTCCAGACCTACTGCATCCTCGAACATTTCCTCAAGAACGTCCTCGGCGTGGAGGACTATCGTGCCGAAGCACGCCAACTGGAACCGGTGATCGACGAAACCGTCGCGGACAGACTCGACATGATCGTGGACCGATCGGCCTCCTGCCCCGAGTGTTTCTCCCCCGGGGCGGACACGTGTGCCCGTCTCGAACCGACGGATGCCTTCGTGGGCGAGGACTGACCGGGCGTATCGTAGCACCTTTATCCGATTGTAGTGAAGCATCGACCGTCCCCGAATACCCGCCAGGTTGGGTGACACGCGCAGTCCCGTGGTGTAGTGGCCAATCATCTGGGCCTTTGGAGCCCAGGACGGCGGTT
>CAZQNH010000117.1:0-3181 GCA_964594685.1 uncultured Halobacteriales archaeon
CCCGAGACCGAGGCCAGGATCGATCGGTTCTGGGCCGAGCGGCTGGGGTGTATGCCCGGCAACCTCAGGGAGAGCGGCCTGACACTCACGACGCCCCCGGAGGAGGGGGCGGGAAGCATCGCGATATTCGAGCAGGGGGAGAGTCGGGTGGTTGGAGCCCCGCCTGACACGATCGAGGCCCTTCGGGACAAACAGGAGATGTTCCGGGGGGATCCGCAGGACATAGATCTGCAATCCCTTCCCGTGGCGCCAACCGCCACACTCCTCGGACCGCAGGTAATCGCGTACGCCACCGTCGATACGTTCCGGCCCGTCCACGACGCCAATACCCGGACGCTGAATCGGCCGGCGGCGGAGGCTGTCCGGAATCTCCGGAAGGCCTGCGGGGAGGAATGGGAGACCAGAGCCGATGATATTGACTTCGATTCACACGACACCCTTGTCGGACGATTCCTCGGCAACGACATCGTGGCCGTCGCAGCGTATCGGGCGGAATCCGAGTCGGTCGCCCGCATCGCGACGATAACGCATCCGGACCACCGCAATCGGGGATTCGGCACCGGAGCGGCCTCGGCGGCGGTCACCGAGGCCCTCGCCGATGAGTACATCGCCGAGTGTCGACCACTAGAAGCCTGGGAGACTGCGGTCGATATCGGAGCATTCCTCGGGTTCCAGCGGTACGGGACTGCCTGGCGAATCACGACCGCCTGAGCGGTCGCTCATCCTTACCCAGATGGCCGCCAAATAATCCTATCAACGCGAGTGGGTCGTGGGTAGTCGGTCGCGCCCTCCGCCCCGGCCCGCCCCGCCCCGCTCTTCGTGTGAGCCGCCAACAACCCGATGGTTGGGAGTATACCAGCACCGTTCCCCCCACCGAATCGTCGTGACGGTAACAACATATCAACAACTCCAGACGAAACGAAGGGGGCGAAAGTCCTAATTATCTGGATGTGTTAGTTCCGTATACGCCCGGCTCGGAGGCGTGTGTTCCGGAAAGTATCCGGGCGCGGAGTGTCACACTCGGCCCCGGGCCCCAACCCCCGGTGCCGAACCGCCCGTAACCTGGTGACGACGTGTGTAGGCTACTCGGGAGCCGCCAAAGCTTTTGCGTTATTGTCATACCATCGTCATACGTTGGAGTACCCGTCGGTTCTGGACCCAGCAGTGAGATCTATTGGCACCCGGGACGAAAAGGACGAACCGTTCACGAGAAGCATTATATTTCAGGGATCGTCTATTACGTCGTTTCATTTCACTCGAAATTTACCAAAACTGACAAGGTTCCCCAATCCATGGACGAGGTATGGGGATTGATAACTTTTCACGTCGTTCTGTGCTGAAGGGTGTCGGCGCGGGAGCCCTGACCACCTTCGCGGTCGGTCCGGCCGCGGGGGAGTCGCAAGCACCGGATCGGCATAACATCGGAACCGGTAATCAGGCGGCAAAACGCGCGGCACGGCGAGCGGCGGACAGCGTCCATCGCATTCTAGAATGGGATGGAGATGCGGCCACGATTTCCGGACGGTTTCCGGACGCGGCTCTCGATCGGCTCCGCGAGCGTTCCGACGTTCGGTACGTCGAGGAGGACGGGACCATGGAGGCGATCGCCCAGACGCTCCCCTGGGGCGTGGACCGCGTCGACGCCGACGTCCTGCACACCAATGGCGAGACCGGCGACGGAGCAGATATCGCCATCATCGATACGGGAATCGACGACGACCACCCAGACCTGCAGGAAAACGTCGGGGCAGGAAAGGCGTTCGTCGACTGTCGCGGGGGGAACTGCAACCATCCATGGTCAGACGACAACGACCACGGGACCCACTGCGCCGGGATCGCCGATGCGTTGAACAACAGCGAGGGGGTGGTGGGCGTCTCGACCCAGTCGACACTCCACGCCGTGAAGGTCCTCGACAAGCGGGGCTCGGGGTCGTTCTCCGACGTGGCTGCCGGGATCGAGTTCGTCGCCGATCAGGGCTGGGACGTCGGGTCACTGAGTCTCGGTGCATCCTCCGGGTCACAAACCGTGAAAGACGCCTGCCAGTACGCGGTGGACAACGGCGTGTTACTCGTCGCAGCCGCGGGGAATGACGGACCCTGCACCGACTGTGTGGGATATCCAGCTGCGTACGATACGGTGATAGCGGTCTCCTCCACCGACAGCGACGACAGCCTCTCGTCGTTCTCCTCGACCGGGCAGGAGGTCGAGCTCGCGGCTCCCGGGGGGAGCATCTACTCTACTGTCATCGACGGATATGACACGTTCTCCGGCACCTCGATGGCGTGTCCGCATGTCTCCGGCGCCGGGGGCCAGTTGATGGCGAATGGGTACACCAATACGGACGCCCGCGATCAACTGAAGAGCACCGCCGAGGACATCGGCCTCGCGGATAACGAGCAGGGGAACGGCCTCCTGGATGCCGAAGCGGCGGTCATGGGCGGGGACAGCGCTCCGAGTGTCTCCTGGGTGAATCCGTCCGACGGAGAGACCGTTAGTGGGACAGTCACAGTCCAAATCGATGCGTCCGACAGTGAGGACAGCGACGATTCCCTGGACGTCACGTACAATATCGACGGCGGCAGCTCTCGGTCCACATCATACAATTCCAGCTCGGGCTACTACGAGGATAGTTTCGACACGACCTCCCTCTCGGACGGAGATCACACGCTGGAAGCAAACGTGACTGATAGTGACGGGAACACCAGTAGTTCCTCGATCACTGTCACCACCGACAACACCGAAACTGCCCCCGCCGTCGACAGCCTGTCCGCCTTGGAGGTCGAGACGAGCGATTCTGATGCCGAGTTCGACATCGACTGGCAGGTCAGCGACGACGATGGCGACCTCTCATCGGTCGACCTGACGCTCTCGGACGACACTGATGGGGAGACGGAAGACACGGCTACTGTCTCCATCAGCGGGGACTTAGCGAGCGGAACCACCCGGTTGGTCGCCGCGGGCGATGACGGTTCTGGGAATAGCTACACGGTCGACGCAACGGTAACCGATTCCAATGGTAATACCGGCTCTGGATCGACCACAGTGAGCGAAACCGAAGATACCAACACTGCGCCATCGGCGAGTATCGATGCCCTCAATGATACTAGTAACCCGGCCTGGGACCGCTATGAGGTCGATTGGAGCGCTAGTGACTCAGACGGCAACCTCGACACCGTCGTC
>CAZQNH010000118.1:0-3080 GCA_964594685.1 uncultured Halobacteriales archaeon
TCACACGGTCGCGTCTGGCACTTCCTCCGCCAGGAGTTCGTCGAAATCGACCCCCTCTTGGCGATAGTGCTCTTGCAGGTCCACCGCTGCCGCGCCCTTCTGAGTGATCTCGTACAGCCCGCTGTTCGGCGCGGGACCGATGCGTTCGACCAGTCCATAGTCAGCCAGCACTGGCAAGCGGGTGTTGATGTACGAGCGGTCCTTGTCCAGGATATAGGAGAGGTTAGCGGCCGTGTTTCGCTTGCCGTCGGATAAAGCGTCCAAGATCTCGAAGTCGGTGGGAACAGCGAGTTTCATGGCACCCTCACAGGACCGGGTTGCGCGATTCGGCTATCAGACCGTTTCCATGCCTTTGGTATATCCATCTGGCAACCCCATGTGAACACATGTCGTATTGTACGGGCTACTATCTTAAATAATCGGGCCTTTCTCACCCCCGACTCACCGGTGAGCATGTTTCGATTGGTGATATTTCGAGACGAACTCGACTCGAATCCGTCTCAGCGTCGTGACAACCGCCAGTCTCGCGGGGGACGTGGATAACGCGTGAACCGGGTGGTCCCGACGGGTAGGACCGCGGCCCTACGAACCGCTCCCATTCGATCCCCTATGCCGTATCGACGACGTGGGACAGTTCATCGAGTGCGTCGCGCGCGCACTCGAGGTCTTCGATGATCTCGTTGTGGGCGGCGATGGCGTCGCCGAGGATCGCGTCGAGGTCACGACGGTCGATCGACCCCTTCCGATCCAGACTCATCATCAGGAGGTAGTCTTCGAGGGCTCGGTTCCCCGTAACCTGTGCATGGAGCAGCGCGCGGGCGGCCGTCCACCCGAGTTGCTCCGGGTCCGCCAATTCATCGGCCTGGCATGGCCGGCTCCCTTCCGGTGTCATTGGCACGCCTCCACAGAATACTTCGGGTATAAAAACCTCTCGGTGGCCGTTCTCAACCCAGATAACGGGATTTATAGCCCTTCAAACCCGCATTTTCGTCAATATTGCAAAATTTCAGCTAGATGTACTATCGGTGTATCCCGGATAATTATCACACGTGAAAACTCGTTCGGTCAGGAATGTTCAACCGGTGTACTCCAGGATGTGCTCGGCGATTTCCGGAGCCCCGTTCTCGAATGCCGGTGCCTGTGGCGGGTCGCCCACCCCCTCGATCGCCTCCTCGTTCGAGCGGACGATTTCGATCCCACGGATCCCGCGGGCCTCGATCTGTTCTGCGAGGCCCCGCTGGCAGTCGATGAAGGGGTAGTTCAGCACCGGTGTCCCGGCGATCAGTGCCTCCGAGGTCGCGGAGAACCCGCCGGTGACAACGACGTCGGCGGCTTCGTGGTATGGTAACATGGCCGAAACCGGCTCCCAGTCGGCGCTCCCGACGTGTTTCACCGAGAATCCCGCCGCCTCGAGGTGTCGTTTGAGATCGTCGAAGCCATTGGCGTACGTACTCGGGGCCAAGAGCACGTCGAACGGGTCGACCGGATCGAGATCCTCGGGTTCGTGTGCAACCGGCCCGACCGGTCGGAGGTTCGTCTTCTCGGGGTAGGGGTTCTCGAACACGGTCGTGAAGAAGAAACCCTCGCTATACCGGAGCGTGAACCCGTTCCAGGCCCGGAACGCTGTCCTGGCGAAGGTCCCGGAGTAACAGCCTACACTCGAGTGGTCGATACGGAACCAGGGGATGCCCTGCAACATCGCCGGGATTGCAGCCATCGGATCGTCGGTCAGCAGGACTGCTGGGTCGATCTCCGAGAGCCAGCCCCGAAGGCCCCGGGTCCGACGGAGCGCCCGGGGCGCGGAATGCCAGAGAGCCTGCAGGAGCGTCGCTTCGGGACCCTGTGTCCGCTCGATGAACTCCAGATGGGCCGGCTTGAACTCATCGAACCCGTTCATCTCGACGAAGCGGGCCGCCCGTCCGCCACCGGCGATCTCGAGTGCTGCCCCCCGGCGGCGGAGTTCCGCAGCCACGGCGAGCATACGGGTCCCGTTGCCCGCTCCCTCGGCGCCGTGGACCAACGCGATCGGCCCGTTCATACCGGGCGATATTGCCGAGCGGCTAAACCGTTACTGCTCCCGCCTCGCGCCATGTGAGCGAGTACTCACGCTGAGCGGTCAAAGAAGGACCAGCCAGTGCCGGGACCCTGTGACCGCCCAATCGTAAATTCAGCCGACGACGCCCAGGTCCTGGACGAGATTCACGTACTCGCCCTCCTCGAGGGCTTTGAGGGTCTCGGTATCCGCGACGCCTTTCCGAGCGAATCGCAACGCGAACTGCGCGTACATCCGGTCGTCCGGGAACTCCGCGATGGTCACGAAGTCATAGCCCCCGATGGTGAGGAAGACCTCCCTGATCGAGCCGCCCATCTCGTTTGCCATCGCCTTCATCTGCTCGGTTCGGCTGACACTGTTCTCGATGCGCTCGTGGCCCTCCTCCGTCAAGGTCGTGAGCCGGATATAGACTGGCATGGTTGTGATAGCGGATACGCCGGGTCCTGGTTCGACGCTATACCATGCCAAATACTCGCATGGTATATAGCGTTTGCCCGACAGACATCGGTTCCGATCATCATGATTTCCAACAACGATTTCCTGCACAGGTCCCGGCCCCTGGCCCAACCCCCTATTTCGCTGGCTGGGGTTCGAATCACCCCTGGAGTGATGCGATGATGGACTGGTAGGTGTCCTCGTCGAGAGCTTTGAGGGTCTGGGTCTCCTCGACCCCCTCCTGGGTAACCCGTAGCGTGAATTCCGCGTAGGTTTCGTCGTCCGGGAACCGACCGACAGAAACGAAGTCGTAGGGCCCCATCGTGAGAAACACCTCCTCGATCTCGCCGCCGAGGTCCTCGGCCTCCTCGTTCATGTGCTCGATCCGGTCGGTACTATCCTCGATATGCTCGAAACCGCGCCGTGTGAGATTCGTGAGTCGGATGTAGTGTGGCATGTGGATCACCTCGAGACCGGCGACCCCTCGGGGGGTCACGGTCCGTGCTATGTATCCACATGATTTGACAATACGACCATAAGCGTTCCGGCGGGCCTCGCTCACGGGCCGCCGTGAGTGAGGAGTGCTGATGGA
>CAZQNH010000119.1:0-3056 GCA_964594685.1 uncultured Halobacteriales archaeon
AGTGCCTCTATGCAGCATGAACGCCCAAAAGCCTCAGAGAGTTCGATGAGAATTGGCCGACATCGAAGGACCAACAATGGGGTTCGCGGCGGGCGTTCCGCGAGGTAGTTCGACGTTTTGAACGCCGGATCGATGGCTCCCGCCGAAAAGAATAATGGGTGATCGTCCTGATTGTCTTGTCGAATGGTCCCCAACGGTTACGTCTCGCGGCTGTCCTCGCCATGAGCCCAACTCGTCGTGAGATAATCCTGCTTTCCGGGTCGGCGGTGACTGCCGGCCTCGCGGGTTGCCAGGCACCGCTGCGGGCCCACTCGCCACAGATCGACCTCGAACTCGCCAATTACACCGACCAGGAACAACCGCTTCGTATTCGAGTCCTGCGTGCCGATAGCGAGGAATACAACGAGGCAGAAGTGTTCGCCCGGGAATTCGAGGTCCCTCCGCCAGAGGCTGGAGAGTCAGCAGGGACGCTCGTGGAGCGTGATATCGTCGAACGCCGACCGTATATCCTCCGCGTCCAGCCCAAGTTTGGGAATGGACAGTGGTACCACCATCATTACTTCCCGCGTGAATCCACGACCGACGACGCTGGGTCCTTCGACATCAGACTGTACCGCGAGGAGGAAAGCGGAGACGTCTATCCCAGGTTCTTCATGTGACCGACCGGCTCGCACCCACTTTTCGAGGCTGCCTGTCCGTATTCCACGCTTTACCCTCGTATTAGGGGCTTCTATACACTAGTCTCCGTTTGTCCTACCGGAACTCCCTTTATACGTTGGTCCGAAGCATGTCAAATGCCACCACACTCGCGACGCGCCCTCCTCGCCATGCTTGGGTGCGGTTCGGCCGCCCTGCTGTCCGGCTGTCAGACCGACCTCGGCGTTCAGACAACCACCCGGAGGACGATGACCACGACGCAGACGGAGACAACCACGAAGACCACCGATAGCCAAACAGAAACGGAGACCACCACCGAGACGCCAGCGGAAGTCGATTGCGCCACTGTCTCTCGACCCGAGTCAGCCTGGCCCGTACCGCGGCGGAGTCCCGCCCAGGACAGCTACGTCGCTGACGCGCAGGGCTTCGAGGACGCTCCGGCGGTTGGGTGGGAAGTCGAGCCGTCGGTTCACGACGAGGAATACGCAACCCCGTCGTACGGTCAGCCCGTCGTCGACGGCGAGTCGGTGTACGTGACCAATGAGCTCAACAAAGGGCCCCAGAGACCGATGTACGGACACGTCCACGCGCTGGCGGTCGAAAGCGGCGACCGCCGGTGGACCTCCGGGAAACTCCGGTCGCCCTCGGTCCCGGCCGTCTGGGGGGACAGGGTGGTCAGCGTCGCCGAGAACGAATCCCTCGGCGCGATGGTGATTGCCTTCGATCCGATGGATGGGCAGCAGCGGTGGACCCGCGAGTTCGAGGCCCGGGACAGCGGGTTCGTCACCGCGGACGACCTCCTGTACCTCGCTCTGGAGGAGGGGACGAGCCTGGGGACGGTCCGTGCGCTGGCTGCGGATGGGGCGACGGTCTGGAGTCGCGAGAGCGCGCTCGCAGACCACGTGACCGTTGGACCGGTGGTCGGAACGGAAACGGTCTACGTGGCGACTCGGAAGGGTCGGCTCCACGCTCTGTCGCGAGACAATGGGAGCACCGACTGGTCACACCAGTTCGAGCATCCGACGGAGCCGCGGCCGTACATCACGAACCTCGTCGCGACTGACTGTGCCGTCTTCACGGTCGTGGAGGGAGCAGTCACCGCACTCGATGACGACGGCATCGTCGCCTGGCAGGTCGAAGGCGACCACGCCTCGCTCGCGACCGACGGGGATCTCGTCTACACCACCATCGGTCGCGGCGGCGATCGGGAACTCCTGGCGCTGGAGGCGGCGAGCGGCGAGGTCCGGTGGACGTTCGAGGCGCCGGTCAGGAGCGACCCGCCGATCCTCGCGGGTGAGGACATCTACGTGCGTACGGACGACAGCATCGTCGCCCTAACCGATCAGGGCGACACGGAGCGCTGGCGACGGGTTGGTGACCTGGCAGACCGTGCCCTCGCGGACGGGACACTGTACGGGACCACCGACGGCAACCTCATCGCGTTGCAGTGACTCCCAGCAGGGTTCTATCCACCGGCCGCGACGACGTGATCATCTCGAAACTCATGATCGCGCCGAGCAGCAGGACGACCTCCACACTTCTGGCGATCGTCATCTCGAGGTGGTCGGAATTTGATTGCTTCAAACAGAGCATGGATCTTGCAGAAGTCCATCCTTTCATTGCCTGGCCGACATGTGCTGCGGAAGAATCGAGGGCTGACCTGCCATTCGTCAGTTACCTCGTTGGAGTTCCCCGACCACATCGGCGGTGAACTCGGCAGCCTGGGGGAGGAGTTCACTCCCCTGGTTCATTCCCCACCCGGAGCCTTCGACGAGGGCCATCCCGCCATCGACGGTCCCGACCGGACGGGTCATGGCGCTCACCGCGACGACGTAGTCGACATCGGTGATCCGGCCGACGAACAGGAGGGTGCCCCACAAGCCGTTCTCGCCGCTGAGGACGCCGCCGAAGGCTTCGAGGTCCGTCTCGGTGCCAAGAAGCGTTGTCCAGTGCGGTATAGGGTAGTCTGCGAGCGGGTGCCGTTCCGGCCCGGCGAGCCATTCGACCGTGTCGGCGTCCGTGACGCCAGTCTCGGCGAGCACCCGCCTGGCGGCGTCCTGCTGGAGCAGTTCCGCCGTGTCCATGCCGACAAGTGGGTTGGCCGATTGGCCGGCGACCGACGCGTCCGGCGTGGACAGCGCGCCCAGGCCGTAGGGCTGGCCGCCGAGCGGGAGCATGACCGCCTGGTCGAACACCTCTTCCGCTGGCATTATAACGTGCGGATTCTCGAAATCGGCCAGTCGAGCCGCATACAACATGTCGTTCGTCTGTATCGTCTCGCCAGACTCGACGCGCTCGGCACCCTCCGGCAGGTCCTCGATTCCGACCACGGGTGTCTGGATAAACACCTCGTCGACGTTCGGCACGAACACCTGGAACGCATCTTCCGGGAAGAACGC
>CAZQNH010000120.1:0-2762 GCA_964594685.1 uncultured Halobacteriales archaeon
GTCGACGGATCGACGTCCAGTTCGGCGGCGACATCGTCGGTGGTGGCCTCTCGGGGCACCTCGAAGTAGCCCAGTTCGTAGGCAGTCCGGATAACGTCCCGCTGTCTGTCGGTTAGTTCGTGCAGCGGCCGGGGCTCCCCCTCGTAGTCTCCCAGGCGTTCGAGGGTCGGCGAGACGCCGACGTCCTCGTACTCCTCGATGATGTTCGCGATGGCCTCCTGGGAGCCGGTGAACGAGAGCCTGGCGCCGCGCTCGCCGACCTCCGGATCGCAGGTCCCAATGAGCTCCGCAGCCGTGTCGCTGATGCTCTCGGGCAGCGACGGCGCGGTGAACTCGATGACGTACAGGTGGTCGTCTCGGACCTCCGTGACGTACTCCCACTTGTCGACACAGTCGAGTTCGTCGAGTCGCTCCTCGTCAAACCGGCGCTGCGTCTCCGCCCTCACGATAGCGCCAGCACCCTGGCAGGACAACTCCTCGAGGTCCTGCAGTCCCGCCCGCCGGGCGAGCTCGATGAGTTCCCCGATTCCCATCGATTCGAATTCGGCGTCGCTGACGTTCAGGTCCGCTTCGCGCATGGCGTCACCAGTGTTGTCGGCCCAGTCATTTTGGAGTATCGATTGTGTTGGTTACTCGACGAGGGCGGCAGCGAGCTCTGTCGCGTCCTCCAGTGGCACTGCGACCGTCGAGGCCGCTACGGTTTCCGTCCACTGCTCGTAGGCTTGTGGGGTCGGGAACGCATTCACCACCGGACACATCGACTCGTAGACGTCCTCGTGGGTCGGTTCCTGGTCGGGAGCTGTATCGGCGGTGGTGGCGATGCCGAACGACACAAGCGTCCCCGGTGGGTCGACCGACAGCTCCCCGTCGCCAGTTGCGGTCGCCTCTATTACCGTCCCCGCTGGGCTCTCGGTCCGGATGTTCACCCGCCGGTCGGTCACAGCGGCCAGCAACACGGCGTCGAAGAAGCACGTGAAGTAGTACCGCTCACCGTCGAGGTCGCCCCAGTGGTCCGTTTCGGCCCGCTCGTGACAGAGGTCCTTGACCTCGATTGCGCCGCCGCCGGTCCGCTGCCGTACCTCCGTCACCCAGTCGTCCAGCGTCTCAACGGTCGCACCGTCGAGGAACCGCTCCAGGGCTCGCTGCAGGTCTTCTGGGAGTTGTGCATCGAGCACCGTGCCGTCGACGTCGATGAGGGACGACTCGCTTTCCAGCCGCAGCTTCGTTGCGTAGTACTCGAAGACGGCGTCGCCTTCTTCACAACCGCAGGTACATCTCTCAGCACTCCGGTCGGTGGCATCGGTTCCGTCGCCGGCCCGTTCTATCTCCTCGGCGTCAAGGTCCGGATCGTCCATGGGTATTCAACTCGAACGCCGTACCGAACAGCCGAAGCGATTCCCCCCACTATGAGCGGGGTGTTTATACCGAGGACCGCATTCAACCCTGCTTCGAATCCTCCCGCCCGAACAGATAACAGCTCCCTGTCCCTTGGTACCACTTGACGCGTCCGAACGGTGGCCGATACGCGGTGGTTCGTCCTTACGACCGCCAGTGGGAAACGATGACACCGGAGCCCCCGACCCAGAACTTCCGCGAAACGAGAACCTATCGACCGGGCAGAGCCAGCGGAGACGGCCGTGAGGGGTGCCATCGTACAACCGGAGACCGGCTCAGGTTTCTACAGGAGTCGATGAGCGACGACTCCACAGAAGCACTGAGTCAGTATGGGGGTGTCGGCGGACTCGCCGTCCTCGGTGGTATCGCCTGCTGCATGGGCTTGAAGCTAATCGGTGTGGCGATCCTGTTCAGCGGCCTCGCGACGACGAGCGGTCTCACGACTGGGCAGACGACGTTCGTCGGCGGCGCCGGAGTACTGTTCGCGGTGCTCGTCCTGCGGTACCGGCAGGGCGAATCCGGCGAACCGACGCCGTAGTCCGGCGGACACCCGGCGGCTCCCCCGTCGTGACCGAGGAATTCCTATGGAAA
This sequence comes from uncultured Halobacteriales archaeon, assembly GCA_964594685.1. Classification (GTDB taxonomy): domain Archaea; phylum Halobacteriota; class Halobacteria; order Halobacteriales; family Halobacteriaceae; genus Halodesulfurarchaeum. The sequence continues at coordinate 1,987 of CAZQNH010000120.1, forward strand.
CCAGATACTGTACGGTGGTTTCTATCTGTGTTCGTGCGGTAGTTTCTGTAGCAACGGGACCACTTTCGCCGGGGGTAGGGGTGCACTGACGCAGTCGGTCGCTGTGGCCCACTGCTCGTACGTCTCCTCGCGCTCGAAGGCGTTGGTGTACTGGCAGACCGCGTCCCGAACCTCGTCTTTGTCGTCCTGGACGGACCACTCGGCGAGTGAGCCGACCGCCGCAACGTCCGCCGGGTCCAAATCCATCCCGAAGCAGAGCAGCGCCCCCTCCGGTGACACCTCTACGCCCTCGTCGCTGACCGTGAACGTCACGGGGGTCGCAGCTACCGGATCGACCGAGCGCACGGTCACCGTAGCCGGCTCTTCCATCAGCGCCGCCAGGAGGGCGTCCATCGCACAGTGTGCGTACCGGATGCGACCGTTCACCTGCACTTCGTGGCGCGTCGGACCCGCACTGTAGAGATCATCGAATCCGACCGTCAGGTCGTTCGCCGAATACTGCTCGGCAGATGCCGCCCACCACTCCTCAAGCGTCGCTGGGGGCGTATCGAGGCCGGTCACGGTCGCTGCGTGTTCTGCGAACTCTGCCGGCAGTTCGGTTCGCTCGTCAGTCATCTCTGAGTCAGTGGTCATCGCACCCTGAGATACGTTGCTGTCTACCGTATCTGTACCTCCCAGTACTCTGGGGAGATTTAACACAACACTGCCAGTTGTATCTGATATGGCCGACGGTGGCCACCATGCGGTGCTGGCGGTATCGGACATTTCCCGCGCCG
>CAZQNH010000121.1:0-2734 GCA_964594685.1 uncultured Halobacteriales archaeon
AGTTTTTGATGGGATGGGCCGGTTATCACATACGCTTCACGGAGTGGCAGCGGTCACAGCAGCGTTGGAGTCCTCCGACGTCGAGATCGTGAACGTGGAGATGGTAACGAGGACCGACTCCTCGGAAGCCGAGGGAAATGCTGCGCGCCTCACGTTGCGAATACCGGAGGGGGTGGAAACCCAGACCATGGAGCAGGAGTCGGACGACGACGTGTTTTGCGTCGAAATCCAGCCCGGGGACGTCGAGGATGCCGATCGTCTCGCGTCCGCCCACGAGGACGGCACCGCGCCGACGGACCGAGAGGCGCCCGCCTCGGGCGGCGGCCGCCAAAGCGCCTCGAACGGCGAGTCCCCGGGTGCGGAGGCCCCGAGCGACCGGGAGACGGCCGACGACGGCCCGGCCGACGAGTCGTCGGAGGCCGACGATGAGCCACCGGAGGAAGCGGACGAGCCATCGGCGGACATGGACGAGTCGATTCCCTGTCGGCACGACGAGTGCGAGGAGACCTTCGAGACGGAACGGGGGATGAAGATCCACTTCACGAAAACCCACCTCGAAGGCGCCGAGGATACCAGCGACGGCGAGGACGACCGTCCGGCGTATGCCGATCCGGCCGAACTCCGGCGGGTGTACGAACGGCACGACACCTTCGAGGGGATGACCGACGCGCTGGACGTCGAGGTCACGCCGGCGACGGTCCGGCGCCACATGATCAAGTACGGGATCTACGATCCGGCGGCGAACGAGGAGCCAGGGGGTGCGGACCCGGGACGCGCCCCGTCTCGCGAGTCCGAGGAGGCCACGCCGTCCGACCAGCACGCAACGACCGGCGGGACGTCTCCTGGCAACGGTTCGGCCGACGCCCACGCCCGTTCGGGCAGTGACGAGGACGATTCCGCCGACACCATCCGGGAACTGCTCGCCGAGCGGGATCGGTTCCCGGGCGGGTTGCCCGACGACGAGGCGCTGCCGGTTGGGGTAACCGTCCCCGACCTCGTCGAGGCCGTCGTCGCCTCGCGGACGGTCCACGAGGTCTCGACCCGGCTGGACGTCGATCGCGAGACCGCCCGGGCCGCGCTCGAGGAGGCCGACCTCCTCGACCTCGTGCAGGGACGCCTCGACGCCGCGACCTCCCGCGAGGAGCGGGAACGCCGGGTCGCGGCGCGGATCGAGGAACTGCGAGCCCACCAACGGAAGCCAGGGGCCAGGGCATCGACGACCGACGATTGAGGAGTTTCGAAGGGGTGGATCCGACGCGCGTATCGGTCGCCGGGTTTCGATTCCAGGGTGGCTGTCCCATCGGTACCACCCACGATCCGTACACTCTGACCAATCGATTCAGGGCTCTACACATCCCTCCCGTACTCCAGTCAGAACACGGACTGTTTCAAGAGTGGGCGTCCTGGACCAGTTCCCCTACGATCCAATCCGAAATGTCCAGACGATGTCGGGCCAGCGTGAGTTCGTTCCCAGTTGTTTGACATCGGATCGCCAGACGGCTTCGCCCGCGTGGTCACTGTCTTTCTATCCCCCACTGGATGTTACTCCACAGGCGTTCCCAGCCGTAATAGAGCGCAGTCTTCGCTATTGCCGCCGAAACGCCGATCTTCGCGGCGTTCCCGAAGCTCCCGGTGAACAGCAACGCGATGGCGAACACGAGCGACGTCGCAAAGAGTCTATACGAAATCGCCTTGACTATCGAACGGCGGTGTTTTTCCACGCGTACTCTCACCTCCGTTCCTGTCCGTCGTGTCCGTTTCCGGCCGCTTCCGAACCGTCGGAAAGGCGTGGGATCCCATCCATTCTGGCGTGCGTTCTATCTCCACGGTCAAAAAGGTAATTAGATATAATTAGAAGGATCGTTCGGTCCGGGGACCGCGGCGAACGGGGCCGACGTTGCGATCCCGTTGGCGCTGGGCCTCTCCTCGTCATTTCCGCTGAAACTAACCCCGTCTGAGGGTTTCGACAGGGTCGCGACGACACAATCCGAGGAGCTTCCGGCGCTGCCCCCCGGAACGGCCGTGACCCAACGCTTTCGGTGCCGGCCCGCTAACCACGGCCATGTCCACGACCGTCCCGCTGCCCGACGCGGACGAACAGTGTGCCTACTGTGGCTCGCGGATCTTCGACCACGACCCGATCTGTGTGCGCGACTGCACGGACGACTGTGGCTCGCCCACCTACTTCTGTAACTACGCCTGCCTCTCGGTCTACGTGGACGAGAACGACCTGACGACGGGCGACGCGTGCGAGTGGTCGCCCGGAGCGGACGAGTGCTGTTGAGCGCCGGGACTGGTCGCCCTCGGTGGCGGCTCACCGGGAGCCGGCCCTCCCACCGACGACGCACGGCAGACGGGGGGCATCCCAGCGAGGCGGACCGCCCCTCCGGCGGCTACCGATCCTGACCGCCGTTTCGGCCCGCTACGATCGTCGGTCACCCCGGCGGCTAATCCACCTCGACCCACTCGAACGGGTCCTCGTCGGGCCCCTGCTCGGCGTTCCCGCGCCCCTCCGTCGGCGGGGCCGCCGAAGAGCCGGTCTCGGCGTCGGCGGAGGCGAACACCAGCGGCCCGACCCTGACGAGCGCCCCCGACCGTTCGAGTCGCAAACACTGGCGGAACAGCGGCCCCGTGTCGGTGTCAAAGCGGTCCAGCAGGTCGGCGAACCCCGTTTCCTCGCGGCCGTCGACGTAGGCCAACAGGGCGGCGTCGGAAACCATCCGGGCACTATCCC
>CAZQNH010000122.1:0-2723 GCA_964594685.1 uncultured Halobacteriales archaeon
ATCCACGGAGCGATTCAATGGTGAACGCCATCCACGGAGCGATTCGAGATTCGTTCCAGAACGCTGAAGGCTCCCCAGTACTGTCGTGGTATCAATCCACATGATTCCTGTCACCGCGGCGGTCGGTATCCTCAAGGATCCCGGGTTGTTGCACGTGGTGGTGATCCTCACGGCAATCATCACGGGGCTCCTCGCGGCCGTCGCACTAATCGCGCTTTCCCGACGCCGCAGCGCCCCATATCTTCTCGTGGCGATGGCCCTGCTCGCTTTGGCAGCCAAAGCGATGGTTGCCCTGGTCACTATCGGCGGGTACATCGACGGGGCGACACACAACCTTCTCGAGCACAGCCTGGATCTCGTGGTCGCGGTACTCCTGATCGCCGCGATCGTGGAAGCCCGGAATCCACACGGCTGTGCGGTCGGACGGTGGCTGGAATATGGATCAGAGTGACTGCCCGCCAGGGGCCGGCCGGCTGACCGACCCGGGGCCTGACCGTCCTGTCGGGTTAGCGATACCGGCGATTTCCGCCGAGGGGAGTCCGAAGACCGCCGGATTGGGACAGGAATCAACATGCCTAAGGGATTCGCCCATCTGCGTGTAAACCATGGTATCATTCATCTCACTCCAAGCCTTCTTCGGGCTCGCGGTCGTGGTCACGGCAGTTCTATACCTGGTCTATCGCCGAAGAGACATCGGTAGCGCCCTGCTCGCCGCTGTCGGGGCGGGTATCCTCGGCCTGTATCTCACCGTGGCCATCCTGGTCAGTCTGACGAACGTATTCTGAACGGGTATGATCAAGCGGTATCGCGTCCATCTCGTGGGCTTCGGTGTGCTCGTGGCGGTACTGCTGTTCACGGTACCGGCTCTCGGCCACGCCGGCTCGATCAACCTCTCGAGTGAACCCTCGCCCATTCCCGATTGGGTCTATGCCCTGACCGGGGGTGCCGTGGTCGCCATCTCCTTTCTCTTCACCAGCCTCGTGACCGACACGGAGTTGGTCCATGCGCTCAGGGGCCGCGGTCGGTCCCTCCCGGCTGCACAAGGGCAACTACTCGGTTCGATCGCCAGTCTGTTCGGCGTCCTCGCCCTGGTCGCGATCGTCGTTCTCGGGTACATCGGCCCGTCCGAACCCCTTGCCAACACCGCCGTCCTACTCGTGTGGGTGGCGTGGTGGGCCGGCTATACGATGAGTGTGTATCTCGTCGGTAATACCTGGCCCTGGTTGAACCCGTGGCGGACCCTCGCGGCGGTACTCCCAAGTTTCAAGCGGGAGTATCCGTCCGGGCTCGGGGTGTGGCCAGCCGTCGTCGGGTTGCTGGCGCTGGTCTTCGTCGAGGTGGTGACGCCGCTCGCAGACGCCCCCAGACTCCTCGCGAGCGTGGTCCTGACCTATACGGTCCTCACCCTGATGGGCGCAGCCATCGTGGGTGCTGAAACCTGGTTCGGGTCGGTCGACCCGATCGCGAGAGTATTTCACTTCTACGGGCAGATCGCCCCGGTCCAGTGGCGGGACGGGCCCGAGGTCCACCCCCCAGCGGCCGTGTTGAATCGGTCGGACCTGCTTTCGGGGTTCGACGAGGTGGCTTTCGTCATCACGATGCTTTGGGTGACGACCTACGACGGCCTGGTAGCCACCCCCACTGGGGCTTCGATGGTCGAAACCGCCGTGAACGCCGGGATACCCCCCACCCTTGCGTACCTCGGCCTCCTCATCGGTGGATTCGCGCTCTTCCTGGGTGCTTACTGGCTCGGGGTGGTCGGCATCCGGCGGGTGGGCGGAACGTACGTGACCCGGGCGGTCATCGCCAGACGATTCGCGCCGACGCTGCTCCCGATCGCCGCGGGATATCACCTGGCGCATTTTCTCGGGTATCTCCTGGAATTACTCCCGGCCCTGGGAGTGTCGCTCAGTTCCCCACTCTCGGCCCCGGTTTCGGTGCCCGTGCTCACCGTACCAGGGTGGTTCGGTGGACTCGAACTCGCCTTCGTCGTCCTGGGCCACGTGGTGGCCGTCTGGGCGGCACACGGTACCGCCTTCGACTTGTTCTCCGGCCGGATTCAACCCATCCGAAGCCAGTATCCCCTTGTGGTGCTCATGATCGCGTATACGATGACCAGCCTCTGGGTGATCGCCCAGCCGTTCAGCGCCCCACCGTATGTATGACCTCGGCAACTGAGTCCCCCGTTCCGACCTCGGTTCCGGCGACAGACGACGAACCAGTTCGGTGCCCGTACTGTCACAGACCGTTTCCCCGGGCCCATCTCCGAGATCTCCACGTCGGGGATCGGCATCCAGACGCAATGACTGAGGCGGAGGGGGAGCGCTACGAAGCGGCGGCCGATCAGGAATCGGATAACCTCTTCGTCCTGCATCTCAAGGTGGTCGCTGGGTTGGTCCTCGCCTTCTTCGCCATCGCATACCTCTACGCCTTCGTGCTCTCCTGAGTGAGAAGACGGAGTCGACCGAGAACTGCTCGTCGCGCGTCTCCCGAACTCCTTCGACCCGATGTCCGACTGCTCGGTTCCGGAACTCGCTCAGGGGGCCGTCCCGCTTGCGAAAACCGCTCGCTCAGGCCACGGAGAAGGTGGCTGCGACCGACAGTGCCACGACGACGGCGAGTCCCATCGCCATAAGGTACGTGATGGACCTGGGTTCGTACACCAGGTGCTGGTAGTACCCCGCAACCAGGCCGGCCTTCACGAAGGACAGGATCATGATGAG
>CAZQNH010000123.1:0-2623 GCA_964594685.1 uncultured Halobacteriales archaeon
TCCACGGCGGCCTGCACCGGGTCAGAGAGGTCGAGCCGCCCCTCGTGGTAGGTGTGAGCCTCGATGTCGTACTCGCGGAGGTCGAGAACCAGCCGCATCGTCTCGTCGAAGTCACGCGCGAGCCGGCGTTTGTCGTTGACGATGACTGCCGTGATCTCCCCAGCCTGCACTTGGTCGCGGACCTGCTGGTACTCCTCGCGGCTCTCGTCGAACCCGGAGGAGCGTTCCCCGTCGTCATAGATGGTCTCCAGCGTGAGGTCGTTCTCGTCGGCGTACGCGCGGATGTGGCGCTTCTGCCGGGCGATAGACGTATCCGATTCCTGTGAGAGACGTGTGTAGCCGACGGCGTTACTCATCGACGACCGTCACCTCCAGCGTGCTCCCCGACTTGATTTTCCAGTCGAGACGTTTCTCGTCCAGCTCCATCGCCTCGGCGATTCCTTTCGGGACGGTGACTTTGTACTGGCCGTTGGCCCCCTGGCTGACGCGTGTTTTCGGCATTGTCTCTATAGGCCTATACACAGGCCTATATTTAGTTCTAATCCAGGGATTCGAGAAACCCCGGTTTCTCGAACAGGACTCCCGACTTCCATCCTTTCCGACGCATTACATCTATCGTCGGACAGGAAACCCGGGAGTTGTCGGGATGTTTCCAGCGGAAATGCGGTGTGTTTCGGGGAGTCGTTTCCGACTTATCCGAAAAGTCGTTACTGGCGGGAATGGTTCATTCCACGCTCGACAGAATGAACGCGGTGCTCACTAAGCGTGCGAATTGAACAGATAGAGTGTCTCAGTAGAGAACCATTCGACAACCTTGTGTACCAAGGTGGTAATGTATTTGTTAGAAAACTGTATAGCTGATATAAAGTCTTTGTCAAAAGTAAGTGGTATATTCGAGGCACTTTCTGACCCATATCATCGCCAATTACTTGTCGCAATGCTGAAGAAAAATACGCAAGATGCTGACGATGTTGACCCGTTAGGTGTGGCAGATTACTCTGCGAAGGATATTGACTTCCTGAAAATCAAGATGTCTCTCGTTCACACTCATCTATCGAAGATGGACGAGGCATGTCTCATTCGATATAACGATACTCGGCAGACAGTGAGACTTGCTGACCAAACTGACGAGGTACGGGCACATCTTCAGACGATGGCGAGCGACTGATACTAACTGTGAAAATCATTATCAAGTGGATAGGTTCCATCGAGAAGAGACTCCGGGATTTCGAAAACCGAGTGCATAGGCTTGACGACTGGGTTCGATTCGGCCAGTCGGTGGATTTGGAATGAATATTTTAACTCGCCTTGTGAAGAGGAATCGAACTGCTAGTGGGAGACAGTATGTTTGTGGTCTCTGTGGCGCGACGTTCGAGGACGATGCGGTCGTCATCTGTCCGAAGTGTCGAGGATTCGTGAAGCAGCGCAACACCTGAACGCCATTTCTCTGGAGCTCTGTAGGCTATCAACTATTTCCCTGTCTCATTCAGTTTCCGCTCTATCTATCTCGTTCCCACACTCACCAGTTGTGATAAATACAGTCCCTGTATCGACCGATTTACGAGTTGTCTTAGGAGTCGTCGCTTGACCGGAGCGAGTAGTAAAACAAGACGCTCACACAGCCTCCGCTTTGGTGGCACCGCAACCATCGCAGCCGTCTTCATAGCGCCCAACCGTTCGGTTTTATGACAGTACAGCAATGAACACGTTTTATGGGACTCCTCAGTGGCTGGCTCGGTGACGACAACTCGCCAGAGGAAGATTCTGACCCTGTGTCGGTCCATAATATCTATTTCGTAGACATAGACGAGTTCGACCAGCCAGTCGTTGATTACCTGCTGACGATTGGCCCTCACAAAGACACAGGTGAGTTAGGACTCTACCGTGTTACAGAGCCAGTGCATATACCGGAGGGCTCACAGATTGACGTAATCCAGAGTGGAGACATCATTGATCTCGGAGGCGATCCGTTCCGGGCACATATCGCGCAGTTGGTCACTCCCGAGATGGCGGAACAAAGCGACGAGCCAGTTGACAGCCTCCTCCCCCTCCCTGAGTACCTCTGCGGCGAGGACTACCCTACGCACAGCCCGTGGTCCCGTGAGCGCCTGGAGGAATTGACAATCTCACTCCAAACACAGAGGCAGCGATAGCCTCCGTGAGAATCGGGTGCTTCTTTCCTCAAGGGTGTTCCATAGACCCGGATTGTACGATAACTCGCTACTAATCGGGTGGCTCCTCAACACCCCCGAAAGGCACGCATCTCTGTGGGGATACTCCTCCCCCACATGGCGTGCCTTTTTAGACCACGCACCCGTCCCCATCTGTATATCTACAATGGGCGAGCAGGGACCTGCTTGGATTCGGTGGCCGTACGCGCGCCTTCGTCGAGAGTTGGATACGGAACGTGGTGAGGTACTTCGGTTTGTGGTCCAGTTAGAGTACGATGTTCAGGCCACGCCAAGCGGGCAGAACACACCTGACTGGAGACCCGTCGCTCGGTTCGACCACGACAAGCAGTCATTCCACGGGCACGATGTCTCCGAAGAGGGTCTCCATCTCGACATCTACAAAGACGGTGAGAAGCACAAGGTGCTGACTGGCTTCCCGCCAGTCCCGCTTA
>CAZQNH010000124.1:0-2575 GCA_964594685.1 uncultured Halobacteriales archaeon
ACCCGGGCTATGAGCTTGGGAAGCTCATGTCCTACCACTAGACCACCGGCGCGCACCCGGAACCTACCCCAGGCGCACACTTCAACGTAGCGTTTCACCACGCCTCACAACTGACTTGTACAGGTGATCCCCTGCCTGCTCACGTGGCTTTTTGCCACCACCACCCGAACCACTCCGGCATGCCCGAACCCGCAACGATCGAACCGCTCGATCTCCGCTACGTCGAGGAGGAACTCGACGACGTCGTCGCGGGGATCCAGGAGTTCATCCGCGATACAGTGGACGCCGCCGGCGCCGAGGGGGTGGTCTTGGGCCTCTCGGGGGGTATCGACAGCACGACGCTGGCGCATCTCGCCGTCGAGGCCCTCGGCGCAGATGCAGTCCATGGCCTGATAATGCCCGGGGCGGTGAGCCGGGACGAGAACATGGGTGACGCCGAGCGAGTGGCGACCGATCTCGACATTGCGTACGACCTGATCGAGGTCAATCCGCTCGTCGACCATCTCCTGGACACCTTCCCGGAGGCCGAGGAGGACCACCTCGCGGTCGGGAACGCCCGGGCCAGGGTCCGGGCGGTGATCAACTACTTCGTCGCCAACCACGAGGATCGCGTGGTCCTCGGGACCGGCAACCGCACGGAAGCCCTGGTGGGCTACTTCACCAAATTCGGGGACGGAGCGGTGGACTGTCACCCGCTGGGCCGCCTTTACAAACAACAGGTCCGGCAGGTCGCCCGGCATATCGGAATACCGGAGGACCTCGTCACGAAGACCCCGACAGCGGGGCTGTGGGCCGATCAGACCGACGAGGGCGAACTCGGCATCCAGTACGACACCCTCGACGCCATCCTGGCGCTCCACATCGACGGGGAACTGTCGACCGCCGCCACGGCCCGGGTTCTGTCCGTCGACGTCGAGATGGTCGACATGGTCCGAGCCATGTACGAACGGAGCGAGCACAAACGGACCCCACCCGCGCAGCCGGACCCGTTTGTTTGAGAGCGCGGATACAGACCCAGTGTTCCGGGAGAGGGTTGGTGGAGTCAGATCGGGGCGGAGCTTTCCCGAGTACAGCTACTCAGTCGAAGCCATCGGCGAGCAGGTCGCCGAAGGCCTCGGCTTCCCTTTCCTCCTGTTGCTCCCGGGGCTGCCGATCGCGGAGGAGATGCTTGACCGTCCGGAGGGCAGCCGGATCGTTCTCGGCCACGGCTTCCGCGACGGTTCGGGGGTCCTCCACGACCCGGGAGACCAGGCCCATATCCCTGGCCTCCGTCGCGTCGACGGTCCGGCCAGTGAGCGAGAGGTCGAGGGCGTTGGACTCCCCGACGGCAGCGGGCAGGCGGCGGGTACCGCCCCAAGCCCCGAAGATGCCCATGGAGACGCCGGGTTCGGCGAAGGACGCCTTCGGGGTCGCCAGCCGGATATCCGCAGCCAGACAGAGTTCCACACCCCCACCCCGCGCTGCGCCGTCGACCCCCGCGACGACGATGCTGTCCGTCGATTCGATGGCGCCGAGCATCGACTGACCGGCCCTGGCAAATTCCGCTGCGGACTGTTGCTCCAGCGTGCCAATGGTCACGAGGTCGGCTCCGGCACAGAAGGCGGGCCCGGCGCCGGCGAGGTAGACGACCGGTTCGTCGGCGGTTTGGACCGCGGTCTGGAGGTCCTCGATAGCGTCCCTGGTCAGGGCGTTTCGACTGTCGGGCCGAGCCAGCGTTACCGCCCGCAGTCGCCCGTATTGCTCGCTTCGAATCATGCCGGTAGGAGTAGGTCCTTTCCAAAGGCATTTGCCGTTCCCTCTCTAATGACCGTCAAGATGGACGAGGCCGCGCAGGCACGCACTGCGGCGAGGCAGGCGATCGCCGAGATCTCTCCCGACCGTCTCCGCTCTGTTATCGACTCGCACCTAGCTCGTGCATCGATGATTCCGGGCGTCCTCGCCCTCTTGAGTGCCCGGGTGGTCGGCGGGGAAGCGGACGAGACGGCTGTCACCAACCGGGCCGTTGGTGTCCAACTCATCTACGAGGGGCTCCGACTCACCCGGTCGCTCGTCCAGGGTGAACCCTGGGCCCGCGCCGAGGGGAACATCGAGGACGATCTGGACATCCTGGCGGCCGACGTCCTCGTCGCTCGCGGCTTTCAGCTCCTGGCCCACACCGAAGCCGCGGACAAGGCCGTGGAGACGGTCCGGGAGTTCGGCCACGAGCAGACCGATATTCGGGAACGGCGTGGGTCCTCGGCGCGGTCGCTCGAGGCCAACGTCTTCGAGTTGGCCGTCATCGCGGGTTCGACCGCCACGGGACATGAGGCTCCGCTTTCCCTCCGTCAGTACGTGATCGGGCTGGCCCGATCCAACGGCGATCCGCCCCTGCCAGGCTCCGCCGACGGCCTCCCGGAGAGCATCGAGGAGGTTATGCGACGGGTGGGGTCCCAGGCCACCGCCGACGAGCGGGTCCGGACTCACTCCGCGACCGACACGTAACCGAAACCCCTAAAATCACTTGCGGGCTTTGCTTCAATTGCCTGCCTGGGTAGCTTAGCGGTAAAGCGCGTCCTTGGTAAGGACGAGAGCCCGG